>CAYLQA010000029.1:5088-36616 GCA_964385695.1 uncultured Desulfobulbia bacterium | reverse complement strand
CCAGAAGATGGAGGCCGTTGGCACTCTGGCCGGTGGAATTGCCCATGATTTCAACCTGGATCCACTGAGCGGGAAGATATGGTCGAGGTCATTAATGCCGCCTACAGAGCCCGGGATTTGGTCACGCAGATTCTTACCTTCAGCAGGCAGGCCGAGCAGGAGAAAAAGCAGGTGCGGATTCATCTTCTTATCCGCGAGGCATTGAAACTGCTGCGTTCTTCCATTCCCAGCAATATCGAGATTAAGCAAAAAGTTGCCAAAGATTGCGGCTCTGCCATGGCCGATCCGACCCAGGTTCATCAGATATTAATGAACCTTTGCACCAATGCTTACCATGCGATGCGGGAAGAGGGCGGTGTCTTGACTGTCTTGCTGGATGTGATTGAAATAGGGCCTGGCCACTATAGTGAAGAGTTCACTGACAAGGACGGCAAATATCTCCAGCTGACCGTGCGGGACACTGGTTGCGGCATGGATAAGGAGACCCGTGAGAGAATCTTCGAGCCCTATTTCACGACCAAGGGACAAGGTGAGGGAACAGGGCTGGGGATGGCGGTTGTGCATGGTATCGTCAGGAGCCATAATGGGCATATCAGCGTTAAAAGCGAGCCCGGCCAGGGCACGGAGTTTCATGTCTTTTTGCCGCAGGTTGAAGATGCAGAAGAGGAGCCTGCAACTGCCGAACAGCGGACACCGGTTTATCTGGGCCATGGGACCATCATGGTGGTGGATGACGAGGAGGTTATCGTGCGCCTGATGCACCAGATGTTGGTTAAACTTGGCTATGAGGTGGTGCCCTGCATCAGCAGCTTGGCCGCCCTGGATAAGTTTAAAGAGCAAAAGGATAATATTGATTTGTTGCTCACCGATATGGCCATGCCGGGCATGACCGGTATCGAACTGTTGCGGGAGGTGCGTCTTATCAAGCCGGACTTACCGGTTATTCTCTGCACCGGGTTCAGTGAAAAAATTGATGATGAAAAGGCAAAGGCCCTTGGGGTCGACCATTTCATGCTTAAGCCGATCCTCATGTCCAAACTGGCGAGATTGCTGGAGGAGACCCTGGCAAAGCAAGATGCGGTGAGTAATTAAAGCAGGTTTTCTTTTTTGAGATAGACCTGGAGAACCGAGATGGCGGCCGGGGTAATGCCCGAGATTCTGGCGGCCTGGCCCAAGGTCCGGGGCCGGATGGTGGTGAGTTTTTCCACTACTTCGCGGGAGAGACCGGGCAGGCCCTTGTAGACCAGGTCTTTGGGCAGGATGACCGCCTCCAGGCGCTTGAAGCGTTCCACCTGTTCGCCCTGCCGATCGATGTACCCCTGGTATTTGATGGTCAGTTGCACCTCTTGGTTTATTTCCGCCCCTTCTGTCAGTTCGATCTCCGCGAGCTTTGCCACTGTGGCAATATCCATCTCCGGCCTTCTGAGAACATCGGCAGCGCTTGCCGCGTTTTTTAAATTTGTTGAGCCGAGTTCTTGGAGCTGAGCGTTGGTTGCCTTGGTCGGTTTAATAATGGTGGCATTAAAACGATCCAGGGTTTCTTCAATGCCGTGTTTTTTGATCTGGAATTTCTCAAAGGTGGCCCGGTCAACCAGGCCAAGATCGTAGCCGATTTGTCGCAACCTGAGGTCTGCATTATCCTCCCGGAGCAGCAGGCGATATTCCGCCCGTGAGGTAAAGAGGCGGTATGGCTCCTTGGTGCCGCTGGTAACGAGATCGTCGATCAAAACTCCGGTATAGGCCTGGGAGCGATCCAGGATAAGAGGCTCTTCTTCACGTACGTATTTGACGGCATTGATCCCGGCCATGAGGCCTTGGGCCGCAGCCTCCTCATAACCGGAGGTGCCGTTGATCTGTCCGGCCAAAAAGAGCCCACCAATGCGTTTGGTCTCAAGGCTGGGCGTAAGCTCCAGGGGGTCGACATAATCATATTCGATTGCGTAGCCGGGGCGGATAACCTTGACGTTTTCAAGACCCTTGATGGAGTGGAGCATGGCCAGCTGCACATCCATGGGCAGGCTGGTGGGCAGGCCGTTCGGATAGACCTCAACCGTATCCAATCCCTCGGGCTCCAAAAATATCTGGTGCCGCTCCTTATCGGGAAAGCGCATGATCTTATCTTCAATGGAGGGGCAGTAACGGGCGCCCACTCCCTCAATGATGCCGCTGTACATTGGGGATCGGTTTGTGCCTGCGCGAATTACATCGTGGGTTGCGGTGTTAGTGTAAGTGATATGGCAGGGACGTTGTTCAAGCTGGGGCGCTTTACCGGCATTGTCAAAGGAGAAAAGAAGCGGCGGGTCGTCACTGTGCTGAGCTTCGAGTTCGCTGTAGTCAATGGTGGTTCCGTCGATGCGCGGCGTGGTGCCGGTCTTCATCCGGCCCATGGTAAAGCCTAACTCCCGAAGGTGCTCGGGCAGCTGGAAGGAGGGGGCATCCCCCATTCGTCCGGCCGGGAAGTTTTTAAGCCCCACGTGGATCAAGCCGTTCATAAAGGTGCCGGTGACGATGATTACGGCCCGGGCGAAAAGCTCTTCTTCCAGGGAGGTGACAACGCCCTCAGTCACGCCATTCTTGATGATCAGCCGGTCCGCCACATCCTGGCGGATATCGAGATTCTCCTGATTCTCCAAGACCGACTTCATGCGCAACCGGTAGAGCAGCCGATCCGCCTGGGCCCTGGACGACCAAACCGCAGGACCCTTTCTCGTATTAAGTCTGCGAAACTGGATGCCTGTGGCATCGATATTTTTGGCCATTTCCCCGCCCAGGGCATCGATCTCCTTGACCAGATGTCCTTTGGCCAGGCCGCCGATGGCCGGGTTGCAGCTCATGGCGCCGATGGTGTCGGCGTTCATGACTAAAACCGCAGTCTTGCTGCCCATGCGGGCCGCAGCCAGGGCAGCCTCACAGCCGGCATGGCCGCAACCGACAACAATGATATCGTATTGGTTGGGGGAACTCATGTTTTTTTGCCCAAGGTTTCAGGGGTAATTTGTAACCACATCTGTAGGAGCCCCTTCAGGGGCGATTGTAAGGCTTGATGAATCGCCCCTGAAGGGGCTCCTACAAAAAGGTGTGTTAGCCGTTTTTATGCCACCAGATCAGGGCCCATTTGGGCGGCACCCGACGAGAAAACTGCCAGCAGGTTTCATCAACCTGGCTTAAGTGCGCATACACGTATTCTTCAAGGCGTTTTTCTTCGTCCGGCGTAATGTCGTCCACCATCCAGCGATAGGATTCCAGGGCCTTGTCCCGTGATTGATAAGAGCGCCTGTGGTCCAGGGTAATATAATCCACATGGGCGTTGATGCCCAGAGAGTAGAGGATGTTCAGGGTGAATATATAGTCGGGCCCCGGCTCGAATTTACGGCCGATGGCAGCGAAAAGATCCGGGTCAAAGGGGCCTGCCCCGACCCGGTCGGCGATATAAACCGCCTTATTTGTCCAAGAGTCAAGTTTGCTCAAGGCCCCGGCCAGGTCGTCCACAGACAGGGAACGGGAGGCTATTGCCATGTCGTGCTTTTCAATGCCCATGGACTGCCAGTCATCCTCCCAGGCTGCCTGCTGAGTATGAATGTTGTTGAGGCCTCTCTGTCGTGCCTGTTTGTTCAGCTCCTCAAGCATGGCGCCGGAGTAATCCAGGGCCGTGACGGACTTGACCTTGTCGGCCAAAGGGATGGAGAGGGTACCCGGCCCGCTGCCCACATCAAGTACGGTCCACTCCGCTTTGAGAGAAACATGTTCAAGGAATTGGCTGACAAAGGGGGAGTCGATATTGCGCTGGGCAAAGGTTGCCGCCCGTTTGTCCCAGTCCTTGTGCTTTTTCTTTTTCCAGGATTTTGCGGCTCTGGCTGTCCGCCACATCTCGTTCCAGTCGATGTCTTGATAGCGCATGGTTTGGGCCTATTTGCTACGCCTTTTGCGTAAGACGGCAGACCACGATGGTCTTTTCTATGTCGTCTTTGCGAAACTTTCTGTTACTGAAGGCAATATCGTACTCTTTTTCCGCAAGATCCAGAAATTTAGGCAGAGATTTGCGGCAGGCTTCGTGAGCCAAATAAATGACACCGCCTGGAGCCAGGTAGGTTTTAAAGACATTGAGTAAGGGGGCGAAAAACTCCTCCCGAAAGAGGACCTCTGCTGCGATGATGGTGTCAAACTCGGTGAGTTGAGGCGGCTTGAGCCAGTCAATGAGTTTACATTGCACCCCCTTAAGGTTGCTTGCCGCAGCGCTCACCCGCTGGAATTCAAGGATGTGTTGCTCGTAATCACTCAGGGTTACCTGGTAGCCCGCCTTGGCTGCTGCAAGGCCGGGGGCGCCCAAGCCTGCTCCCAGCTCCAACAATTTTTGCCCTGGTTTGTCCGGCGGCATGGAGACAATAAGATCGGCCAGCACCAAGGCTGATTCCCACAGGCGAATCCAAAAGGGAAATTCCTGTACATTAGCAAAGGGATCTTTACCGCCCAAAAGATGTTCAAGGTCGGTCACTGTAAGGATCTGCAACTCCTCATCACGGATGGTCAACGGCTCAAAGGCCACCTTGTATTTCTTGCGAATTTCGCGCAGCTGTTTTTGTGCTTTTTCTGGAAGATCCATTGTGTTCATATCGTCCTCATTATAACAGAAGAGTATATTGCCTACGTTGCGGTGTGGCTGCTAGCCCAAAAAGAGGGTGGCAAGAATGGCAGCGGCAACCAAGAAGCGATAATAGCTGAAGATGGCAAAGCTTCTGGCCTTGATAAAGCGCATGAGGAAGGCAATGAAAAGATAGCCTGAGATTGCCGAGGCGATAAAACCGGCAAGATAAGGCGCAAGGTTGCCACTGGTCAGGCCGTGGGTGATGATATCCGGTATTTTATATATCCCGGCGCCCAAAATGACCGGGGCGGAGAGCAGAAAAGAAAAGCGCACCGCACTCTGACGATTGAGTCCTAAAAAGAGTCCACCAGTGATGGTAATGCCGCTACGCGAAACACCGGGGAAAATTGCAAAGCCTTGGCAGATACCGATCACCAGTGCATCAAAAAGAGAGATCGATTCAAAGCCGCGGCTGCGTTTGCCAGATTTGTCGGCAAGAAGCAAGAGGAGACCGAAGCCTGCCAAGGAAGCGGCAACCATGGCTGGGGTGCGAAAATATTGTTCGGAGATGTCGCCTAAGAAAAGTCCTGCACACACGCCTGGGATAGTGCCCACGGTAATGGCTAGGGCCATGGAGCGCAGACGGACGAATTCCGGGCTTTTATCTTTGAAGAAGAGTGTGGCTTTTGTCAGAAGAAAAAAATCTTCAAAAAAGTAGATAATCACCCCGCCCAGGGTGCCAAGGTGCAGGGCCACGTCAAAGGCCAGCTCCGCCTCCTGCGCTCCGAAAAAATAATGGGCCAGGGCCAAATGGCCGGAGCTTGAGATGGGCAGAAATTCCGTGGCGCCTTGCAAAAGGCCGAAGAGTATGGCTTCAAAAATGCTCATGGGCAGGGAATATACGCAAGGGGGCCATAAAAGTAAAGGCAGGGGGGAGGTTTAGAGGAAAAATTTATTCCGTGTCGGAAAAAAGGCATAAAAAAACCGCCCAACCATATAAGGAGGGGCGGTTTTGTCAGCAAAAATTAGCTGAAGAAAATTAGCAACCTTCGATTGCTTTTTTCTTGGCAGCTTTAACTTTTACTTTGTCGCCGGCTTTCAGCTTGCTTGCTTTCTTGCCGCAATCCATGGTGACGGTGGAGCCGTCAATGGATTTTACTTCACATTTTACGCTGGCAGCAACGCTCATGGTAGCGGTGCTTGCAACGAAAGCCAAAGCCATTGCCAAGGTGATAACTTTTTTCATTGTTTTTCTCCTCCTAAGGTTTATGGAAAATTTTTTCCTGTATACACCATACGGAAAATTATGAATAATCGTTCAGTCAATATACGAAAGGAAAAAAAGTTGTCAACCGGAAAATGTCCGTCGGTGTTCCATGAAAATCATCCGGGACTATTCGATGACGGATTTGAGGTCTCTGAGGAGGGTGTTGTGGTCTACATACCCATCATAGCGTTTGACCACATACCCTTTTTTGTTGACCAAAAAAGAGGTGGGAATCCCCAGGATGCCGCCGAAGGCACGGGGAGTTTTTGAGTCAGCCATCAGTATGGGGTAGTTGACCCCCATCTTCTTCATCAGTTTGACAACCACTTTTGAGCCGCCCTGGTCTGTGGAAAGGCCGATAACCGTAAAGCCTTTGGAGCCGAACTCGTTTTGCAGCTTGATCAGAGAGGGGATTTCTTTACGGCAGGGAGGGCACCAGGTGGCCCAAAAATTGATGAGCATGACCTGCCCTTTATAACTTTCCGAATCAACCAAAGAGCCGTCCTCGGCAGAGGGGAGGGCAAAGTGGGGCATCTTGGTCGCAGCCTGGGCATTGGCCCCGGCGCAGAGAAGCAGGAATGTGATAAGGAAGATCGTTACCCGTTTGGCAAGCTGCATTGCATTCTCCTGAAGTCCAGGCAAGAAAAACCGCACAGCGGCATCTTACTGGTCATCTGTTTATTCTGGTCCCGGATTTTAAATAACTGCTGAGAAGCATAAAAAATGCTGTGTAAAACAGTTCTTTTGTACCCGTTTTTCCGGGCAAACAAAAGTAAATTCTTGCTTGCCCGGAAGACAGTTGTTCAGGAGAATGTCCGGCCTTTAGGCTGCCATTTCTCCTTGTCTGATAATTTCACCGCGGGCGGAAATAACCACCTCGTTCAGCGGGATAGAGCTCCCTGCCTGGCGTTGCGCCTCGCTGATGATCTGGCGCATATTGGCGCAGCAGGGCACCTCCATGATGGCGATGGTCACGCTTTTGATCTGGCCGGCCCTGAAGATATCGATGAATTTCTGCACGTAGCTGTCTACTTCATCGAACTTCGGGCAACCCATCATGACCACTTTCCCGGCCAGCAGGTCCCTGTGGAAGTTTGCATAGGCTACGGGCACGCAATCCGCTCCCACCAAAAGATCTGCATTTGCCAAGAACGGGGCATTGGGCGGAACGAGTCTGATCTGCACAGGCCAGTGGCTCAAGGCGGAATCCGTACCTGCTGTGCCAAGGCCGGTTGGGCGGTTGGCATCCTGGCAGGGGGTGGACGGGGCAAAGGTCTTGAGCTGTGCTGATGGGCATCCACCGCCCTGGGGAGCAGCAGGGGCCTTGCCCAGTTGGGCTTCAGCTCTCTTGCTCAGCAATTCTTCAACCGCCTCTTCATCAAAGTCCTCTGCTTCGCGTTCAATGATTTTCAAAGCGCCGGTTGGGCAGTCGCCAAGGCAGGCGCCAAGGCCGTCGCAATATTTTTCCGCGATCATCCGGGCCTTGCCATCCACGATCTCCAGGGCACCTTCGGCACAGGAGGGGACGCACTCGCCACAGCCGTTACACAATTCTTCGTCGATCTCGATAATTTTTCGTAAAACTCGCATGATTTCACTCCGTATGTAGAGTTAAGACAACACTTAAAAGCTAAAGGTTCGTCTCTTTTTATTGTTTGCTTTCCTAGGTGAGCATTTTTGCGGCAAGTTTTGCCCCATGCTCGGTTAAAAATGATGTTTTTAAAATGTTTTCTAACTGCGTTGCGTCAAGGGGTGATTCCTTGTGTTTTTCTTCCAGGTTGGCAATGAGGTCCGCATCATACACCGCCTTAAATTCAAGGCTTTCCTCTGGTTTCGGAGTGTGGTGATGGTCAATGATTTTGCAGACATCATTAATCAACTCCTCGGTTGCGCCAATACTGCTTAAAAGATCTCGAGCCACCGGCGGCCCCTCTTCGTGTTGGTAGCGTGGGGCAGCGCTATTATGTTTTTTTTCAGCCTCTTTGATGCCGATGTCATGTAAATACGCGGCTATCAAGGTGACTGCTGGATTACTCTCCGTTTCTTTGCCAATCTCCTCTGCATACCTGGCCACCCGCGTGGCATGGCCGATGCGCTTGAAATCGTTGTCAAAGTAGCGCTTCATCTCAATGGCCACCCTCTCTTTTAAGAGGTTTTGTTTCTTGGCCAAAAGTTCCGGCGGCAGGGAGCCCAGGCATTGCTCGGCGTAGGGACAGTAGGCAGCGCAGCCGAAATCGTTTTCTGGATTCAGCATGCGGTGTCCGCAGTTTGAGCATTTGCGGGTGGAGTCATCCTTGAAAAATTCAATGGGGTTTTTGCATTTCGGGCAGGCTGCTTCAAAAACTGCACTGGATTCCCAGTAGCGGCTGTCTTGACCAGGGCACTTCATAACGCGTTCCTCGTAGGCAATCAAAGGTTGGTTTTTTTCGGGGGAGGGCAGGGCAACTCGTATTCAACTCGTTGCCCTGCTCCTGGGTTTTGGAAAAAATCCTAACCTTTGCGCAATCTCTCTTGCCGGATTATCCGAGGATGGTCTTCAGGTCCTCGTCCGGGGTAGAGATCGGCTTGATGTCAAAGTTCTGTACCAACACGTCCAGGACGTTGGGGGTAACAAACGCCGGCAGAGTGGGTCCTAAGCGGATGTCAGTGATCCCGAGGTGCAGCAGGGTAAGGAGGATCGCCACCGCCTTCTGCTCGTACCAGGAAAGAACCATGGATAAAGGCAGGTCGTTCACTCCGCAGTCAAAGGCCTTGGACAGGGCCACGGCAATCTGGATGGCAGAGTATGAATCGTTACACTGTCCTACATCCAGGAGGCGTGGGATGCCGCCAATGTCGCCGAGTTGCTGGTCAAAGAAGCGGAATTTACCGCAGGCCAGGGTCAGGACCACGCAATCTTTGGGGACCTTCTCTACAAACTCGGTGTAGTAGTTACGGCCGGGTTTGGCGCCGTCACAACCTGCAACCAGGAAGAAGTGGCGGATGTCTTTGTTTTTGACCGCCTCGATGACCTTGTCTGCCACGCCGAGTACAGCGTTGCGGGCAAAGCCTACCATTACCTTGCCTTTCTCGGTGTCTGCGGCAAAGCCGTCCATTGCCAGGGCCTTCTCAATGACCGGGGTGAAGTCCTTGTCCTTGAGGTGGGTAACGCCGGGCCAACCGACCAGGCCGGTGGTGAAGATCTCTGCCTGGTAGCTCTCTTTGGGCTGCTGGATGCAGTTGGTGGTCATCAGGATTGCGCCGGGGAACTCGGGGAACTCCTTCTGCTGGTTCTGCCAGGCGGTACCGTAATGGCCGTAGAAGTGCGGGTATTTTTTCAGCTCAGGGTAACCGTGGCAGGGCAGCATCTCACCATGGGTGTAGATGTTGATTCCCTTGCCCTCGGTCTGCTGGAGCAACATGTCAAGATCCTTCA
This sequence comes from uncultured Desulfobulbia bacterium, assembly GCA_964385695.1. Lineage (GTDB taxonomy): Bacteria > Desulfobacterota > Desulfobulbia > Desulfobulbales > Desulfurivibrionaceae > CAYLQA01. The sequence continues at coordinate 27,352 of CAYLQA010000029.1, read as the reverse complement.
GATCATGACCGGAAACGAGGATGGCCTTACCGGCCTTGGCGCCCAGGGGAACCTCGGTGGGTACCGGGTGGCCGTAGGTGCCGGTATTTCCAGCGTCGAGCAGTTCCATGGCACGCAGGTTGACTTCACCGCATTTCATGGCCGCTGCCACACAGTCTTCAGCGGTCAGGTCGTCGCGCAGGATGGCGGTCATTGCCTCATGGATGAAGGCGTAGACGGCGTCATCTTCCTGGCCCAGGATCCGGGCGTGGTCGGCATAGGCGGCAATACCCTTAAGGCCGAAGAGGAGAATGTGCTTGAGAGAGCGGATATCCTCATTCTCGCCGGTGTCGGCATTGAGGGCTACTCCCTCGCCCTGGTTCACCAGAGCGGCGGTATCCGCGGCAGGAGTATAGGAGGCGCAGGGGTAGGCAAAATCAACGTTACCGCCAGCTGCCTGGACCTTGCTCTTCATGGACTCACGCAGCTCAACAGTGCGGTTGATGAGCTGGTTAAAGCGTTCCGGGTCAAAGTCCGTATTGGTCAGGGTGGAAAAGATTGCTTCACAGGTGAAGAGGTTAAGGTCGGAATCGGTCACTCCCACCTTTCTTCCCTCAACGGCCATGAGGGAGAGACCCTGCAGGGCATGGATGAGAAGATCTTGCAGTGCGGCGACATCGGGTTTTTTTCCACAGACACCACTTACGGTACAGGCGGTTCCTTTGGCGGCTTGTTCACATTGATAACAAAACATGGCGTGCTCCTTATTTGAAGGTTGGCTTGAAAATTTTTCCCTAACGTTTGAGGAGACTATATCAATCAGCCTAGATCGAGACTTTGACTTAAATCAAGAAGTAAAACTTTTTTGGTCCTAATTATCTTTTTTCTTTCGGGGCAGATGCTGAAAGGGGAAAAATTTACCCTGTTGTGGTGGAGGGTGCGGGTGGGGTGTTTTTGGTGAAAAGTACGTAAATACAGGGTGGTAGTTTGTGGTTGTGCGATAGGCCAGACAGAGGCATGGCTTTTGCTTCTTTAAGAAGGAGAGGGGAAAAAATTACTTTCTTAAGAGGAGAATCAACATGTGTCCGGTTATCAGCCACACATTAATTGATATTTGTTGGGAGGGGGTACTCCCCAAACTTTGCAAAGACGACAGTACAGAGAGAAAAGATGGTCGGGATTCGTCCCCAGGAGGGAGCACAGGCGTGGAATCGTCTCAGCAGTTTTCAGAGCAAGACAGTTGTGATCTCCAAAAACCTGAATCTGCTCGCCCGTGAACCAGAAGGGGTAAATCTGGCAAAATATAGGCCGGGCCGGATTGGGGAGCAGGCAGCCGTTAGGGCCGAGAAAAACACATTGGTCCACACTGTTTTGGGCAAGGCGCATATGGGTTTCGCCTTCGGGAAACGAGGTGCGGATGTCCTCAGGCGCATGACTGAAGATTTGCTCCATGACATTCAGAAACTCTGGGGAGTTTGGCTCTTCAACCACAAAACCACCTTGCCCGGTCCAGGGACTCACCGCCTGCATCTGCCTCTGAGAGCGGGGCTATCATATAGCTTTGATCCGCAGGACAGTGACAACAGGTGTTGCCGGACTCGGAGCATGTGCCGCAAACGTTTGGATTTGCGACAAAATAATGGATTTTTGATTTTGTAGTTTGTTTTTCTTTCATGGCCAATTTTTTTCCCTTGTCGATTTTATCGGCCAAAACATTTTGGAACTTTAATAAAAAAATAAAAAAATATTTTATGTAATTATATTGAGGTGTTGCGCTGGTGCTTTTTGATGGGGGAGGGAGGTTAGTATAGAATTTTGTCCTCTTTTGCGTCCCAGGCGGCAAAAATCTCCAGGGCCTCAGCCTGCATAAGTTGGCCAAGCTGCATTTCACGCTGCTCAAGGGGAAGTGTGAGTTCTTGGTGGATATGGTCATCGGCAAAGCCGATCTTGGCTGCATCATGTCTGGTTGCGGCATAAAAAACCTGTTTTATTCCAGCCCAGTAAATGGCGGCCATGCACATGGGGCAGGGCTCGCAGTTGACATAGAGGACGCAATTTTCCAAACTGAAGCTTTTTACCATCTGGCAGGCCTTGCGGATAGCAACGATCTCGGCATGGGCGGTTGGGTCATTGGTTGAGGTAACCCTATTCCAGCCCCGGGCAATAACATGCCCATCTTGGACAATAAGCGCGGCAAAGGGGCCGCCCTCGTTGAGCTCCATTTTTTTGTGGGCCAGTTGGATCGCCTGCTGCATGAATTCTTCGTGCATGCCTGCTCCTGTAGTGAATTTTCGTAACAGAGCGACTCTAAAAAAAAGACGCTAAAGATATACTTCCATGCTACTATAGCCCTTCGTTATACGGCTATGAAAGTTTTCCTTTCGATGAACCCATACACCTTAAAAAAAGTAACAGCATGGAATATTTTTTTATCGTTGGCTCATATTTGATCGGTTCCATCCCCTTTGGCCTGGTTTTCGGCAAAATGGCAGGCGTTGATGTCCGCAATGAAGGCAGTCGTAATATCGGGGCAACCAATGTCACCCGCCTGGCAGGCAAAAAGTTCGGCGTCTCCACTCTGGTCTGCGATGTGCTTAAGGCGATTCTGCCCATGTTGGCTGCGGCCTCACTCCTGCCTGCTGAGCCGATCAGGATGACCTGGGTTGCGGTTTGCGGTGGCGCTGCCTTTTTGGGCCACCTTTATCCGATCTACCTGAAGTTTAAGGGCGGCAAGGGAGTGGCTACGGCTTTGGGTATCTTTCTTTATCTTGCGCCTGTGGCTGCATTGCTCGATATCCTAATCTTTGTTGGGGTGGTCTACAATTGGGGTTTTGTCTCTTTGGGCTCCCTCACTGCAGCCCTTCTTATGCCGGGATTGGTCTGGTTGCTCTACGGCTCGGTGGAAAAGGCAATTCTTGCCCTGGTGGTCGGTGTTTTTGTCTGGCTCAAGCATAAAGACAATATCGTCCGCCTTTTGCGCCAAGAAGAGAAGAGTTGGAAAAAGAAGGACTAAGCCGTGACCAACGAGGAATGGAAAGAGATTATCGAGGCCAAAAGACTCTTAGGGTTGCCGGATCAGGCGACCCTGGCCCAGATCAAGCAGGCGTATCGTAGCCTGTGCAAAAAGCATCACCCGGATCTGGCGGACAATTCCGATCCGGATGCAGAAGATGAGTCTGTGGAGATGCACAGGCTCACTGCGGCCTATCAAACACTGATCAATTACTGTACAAAGTATCTTTTTCCCCTGGTTCCGGGGGAGGATCAACCCTTAGAGGGCGAAGACTGGTGGATGGATCGCTTTGGCGATGATCCGCTCTGGGGACCGGGCCGGCCCAAGGACTGACCCAGTCGAAGACCTTTTTAGTTCTGGAAGAAATCCTTATTGGTCGTGATCTCGGCATTGTCCTCCAAATAGGCAAGCCAGGCACCCATCAACTTGAGCTGCTTATCCTGCTTGAGGCGCTGGAGCAGTTGCTCTTTTTCTTCAGAGAGAAGCGCCATGTCCGCGCTCTTGCTTTCCTCAAGATGAATCACATAAAAGGTGGCTCCATCGGCAAACTCCTGCTCCGGGTAGGGCATTTTGCTTGAAAGTCCAAGCCCGCCTGTGGTCACCACGTTGGGCAGGGTGCTGGCGGATTGGTTTTTGCGGGAGAAGAAGGGTGTTTCCAGTACTTTAAGCCCCTCCTTTTTGGCAGCTTGGGCCAGATCCGTTTCTTTGGCAGCGGTCAGAATGGACTTGGCTTGCTCCTGGGCCAGGTCCTTGGCCGAAGCTGCAATAAAATCTTTTTCAACCCTTGCCCGTACCGCTGGCAATTCCGGCACCTCAGGGGCTTTCTCGTCGGCAATAAAGAGGATGGTGTAGCCGTCGCCTCCTTCAAGCAGGGAGCTGAGTTCTCCCTTTTTTAAAGAAAATGCGGCGTTCAGGGCAGCTATGTTACCAGCCACTCCTTTGGGCGCCTTGTTGCGGGTAAAGAAGTCTGTCTCCTTAAGCTGGGTTTTGCTCTCCTGCGCATATTTTTCCAGGCTGCCTGCAAGGATGATGTTTTCGTAGGCCTGGTTTGCCAGCTGGTAGGTCAGGGTCTTGCCCTTTTCCTTTTTCATGGTTGCGGCGATCTCTTTGCGCGCCTTGTCGAGAGAGGTAACCTTTGCCGCCTTGATTTCCTCAAGCTTGATGATATGAAAGCCGAATTGAGTTTCCACCACACCGCTGAGCTCACCCGGTTTCATGGCAAAAACCGCATCGTCAAACGGTTTGACCATTTGCCCGCGTCTAAAGAACCCTAAGTCGCCTCCGCCAACAGCAGAAGGTCCTTCGGAGTATTCCTTGGCCAGCTTGGCAAAGTCCTGATCCTTTTTGGCAAGCTCCAGAATGGTCTCGATCTTCTTGCGTTTGGTCTCCCGCAGTTTGTCGCTGTCTCCCGCATCGGACTTAACCAGGATATGGCGGGCGTGCCGCTGCTCCGGGGTAGAGTATTTTGCCATATTGTCTTGGTAGTACTTTTCGATTTCCGCATCGGAAAATTTGAAGCTGCCAGCCGCATCAAGGTCAAAGCTGAGGTATTTCAGTTTCACCTGGGGTGCGGTCTTGTACTTGTCCTTTTCCTTATCGTAAAAGGCGGTGAGTTTTTCATCCTCAATAACCACCCTTTTACCGAAGTCGTCTGCCTTTAAGATAACGTAGTTCAACTGCACCTCATTATTTTCATAGGCAAAACGCTCGCTCAGCTCCGCATCGCTTATCTTGGTAAAGCGGCTGAAGTGGTCGACGATCTTGCCGTTCATCATGTCCGAGCGGATGCCCTCTTCAAAGTCCGTGCTGGTCATTCTGGAGGAGGAGAGAAGCTGTTTGTAGCGGTCCATGTTGAAGATGCCGTCCTGGCGAAAGGATTCCATCTCCTGGATGGCCTTGCGTACTTCCATGTTACTCACCATAAGGCCCGCTTCGGCCGCTCCCTGCTGCATGAGGTGTTTTTGGATAAGCTGCTTGAGCACCTGCTGCTTGATGCCAAGAGTCTCCAAAAGGCCGGAGGGCAGGTTGCCGCCCAGGCGTTCCCGATAATCGGACACGGTCTGCTCGTACAGACGTTGGTACTCCTGGTAGGTAATACCCTGGTCGTTCACAGTGGCAATGGCATTGCCATTCCCGCCCTGGTTGGTGCCCACGCCCCAAAAGACAAAGACAATAATGATCAGCAAAATGGTGATCTGGATCGTGGTGGACTGGGCCTTGCGACGCATAAAATCTAACATCTATCTTCTCCTTTAATTCCCATGGGGATCAAAGCATAATGGATTGAATGGGTTGGTTTGCTATCCTAAAGATTTTCTGTGAAATCGTCAAGTTTCTCTATGGGTTAGACCTTGGACAGGTTTTTTCCCACTGTGGTATTGACCACCAGGGGCACGTCAAGTTCCATGACATGCTCCATGGCCTCTTTGACCAGTTGCTCAGTTTTCTCAATCTCGCCTTCCGGCACCTCAAAAACAAGCTCGTCGTGGATCTGCAGGAGCAGGGCGGCCTGTAGCTTTTCTTGCTTGAGCTGCTCAACCGTGGCAATGGTTGCCAGTTTGATGATATCTGCGGCAGTGCCCTGGATCGGCGTATTGATCGCGGTGCGTTCGGCAAACTCCCGCCGTGTCTTGTTGGGGCTCTTTATCTCCGGCAAAAGGCGGCGGCGCTTGAGCAGGGTGGTGACAAATCCGTCTTCCTGCGCCTGAATCACGATATCTTCCATAAATTGTTTCACCCCGGCATAGTGGCTGAAATAACGCTCGATAAAGGTACCTGCCTCCTTGCGGCTGATGTTGAGCTGGTTGGAAAGGCCGAATGCACTCATGCCGTAGATAATGCCGAAGTTGATGGTCTTGGCCACCCGCCGCATCTCCGGGGTGAGAAAGGCCGCATTGACTTGAAATATCTCTGCCGCTGTCTGTTTGTGAATATCCTCGCCCTTGCGAAAGGCCTCAAGCAGGGCCGCATCCTGTGAATAATGGGCCAGGACCCTGAGGTCGATCTGGGAGTAATCGGCAGAGAGAAACAAATGGCCCGGCGCGGCAACAAAGGCCTCTCTGATACGCTGGCCCTCCGGGGTACGGATGGGGATATTCTGCAGGTTCGGGTTGGAGCTGCTCAGTCTGCCGGTGGCAGTGACCGCCTGGTTGAACGAGGTGTGCACCCGGCCGCTGTGAGGCTGGATCAAGGTGGTGAGCTTGTCCACATAGGTGGATTTAAGCTTGCTCAGGTTGCGATGGTTTATTACCGCTGCGGGCAGCTCGTGGATACTGGCCAGTTTTTCCAGCACCTTGGCATCGGTGGAGTAGCCTGTCTTGGTCTTGCGGCCGTGGGGAAGCTCAAGCTTTTCAAAAAGGATGGTGCCCAACTGTTTGGGCGAGTTGATATTGAATTCCTCTTCGGCAAGTTCATAGATGGTGGTCTCAATCTCCTTGAGTTGGGCATCGAGCTCCTCGGACATCGTGTCCAGAAATTCCGAATCCACCAGGACACCGGCCCGTTCCATCTGGGCCAGGATGGGGATGAGTCGAATCTCAAGATCGGCGAAAAGTTGCCACAGGTCCAAATCTTTCAGCTGGGACTGGAAATGCTGCCAGAGCAGATAGGCACCAACCACATCCTCACAGGAATAATCGCATGCCGCCGTAAGATCGACATAGGCAAAGGCGTCGGGCCGCTTATCCTTATTGGTCACCTCACTAAAGCTGGTCAACCGTTGGTCGATAATATCCTCGCAGAGGTCATCGAGCTTATGGGAGCGCTTGGACGGGTCAATGAGGTAGGAGGCAATCAGGGTATCCCAAAGTGGACCTTCCAGGGTGAGCCCGTGGGTTTGGAAGACCTGGTAATCAAACTTGAGGTTATGCCCCAGCTTGGCAATATCTTTGTTTTGCAAAAGGGGGCGTAAAATGTCCAGCGCTGTGTCGCAGGGAAGCTGGCCGGCAACGAGATCGCCACTCTCGTCCCGGTGACCGATGGGGATGTAGTAGGCCTCTTTCCTTGTGGCGCAAAGGGAGATGCCAACCAGTTCGGTGGTGAGCGGGTTGAGGGAGTTTGTCTCCGTATCCAGCACCACCATTTCTTTTTGGGTTAGGCTTGTAGCGAGTTCTTTGAGGGTCGACTCGCTTTGAATAAGCTGAAAACCATCGTGGGACAGGGCCGGGGTTGTGGTTTGCTCTTTGAGCAGGCGGGTGAACTCCAGCTCGGTGTAGAGCTCTCGCAATTTTTCGTTATCCGCCTCCTGCAGGGCGTATGAATCCAGGCTTTGGGGAACCTCAAGATCCATTTTTAGAGCAATGAGCTGGCGGGAGAGAAAGGCCTGGTCTTTATTGTCGCTGAGCTTTTCCTTGAGTTTTTTCTGGGTGATGTTGTCCAGATTCTCGTATAGGCCCTCCAGAGTTTCAAACTGGTTGAGCAGCTTTTCCGCGGTTTTGGGGCCTACGCCGGGTACGCCGGGGACATTATCCGAGCTGTCCCCGATAAGAGAGAAAAGATCTAGGAGCATATTGGGAGGAACATTGTATTTTTTTGTCACCGCGGCCGGGTCCATGATTTTGTCGCGCATGGGGTCCCACATGGTGACCTTGTCCGAGACAAGCTGCAGCAGATCCTTATCGCCGGAGATGAGGATTACCGGGTGGTTTTGTTGCTCGATTATCTTGGCGGCTGAGGCCAAAAAATCATCCGCCTCAAATCCCTGTTCTTCAAGGGAAAGAATATTGTGGGCCCGCGCCATATCCTTGATAAAGGGAATCTGGCAGGCAAGGTCATCGGGCATGGGCGGGCGGTTGGCCTTGTACTCGCTGTACATTTCATGCCGGAATGTGGGGCCGCGCATGTCAAAGGCTATGGCCAGGTATTTGGGCTGTTTTTCCCGGATGACCCGGAGCAGCATGTTGGTGAAACCCAGGACCGCATGGGTGGGAAGCCCCTTGCTGTTGGTCAATGGGGCGATCGCATGGTAGGCCCGGTAGATATAGGCGCTGCCGTCAATAAGGTAAACAGGTTCTTGAGAATTCATGGGCAGATACTACCAGCAGGAGCCTGCTTTGACAACGGACAACAAAGGGTGGTTTTTTTGAAAAAGACTCGTACGCGGAAGGTAGGAGAGGGTGTGCACCCTGAAGCGTGTGGCGGCGGGTGTTTAAAGAGAAGGTATAGGGAGATGCTAAGTTATTGCCTTGCCGGCACTTGTAGTGCTTTTTGGGGGAAGTGAAAAAAAAATTAAGTTTGTTTTTGAGGGGCCGATATGATAACTAGGAATATGTAGGTGTATATGATGGGACAGGGTTGTTCCGTCCGCCTTCAAAATCATTGGCTGACAATCCCTGCAAGGATGTCAGGAGAGAGCCATGAAAGTCACTAATGTTTTCCAACAAATAAAGACAGAGAAGACTCAGGTCAAAAGATCCGAGTCCGGTTCCCCTACCTCCAGTGCGTCTAAAGCTCCGCAGGGTGATCGCGTTGAGCTTTCCGCCGGCTCTCAAGAGGTCCAAAAAGCCAAAGAAGTATTGGAGCAGACCCCTGCGGTCCGTGCCGATCGCGTGCAGGAATTGAAGCAGCAGATCGAGCGCGGCGAATATCAAGTTGATCCCCACAAGATTGCAGACAAAATGATGGCAAGCCTGCTCTCCGAGACCGTGCTTGACAAGTAATCTTTGTTTGTAACCTTTCTTTATCCTACCGCCGTTCATTTTTTCTCGTAGTTTTCCTGTTTTTTTAGCGTACACACGCGTTTTCATGCTGTGTTGATTTGTTGGCTGTGGGGTTCGCCTGGCTCTGCTATTCGGCGGCGTCGCTGGTAAATACCGGCCAGCAGGCATCATAAACGGTCGGGTCCAGCAGGACCTGTTTGGCAATGCGCTTTGCCGGGTTGACAAACAGTGGACCCAGCAGGTTGGCGGTCATCTTCTGCGGGTTGTCGCGGGGGATGGTCAGCAACAACAGGGTATCCAGTTCGCTTGCGCCTTCATCCGCCAGTTCCTGCCGGGTCGCATTTGGAATGCTCGGCGTGTACTGGGGCACCAGGAGTGCGGCCTGGATGACAACAAAGGCAAGATTAGGATCATCGAGTGACTGCAGCCACATGAAGGGGGAATCCTCACTGTGTGGCCGGAGCACGAAATGTTTTGATTCCGGAAAGCCCAAAAAAGGCGAGGCCATGGTGATCACCTTGTCATTTGAGACCTGAATTTCACCAAAACGGCTTGTTGATACCGTGATCATCTGCTGGTCGTTGTTATTTTCGTTTGTGGTGGGAACCTGAGCCATCCTTTCCTCCATCGCAACAGTTGCTAGAGTCATTTTTTCCCTCGCATCTCACAGTATAGATTGGTTTAGTCCTCCCCTGGGGGAGTGTCCTGTTTGTCTGCTCCCTCGCCAAAAACCGAGGTCAGGGCAGACAGGTCGCTGGGCGCCTCCATGGCAGCCCGTTTATTTTCTTCTACGATCCGTAGATAAATCTCTTCCCGGTGTACGGTCACATCATGGGGGGCATCCACCCCCAGTTTGACCTGTCCCCCTTTGACCTCCAGGATTTTAACCTTGATGGAGTCGCCAATGGCAATTGCTTCACCGGTCTTTCTTGCTAAAATCAGCATCTTTCGCCCTCCCTGGCATTATTACTTGTGAGACCAAACCAGCCTGTTGCGAGGTTACCTTTGCTCATCCCTTAGCGTAGTATCCCTGCAACTTTTGCTCAAGCGCTAGTTTAAGAAGTTCACAAGACTGAGCTGCATAGTCTTGGCTGCCGACGATAGGGCAGCCTCATAGGCCAGTTCTTTGGCCTTCATCTCCATTAATGCTTTGGTGAGATCCGTATCCTCTTTTTCCGAGAGGTTTTCTTTGGTCGCCAACTCGAGGTTGAGGTAAATTTCATTCTGCACAAGTATGCGGTTCGCCCTGGCCCCGAAGTCGGAAATCTGGGTGGTCAGATTTTCCATTACCGTTTCCATGTCGCCGATGGTTTTGTCGATGGCCTGGATCTGCATCTGCTCACTGGTTATACCGGCCAAGGCCATTGTGTTTGAGGTGTCGGTGAAGGTAAAGGTATAGCGATCCGTATCCGAGGTTTCGACCTTGAGTTGACCGTTGGCATCCCACGCAGCGGTAAGGCCTGGGATACCGTGCAGTTTTGCGGCAATGCTGGATGGAGTATCCGTGGTTATATCCACCCCGATATCCATGGTGCTGTTGCGGGCTGGGTAATAATTGTGATCCGTAATGGTGACGGAGATGGTTCCGTTGGTAAAGGAGAGAAAATCTTGCTCCAGCCCGGTTTTTTTGCTGTCCAGGGTGGCCGTGGTGTCGGTGGCTTTATGGACACCCGTGACTGTGCTGAGTTTTTGGTTGAGTAGTGCATCCTCCAAATCTTTCAGGGCGCTGAAGATGTTTGTGTCCATCACAGCGGTTTTGCCGTTCTTGGTCACATCAAGGGTGCTGCTTTGTCCTACCTTTATACTGAGGTCGTGATCACGGTCTCCTGCGTAGCGGACACTGCCGTCGCGCTTCATGATCGTGATGACTTGCACGCGTCCGTCATCCACGACATCTTTACTTTCCCCTGTGGTTGCCCCGCCTCCGCTGAGGCCGATGGCGTCCAGCCCTGCCTCGTATATAGTCGGTGCCGTGCCCGTTGTGGGGGATTCGAGGATAAATTGATTGTCCGAGGTGAGCTGCAGGGAGCCGAAGTACACCTTGCTAGCTGGGGTGTCAGCTGCGGCACCGTTGAGGTGGGTAATATTTTCCCCATTGCCGGTGGTGGTAACCTGGATGTTTCGGCCGTCAATGGCGGTCAGGATTAATTTGCCGTTGCTGTCTCTGCTTGCGAAAACACCGGTTTGGCCGGACTTGGCATTGATGCCGTTGAGCAGAACATTGTCCGTGTCTTGCACTATGACCGTGGCCGGATCCGGGTTGGTGGTCGTGTTGCTGCCATCAAAAATGTCGATACCATTAATCACCAAGTCACCGGAACGTATGGTTCCGGCCTGCGCTGCTGTTCCCGCGGTTATGGTTGCCGGGGTGATATCGGCATGGACGCCGGTGGTGCTCTCCAGTGCGTTGATTGCCGTGGCCTTTGCTGCTGCCGAGGCATCGCTGTAGACTGTTGAAATGGTGTCACTGGTCGTGGCGCCAATGGCGGTGCCGTTGATGGTCAGGTCCGTGGCGGTCAGGTGCGCGCCATAGGTGAGGGAACCATCACCATCAACATCGGCAAAGCCGAGCCCGCCTGCTCCGAGACCGATACGATCCAGGATGGTGTCATCCGCAGCACTGGTGGTAATGGCAAGTGCCTCGCTGGAGTTCAGTGATATTTGTCCTGTATTGTTGGCGGCACCGACGCTGTAAGTTGCGGGAGCCAAACCAGTATTGGCATTGGCGTTTACCAAGGCACCGACAACAATGTCTGTTTCATCGCCGGGCTGACTATTGGACAGTACCACCGAGTTGGCCACGCCACCGTTGGTTGCGTCTCCAACCACGGCAGAAACGCCGGTCTGGGCTGAGATGCCGTTGATGGCCGCAACCGTGAGAGTAGCCACCTGGGCCGCTGTTGCACCACTAGGAACAACTACGTTAAAGGCGGTACCATTTATTGATTGAGTCATGGTCTCACCGCCGAAACCGCCCTCAGCGGTGGCAGCTGCACCGGCATAGAGGGTGGTGAGATTGGCGGTGACCGAAGGGGTGGTGGCCGCGGCATTGATGGCTGTTTTCAGGTTCGAAGCGCCGGTCATGTTCAGGCCATTCACTGCCGCTGCATTCAGCACAACAGCACCAATATCCGTGCCGTTGATGAGCAGGTCATTGGCTGCCAGATCGGCGGGCGGGGTGTTGTCGATGGTCCCGCTGAGCCATTGGTTTATGGAGCCGGGCACGGTTCCGTTTACCTGGTATCCATCGATGAGATCCGCAATAAAGGGTTCCGGCTCGGCAGCGGTGTATCCAGCTGTCCGATATCCGCCGAAAACATACTTGCCACCAACCTCGGTGTTGCCGAGCATGATCGCCTCTTCCCAGAGATGTTTTACTTCCCCTGCGGCACTGGTGCGGTTTTCCGCGCTCACCGGGGCGTTCACCATCTGAATAGCCAATGTTTTTGCGGTAATTGCCAGCGACTTCATTTGGGTAAGGGAGCTCTCCGAGGCCGTGATCATACTGTCGCCGAATTGGATATTTTCTTGATACTGGTTGATCTCGGTGATATTTGTCCTCAGCCCCAAGGCGGTTACCAGGCTGACCGGATCATCGGAAATCTTGGACATCTGTTTTCCGGATGAGATCTGTTTGTTGATACGGTCAAGGTCTACTGTGAGATCATTCAGGTTGCCCAGAATGTTATTATGGACCGATCGCATGGTAATACGCATAAGAACCTCCTACCTCACCGTATCAAGCATGGTTTGCAGCATTTCATCGGATATGGTGATCAGCCGGGCCGCTGCAGTATATGCGTGCTGATATTTCACCAAATTGGCCATCTCTTCATCCAGAGAAACACCGGAAATAGAGTCGCGCATTTCACCCATTTGGTTGTTGACCAGCTCATTGAACTCAAAGCTTCTGTTGACTGTGCGTGCCTCATTGGCCACCTTACCGACCAGGGTATTGTAAAAGCCGTCCAGGGTGTCCTGGCTCCCACCGGTGAAATTGACGTATTCATCGTGTTGAATGTTGGTCAGCAAAAGGGAGTTGGAGTTGTCACCGGTGAAGATTTCACCATGGGTGCCAACGGTTCCGGCGGCCATCTTGTTCAGGTCATTGGTGACAACGCTGTTTAAACCGATGGTAGAGGCGCTGCTGCCCGTGAAAAAGGTGTTGAGCCCGGCCACCTGGAGAAAATTGCTGGTATCGCTGGCAAAGGCGAATTCATGGCTGGCATCCGGGGTCAGCCGTAGGCTGTTGTTTGATATTGTGGCATCGATCCAGCGCGTTCCGCCGGTCAAGGCATTGGCGCTGTTCATGGCAACATTGATGGCAGTCACCACGTCGCCGAGGTCGTAAGCCCGCTCAAGGGAAACGTTTACGGGTTGGGCCAGAGCCAAGGTGCCGTCGGTGTTGTAGATCCAAATATCGAAGCTGCCGGTGTCTCTGCTCAGTTCGTCTACGTAGCTGTATCCTTCAAGAAGGGGGCCGGCATGACTTTTGTCCGGTCCGTACTCAAAGGTTCCGTCTCCCAGCGTGGTATCCGACGGTATGCCTGCAAAACCAAGCTGTTGCAAGGTGGCATCATCGGTTCCGGTAGTGACTTTGTAGTTACTGGAGGAGAATAGGGTAACCTCGCCGGTATTATGCGTTTTATCCGCATTGTACGTGCCGGCAGTAAGGCCGAGATTGGCCTCAAGGCCGGCAAAGGAAGAGGTCAGGTTGGCAATGATAATGTTGGATTCATCTCCTGCATTGCTGTTTCGCAGGACAATGGAGTCTGCTACGCCACCATTTGTTCCGTCACCCACAACGGCCTGGATGGTGATGGGGTTTGCCGTGGTGGCAAGACCATTGTATGTGGTCAATTGGGTGTTGATGGCCGCAACAAGGTTTGCGGAAAGATCCGCTATGTTGGAGTCGTCTGTGGGGCCGGCCCCATCATTATCAATGGTATAGGTAATGGTCACACCGTTGAGGTCAAAAGAGAGAGTGTCTCCGTCATTGGCGGCAGGTGCTGCCATGGGGGTAACCGCTACACCGGCGACCAGGGTGGTGAGTCGGGCGTTGACACTGGTTTCTGCTTTGTTGATCGTAGCAACGGTGTTGGACGCCTTGGTCATGGCGAGTCCCTGCACTGCGGTTGCGCCTGTGATCTCGCCTATTTCACGATTATCTATCTTGATGGTTCCCGTGGTAATCGTGCTGGTGGCTGTGGCAACATCTACTGTGCCGGTAAGAACAGAGGTGTTTTTCGCCTGCTCGGCACCGGTAAGGGTTGAGTCAAAGCGGACAATTCCCACGCCTTGCGTGTGTTGTTGGTTGGTCTCCCGGATAAAGGCATTGGCAAAGGCATCAAGGCGGCCCAGAAAGTTGTCCGGGTCTCCTTCAATGAGCTGAGCGCGAACCTCAAGCCAACCGCCGATTTTTCCGCCAAGATCCGTGCCGCCGCCTATGGCTTTTCTGGTCTCAATACCGTTTATATCGCGGTTGACCCAGATTAACTCGTTGTTTTCCCAATCAACCTGCCAGGATTCTCCGCTTTCTACCAGGGTGTGGCCGCTTGCCAAAAGCACTGTGTAGCCGCCGTTTTTATCCTCGAAAAAGGTGATGTCCACCAGATCGGACAAGTCTTTCAGGAGCAGGTCCCGTTTGTCGCGAAGGTCATTGGCATCGTGGGCTGCCGATTCTGCCCCGGAAATGCGGGTGTTGAGGTTGGCGATTTGAGTGACAATGGAGTTGACATCCTCAATGGCCGTGTCCAGATTGACGCCGATGTCGAATTTGGCCCTGGCCATCTCAGTACTCATGGTTTGCAGTTGGTCAATGACCAACTGGGCGGATTGTTCAACTGATTGTCTGGTTGCCTGGATGTCCGGGTTGTCTGAAAGTTCCTGCAGGCTCGTCCAGTATTTGTTCATCAGGTCGTTGAGTGCCAGACCAGGAGCCTCGTTGAAAACGGTTTCTACCAGGCGCAAAGACTGCTGCTGGGCCTCAAGGTTTCCCAAAAGGGACTGTTGATCAACCAGTCGTTCCACCATGAACTGGTCATAGTTTCTGGTGATATCTTCACCGGTTACACCACCACCGACCAATCCCGCGCTTACAGGGGTTGATTCGTGGGTGGTCAGTTTCAGCGTTTGCCGGGTAAAGCCTTCCGTGTCAACATTGGCAATATTATGAGAGGCTACCTGCACCGAGAGTTGGTGGGCGAGGAGCGCCTCTTTGGCTACACTGAGAACGTGGGAGAGACCGGCCATTGCTTACACCTCGCGGCTGATTAGCGAAGGCTGGTTGACAGAGGGTTTGTTCAGCCCCTTGCTTCTGCCGTACATGGGGCGCTCTGCAACCGTGCTGGTGATGGTGGAGATGGCATCGCCTAAAAAGTTTTTGGTCTCCTCGGCGAATTTTTTATTGATCAGATTTTTGGAGAGGACCTCTTCCCGCAGGCTGCTCAGCTTTACACGCACGGCCTCCAGCTTTTTTGCCTCAAGGGGGGGGAGGAGTCCGACCAGATCTTTGAGCCTGATATTCTCATGGGGCTGGGCACCGGTGATGGTACGGCTTACCTGCTGGATCATTTCATCGAGCCCTTGCAGTCTTTTGAGGCAGTGTTCCTTTTTGCGGCTGAGGTTGATGATGGTCTGCATCTCCATGTCGATAAGGGCCTGTTTTTCTTCTTTTAAAACGCTCAGCATTTCCTGGGAAACAGCAATTTCCTGCTTGAGGATCTCAAAAAAGCGGGCCGGAAGCTTTGCTGTTTGCATATTGTTCGGTGCGTTCATGATATACCTCTATTTGCTTGGGGACTTGGTTTGATTCTGGGAGAGCTGTCTGTAAAGCATTTCGCCAAGTCCGGAGCGGTTTGTCGCTGCCATTTTTTGGGCTAACTGATCGTCTTGCATGGAGCGGTACATATCTTCGCCGAAACCGCCTTCAAAGAGGCCGCCTTCCGGCAGGCTTTGTCGAGCACTGGCTAGCAGCTGCTTGAGTAAAATGGCCTCGAATCCTGCGCACGCCTCTCGTAGTTTTTTCTCTTTAACTGTATCGGCAGAATTGCTGCTTCCCTTAAGCCCTATTGTTGCATCGGTAATGATGTCCATGTTTTCTCCGTTAGATAATTTCCAGGTCGGCCTGCAACGCCCCTGATGCCTTGACGGACTGGAATATGGCAATCAGGTCTCGGGGAGCAACGCCTACGGAATTGAGGGCACGAACCACCTCGCCTAACGTTACTCCGGGACGCATGGTTACAAGGCGTTGACCTAAATCGCCGGTGGTGACTTGATCTCGGGCCAGGATAATGTCTTCCGTTGTTGGGGATTCCAGCAGTTCCGCAGTGGTCGGCGCCCGCTCTTGGGCAGCCTTAACCTGCAGGCTCAGATTGCCGTGGCTCAAGGCCAGCCTGCTGATGCGGACGTTTTCGCCCATGACCACGGTGCCGGTGCGCTCGTCGAGCACCACGCGGGCAGGGGAGTCCGGGGTAATTTCCAGATTTTCCACGGCAGCCAAGAAGGCCACCTCCTGCTTTCTGTATTTTTCAGGTATGATGATCTCCACGGTTGCGCCATCCTTGGCCGTGGCAAAGGGGCCACCGAGAAAATCATCAACCGCCTTTTTTAACCTGGAAATGGTGGTGAAGTCCGCTGAATCAAGACTGATGGTAACGCGCTCCTTGTTGGCAAAACTAACCGGCACTTCGCGTTCCACGGTTGCACCGTTCGGAATACGGGCCACGGTCAGGTGATTTTTTTGCCGACCTGCACCCTGGCCCTCTACCTCAAAGCCACCGATGCTGATGGCTCCTTGGGCAAGGCCGTATATCTTGTTGTCCAACCCCTTGAGCGGAGTGGCCAGCAGGGTGCCGCCTTGCAAGGAAGAGGCATCGCCCACTGAAGAGAGGGTGACATCAATGGTTTGCCCCATCTTGACAAAGGGCGGAAGCTTGGCGGTAATCAGGACACTGGCTACATTTTTTACTTTGATTTTTTCAGGGTCGACCTGCACGCCAAGGTTTTTCATGACGTTTGCTAACCCCTGCGGGGTAAAGGCAGCGTTGTTTCCGTCACCCGTGCCGTTCAAACCCACGACAATCCCATAGCCCACCAGTTGATTGTCTCGTACACCCTTTACCGAGGCCATGTCTTTGAGGCGCACGGCATGGGCAAATGTTGCACTGAGGAGTGTTGCAGACAGGGCCAGCATGAAAAACAGGGCGATAAGGGGAGCGCTGAGTTTTGGCTGGGCGATTGTTCGGTTTTTGTTCTTCATGGGTAAAATCCCGGCAAATTTTTCTTGCTGAAATGGTTTTCCGCCTTTGTGGCTGTTATAAAGCAATCCATGTGCCACAAAGAGACGTTGTTGGCTAATGGGTCGATATTATTGATAATAATTTGCTTGTTTGGGGAGGCTCCCTGGTATGCTTGGCAGTTTTTTCCTAGCAGGTTCTGCCAACGCGGTGTGATCAAGTCACACCGCTCACGCGGCCTTTATTTTTAAAAGGGGAAAACCACATCAAGGGTTCTTGCCAGCCAGCCGGGCTGTTGCTTGTCGTTGAGCGCTCCCGTGCCGCTGTACTCGATTCTGGAATCGGCAATGCGGGAGGAAAGCACTGAATTGTCGGAGCTTACATCCGCAGGCCGCACCATTCCTGAAAGGATGATGTGCTGCGTTTCGTTGTTGACCCGAACCTCCTGATAGCCTCGGATGAGGAGATTGCCGTCCGCGGTTATGTCGGTAACCCGGGCTGAGAGGGTGGCTGTGACATCACTTTTGCGATTCGTGTCCGCCTTGCCCTCAAAATCGTTGGTCAGGGTGGCCTGGATATTTGTCAGCGACGGGGTATAACGGCTGTTCTTTTCACCCACCCAGGTTAAAAAGCCAAACAGGCTGGAGATACCGCCGGTGGTGGTGGATTCACGCTCCGTCTTGGTGTTGGCCTCTTTTTTTCCGCTGGAGGACTCAACCACCCGGACCAGGATGATGTCGCCAATCTTGTTGGCCCGGCCATCGGCATAAAGGTCAAGCCCTTGGTTGGCCCCAAAAATAGAACCCTCCTGGGGGATCGTTTTTGCCGGTTGTTGCGGCGGCATGCTGAATCGCTCGGGAAGACGCTGCTGGGCGCTTTGATTGCCCGATGAAACACAGCCTGAGCTGATGGCAAGAATTCCGCCAAGGAGGATAATTTTGAATGTGATCCGCATGGAATGCTCCTTTGCAGTGTGATCAAGCCACACTGCTAAAATTCTGTTTCTACGATGCCGGTGCCAAGCACTTTGGCATACACCTCGCGACGGCTTTGGAGATTTTTTACCCGCACCAGATCTCCCAGGGCCCCTGTATTACGCACCTCTCCGGGCACGGTTACCCTGAGGCTTTGTGACTGGGCAATGATGGTGACCAAATCGCCGCGCTTCACCAGCGGCGGTGATTCCAGGAGCTGACTGTATAGAATGGCTCCCGCCCGGAGCGAAGACCTAATTTTTTTTCCAATGGCCTTTTGGGGATCTTGGATCAGGCCGCTGTCAAGCATGGAGATGTTTTGTCGAACAAGGGAGATGTCATCTTCTGAGAGGATGCTATTTCTGCTCAGGCGTTTGTTTGTGCAGATGACGTTGCCGAAAAGCTGGAGATCGCCGCTCATCTTGACCTGGCCGTAATCCTTGCCATCGACAAGCAAGGTTACGCTCACTATCTTTCTACCCAAATGGGCAGTCTTGGGCTTCTTCTGGACTCGGTATCCTAAATTTCCTGCCGGTACGGTGACATATTCCGGGCGGCTGATGAAGTGGGCTACATTGAGATCCTGCTCCGGCCAGGGTGCGTTTTCAAACACAACCTCCTGAAAGATGTCCCGGAGCTCTTGGGTGCCAATATGCAAAGCCCTTTCTCCTGCCTCGGCATGAAGGGGCAGGAGAAGGATAAGGGCGAGGATAATTTTTTTACAAAGAGTCATCTCTTGTTACTCCTAACGGACCAGGCTGTTGGCAATTTCAAGCAGTCTGTCCGACGTTTGGACGGATTTTGAGTTTGTCTCAAAGGCGCGCTGGGTGATGATCATGTTGACCAGTTCCTCGGTGACGTCCACATTGGAGACCTCTGTGAAGCGCTGGAGGATGATGCCGTTGCCCTGGGTGCCAGGATTGGCCTCGGTTGGAGCTCCGGAAGCCTCGGTTTCGACAAAGAGGTTGGCTCCCACACTGCGCAGGCCGCCGGGATTGACAAAGTTGTGCAGGGTGAGCTGAACCGTGCCCAGGGTTTGTTGGTTGGCATTCTGGGCTGTGAGTAAGCCTCCCGAGTCTATACCTATTGAGACGGTGCCAGTGGGAACGGCAAACTCCGGCTGCAACCGGTCACCGTTTTGGGTAACAATATTGCCGTCACCGTCTAAGGTAAAGGCGCCGGCACGGGTGAAGAATTCTTCGCCGTCACGCAGGACCTGGAAAAATCCTTTGCCCTCAATGGCCAGATCCAGCTCGTTGCCGGTTTCCTGCAGGCTGCCCTGGGTGAAGATTTTTTGCACCGAGGAAGGGCGTACACCAAGACCTACCTGTATGCCGGCGGGCACCATGCCGCCCCCTGCCGTCTCGGCTCCAACGGCCCGAAGCTCCTGGTAAAAAAGATCTTCGAATTGGGCCCGGCTTTTTTTAAAGCCTGCGGTGTTAACGTTTGCCAGGTTGTTGGCAATGGTGTCAAGCTGTAACTCCTGCCCGGTCATGCCTGTTTTGCCGGAAAAAAGCGAGCGTATCATGATGTTCCCCTTAGTAGTTGTTGTGGGTTGCGAATTTTATCCATTAAGGCTGCCGACCCGGCGTACAGCCATATCGTCAATATCGTCTATGGCCCGCACCGCCTTTTGTTGGCCCTCAAAGGCACGGTGCAGATCGATCATTTCTGTCATTTCTTTGACACTGTTGACGTTTGATTTTTCCAAAAAGCCCTGGTGGATGACAAAACCTTGGGCAGCCTGCTCTTGCACGCCATTTTTCAAGCGAAATAGATTTGCCCCTTCCTTTACAAGATCCCGTGGGTCTTCTACATCAGCAAGGGCAAGAACGTTTACCCGTTGGCCATCCACGGTAATCTGGCCATCCGAGGAAAAATCCACCTTTTGGCCGTTAATAACAATGGGACCGCCATCGCCAATTACCGGATGGCCGTTGGGGGTAACCAGCTGTCCTACATTGTTGAGTTGGAAGTTGCCGGCCCTTGAGTAGCGGATACCTTGGGGGGTCTGTATCTTGAAAAATCCCCGGCCGGTGATGGCCACATCCAGCTCATTTTCCGTTTTCTGCACCACGCCCTGCTCATGGATGGTATTGGCTCTAATGGCCTTGCCCACCCGTTGCCTGTCGTTGGTGACGTTGTAAAGCGTCTCCCAGAAGGTGACATTGTCCTTTTTAAAACCGGCTGTATCAACATTTGCCAGGTTGTTGCTCACCTGGTTCAGTCGTTGTTCCTGGGCCATCATGCTTTCAATGCTTTCTATCAGCCCGAGTTTGTTCTGGATGAACATGGTTTATCCCCGTTTGAGTTTTTGATGGTTTTGTTAAATGCAAAATGTATGCCGGGTTGTTCTTTTCGGGGGGCGCCTAAGTTCGGTGTGGCTATAAGTCTTGTTTTTTCAGTGTGTTGCTGCTGTTTGGTCGTGTTGTTTGAAGTGCGGTTTGCTAAGGGGTGTCAAAAAACAGGACACTTGGGAGGGAGATGGAATGGTAGTTTTTTCCTACCCTTCAGGACGATGAGAGTTTGTTGACTGGGGAGACTTTAATTAAGGCAGGTGTTGGCATGGTGATGTGCTATGACTGCTGTTTACTCCATGGTTTCGTTGGTTCGGTAGATGAAGGCCAGTATTTCGGCCACCACGACATAGGTTGCCGGAGGGATTTCCTCATACAGGTCGAGTTTGGCTAGAATTTCAATGAGGTCACTGTCTTCATGGATGGGGATGCCATGCTCTTTGGCCAGGGCGATAATCTTTTCCGCCACCTCACCCATGCCCTTGGCAACGATCCTGGGCGCGTCCTCTTGCTCCTTGTCATAACGGAGAGCGACCGCCTTGGATCGGGTCTCTTTTTCTTCGGGTGGTTGTTCCGCCATACGTTAATGCCTTTTTTTATGAAAAATACTTAACTAACTTGATATAACGAAATCGAAATGAAATTCAAGCAGACACTCATTGCTGGGCAACTTATAAAACGTTATAAACGGTTTTTGGCGGACGTGGAGCTCGCTGACGGCACTCAGCTTACAGTGCATTGCCCAAACTCCGGCAGTATGAAGGGGTGTAGCGAACCGGGCAGTGCGGTGTACCTCTCCTGTTCCGACAACCCGAAACGCAAGTACCCTCACACCTTGGAGTTGGTCCGGGTTGGTACTACCTGGGTGGGGATCAATACCGCTTTGACGAACCACTTGGTTAAAGAAGCCCTAGAGGATGGCGCAATAAAAGAATTTTCATCCATTGAGTCTTTAAAGGCCGAGGTGAAGGTTTCTGAGAAGAGTCGCCTGGATTTTTGTCTGCGTAACAATGGCGAAACAGTGTATCTTGAGGTGAAGAATTGCAGTATGGCGCAAGACCGGGCGGCAATGTTTCCCGATGCCGTGACCGTGCGAGGCACAAAACACCTGCATGAGTTGGCGCGCCTGCATGAACAGGGTTATGGTGCTGCAGTTCTTTTTTGTGTGCAGCGCGAGGACGTGGATTTTTTTGTCCCGGCCCGGCATATTGATCCCACCTATGCCGAAACCTTATGCGAGGTGGCTGCAAAAGGGGTACAGGTCCTTGCCTATCGGGCCATGATTGATCCAAAAGAGATAAAGGTGGTGGCCCCGTTGCCGGTTATGCTTGAAGATTAAGGCGATAAGATTTTAAAAAAGAGCGGTGTATAACAAATAAGAATATGCAGCAAGCTAAGAAGGAAAAAGAAAAGGCGGTGGTCCTTTTAAGCGGTGGGCTTGACTCCACCACGGTTTTGGCCATTGCCCAGCATGAGGGCTATGCGTGTTCCTGCCTGAGTTTTGCCTATGGCCAGCGTCAGGTTGTCGAATTAGAGCGGGCCAGGGAAACGGTTCGGCGATGCGGGATAGAGAATCATCTGGTCCTGCGGGTGGATATTGATGCCATTGGCGGCTCCGCCCTGACCGCTGATATTGCCGTACCAAAAGGTAGGAGCGAGGCAGAAATGCTTGATTCCGTGCCGGTAACCTACGTGCCCGGCAGGAACACGATCTTTCTTTCATATGCGGTTTCCTGGGCCGAGGTTTTGGGGGCGAATCATATATTTCTCGGGGTGAACGTGCTTGATTATAGCGGTTATCCGGATTGCCGCCCCGATTATCTGAAGGCCTTTGAGCAGGTAGCCAATATGGGGACAAAGGCCGGTATTGAAGGAAATGGTTTTGCCATCCATGCTCCTTTGCTCTATCTCACTAAGCGGGAAATTATTGAAAAAGGGCTTGATCTGGGTGTGGATTACTCGGTGACCCATAGCTGTTACGATCCGGATGAACAAGGGCGTGCCTGCGGAGAGTGCGACTCTTGTCTGCTCAGGCTCAAGGGCTTTGCCGAGGCGGGCGTCACCGATCCGGTGGACTATAAATAAGGAAAAGAATGCAGGATCA
>CAYLQA010000029.1:0-4988 GCA_964385695.1 uncultured Desulfobulbia bacterium | reverse complement strand
GAGGCGGGCGTCACCGATCCGGTGGACTATAAATAAGGAAAAGAATGCAGGATCAAAAGAAAAAGCTTGGCTCTCTTTTTATGGTGGGTATCCCTGGCTTGACGCTGGATGACTCGACCCTGAGCTTGGTAGAGCAGCGTGGGATTGGCCACTTCATCATTTTTAAAAGAAATGTGCAGAGTGTCGATCAACTTCGCGGTTTGTGTGGCGATATTCGTTCTGCATGCAAGGAGGCAGGGCTTGGCTCTCCGTTAATCTCCATCGACCAGGAGGGGGGCAGTGTGGCCCGTCTTCCCGAGCCATTTACCCAATTTCCCGATGCCAGAAAGCTGGCGGAGGATGCTGCGGCGGAAGAACTGTTAAAGGATTTTGCGCATACCTGCGTCAGGGAATTACTGGACGTTGGTGTGAACATGAACCTGGCGCCTGTGCTTGATGTTTGCCCTAATAATCTGGATTTTTTCATGGAGCGGCGGGTTCTTGGCTCCACAGCGGCACAGGTTGCACACCTTGGGGCTTTGGTCATTCAAACTATGCAGCGGGAAGGACTGGCCGCCTGCGGCAAGCATTTCCCTGGCCTTGGGGCAGCGCAGCTTGATCCCCATGAAAAGCTTCCCTTGGTGGATCGAACACAAGGTGAAATTGAAGAGCTCGACTTGCCCCCGTTTCTGGCCGCCATTCATGCGCAGGTCGCAGCAATAATGACCTCCCATACCATCTATCAGGGGCTTGATCCGTCTCAACCGGCTACTTTGTCGAAAAAGATCCTGACCGGACTTTTGCGGGAAAAAATGGGTTATGAGGGCCTGGTTATTACCGATGATCTGGAGATGGGGGCCATTGAAAATGAGCGCTCCGTGGCTGATGCCGCATTGCTCTCCTTCTTGGCCGGGGCGGATATGCTCCTCATTTGCCATGAGCACAGCAAGGTTCAGGCAACCTATGATATCTTGTTGGGCGCTCTTGAAAGAGGGCAAGTGAGTCAGGAAAGGTTGGCCCTCTCAAGCACTCGTATTGCCCGAGTGGCCGAGAAATTTGCTGTTCAGATAAAAAAATGAAAAGAAAATTTGCGCTGTTTCAGGAAGTTATAATTTTCTTGGAATTCTTCTCAAAGTGAGGCTGGGGTTGCTCTTCGTTTTTGTGGTAAAATAAAACGAAGAGAATACTCCAGGCCGCTTGCCGCGAAAGCTTTTGCGGCAGGTACTTAATATTTTTAGATGGAGGATGTATATGGAACTTCAAGTTGAAGGCCGTAATTTGGATATCCGTAAATCTTGGCAAGAGAAAATCGAAGAGGAAAAAGAGCGTTTGAATCGGCACCATCCCGGTTTGGTTCATCATCTTCGTATTTCCATAGAGGAGACTTCCCAACACCGTACCGGCGGGCATGAGGTGCGGGTGATTGCATCTGTTCCCAACGATACGGTAGTGGTTAAACGTAAAGGTGAGACGGTTCGCCCTCTGCTGGTAGAGGCTTTTGATACCTTGGGCCTGCAGTTGAAAGAACTGCAGCGCAAGAGGCGTCAGAGCGAAAAGGTTGTGGAGGGGGCCGCCCCCAGCCAGTTGACCGGTACCATAAAAAGTCTTTTCCCCTATGAATCCTACGGTTTTATTATGACTGCCGGTGGTCAGGAAATTTACTTTCATGAAAATGCCCTCAAGGATGTGAGCATGGAGCAATTGGCCGAAGGTGATGAGGTGCGTTTCGGTGAAGGTGAAGGGGATAAAGGCCCCACGGCCAATTGGGTGAAAAAGGTAAAATAGGAGAACTTGCTGGGGTAAGTATTGCGTAAGCCGGCTTTACGGGTTCTGTATTTAAACCAGCAACCTGAGATATTAGAACAGACAGTTCGAAAAGAGCTTGATGACAGCCTCTGTGGGGAGCCATTGCCCACAGAGGCTGTCTTTTTTTGTGCCGTAGCCTTGTCGGGCTGAGTCAACCGGCGTTATTCTCGCGGTTTTTCTTTCTTCATCTTCAGCATGAAAACTTTGGGAGATGCAGTGGGCAGGTGTCTCTATTTTGCGCGAAATTTTAACCCTGTTTTTCGCCTATGTCGTACTGCTTCTTTCCGGTTGACCCCTTTATCCATACCACATATAGTAAGGCAGTTTTTAATGAGACTTTTCGCCGGGAGTTCCACGGCGGGAAAATCCTATAAGTAAAAATATCCCGCGGAGTGAATTATGTGCGGAATTGTTGGTTATGTCGGCCATCGCCGGGTGGTGCCCATCCTGCTTGAGGGCTTGAAGCGTCTTGAGTACAGAGGGTATGACTCTGCCGGTATTGTCTATGTACAGGGCGGGGGCCTAAAAAAGCATCGAGCCGAAGGTAAACTCTCTAATCTCGAAGAGTTGCTTGATAGTGTCCGTGATCTGGACAGCCATATCGGCCTGGGCCACACCCGTTGGGCTACCCATGGTCCCCCCTCCGAGGCAAATGCCCACCCGCACAGTGATTGCAGCGGGAACCTGGTGGTAGTTCACAACGGTATCATTGAGAATTATCATTCCCTGCGTGAGGAGCTCCAGGAGAAGGGACATAAATTTACCTCGGAAACCGATACAGAGGTTCTGGCCCATCTTATTGAAGAATACCTGAAGGATGACCTGGTTAAGGCGATACGTCAGGCCCTGAAACGGGTCGAGGGATCCTATGCCATCGGAGTTTTATGGTCTGAACAACCGGATATGCTGGTGGCAGCCAGAAACCAGAGTCCTTTGGTGCTGGGTGTACAGGAAACGGGCGGCACTTTGATGGCCTCCGACATTCCAGCTTTATTACCCTATACCAATGATGTGATATTCCTTGAGGATCAGGAACTGGCAATTCTGAAGGAGGATTCCTGGCAGATAATGCGGGTAAACAGTGGCCGGGCAGTGAAAAAAGAGGTGCAGACCATTCTTTGGAATGCCGCCATGGCCGAGAAGGCGGGCTATAAGCATTTCATGCTGAAGGAGATTTATGAGCAACCCCAGGCCATCCTCAGTACCTTTCGCGGCCGCCTTGATCCTGAGACCGGAGATGTTGAACTGCCGGAGATCGGACTGTCGGTAAAAGAGCTTGAAAAGATTCAACGCATATTCCTTGTTGCCTGCGGTACCTCCTGGCATGCCGCCCTTGTTGCCAAGTATTGGATTGAAAAATGGGTCGGCATCCCGGTTGAGGTGGATATCGCTTCGGAATTTCGGTATCGGCGTCTGCTCATCGATGAGTCGGTTATGGTCATCCCCATTTCTCAATCCGGTGAAACTGCGGATACCCTGGCTGGTTTGCGCCTGGCCAAGGAGATGGGGGCCAAGGTGATCTCCATCTGCAATGTGGTGGGCAGCACCATCACCCGGGAATCGCATGGAACCATTTACACCCATGCCGGGCCTGAGATCGGTGTGGCCTCAACCAAGGCCTTTACCTGCCAGTTGACCGCCCTCATGCTTTTGACCATCTATCTCGGCCAGGTGCGACAGACCATGGCTGAGGAAGAGCGCAAGGCAATTACCCAGGCCATGGTGGAGTTGCCGAGCCTGTTGGATGAGGAACTGCCCCGCTTAGAAGAGGAGGCCAAGGACTTGGCAAACGAGTTTGCCAAAAGCCGGGATTTTCTGTACCTGGGCCGTGGTTGCAATTTCCCCATTGCTTTGGAAGGGGCGTTGAAGCTTAAGGAGATCTCCTATATCCATGCCGAAGGCTATGCCGCCGGTGAGATGAAGCATGGTCCCATTGCCCTGATAGACAAGGAGATGCCCATTCTGGCCCTGGCCCCCAAGGACGGGGTCTACGAAAAGGTGATCTCCAACGTGGAAGAGGTTCGAGCCCGTCAGGGCAGGCTGATCCTCATAGCCAGCAAGGGGGACCGAAGTGTACAGCGTATAGCCGATCACGTGATCAAATTGCCCGTGGTCCATGAGGATCTCAACCCGATTTTATACACCATGCCGCTCCAGTTTCTGGCGTACCAGATAGCCCATTTGCGTGGCTGTGATGTGGACCAGCCCCGGAATTTGGCAAAGAGTGTGACTGTTGAATAATTTGTACAATCGAGGAAGACAGTGAAGAAAAAAGCATTAATTACCGGTGTAACCGGACAGGATGGCGCCTACCTGGCCCAATTTTTATTGGATAAGGGGTATGAGGTTCACGGCATCAAGCGCCGCGCCTCCCTCTTCAATACGGATCGCATTGACCACCTTTACGAGGACCCCCACGAGACAGACCGAAAGTTTATCCTCCATTATGGCGACCTGACCGACTCCACCAATCTGATACGCATCATCCAGGAGGTGCAGCCTGACGAGTTGTATAACCTGGCTGCCCAGAGTCATGTTCATGTCTCCTTTGAGACACCGGAGTACACGGCCAACTCCGATGCTTTGGGAACTCTGCGTCTGCTTGAGGCCATACGGATCCTTGGCCTGGAAAAGAAGACCAAGTTTTACCAGGCCTCCACCTCGGAGCTTTTTGGTAAGGTGCAGGAGACCCCGCAGAAGGAAACCACTCCCTTTTATCCCCGTTCTCCCTATGCCGTGGCCAAGCTCTATTCCTACTGGATCTGTGTGAACTACCGTGAGGCGTATGGCATGTTCGCCTGTAACGGCATTCTCTTTAACCACGAGTCGCCTGTCCGCGGAGAGACCTTTGTCACCCGCAAGATTACCCGGGCCGTAGCCAGGATTGCCTTGGGCTTGCAGGATTGCATTTATCTTGGCAACCTCAACGCAAAACGCGACTGGGGCCATGCCAAGGATTATGTGCGCATGCAGTGGCTCATGCTGCAACAGGACGAGCCGGAGGATTACGTTATTGCCTCGGGGAAGCAGTACTCGGTGCGCGAGTTTTGCGATTATGCCTTCCGTGAATTGGGAATCACCCTCAGGTTTGAGGGAGAGGGGCTGGAAGAGATAGGCATTATCGAATCCTTTGATGCGGAAAAGATAAAGGCCAACGGCCTCACCCCTCCGGCAATTGGTGAAACCGTTATGCGGGTTGACCC
>CAYLQA010000028.1:0-49525 GCA_964385695.1 uncultured Desulfobulbia bacterium | reverse complement strand
AGATGATTACATTCACCCGTGGAACTGGTCAGCATTTTTCTCATCTCGCCCATTTGGGGCAGCCTCTCACCCCGGCTCTTTTTGCGGGCGTGGTTGAGTTTTTTGGGCATTATCGGCTGCGGTATCCATCGGAAACGGGGTCAGATCACGACCCGGGAATGTACAGGGCATCTCTTCCAGTTTGCTACGGAGTTGCTCTTTAACGGCCTGCTTTTATTCAGCGGCTTTTACATATTCTATATACTTCTGCCCTTGGGGCGCAGCGGGCCGGAGGTTTTCACCTTCTGGCTCGCCACCACGGTGCAGCTTCTTTATTTGCTGCCGCAACTGGGCAACGAGGTGGATGCCATCTGGCAACGGCCTTTGACCGGCGCCCAGGAAAAAGAAAAAACGCAGCCTGCGGTTGATGATCTTTATCTCAACTAAAGCACAGGCAGCTTTTTATAAATAGTACCCCCCTTACCTTCCCCTCAAAAAAGGCCGCCGGGCTTCCCGCTGCCCGGCGGCCTTTTTTCCTTTAACAAGTCAGCTGCACCCCATTCTTGAGCGATCAAATTTCCTCACGTAGCTGTGCTACGCTTCACAAATCTGCTTACTCAAGCCTGAGGCACATCTAACTCGTTAACACTTTTTTTGTACTACTCATTATCTGGCCAAATGACCTCGACCACCACTGCTCGTAACTTTTCAGGTGTACTCCAAATTCGGAGTCTCAGTTTCACTTCGCTTACCTGGACAAGCAGGCCACCGAAGCGTAGTACAGCTACGCGAGGCGGCCTGATCGTTCAAAGTTGGGGGGCAACTGGAAAGTTACCTTAGTTTTCATTTTTGGCCGACAGCTGCTGCTGGACATCAAACGGTACCGGCGCGTACTCCTTAAAGTAACGACGGAAGCTGGCCCGGCCCTGGGTGATGGATTTGAGCGAGGTAGTGTATTTATACTGCTCGGCCAAGGGGGTGGAAGCGCGGATGATCTGATATTTGCCCTTGGCATCCATGCCGTTGATCACCGAGCGGCGCGTCTGCAGATCGCCCATCACATCGCCCATCAACTCCTCGGGCACCATGACCTCCATGTCGTAAATAGGCTCCAAAATCAGCGGGTCCGCTTGGGTGAAGGCCTCTTTAAAGGCCTGGGCCCCGGCAATCTTAAAGGAGATATCATTGGAGTCCACCGAGTGCATCTTGCCGTCATAAACCATGACCCGCACATCGCGGACATAAGAACCGGTGACCGGGCCTTCCTGCATTTTCTCCATAACCCCCTTCAGAATCGAGGGCAGGTACTTGGTATCGATAACACCGCCGACAATACAGTTGTAGAAAACGAGCTTGCCGCCCCAGGGGAGATCAATCTCATCCTTGCCGCGGATGTTAAAGTCCTTAGGTTCTTCCATACCCTCAACATAGGGCTCAATACGCATATGCACCTCGCCGAACTGCCCGGAGCCACCGGATTGTTTTTTGTGGCGGTACATGGCGTCTGCCGGGCGCTGGATAGTCTCTCGGTAGGGGATTTTGGGCTCATCATAGGCCACCTGCAGGCCATAGACATTTTCCAGCTTCCATTTGGCAACAACAAAATGCAATTCACCCTGGCCCCACAGGATAAGCTGTTTGAGTTCCGGGGCAAACTCCACTCGCAGGGTTTTATCCTCGGTCTGCATGTCTTTGAGGGCGTCGGAGAGTTTTTCTTCGTCCTTCTTCTCCGTGGCCACAACAGCGGTGCGGATGCGTGGTTCTGGAAACTCAATGGGCACAAGCTCCATCTTGGCATCCTTACCACACAGGGTGTGGTTGGTGACGGTGCCTTTGAGCTTGAGGGTGGCACCGATATCACCGGCTACCAACTTATTGACCTGGTTGCGCTCCTTACCGTCCATAATAAAGAGCTGGTTAAATCGCTCGGTGTCACCGGTCTGGACATTGGCCAGATCCATACCTTCGGTGACCTCGCCGGAGCAGACCTTGAAAAAGGTAATCTTGCCGAGATAGGGCTCAACCAGGGTCTTAAAAACAAACACGACAGGAGGCCCTGCCGGGTCACAGGCAAGCTCTTTATCGTCTACGGTTTTTTCAGGATGCATCTCATGGGCCGAGGGGGCCACATTGTCGATGAATCCCATCATCCTGCCGCTGCCCATGTTGTTTTTGGCAGACATACAGAAAACCGGAAAAACGTCATGGTTGAGCATGCCGATCTTGAGGCCCTTGCGCATCTCATCCTCGTCAAGGCTGCCCTTGTCGAAGTAGAGCTCCATAAGGTCCTCATCATTCTCCGCCGCCTTTTCAACCAGCTCGTTGTGGAGCTGATCCGCCTTTTCCTTTTCCGCATCGGGAATAGGCAGCTTCTCCGGCTTGCCGCCTTCGGCCGGGAACTTATACATGGTCATCTTCAGCAGATCGATAATGCCGTTGAACCCTTCGCCGACATTGGCCGGGTACTGCATGAGGATTGCTTTTTCGCCGAACTGCTCCTTGACGGAGGCCAGGGTGGAATCAAAATCCGCTTTGGGATGATCCAGTTGATTAATGGCAAATATGGTGGGCTTGTTGAACTGGTCAACGTAGTTCCAGGTGATCTCCGTGCCCACCTCAACTCCGTATTGGGCGTTGATCAGCATGACACAGGTATCAGCAACTCTGAGAGAGGAGGTGATCTCGCCGACAAAGTCGTCAAGACCGGGGGTATCTATAATATTGATCTTGTAATCGCGCCATTCGGTGTGCAGAGAGGTGGCGTAAAAAGAGTTGCCGCGCTCGTGTTCGATCTCGTGGTAATCGGAGATGGTGTTTTTTTCTTCAACGGACCCGCGACGTTTGGATAGGCCTGCCTCATAAACCATGGTTTCGGCAAGGGTCGTCTTGCCGGATTTGACACTGCCAAGCAAAACGATGTTCTTGATGTGTTTGTCATCATAGACTTTCATGCTCACCACCTCTCTGCGCAGTAAAGATTTATATTTGTGGGCATCTTAAAAAATTAAGATGTTGCGCGAAGATGGTGATCGACAAACCAGACAGATTCCCTGAGCGTATAACCTTCACATATTCAGGGACATGTGAATATTTTTAGTTTGCCGCAACGTCATTTCCGGACAAAAATAATATTTTCAAGCCGCCCCTGCCCTTCCCGCAAGCGGGATGAGCATTAGATCCAGGATAGCAAAAAAGATCCGTAAACAGCAGATTTTTTTACCAGTTCTACATATTGACCTTGCTGCACCTCGTTGTTTTTACTAATCAGAAACTACAAGGTTTTGCAAGGTGACATTTTAGGCACATCTTTTTATTTGCTGATTCGGTTCATAATTCTCTACAAATACTTCATGAGGCTTTTTTTGAAATTACGATACTTCCTCCTCGTTCTTATCCTTCTCTTTGCCGGCTGCGGAGGAGATACAGAGGCACCTGGCAGCACAAAGAGCCATACCGTGGTGGCAGTCGGCTCCCAATGGTACGGCCATATTCCGGTCTGGGTCGGCATTGAACAAGGGATCTTTAAAAAACATGGCTTTACCGTGAACTGGCAGTACATCGGCAAATCCATGGACCGGCTCAATGCCATCTCCTCGGGTGAGGCACAGTTTGCCAGCCTGGGCGAGATCGCCATGCTCAGCGCCATGGCCCAGGGGAACAAACGATTTTATTGGGTCGGCAACCAGGATATCGCCCCAGGTTTTGAGGGACTGGTGGTGCAGCCCGGCATCAAGAGCTTTGCTGAATTGCGCGGCAAAAAAATCGGTTTTCCCTTTGGCTCTTCTGTTGATCTTACCTGCCGCATGCTGCTCAAGGCCCATGGCCTCATTCCGGGCAAGGATGTGCAACTGGTCAACCTGGAGGTGGGCGATGTGCCTGCCGTGTTCAAGGCCGGACGGGTGGACGGCGGCCTGATCTGGGAACCTGGTTTTTCCCAACTCACGGCCATAGAGGGTAGCAGAGTACTGGGCATGGATACCGACACCGAGGTCTATAAAAAATTCGGCACCATGACCGGCCCGGATGTGTTAATCATCAGTAAGTCATGGGTGGATGCGGACCTTGGGCGGGCGAAAAAATTTCTTACTGCCTATTTTGAGGCCATTGCCTGGATCAAGGCCAATCCCGAGGCAACCATTGACCTGGTTCAGGGTAAATATATTCAGCAAGAACGGGAGCGCATTGCCCAGAACATGGCAAAATTCATCTGGCATGGCAAACTTGAGCAGCAAACAATCATGAGCGAGGCAGGCATCTTCGGCCAGGCCGATTATATTGCCGGGATGCTCCACGAAGAGATGCGGACCATCCCTCTAAAACCAGACTTTAGGCAGTGGGTCAAAATGGATATTCTGCCGAAATAAGTATGAACAACACAAAACTCAATCTCTGGCAAAGTGCGGTTTGGGGAGGAGGCGGGCTTATTTTTTTTCTCGGCCTCTGGGAGGGGCTGGTCCGTTCCGGCCTTATAGACCCCTATTTTCTTCCGCCACCCACCGATATCGTCCAGCGGGCATTGCAACTCACCACCGGCAAAGACGCGGTCCTGCTCACCGATATTCGCATGAGCGCCACCCGCGTGCTGACCGGCTTTTTACTCAGTGTACTGGTCGGTCTGCCCATGGGTCTGATCATGGGGATGAACGACAAGATTCGCGCCCTTTTCAACCCCATCATTTCCATCATCCGTCCCCTGCCCGCACTGAGTTGGATCCCGCTCTCCATGCTTTGGCTCGGCATTGACGAGCAACAAAAATACGCCATCGTCTTCATGGGTTGCTTTGCCTCCATATTGGTCTACACAACCGATGCTACCATGCGGGTCGATCCCATCCTGCAACGGGCCGCCCGCAACCTTGGCGCCAGCCGAACACAGGTTTTGCGCCATGTGATCCTGCCCGGTGCCCTGCCCGATATTATCAGCGGACTCAAGGTGGTGCTGGCCATTGCCTGGACCTGTGTCATATCCGCCGAGATGGTCGGGGCAAACAGCGGCCTGGGCTTTAGGATCTGGACAGCAAAGGAATGGTCCGACACCGGTCAGGTGCTGGTGGGCATGATCAGTATCAGCGTGACCGTCCTGCTGCTCGATATCATGACCCGAGGACTGGAAAAACTAATCCTACCGTGGCAGCAGAAGGAAACGGGTACATGAGAACAGGTTCCGGGGCATGTAAATCTGCAGCACCCCAAAACCTGTTGCAATTTCTATTTTTAACATTCACCACAGCAAAAGGTTTTGGCACATGAGCGCACCGCTGATTGAGATAAAGGGCGTCAACAAGCGGTTTCCCGGCAAGAAGGGAGAGGTTGAGGCGGTGCAGGATTTTGATCTGAGCATAACTAAGGGAGAGATCGTTACCCTGGTTGGCGCCTCTGGCTGCGGCAAGACCACCATTCTCAATATGCTGGCAGGTTTTCTCCCGCCCAGTAGCGGGGAGATTCTGCTGGAAGGCAACCCCATCAACAACATTGAGCCGCGCTGCGGTATGATCTTTCAAAGCTATGCCCTGTTTCCCTGGCTCACGGTGCGGCAGAACGTGGAGTTCGGCCCGAAAATGAAGGGAATAGCCAAGGCGGAACGTAAAGTGGCCGCGGAAAAGTATATCCGCATGGTGGGGCTGGCGGATTTTGAGGACTCTTATCCAGGGGAACTCTCCGGCGGCATGCGGCAACGGGTTGCCTTATGTCGGGTGCTGGCAAACGAACCGGATGTCTTGCTCTGCGATGAGCCCTTTGCCGCCCTCGACGCCATGACCAGGCAGGTCCTGCAGCAGGAATTGCTGAAAATTGCAGCAGATTCCGGCCAGACAGTGCTTTTTATTACCCATTCCATCGACGAGGCGCTCATCTTAAGCGACAGGGTGGTGGTTATGAGTGCACGGCCTGGCCGGGTCAAGGCCATGTACGACATTGAGCTGCCCCATCCGAGAAAGGTCGAAGTACAGCTCACCGAAGAATACCTGCAAATAAAACGTAAAATATGGGGATTGGTGGAAGAAGAGGTTCTTTCTTCCATTGCCGCTACAACCCCATAGGGAGCAATAATGTCCGAAAAATCATTCAAGGCCCTGCTGGTCACGGAAACTGCAGAAAAGCAGTACCACCGTGAAATCACTACACGAAGCATAGATGAACTGCCCAAAGGCGAGGTGCTGGTCCGGGTCCGTTATTCTTCGCTCAACTATAAAGATGCCCTTTCCGCCAGTGGCAACCGCGGGGTGACCCGCCGCTATCCGCACACACCGGGAATAGATGCGGCCGGGGTGGTGGAACAAAGCTCCGTGGCCGCCTATACTCCAGGGGATGAGGTAATTGTCTCCTGCTATGATCTGGGCATGAATACGCCGGGCGGCTTTGGCCAATACATCCGTGTGCCGGCCAAATGGGTCATGCCGTTGCCCAACGGGCTTACCCTCAGGGAGAGCATGATTTACGGCACCGGCGGATTCACCGCCGCGCAATCTGTTTATCGACTCATGCAGCACCCTGTCACGCCGGACCAAGGGAAGATCCTGGTCACGGGCGCCACCGGCGGGGTGGGCTCCATGGCTGTCTCCATGCTGGCTCAAGGCGGCTATACGGTCAGTGCAGTCACAGGCAAGATGGAAGAGGAGAACTTTTTGCGCTCCATAGGCGCAAGGGAAATCCTGCCCCGGGATAAGGCAACGGATTCCAGCAGCCGCATGCTGCTCAAAGGAAAATGGGCCGGGGTGGTTGATACGGTTGGCGGTGAGATCCTGGCCACGGCTATCAAATCCACACGCTACGGAGGCGCTGTAACCTGCTGCGGCAATGCAGCCTCACCGGATCTGCCCTTAAACGTCTACCCCTTTATCCTGCGCGGGGTGAGCCTCATCGGCATTGATAGTGCAGAATGTGCCATGGAGACACGTATAAAAATATGGCAGCAGCTTGCCACCTCCTGGCGCCTAACGGATCTTGAGGCACTTGCCACTGAGATTTCCCTGGAAGAACTTGACCATACGCTCACTATTATTTTACAAGGAAAGCATAAGGGACGCATTGTTCTCAATCTCGACACATAGGAGACGCACCTTTTTTAGTATGCAAAAAATTTCATTTTTTATCGTGGCAACAACCTCTGTCCTGATCCTGTCCATTACCGGCTGTTCCTCCATGCTGCCTGTGGCTAAAAGCAATCGTTATTCCCCCTGGGAATCCTTTGAGCAGGCCAAAGCAGCTTTTGACAAAATCACCCCCTTTCAAACCACGGTCAACGACCTCAGCGCCATTGGCTACGATCCATACAAAACCCCCAACATCAAAATCCACAATTACCTGGACATCATTGAACGTTTCATGCCCAATGCCACAATCACCAAGGATGACCTGGACAATGGATTAAGGGCCTGCATCGAGGCCACGGACGCCTGCCTTGCATACGAAGTGGAACTGCACAAGCTGCAAAGCAAACGTTACGGCAGCGTCTTTCTTGATCTGTTTCGCTTCAAACGCAAGGCCCATAAGACCGGTTGGCGTTTTTCCGCCTTGGTGGTCATCATGGATGATATTGTGGTCTACAAAATTTGGGAAGGCACCCCGAAACTCGACGAGGATGAGTACAAAAAAAATCCCCTTGGCATCCTCCAGGATCCAGCAGATGTTGCCACCGATGCTGCGGTAATCGGCACCTTTTAGACATAAAAAAAACACTCCGACCCAGGAGAGGTTTTAATAATTTTTTGTTATGCTGAAGCTAGCGCAACTCTTTAGGGGCTTCTGGAAGAACTTCACGCACTCTTCGGTCTGACAGTTAAAACAGTTGGCACAACCAGGACCTCCTGGGCCGGAACCGTATCCTCTCATTCCCGGACCTGGCCTTCTCATCATGCCCTGACCCATTCCATAGCCACGCCCATGGCCCATCCCTGGTCCATACTCACCTCTGTCATCATCCACCAAGCACGCGGCAGGAAAAAAATAATTTTCATCATGGCTTCCTCCTCTTTTTTTATTTTAAAAAACTCCTGGCCCGTCAAATCATTCAACTATTTTTTGGTAATAAAAAAGGCAAGTTAGAAAGAGTTTTTCCACTACTTTTTCTAAATTCTTGCTTGCATTAAGTTTTCCGATGCGGTAAAAATAGTAATCATTATTATCATTCAAAGGTGATTACAGTGAAAGAGACAGATTGCGGCCAATTACGAATTACTAAACAGCGCCAGCTTATTTTAGACGAGTTGATGAGCGTTACCTCTCACCCTACAGCCGACGAGCTGTATCAGATGGTGCGGAAACGTCTTCCCAAAATCAGCCTGGGCACTGTCTACCGTAATCTTGAGATTATGTCCGATTGCGGAATCATCCAAAAACTGGATATTGGCGGAACCCAAAAACGATTTGACGGCAATGCCGAAACCCACTATCACGTTCGCTGCATGCTATGCGGCAAGGTGGACGATCTGGACATCCCGCCGGACTTCAATGTAGAAAAGGCTGCCGGTAAGGTTACGGATTTTACCATATTAAAACACCGGTTGGAGTTTACCGGGGTCTGCCCAAGGTGCGTGTCCTAGCCTCTTCTTTCCCCTGTGGGAAAATTTAAGCATTTCAAAAAAAGCCTTTCGGCTTAATGCTCAGCTACGCTCTTTTTCTGGCCTTTGAGATCAAAAAAACATGTACAAATGCAACAAAGCTGATCCACATTAATCAATATAACCACACACGAACTAAGGAGGGCTGAACCAATGGGCTCATTACAAGGAACACAGACAGAAAAGAACATCCTGACCGCTTTTACCGGTGAATCCCAGGCAAGAAATCGGTACACATACTTTGCCTCCAAGGCAAAAAAAGAAGGATTTGTACAAATTTCCCACATTTTTGAAGAAACGGCCAACCAGGAAAAAGAACACGCCAAACGTCTTTTCAAGATGCTGGAGGGTGGCGAAGTTGAGGTGACGGCCACTTTTCCAGCCGGAATAATCGGCACCACGCTGGAAAATCTGGAGGAAGCGGCAAACGGCGAAAATTACGAATACACCGAGATGTACCCGGGTTTTGCGAAAACAGCCAAGGAAGAAGGATTCACTGAGATCGCCAGAGTGTTCATGGCCATTGCCAATGCAGAAGAACAACACGAAAAACGCTACAAGGCCCTGATGGAAAACATCAAGTCCGACCAGGTTTTCAAACGTGACGACAATGTGACCTGGCGCTGTCGCAACTGCGGCTACCTCCATGATGGGACCGAGGCCGTGGACAAATGCCCTGCCTGTGCGCATGCCCAAGCCCATTTTGAGCTGCTGGGCGAGAACTGGTAAGCCAGACCAACAAACGAAAACGCAACGACTATAAAGGAGAATAACAATGGCGGAAAAACTGCAAGTTTACAAATGCGATATCTGCGGCAACATGGTCGAGGTTTTACACGCAGGAGACGGCGAACTGGTTTGCTGTGGCCAGCCCATGAACCTACTCACGGCAAACACCACCGATGCTGCCACTGAAAAGCATGTGCCCGTTATTGAAAAGGTAGACGGCGGCTATAAGGTCAAGATCGGGGAAGTTCCCCACCCCATGGAAGAAAAACACTACATCGAATGGATCGAGCTGATCGCAGGCGAGGCGGCATATCGCCAGTTCCTTAAGCCCGGCGATGCACCGGAGGCCTTTTTCGCCGTGGATGCCGACCAAGTCACGGCTCGCGAATTTTGCAATATCCACGGCCTGTGGAAGGGGTAAGCCATGCTGAGCAAACAAATGGAAAACGCTCTTACAGAGCAGATCAACGCGGAATTTTACTCGTCATACATGTATCTCTCCATGGCCACCTATTTCGATTCCATTGGCCTGCCCGGTGCAGCACAGTGGATGAAGGCGCAGACAGAGGAAGAGTGGTTCCATGGCATGAAGCTGCTCAACTTTGTCAACGAGCGCGGAGGCAAGGTAACCTTAAAAGCGATCAAGCAGCCGCCGACAAAATGGAAATCCGCCCTCAATGTTTTTCAGGATGTCCTGGCCCATGAACAAAAGGTTACCGGCCTGATCAACAACCTGGTCAACCTTGCCCTGGATGAACGTGATCATGCCACCAATATCTTTTTGCAGTGGTTCGTCTCCGAGCAGGTGGAGGAGGAGGACTCTGTTGGCTCCGTGTTGGACAAACTCAAGCTGATAGGTAAGGATACCAGTGCCCTTTTCACCCTGGATGCCGAGTTAGGCCAGCGCATCTTTACTCCTCCGGCCAAGGGGTAAAGTAAAAAAAGCCCTCTCTTGCTAGGCATAGGCCACGAAAAGTGGTATGAAAAAATATTGACTATGCGTGCCGGTCGCCTAGTGCGACCGGCCTTTTTCCAAATGAGAGGGAGCTATGGCAACGATAGAAATCAAAAAAGATGTCTTTTGGGTCGGGGCTGTGGACTGGAACATTCGTGACTTTCACGGCTACTCCACAGAGAGAGGAACCAGCTACAACGCTTACCTGGTCCAGGACGAAAAGGTTGTCCTCTTTGATACCGTCAAGAAAGAGCTCAAAGGCGACCTGATCCACCATCTCTACCAAGTGCTTGGGGACCCGAGCAAGATTGATTACCTTGTCATCAATCATGTGGAGATGGACCATTCCGGCTCTCTGCCGGAAATAATCAACCTGATCAAACCGGAAAAGATTTTTTGTTCTCCCATGGGCAAAAAGGCCCTGCTCGAGCATTTCCACACCGAAGACTGGCCCTATGAGGTCGTTTCCACCGGCGACAGTATCAGCATCGGCAAGCGTTCCATTCAGTTCATCGAGACCAAGATGCTCCACTGGCCGGACTCCATGTTCTCATACATCCCCGAGGAAAAACTGCTTATCTCCAGTGATGCCTTTGGCCATCACTGGGCTACATCGGAGCGATTTGACGATGAGGTGGATTTTGACGAGCTTATGATCCACACCTCAAAGTATTACGCCAATATCCTGATGATCTTTTCCCCCATTGTGCAAAAGCTCCTCGGACAGATCAAAGAAATGGGCATTGAGATCGACATGATCGCACCGGACCACGGTGTCATCTGGCGCACGCATCCGCAAAAAATCCTCGACGCTTACGATCGCTGGAGCCGCCATGAAGCCAAGGAAAAGGCCGTCATTATTTACGACACCATGTGGCATAGCACCGAGATAATGGCCAAATCCATTATGAACAGCCTGTTACGGGCCGGAATTAAGCATATTCAACTTCTCCATGCCCGCAGGAACCATCGCAGCGATATCATGACCGAGGTGCTGGATGCCAAGGCCATCATTCTTGGTTCTCCGACCTTAAACAACAACATCATGCCGGCCATGGCCGATGTTTTGACTTACATGAAAGGATTGCGCCCCAAACAGAAGATTGGCGCGGCATTCGGTTCTTTCGGCTGGAGCGGTGAGGCCGTCAAACATTTGAATGCCTATATGGAAGAAATGGGTTTTGATATCGTGCACGACGGGGTCAAGATCAAGAACGTACCCACCCATGACTCATTAAAGGAATGCACCGAAATAGGTGCCAAGGTCGCTGCAGCCATTAAAAATTAGCCTCGTAGCCGGGGCTTTTTCTCCTGCCCCGGTCCTTTTTCTCCAGGAGTTTCGGATGTCTGTCAGCCAAAGGGGGTTAAAGAGGAAAGTTCTTTCCTTATTGGCGGCAGCCGACCCAGCCACGGTCAAGGCCGAGCTGGACCAGTATCCGCCGGACAAACTTCTCAATCCTCTGTTTACCGGAATCTGCCACCACCAGAACACCATCAAATGGAACGCTGTGGCCGGTATTGGCCCGACTGTGGCCCGGCTTGCCGATCAAGACATGGAGGCGGCCCGCATTGTCATGCGCCGCTTCATGTGGAGCCTGAACGACGAGTCGGGCGGTATCGGCTGGGGTATTCCGGAGGCAATGGCCGAGTGCCTGGTTTATCACGCGGAACTGGCCCAAGAATACACCCATATCCTTGTCTCCTTCATGCGCGAGGATGGCTTTTACCTGGAATTAGCCAACCTGCAACGGGGTCTGATGTGGGCCTTGGCACGCTTGGGCGCTGTTCGCCCTGAACTGCTCCACAAATGGAAGGCCGTTCATTATCTTACGCCCTATCTTGAATCCTCTGATTGTATTGTTCAGGTTCTTGCTGCACGAGCCCTTGCTGTGTTGGGAAGTGACGCAGGCAGAAATACTCTGGAGCAACTCAAAGATCACGCAACACAAATAAGCCTGCTCATAGATGAGACAATCACCGTTCTTACCGTGGGAGAGGTTGCCTTGCAAACTCTTGCCCAGCACCAATAGCCGGACAGCGAATTTCCTCGCAAACTCAATGGGTAACACTACCCAACACGTTTCGGTTTCAACTCTGTAATATTGACTTTTCACCCCCTAATTGTTATATTAATCAACTGGGATGAGGTAGTATCAGGATGAGCCTGAGAGGGTTGCACGATGGCTCACTGTGCAAATGATGTAAGTACCAACAAAAAGTTGGCAGATATATTCGCCAAGATGAATTTGAGCGAACTGCCGGCCATGTCGCATAACGTAGGCGAAGTTCTCGAACTCACCGCCAACCGCAAGGTTAAGGCAGAAGAACTCGCCAAGGTTATCCTCAAAGACCTTTCTCTTACCCACAAGATCTTACAGGTCGTTAACTCCGCATACTACAACCGGGGCGTACCAATCACCTCCATTGAACGGGCTGTTACCGCTCTGGGTATCGATGTGGTGCGCGAACTTGCCATCAGTATTTCCATTATTGAAGAATTCCTGCGCACCGGCGTTGAAAAGGACGGCATCAGCAAACTGTTGGCCTCCTCCCTTCTCAGCGCCAATCTAAGCAAACACATTGTTAAAAAACTGAACCTGCATGTCTCGACGGAAGAGGCGTACGTTTGCTCCTTGCTGCATGAACTGGGCAAGGTTGTTATCCAGATTTACCTGCCCCATGTGTATCGCCGAATCATTATGGCCACGGAGAGTGGCTGCGATGAACGTGACATCACCAAGGTTATGCTCAAGCAGCTCACCTTTTCCGACATCGGCATGGCCATCGGCCGCTTTTGGAATTTTTCCGACTTGATCATTGAATCCATGCAATCCCACCCCAGGGCCCCGGATAGCCCCAATGATGCAGGCGCATACCTGCAAAATCTTGCCTATTTTTCAAATCACTTCATAGAGGCTATCAATAACGAAAAGCAGATTGGCGAACTTGTAGATGCATACAGCCAACTCTTTCCCTGCAACTGCCATGACTTGCTGACTCATGTCCGCATGCTTTCCGAAAACATTGGCGTTGTTTCCCCTATTATCCGCTTTGGCATGGCCAAATTAAAGATCCGCAGCAAAACCATTTTGGCACTCAAAGAATGTGACCGTCCCGCCACCTAACCCCACTCCCTTTCCGCCACAATTTGAAAATAGTAATTTTTATCAAATTTACCCTTGACAACCTTGGCCCTATTTCGATATAAGACTAAAAACATCTTAAATGTCTTACATGGATAAATTATGAGACTGACTCGTGCTGGAGAATATGCTGTCCGCTGTGTCCTGTACCTTGCCAAGCAAGGCAAGGATCAATTGGTCAGCCGCAAAGAGATTGCTGCCCGGGCGGATATCCCGACCCACTTTTTGGCAAAAATCGCCCAACAGTTGGCAAAAGCCGGAATTATCGGCATTCAACAGGGTGCCACCGGAGGCTACCGCCTCTTGCTGGAACCAAAGGATATCACCCTCTTGCAGGTGATTGAGGCGATCATCGGTGAAATTGCACTGAACGACTGCGTCAGCAGGCCACAGTCCTGTAACTCCAGCACATCTTGTACGGTGCACAGGGTATGGAACAAGGCGCGCAAACAGTTGCGCGAGACTCTGGCGGAAGCAGACTTTGCCACCTTGGTAGAAGAAGACGCCTGCTGCCTGACGCCTTTTCCTAACGATAACGACACAGAGATGGACAGGGGAGAAAAAAATTGACCACAGGCAATTCATCTTTATACAACAGTAGTAATAAGATCGCTTATGTCCGCGAGGGGAGGCCCCGGATGCTATCGTACCCAAAGCGAATTATCACCTTTTACCGCGACGGTTTTCGCTCCATGATCGTGGGGCGTACCTTGTGGAAGCTTATATTCCTTAAGCTCTTCATCATGTTCGCCGTTCTGAAGATCTTTTTCTTTCCGAACTTTTTAAAAACCAATTTTGCCACTGACTCCGAGCGAGCCGGGCACGTACTGGACAATCTGACCAGAACAGCGCCCGTTCACTATACGAAGTAATTACAGAGCTTTCGGGTTTATATTATTAATTTTTTGAGCAGACCAAGTAGGGGGTCGCTCACAAACAAAAGGAGGTTGTTGTGGGAGAGCAAATTCTAACAACAGTGGACTGGGCAAGGGCTCAATTTGCCCTGACTGCCATGTATCACTGGATCTTTGTCCCGTTAACCCTGGGGCTTTCCTTTCTGATTGCATTTTTTGAGACGATTTATGTCAAAACCGGCAACGAGGATTGGAAAAAACTGACAAAATTCTGGATGACCCTTTTTGGCATCAACTTTGCCATTGGCGTGGCCACCGGTATCATCATGGAGTTCGAGTTCGGCACCAACTGGTCCAACTACTCCTGGATGGTGGGCGATATCTTTGGCGCCCCCCTGGCCATTGAGGGTATCTTCGCCTTCTTTCTCGAGGCTACCTTTTTTGCCGTGATGTTCTTTGGCTGGGAGCGAGTTTCCAAGAGCTTTCACCTCTTCTCCACCTGGATGGTCGCCATCGGCTCCAACCTCTCCGCGGTTTGGATCCTTGTGGCCAACGGCTGGATGCAGTTCCCCACGGGTATGGCCTTTAATCCGGATACCGCCCGCTTTGAGATGCAGAACATTTTAGAGGTGATCTTTTCGCCTGTGGCCATCTCCAAGTTCACCCATACCACCAGTTCAGCCTTTTTGCTGGCCTCTCTGTTTGTTGTGGGCATCTCGGCCCTGTTCCTGATGCAGGAGCGGCACCAGAAAATGGCCAAACGCTCCATGGTTGTTGCCTCCATTTTCGGCCTGCTTGCCTCTGCCTATGTCGCTTTTACCGGTGATGAAGCAGCCTTTACCGTGGCCAATAAGCAGCCCATGAAGCTGGCTGCCATGGAAGGACTGTACACAGGGGTGGAGAATGCACCCATCGTGGCCATGGGTATCATCAACTCCAATAAAAAGCCCGGCGATGACCAACCTGCCTTTTACCAGGAGGTCAAGATTCCCGGCCTGCTTTCTCTTTTAGCCAACCGTGAGCTTGGCAGCTTTGTTCCCGGTATCAACGATTTGGTCTATGGCAACCAGGAACGTAACATCATCGGCGCCGACCAGCGCATGGCCAACGGCAAGATCGCCTTGGCCGAATTGGCCCGCTACAAGCAGGCCAAAGAGCAGGGCAACGAGGCCGAAGCCGCAACCGCCCTTGAGGTTTTTGACCGCTACAAGGCTGACATGGGATACGGCCACCTGAAGGATGCAGCCGATGCCGCACCTCCGGTAGCCACCACCTTTTACAGCTTTCATATCATGGTTGTCTTGGGAACCCTCTTTCCTCTGATCTTCCTGCTCGTCCTGTACTTCTGCTTCAAAGGCAGCATCGAGTACCAGCGTTGGTTGCTCATGCTCTGCTTTTTCTCCATCTTCCTAGGCTACGTGGCCCAGCAGACTGGATGGATTGTGGCAGAGGTGGGCAGGCAGCCCTGGGCCATTCAAGGCCTGCTGCCCGTGGGTGTTGCCAGCACCAATATTGCAGCGAGCAACGTAGCAACCACATTCTTCATCTTCCTGACACTGTTCACTGCGCTGCTCATTGCTGAGATTCGCATTATGATGAAACAAATCCAGATCGGACCGGAGGCTTAAGACAATGATAGGAAATCTTGATCATTCCACATTACAGATGATTTGGTGGTTGATCGTGTCCGTGGTGGGGTCACTCTTTCTCTTCCTGACCTTTGTCCAGGGCGGTCAAACACTGATCTTTACCACTGCCAATAATGAGGAGGAAAAAACCCTCATCATCAACTCCATGGGCCGCAAGTGGGAGCTGACCTTTACCACCTTGGTCCTCTTTGGCGGCGCTCTCTTTGCTGCTTTTCCACTCTTTTATGCCACCAGCTTCGGCGGGGCATATTGGGTCTGGATGAGCATACTTTTCACCTTTATTGTGCAGGCGGTAAGCTATGAATACCGCAGCAAGCCAGACAATGTTTTTGGCCCCCGCACCTATGAGGTGTTCATGTTCATCAACGGCTCCGTTGGCATTCTGCTTATCGGCGCGGCCGTGGCAACCTTTTTCAGCGGGTCCCAGTTCAGCCTGGACATGTTTAACAGGGTAACCTGGGAGACTCCCTACAGGGGACTTGAGGCCGCCTTGAACCCATTTAACCTTGGCTTCGGCCTCTTTCTCGTCTTCCTGGCTCGGACCTTGGGCGCCATGTACCTGGTGAATAACGTTGACCATGAGGAGTTGACCAAACGCTGCCGCAAGGCAACCTGGATCAACTTCCTCTGGGCCCTGCCCTTCCTGCTCGTCATTCTTGGCGGCTTTATCACCATGGAAGGCTTTGCCGTTAATCCGGACACCGGTCAGGTGTACATGGAAAAAGGTAAATACATCAACAACCTTCTGGCCATGCCTGCGGCAGCGGTGTTGCTGCTCGGCGGTTTGGGTTCGGTGATTTACGGTGTCTGTGCCACCCGTTTCATGGGCAAGGACTGCGGCATCTGGTTCGGCGGCATTGGTACGGTATTGGTTGGCCTGGCCATCTTTTCTCTGGCCGGGTACAACAACACCTCGTTTTACCCGTCGGCCGCCGACTTACAGTCCAGCCTGACCATCTTCAACGCCTCCAGCAGCCATTACACCCTGACTGCCATGACCTATGTCGCCCTGGCAGTGCCCTTTGTGCTTGGCTATGTCGCTTATGTCTGGAAGCTGATGGATGCCAAAAAACTCACCCTTGCCGAGCTGACCGGTAAGGACGCTGACGAAATGTACTAAACAAGGAGTTTATTATGACCACCTTTCTTTTAGTAGGCTGGCTTCTTTTGGTTGTTGTATCCTATCAGGGTGGTGTTCTCGCCCTGAAAAAGACCGACCTGTTATAAAAAAATTCTGCGGCTCTCCAAGCTGCAGGATTCTGATCGAACAATTACGGGGGCCGCTTGGTCCCCGTTTTTTTATACCCGGCCACATTATCTCTACCTTCAAACATCTTGACAATCAAACTATTGTTTTTTATGGTGCCCCTCATGCATAAACATCAGTAAAGGAGCACTTAAAAAATGGAATTTGATAGTCTTTTCTGGCTGGCCATCCAAGGCAGCCTTATTTTAGGTCTTATCCACGGAATCAACCCCTGCGGCCACTCCTGGCTGGTCTTGGCCCCCTTTGTCGTGGGCAGCAAAAACGGCAAACGGGTCAGCTATCTCACCTTTGCCTTTCTTTTCGGCACCTTCGTGGCCTGCCTTGTCCTGGGAGTCACCCTGGGCAGTATTTCTCAGGTTATGCCCCCGGCCATTGTCACCTG
Source organism: uncultured Desulfobulbia bacterium (assembly GCA_964385695.1). Taxonomy (GTDB): domain Bacteria; phylum Desulfobacterota; class Desulfobulbia; order Desulfobulbales; family Desulfurivibrionaceae; genus CAYLQA01. The sequence goes on along the minus strand of CAYLQA010000028.1, from coordinate 32,009 downwards.
GGTCGATATCGGGACGGCGGTAATCCTCATGATTCTCGGCCTGGTACTCATCGTAAAGCCACATCTTTTGCATCATCACGACGACCATGATCATGACCATGGCCACGACCATGAACACGGTCATGATAACCATGGACATCACCACAACCATGGCCATCACCATCACGGCGATGCTGCCTGTTGCGGCTCGGAAGGGGCCTGCGGCTATGTCCCCAAGAAGAAGGGCAAAATGACGGGCACGGCCCTGTTCAGCATCGGCTTTATCAACATGATCATCCCCTGCCCCACTGTGGCCATCATGTACACCTATGCCCTGGATTCCGGGAGCTACATCAAGGCGACCCTGGTTTTCGCTATCTATGCCCTTGCCACTGCCGTGGCGGTGGCCGCAGTGATTTACGGAATCTTCAAGGTCACTACCCTGCTGAAAAAAATGTGCCAGGGTTGGGTGGAGGGCGCAATCATGCGCACTGCCGGAGCACTGACCGTGGGTTTTGGTCTTTATAGTTTCCTGGACGCAATGCAAAAAACCTTGTAAATTGAGGGGCATGGATACTTCATCGTTGCCCCTGGAAGCGTTTAGCCACTCCGCAATAGCTACCTTTGTCATTGACCCGGAACATAGGGTGATATTCTGGAATAAGGCCAGTGAAGAGCTTACCGGACTGACAACGGAAAAAATGCTTGGCACCGACAAACACTGGCAGGCATTTTATCGCCAAAAAAGGCCGTGCCTGGCCGATCTTGTTATTTCAGCCCAGTATGATGAAGTGGCAGACCATTACCAGACATTTCGCGAATCTCCCCTTGTCCCGGATGGCATGCAGGCAGAGGGCTGGTTTGAGGACCTGGGGGGCAAGAAACGTTACGTTCTTTTCGATGCCGCGCCGGTCTATGATGACGACGGCCTCATTGTCGGGGCCATCGAAACCCTGCAGGATATTACGGAAGAAAGAAAACAGACAGAGGCACAAGAGCAAACCCTGCTCTCTTTGCAAAAGACCCTTGCCAGCGAGAAGCTCAACGGTTTTTTACCCATCTGCGCTCACTGCAAAAGTATCCGCGATGAAAACGGCGAATGGATCCCTCCGGCAGATTACCTGCACGAGCACCTTGGCATCGACTTCAGCCACGGCATTTGCCCCCAATGCGCACCAATCCTTTACCCCGAAATATTCCAAAAAAAATAATGCCCTCTTTAGAAGATCTCTCACATCAAATCATCGAATTTTACGAAAAAATCTCCTCCTGGGAACTGGCAGTGGTGAAAGGCTCCGGCCTTTCTCCGGCCCAGATGCACACCATTGAGATCGTCGGCCATGCCAAGCCCCTACGCATGAAGGAGCTGGCCCAGAAGATGGGGGTCACCACCGGCACCCTGACCGTTATGGTGGATCGCCTTGAACAGAATGGCCTTTTAGAAAGACGGCCGCACGAGTCGGACAGGCGCTCATTTCTTATTGACCTGACCGACAAGGGAAGGGAGTTCTTCAAAGAACATCACCAGTTTCATCTGCAACTCACCAAGGAGCTCACCTCCACCCTGACCTCAGACGAACAGAAACAATTTTCACATATTTTGGAAAAAATTATGGCCCAAATCTGATTTCGATGCGATAATTTGACAGGATTTCAAGTCCACGCTCACCCTGGCAGTTCTTTTTTACCGGGCCAACTCGGGGGATACGCCCAGATAAAAGTCAGGATGGAGTGTGGTTTCCGAATAAAAAAACTCCACTTCCTGCTCAATGATCAGACACAAGACAAATCGCGTCCCCAAGCAAACAAACCGCAAGCAAGCCACTGTTTTCTTTCAACTTTTCACCATTTACTGTTTTCTATTTCTGCTTTATTGCCCAGCCACCCTCTTTGCCAACGTGGATCCTGCTGCAAAAAAAGTCATCCTCACCGAGACAAGCGGAAAAGTTTCACTCGGGACGTACCTGGAAATACTTGAGGACCCCACAACGCAGTTGACCATCGACGATGTGCTCACAGCCCCAAAGGCTATCCGATTTACAAAAAGCAACGTAGAAACTCCAGGATTCGGCTTTACCGAGTCCGCGTATTGGTTGCGCTTCACTGTTGTCAATACGCAACCGAAAGGGCAAAAGTTCTTTCTTGAGGTCAACTATCCCCTTTTGGATCATATCGATTTCTATACGCCTTCGGCAGAAGGGTATACAGTTACAGAAGCCGGCGACACCCACCCTTTTGCCCAAAGAGAAATCAAATTCCGCAATTTTATCTTCCCAGTGGACATAGCGCCCCAAGATGAAAAAACGTTTTACCTGCGCTGCCAGACCACCAGCTCCATGAATTTCCCCCTCATCCTTCTGTCGCAAACAGCCCTTTCTGAAAGGATCTCCACCGAGCAGTCTCTACTGGGGATCTATTACGGCATCATGATCACGATGCTTGTCTTCAGCCTGTTTGTTTATTTTGGCTTTCTCGATACCACTTACCTCTATTATTTTCTATTCATTGGCGGCTATTCCCTCTTCCAGCTCAGCATCAACGGTCTTGCCTTTCAGCATTTTTGGCCCAACTCCCTCTGGTGGGCGAACAACAATATTCCATTTTTCATTTTCTTTTCCTTTACCTTTGCCATCTTTTTTACCCGCAAGGCACTCGACACCAACATCCTTGTCCCAAGGCTGGATAAAATCCTGATTGTCCTCGCCTGGATGGCTGTATTCGGGGCCCTGATCTCGCTTTTCACCAGTTATTCATTGAGCATCCGCCTCTCCACCAGCTTTTGTCTGTGCGTCATTTTTCTTATTGCCGCAGGGTTAGCTTGCGCAGCCAAAGGCCACCGACCGGCTCTGTTTTATTCCTTTGCCTGGCTGGCGTTTCTCGTCGGGGTAGTTGTCTACTCCCTCAAGACCTTCAGCATCCTGCCCAACACCCCTTTTACCCGGTGGAGCCTGCAGATAGGTTCGGCCTGGGAGGTTATCATTCTCTTCATGGGTCTGGCTGACAGGTTCAGGCTGCAGGAGCGTGAAAAAACCGCACTCCAAGCCCAGTATGCCCACCAGCTTGAGCAAGAGGTTGCAGAAAGAACCCGAGATCTTAAGCGGGAGGCCCATGAGAGAAGCATGGCCGAACAAAAGGCAGAAGCCGCGAATAAGGCAAAATCGGAGTTTCTGGCCAACATGAGCCATGAAATCCGCACACCCATGAACGCCATCATCGGCATGGCCAACCTTTCTCTCAAAGAAAAGCTTCCATCCAAGGTTAAGAACTATCTCACAGTGATGCAGGACTCCGGCCAATCCCTGCTCGGTATCATCAATGATGTTCTCGATTTTTCAAAAATCGAGGCCGGCAAGTTGGATCTTGAAGAAATCGCCTTTGATATCCACAAGCCTCTGGAAGATCTTGCAGATATGTTCAGCAATAAAATTGCCGAAAAAGCAGGACTGGAACTCTTTATCACAACCGAAGACGACCTGCCAAGCCAGGTCATCGGAGACCCATTACGGCTCAGGCAAATTCTCATTAACCTTGTCGGCAATGCCGTCAAATTTACCAATCAGGGCAATATTATTGTCTCTGTTTCTTGTCTTGAAAAGTCTGACGACATGGCAACCCTTCAATTCAGCGTTGAGGACACTGGAACAGGAATCAAGAAAGAGAAGGTGGATCATCTCTTTGAGTCTTTTTCCCAGGAAGACACTTCGACGACGAGAATGTATGGTGGCACCGGCCTGGGACTGTCCATCAGCAAAAAACTTATCACCATGATGGACGGTGGTATCCAGGTAAAAAGCGAGGTTGGCAAGGGCACTATTTTCACCTTCACCGGCAAGTTCTCCCTTTCCCAAGATGCCAAGGTCAAACAACTTGTCATGCCACCGGCCTTGACCGGACTGAGGGTTCTGGTGATAGACGACAACAAGGTCCTACGGGCAACACTCAAAAAAATGCTCAAATCCTTCCAATGTGTTGTGGAAACATATGCTTCCGGGGAAGAAACCCTTGCCAGGATAAACGGGCTCCCAAAAGGAGAGCCCTCTTTTGACCTGATCATCACAGATCTTACGATGCCGGGTATTAACGGCATAACTTTGGCCCAAAAGATCGCCATACGCGACGAGTACAAAGAAACACCCATTATCCTTATTTCGGCCCTGGGCAACGAAAAGGAGCTGCGCATGGCAAAGACGGCGGCTGTCACTTTGTTCATGAGCAAGCCGATAAAACGCTCACGCCTTTTCCATACCATCCTGGAACTCTTTGCCCAGGACCACCTGGAAACCCACGACAGCTTTTTGCAAGAGGATGAATATTCAAGCATTGATTATTTTGAAGGATGCAAAATTCTTTTGGCCGAGGATAATAGCATCAACCAGTTGGTTGCTAAGGAAATATTGCATAATCGCGGAATAAAGGTCGATCTTGCCGCCACGGGCAAGGAGGCAGTTGCGGCAGTTCATGAAAGCACATATGACGCTGTCCTGATGGATATCCAAATGCCGGAGATGGACGGATTTGAGGCGACGCAAGAGATACGAAAAGATGAAAATTTCAATACGCTGCCCATTATTGCCATGACAGCCCATGCGCTCAGTGGATATCGGGAAAAATGTATCCAGGCAGGTATGGATGATTATGTAACGAAGCCCATTGACGAGAACGAACTCTTTTCCACCCTAAAAAAGTGTATTCGGCCTTCAGATACCACCGCCGTTGCAGCCAGGGAGACAAAACCCGACTTGGAAATCGGTGCTGCCGCAGACGACCTCCTGCCTGAGACCATGCCCGGCTTAAACGTTAAGGAGGCCCTGAACAGACTTTCCGGCAACAAGGCATTTTTCCTGAAACTGCTCAAAGAATTTTCCAAAAGCCATAGCGATGCAATCTTGGAATTGAGTCTCGCTCTGGACGAACAAGACTTGAAAAAGGTAAGCCTCATTGCCCATACCCTAAAGGGCGTAGCAGGCAATCTTGCGGCCACGGGGCTTCAAAAAGCCGCGTGCAACCTGGAGGCGGCCTCAAACAACAACGAAACACAACGGCTTTCAGGACTTATCGACGAAGTGCAAGCAGCCCTATCAGAAGTTCTTGATTCTATCGAGGGACTGGGCCCTCAAGGGGCAACACCGCAAGCTGATAAGCCAACCAGGACCTTTGTAACCAAGGAAGAGATAGAAAAAAGCATGAACATACTTGCCCGTCTCATCAGTGAAAACAGCTTTGAGGCAGGAGATCATTTTGTAACCATGCAAGAACAGATCCCCGCGTCTCTGGAAACAGAGACCCAGATGACAAATCTCGCCGAGCAGTTGGAAAGCTTTGACTTTAAAGCTGCCCAATTGAGCCTGACAGCCATCAGGGATCAACTTGACATCCCCTCCTTGGCCGGGCCGGAATTATAAAATGAACGCAACCCAAGAAAAACCGAACATCCTGGTGGTGGATGATGAACCGGTGAACGTCAAAATTTTGGCAGCGGCCCTGGGCAAAGACTACAAGGTTATCGTTGCCAAAAGCGGAAGCGAGGCCCTTGCGCTTGCAAAGAGAAACCAACGGCCGGATCTCATCTTGCTGGATATCATGATGCCTGAAATGGATGGCTATGAGGTCTGCCGGCACCTCAAAACAGACAGCAACACCGAAAATATCCCCGTCATATTTATCTCCGCAATGAACCAAACCGCCGATGAGTCCAAAGGATTTGACCTTGGGGCTGTCGACTACATTACCAAACCCATTCGACTGCCCATCCTCCGCAACAGGGTCCGTACCCATCTGGATCTCAAAAAATACAGGGACCGGCTGGAGCATCAGGTTGAGGAAAAAACCCATGAGGTGCATAAGGCTCTGAAAGAGCTGACCCACGTCCATGAACAGGTAAAAAGCGGCTACCTCGATGCCATCTATCGCCTCACCCTGGCCTCTGAATATAAGGATCCGGAAACCGGCGAACACATCAAGACGAAGAATATATCGATGCCATATTCCATGCTGCGCCCATGCACGATTTGGGCAAGGTCGGTGTCCCGGACAGCATTCTCCTCAAACCCGGGCAACTTACCGAGGAGGAGTGGCTTGTCATGCAAAGCCACACGACCATCGGCGGCAACATACTCGCCCAGTCCGACTCGCCCTACCTGCAGATGGCCAGAAAAATAGCCCTCTACCACCACGAACGATGGGATGGCAAAGGGTATCCGGACAAACTAAGGGGTGAAGAAATCCCTCTTTGCGCCAGGCTGATGAATATTTCCGACCAGTATGATGCCCTGCGCAGCAAACGCCCATACAAAGAGGGTTTCAGCCATGAAAAGAGCTGTGAGATCATCACCAAGGGGGATGGCAGAACCATGCCGGAGCATTTCGACCCGGATATTCTTGCGGCCTTTGGGCGTTCGGCCACAAAGTTTGCTGAGATATTTAGTTCATACACAGAAGACGCTTCGCTGTAGCGAAATAGGACCTTGAGCATACCGGATCATTAGGGTGTCAGCCCCCTTGATTACACCCGCCACCGCTTCCGGCCAAACGAACCAGTATTTTTCCCGTATTGCTTGTCCTAAAAAGAGCCTGTAAACTAAAGAAATTGAGTATTTCCACATTGTTCAGTGGGCTTATCGAAGAGATGTTAGGAGTAATAAATCATGGCGACTAGCGGCAAAAAACAAACAATTCTCATCATTGACGACGAACCGGTTAATATTAAACTCTTGGCCCAAACACTTAAAGATGACTATGAAATTGCTGTGGCGACAAGTGGCTCCCAGGCCCTTGAAAGAGCGGACAAACAACCTCTGCCAGACCTTATCCTGCTTGACGTGATGATGCCCGATATTGATGGCTATTCCGTCTGCAAAAAACTCAAGAGCTCTCCGGCGACAAAAGAAATCCCTATCATCTTCATCACCGCCAAAACAGACGACAAAGATGAGACACGAGGGTTGGAATTCGGCGCCGTAGACTACATAAAAAAGCCCTTTAATATTTCCATCGTCAAAGCAAGGACCAAAACCCACCTGGAAAACAAACTGCAACGGGATATAATCAAATCCCTGGTGGCCAAACAGTCTGAGGAACTCAAAGAATACGAAAGGGAATACCTCAAACTTTTTGCCCGGATCCGCTGACCCAGACAAGGTTTCCCCGTGCACAACCAACCCCACTCAGCCTTTATTTCCCCCCAACGGAATTCTTTTCCACGAGAAAAATGCCATAGGTTGCCCTGAGGTCTGGGAGGAACCGGACAATATTGCCCTCCAGGGCATGGCGGTGGGTGTTGATCGCCACCTCCTTGAGGATCTTCAGCCCCTTTTCCCGAGCAAAACGCCTGAAGTCCGTCAGGGTGATCACCCGGATATTGGGGGTGTCATACCACTCATAGGGCAGCTCATGACTCTTGGGGGCATAGCCGCGAAAGAGAAGCTGCAGGCGAATGCGCCAGTAACTGAAGTTGGGAAAACTGACAATGACCTTGCTGCCGGTGGCAAGGAGTTTTTCAAGCAGAATATCCGGCTCATACACCTGCTGCAGGGTCTGGCTGAGCACAATGTAATCAAAGCTGCCCGCGGGCCAATCTTCGACCTCTTCGCTGAGATCTCCCTGCAAAACCGAGAGCCCTTTTGAGATGCAGACCGCTACCTCCTGCTCGTCCTTTTCAATACCGGTGCCCTTTACCCCTTTCTCTTCTTTAAGAAAGGAAAGGAGCTCACCTTCGCCGCAGCCAAGATCCAGGACCTTTGCGCCGGGCTCAATCCAGGAGGCAATAACCTGTAGATCAAAACGCATCTCTCTTATGCCTCCTGCCACTCGCGGTAGACCCTTGTCAGAAAATCAGCCACCAATCTATGCAATCTTTCACAGGGGAGCAAAAAGGCATCATGCCCCCAGTCCGAGACAAGCTCACAAAAACTTACGTCCAGCCCGTTTTTCTTGAGCGCCCGCACTAAATCACGGGATTGATAGGTCGGATAGAGCCAATCCGAGGTAAAGGAGGCGAGCAGAAACTTGCTGGTCGTTTTGGAAAATGCCTCGGCAAGGCCGCCGCTCACGCGCGCTTCCAGGTCAAAATAATCCGCCGCCTTGGTAAGATAAAGAAAGGAGTTGGCATCAAAACGCTCAACAAACTTTGTCCCCTGATACCTGAGGTAGCTCTCCACCTGGAACTCCGCATCAAAATGAAAGGAAAGTGCATCCTTGTTCTGCAATTCGCGACCGAACTTCTGGCGCATGGACTCGTCGGAAAGATAGGTGATATGGCCGATCATTCTTGCTACGGCCAGGCCCACACCGGGCTTTTCCTTGCCGTAATAATGCCCCTCGTTCCAATTTGGGTCAGCCATGATGGCCTGACGCGCCACCTCGTTAAAGGCAATGGCCTGGGCAGAGTGCCGAGCCGTGGTCGCCAAGGGGATAGCCGCCTCCACCATCTCGGGATAACGCACGCACCACTCAAGGACCTGCATCCCGCCCACCGAACCGCCGATCACGGCCAGTAATCGCTGTATGCCGAGGTGGTCAATGAGCTGTTTTTGCACCTTGACCATGTCGCCGATGGTCAGTACCGGAAAGGTGAGACCATAGGGCTGGGCTGTCTCGGGATCGATTGAGGAGGGGCCGCTTGAACCCATGCAGCCGCCAAGCACATTGGAGCAGATGACAAAGTACCTCTCCGTATCAATGGCCTTGCCCGGACCGACCATGATGTCCCACCAGCCCGGTTTTTCATCCTCAAGGCTGTACTTCCCGGCAACATGGGAGTCGCCGGTGAGGGCATGCAGAATCAAAATTGCATTTTTCCCGTCCGCAGCCAGTTCGCCAAGGGTTTCATAGGCGATGGTCACCGGCGCCAGCTCTTTACCGCTGTCGAGTAGCAGCACCCCGTCAGAGTCGGCAAGGCTGAAAAATCGTTTTTTCACCAAAGGGACAGAGGTGTTAGCCATTCTCGTTCCTACGCTCTTTTCTAGATAGCCGCAAGGGCCTGGGCAATATCATCACAGATATCCTCCACCGCCTCGATACCGACTGAGAGCCGGACCAGATCCGGGGTAATGGAGAGACTCTGCCGTACCTCTTCGGTAAAAGAGGCATACTGGGACGAGTAGGGGTGAATAACCAGGCTTTTGCAATCACCAATATTGGCCAGATGGTAGACCATCTTCAAATTGTTGATAAAACGAAAGCAGCTCTCCTGATCCTTGAGGCCGAAGGTCAGCATGCCCCCAAAACCCTTGCCGCCAAACTGTTGTTCAGCCAGCGCATGCTGGGGGTGATGGGCAAGGGCCGGAAAGTTGACCCACTGCACCTCGGGCCGGGAGCCGAGAAACTCCGCCACCTGGATGGCATTGGCCATTTGGCGTTCCAGACGCAGGACCAGGGTATCAATGCCAAGCAGTGAGAGATAGGCATGGAGCGGCGCCGGGGTGGTGCCGAAGTTGATATGATGCTCCCGCCAAACCTTATCACGGTAGGCAAGATCACCCTTACGCTCGACAAAGGGCTTAAAATCCGGGAAACGCTCGGAGTTCCAGTCAAACTTCCCGCCATCAATAACCACCCCGCCGCTGGCATCGCCGTGCCCGGCCAGGTACTTGGTGGTGGAATGGAGGACAATATCCGCTCCCAGTTCCAATGGGCGACACAACAGAGGCGTGGCCAGGGTATTGTCCACCAGCAGCGGCAGCCCATGGCGATGGGCTATCTCAGCCGCCTTGGCAATATCCGGCACATCCATCTTCGGGTTGCCGATGGTCTCAAGATAGCAAAAGCGGGTCTTCTCATTGACTGCCCCTTCCAGGGCCGCAAGGTCGGTGGATTCGACAAAGCGGGCGGTGATGCCGTACTTTTTAAAGACATTGGCAAAAAGAACGTAGGTGGACATGAACAACGAATTGCCGCAGACAAACTCATCGCCGCTGCGGAGCAAGGCCAGGCAGGCATTTGTTATGGCCGCCATCCCGGAGGCCATGAAGATGGCGCCCTTTCCCCCCTCAAGAAGGGTCAGCTTATCCTCCAGGACCTTGTTGGTCGGATTGGTCAGGCGCATATAGATATGATCGCTCGCCTGGCCGGTAAAGGTTGCCGCCAGATTTTCCGCTGTTTCATGGCGATGGGCGGCATTCTGAAAAATGGGAGGCAAGGTCGCCCCCTGCCATTCAGTGGGAGACATTGCCGCATGGATCACTCTGCTCTCTATCCGCAAATCATTCGCACCTGCCATAACTCCCTCCTCGTTTAAGAAAACAACTTATAGTCAATGAGTACACAGAAACTGTCCTGATGCGCTCCCCATGAAAAAACATACCACAATGTGGTAGCTGTGCCCTACAAAAAATTCCCCTCCGCTGCTGAGTTGCCAAATAAAAAAAGGGCGCCAGAAGCGCCCTTCCTTAGGAGGGGATGGCTGCGGGGAGAGGAGGTCCCGCAGCCATATTAAGGGTGGTACTATTACTTCTGGTCAAAGAGACCCTTGTAAACCTTCTGCAGTTCGCCGCTGCGGATGGCTGCCTTGATCTCCTTGGTCGGCTTATTGAGCCAGGTATGCATGGGATCGTCTTTCAGCATATTGTCGATGTAGGCATTCACCTCAGGATCATTGTAGTGACGAGCCTCAGGGAGGAACTTGAAGTAGAAGTTGTGGGCCACATCATAGATACCGTGCCACCAGGTGTAGTCCGGACCCATCATCGCAGCACCCATGCGGGCACGACGTCCCTCATGATGCCAGAGCTCCCAATACTCCCACTCAACCTGGTTGGAAAAGGCAGCCGGACGCTCAAGCAGACCTTTTTTCTTGATCATCTTCATGATCGCGCCTGCAGGCTTGGCAAACTTCTCATTGTAGAGTTTGACCAAGGCGTCATACTGGTAGTAGTGACCGTCGACAAAGCGCTCCTGATGACAGTTGAGACAGACATCCTTCATGTTGCCGCGTTTCACCTTCCAGTTATCCTTAAACTTGGAGACCGGCGGACGCAGGGTCCAGGAGATACGATCGCCAACATCATGGGTAATCTTCTGGGTGGAGGTGGCGGACATGTGACAGGTAGAGCAGGAAGGTGCTTCATAATAGTCCTTACCAACAACCCACTCGTCTTTATCCATGTTCAGCTTGTCTTTATGGGCATAGTAAGCAATACCATGCTTGGACTCTTCGTAGATCTCCTTTTGCGGATGATCCGGACCAAGATGACATTTACCGCAGTTCTCAGGCTGACGGGCCTGCTCGACAGAGAAGGAATGGCGGGAATGGCAGGCGTTACATGAACCCTTGGAACCGTCGGGGTTGATACGACCGATACCGGAGTTAGGCCAGGTCTCGGAAGAAAGCATATTTGGAGATTTGGGATCGATCTTAACTTTGGAACCATGGCAGGTAGCACAACCGGTTATAACAACCGGGAGACCACCGGCAGCATGAGCAAGATAGGCATCCTTGGATTCCAGAATCTCACCTGCATGGGAGTGGTAGGATTTCATGGTCTGCTCCGCCTCTGCCTCATGACATTTTGCACAATCCTTAGGGGTAACCAAGGTGGCAATGGTGGCGCCCATGTGCTTAAAGGCATCTGCATCGCCCTTGTCAGCCCCATGACAATCTATACAACCGATGTCATTCTCGCCATGCTTGGAGTTTTTCCACTGCTTATACATACCTGGATTCTCTTTCTGATGGCAGCCGGCACATTTGTCAGCAGCCATGGCAACACCCGAGACACACACGGTTGAAACCATGAAAGCCCCTAATGCGCCCAGCATCTTCAAACTTGTTGTTTTTTTCATACTCTTCCCTCTTGTAACTGTTTCATCTTCGCCTACACGATTAGCCCTATCATTCCATGATGGAGATGTCTCAAAGAAAAAGCAAGAAGAATGCCACAATTTTTTTTAGGCATGATTTCAGATAGTTAGAAACAAAAGTGCCACATGGTGTTACCTTGCGGTAACAGAAAAAAAAGAGTGTCGTTACCGCAGAGTAACACCCAAGAAAGATGTTAGGTGTTGGAACCACTTAAACAATAAACCAAGAAATACTTCGGCTGTATCAGTTCATTTTTAAAAATCAGGAGAAACGACTAAAGGATGAAAGTTGTGCAATCAGCGCCAGGTGAATAAGGTGATTGCTGGCCACCACCTCGGGAGTATAGGGTGAGTACTCCCTACCGTTAAAAAGAGAAAGCTCGCCGCCCGCCTCGGTGACCAGCAACATGCCCGCTGCAGTATCCCAGGGCTTGAGGTTGATCTCCCAAAACCCGTCCAACCGCCCGGCAGCAACATAGGCAAGGTCCAACGCCGCGGCACCGGCCCGGCGGATTCCCCGCGACTTGGTGATAAGCCCTCTCAAGGCGGCAATAACACCGTCCGCCTCCTCCTCAATCGCATAAGGAAAACCCGTGGCCAGTAACGACTCCTTCAGGCCGGCCGCTGTCGATACATTCATCGGTTTTGCATTCAGCCAGGCACCACTGCCCTTGACCGCACAGAACAACTCATCAAGCATGGGGGCATAGACAACACCTACTTGGCTCTCAGCTCCCACGGCATAGGCGATGGAGACCGCAAACCAAGGGAAGTTGTGGGCAAAGTTGGTGGTGCCGTCCAAAGGATCGATCACCCAGACCGCACCTTCGGGTGCGCCGCTAAAATCCGAGCTCGACTCCTCTGCCAAAACACCGACTTCGGGCCGGGCCGCCTGCAGGATGCGCAGCACCTCTTTTTCGGCGGCAACATCCGCCTCGGTAACAAGATCGATCGCCCCTTTCATCTTAATATCATGGGGTTTGTCATAGCGCCCACGCAGGATTTGGCCGGCAGCCAATGCGGCCTTGCCGGCAACTTCGAGAATTGAGCCAAGCTCCTGATCTTTACAGCTTGCAACACATTGCTGAACTCGATGCATCTTGTTTTCCTTATTATTGCGGGTTTACAGATGATACCGCCATTGAGTAAAGTAATAAAAACAGCAGGATACGCCTCTGTTTCCGACAGCTCATCTCTTTGGGGAAACTCGACAGGATCATACCTTGTTTTCAGCGAACAATAAATGGCTCACCTTCTCCATCGTGGCCTGCGGCGTTTTTATGTCCACCCTGGACAGCTCCATGGTCAACATCGCCCTGCCCTCCATCATGGCAGAATTTGACTCCTCCCTCAAGGATACCGAGTGGGTCGTGATGATATACCTGCTGACCATTACCGCCTCCCTTCTCTTTTGGGGACACCTTTCCGACAGGCTTGGCCGGGGAAAAATATACACCACCGGTCTTTTTAGCTTTGGTCTGGCCTCATTTTTTTGTGCGACGGCCACGCAGTTGAGCACCTTGATTCTCTTTCGTTTTCTTCAGGCCCTTGGCGCTGCCATGATGATGTCCACCGGGCCTGCCATTATCAAAGAGACCTTCCCCAAAGAGCAGCTTGGCCGCGGCTTGGGACTTATCGGCGTTGCCGTTTCCTTAGGCCTGATGAGCGGGCCGAGTCTTGGCGGCATATTGCTTGAGCTCTACTCCTGGCGCAGCCTCTTTTTTCTTACCGTGCCTTTGGGCATTGTCTGCGCCCTTTTCGGTCTCAAGCTCCTGCCCGGTCCCAGTCATCATTATACCTCCCCCCTTGACTGGCTGGGCGGAGCATGTTGGGCCGTGGCCCTAACCCTTTTTGCCGTGGCCCTGAGCCTTGCCGCATCGCCGGATCGATCCCTCGTCACCATCCTCTCTCTCCTCGTGGTTGCGGCTGTCTTTTTGACACTCTTTATAAAAATTGAGGGCAAGATGGCCTATCCCCTGCTCCAGGTCCAACTCTTTAGCCAACGTTTTTTCTCCATGGCCTCCATTGCAGCGGTGCTCTCCTTTCTTGTGCTCTTCTCCGTGATCCTTCTCATGCCCTTTTACCTGGATCGCATCTTGACCCTGCCCCCTTCCCGGATCGGCTTGGTCATGCTGGCCATTCCTGCGACCATCCTCGTCATCGCCCCACTGGCCGGTTGGCTTTCCGACCATGCGGATTCACGCATCTTGACCACCATGGGGCTGAGCATCTCAACCTGTGGCGTATTCATGCTGACAACCTTGACCAGCGAAACCACACCGCATCAGGTGGCTCTGCGTCTGGCCCTTCTCGGTTGCGGCCAGGCCATGTTCCTCTCCCCCAACAGCCATTCTATTTTAAGCCGTGTTGCCAAGGAGCATGCCGGTGCCGCAGCCGCCCTACTGGCAACGGCGAGAAACTTAGGGATGCTCCTGGGAATCGCCCAGGCCGCCCTTGTTTTTTCCCTCACCTTCGGCGCCCTCACCGGCGGGCTGGATCTGAGGGATTTTTCCCTGCCACTGGCGGATCATTTTCTCACCGCTCTTAAAAAAACATTTCAGGTTGCCGGAGTAATCGGTATCATCGGCGCCTGCTGCTCAATTTTACGCGGTAATCACCACAGGCATTAGGAGAACACTATGAAGATCGACTGGGCCTACCTTCGCAAGGGCTGAAAATCCTGCAGCAACGCTCAAGAGGCTCTTGAGAAATATGAGGTAAAACCAGAGCAGACAACAGACGCGCGCAAGGAGCGCATGGACGAAGCCGCGACCTGGGAGCTGCTTAAAAGAAGCAAAAAAATCATCATTGCCAAGGGGAAAAAGGTGCAGACCTGGAACCCGCAAAGCGACAGCAAAGTTGAGATACTCAAGCAGGCCATGGGACCCAGCGGCAATCTCAGGGCCCCTACTATTCGGACAGGAGAGGAGTTCGTCATCGGCTTTAATGCCGAGCTCTATAAGGAGTGGCTGGGGTAATGCAAAATTGAGAATGAAGAATAAAGGTGAAAACTGATCAACAATTCTTCACTCTGCATTCTCCATTGTTCATTTCTCACTCAGGCCTTGATATCAACAATGCTCACCGGTCGCAGGCCGGATACCTCTTCCACCGCCTCCTTCAGCGACTGCAGCAAGGCGGTGCGGCCGGTGCGGCATTGCAGACTCACGGAGTCATAGCCCAACCGTTGTAAAATCTCAGACAGTTCCGGCAGGCGGCTTTCCATATGGCGCTTGGCGGCTTCATCATTTAAGACGAGCTCTCCCTGGACATTTTTCCCCCTGACAGTGAGCTGCATTTGCAACTCACCAAGCTTGCTCATGTTAAGAAAGAAGGAAAGGCTGAAGTTCTCCCCGGCCTGGCCGTCCGGCCCGCTTTCGGAATCCTGGGAATAGAGCCACTCCCCCCACCCGGCGCCCATGGCGAAAAAGCAGGGCAAGAGTAAAAAAAGTGACTGCCCTGTGCCGGGAGGCAGGCTGTTTACCTGCTGCTGCAATTCCAGCAAGGAGGCAAACTTATTCAGGCTGTTCAAGGCTGCCCGTTCAGCCTCGTTCAGCTCCCCTTTGGCAAGCAGGGTCAACTCAACAACGAGGCGCTGCATCGGACCGACAAGGTCGCCGCCGGACCGATTGAGACCCATAAGGGCAAGGAGACCGGCCAACCTCTGGGTGCTCGCCTCCCCTCCTAACCCGCTGGCAAGCAAGGCCTGCAACTGCGGAGGCAGCTTATCCGCAGGCACAGCCTCCTGCATGGGGCTGGCAAAGAGCAGGCGATACGCTTTTTCCATTGCCGCGTTATCTCCCAAGAGCCGCTGCAAAAGTTCCTGCCCTGCCCCTTTTTTCTCGGCGAGCACTAGCCATGGCATCGGTTTATCCTGCTTGACCTCAAACCAGAATTCACTGCCCGGCTTCAGTGGCACCTTGCTGTTGGCCTCTACATTCTGGCCATTAATATCCAGCAACACCTTCCCATCCGGGGCCTGGGAAAGCACCTTTCCCTTAAAAATCTGGCCCGGCATAAAGTCAAAACCCGGTGTTTTGGCTTGGCTGGTCGTGGTGTTGACAGAGATGCCTTTTACGTTTTTAAGCTCTCTGGGGATGAAATGTTTATCGATCTTCATCTGGTCTTCCGCAACAAGGTAAATAAAAAGGACTCTGCCTTACTTCAGCGGTGTGGCTTGGCCACACGGCATCGGCAGGCTCTTTACAAAGAATGCAAACATCATAACGGAAAGATTACTCAAGCGGAAGTATCACCTTGGCCTCCACCCCGCCGCCTTCATGGGGAGAGAGGGTGAGTTGGCCGTCGTGGTTCTCCACCACCCGCTCCACCAAGGTGAGCCCCATGCCGGTGCCATAGGTCTTTGTGGTGAAAAACGGGTCCTTGGCCTTATCAATATAGCTGTCGGATATGCCCTTGCCGGTATCGATGACAGAAATATGGACATGTTCTTCCTTAACCATCAAAACAAGGCGGAGGGTGCCGCCATCGGGCATGGCTTCCAGGCCATTTTTCACAAGGTGCAAGAGGGCCTGGCGCAGCTGCTGCATATCAGCCGCAATGGTAACCTCCTCCACCGGACATTCTATGGAGCAGATGATATCCTGCTTATTCATGGTTCCCTGCAACAGCATGGCCGTTTTACGCATGGTGTCACAGAGCGGCACCGGCTCCTTATGGGTGGCGGACTGGGCGACAAAATCAAAAAGATCGGTCAGGGTGGATTCAACCCGCTCGGTCTCTTTGATGATCACATTGAGATACTTGCGCCAATCCTCATCCTTGGTCTTTTTCAGCAGAATACGCGAAACACCGCCGATGGAGGTAATGGGATTACGGATGATATGCACCAGTTGCGCAGCCATATGACCGAGGGCGGAATAGCGTTCCGCATCCACCAGCAGATCCTTGCTGTGGTCCAGCTCCTGGTTGACCGCCTCCAACTGGGCGATCTGTTTTTCCATCTCCAAATAAAGGGTACTCTGCTCAATGGCCAGGCTGGCCTGACTGGCAAAAAGCTCCAACGCACTGACATGGCTGTCCAGGATCGGTCTTCTGGTCACATAATTATCGGCGATAATCACCCCAAAAGAACGACCCGGGGAGTAAAGGGGCACAATAACAAAACTTTTTTCATCGAGTAGGTTGATCAATTCATTCGGTACTCCAAGGGGGGCCTCTTCCTCCCCCGCACGTCTCCGCTCATTGGGAAATTCCTCACCGTTTCTCGCTCCATTATTGAGATTTCGCCGATCCAGCGGGATAGGCACACTGCCGTTTTCCTCAATTACCTTGATGCTGCGTCGGTCCAAGGCGGATTTAATGAGGATGTTCTCGGTCTCCGTGGCCGGGATCTCCAGAGCCCTGACGATTTTATTGACCGCAGCCTCCTCAAAATCACAGCTTTCACGGATATTATCGACAATCTGCAAAAAGTTCAGGTCCCTCTGCTCAATCTCACCCCAGACGCGGCCCGCCTCTTCCCGGCAGCTGGGGCCGATGGCGATCCGGCCCTGCAAGATCTTACCGCCTTCATCGAACATGGCCAGAAAGGCCCGGTTAAACCCCAACCCCTCATTGGCCGTGATACCCACCAAAATGGCGCGCAGAATCTCATCAAGCTCCACGGTGGAAAGATAAACAGTGTTCATCTTCATGGAGAGCTGGTGCAGCAATTGGATGCGAAAATGAGCCTCTTCCAGGTCCTCTTGGTACTTACGATTTTCAAAAATAAGACGACGTTTTTCCAGCGCCTTTTTGGCCACATGAAAAATTTCATCAAACTGAACAGGCTTAGAGAGGTAGTCATTGGCGCCCTTGCGCATGCACTCCATGGCCACCTGCAGATCGGAAACACCGGTGAGCATGACCACCGCCACGTCCGGATAGCGATCCACTATCTGTGGCAATAGAACAACGCCATCGGTATCGGGCAGGCCGATATCCAACAGAACCAAGGCCACATCCTGCTTCTCAAGAACGTCCTCCAAGCAGGCGGCAGTATCGCACTCCACCACGGCCAGGCCATGCTCTTCAAAATATTCTTTCAGGGGTTCACGGATGGCAGCATCATCATCGACAATGACGACAACCTCGTCGTTTTCAAGAAGCTGCCCTAGGGAAAGGGAGATATGTTGATGCAGCCCGGATACCAGCTCGACCATAGACCTCTGCCTGATGGGGTGCTCTTTCCTTCGTTCACTCACAAAACAAAAAACCTGACACAGTATGCGCAACCATGTCAGGTCTTACCTTCATGCTAGGATGGGGGCCAAAATACTGTCAAGGGAAATAACAGAGGGCTCTTTATGTCTCCGGCTCGAAATAAATATCACCGTCCAATAAAAAAAATCGGTGAATAAAGTTGCAAAACCCGCACCCCCATCAGACAATAGGAGCATATCAATTTCCCATCTATCTTTCACAGTCGCATGCGCCTTTTGCTGTTTTGTCCGCACAGAGGGCTTTCAATCTCAAGCGCTCCAGACAAGGAGGATCGGGCAATGAAATCTGCGTACCAGGATATCGTGGGCGACTTGCTGCTCGCCTTAGAACAAAAATTAATTACCCTGGAAAAAAATCTGCAGGATGAAGAGCTTGCCGAGGAAATAGCAATGGACTTCCGCATGCTCAAGGGGGTGGCGAGCCTCTTCGGTTACGAAGAGACTGTAGATTTAGCCGTACGCCTGGAGGTTTCCTTCCATGAAAGAACGGCATTGCAGAGGGGCGGGCTCGAGGGACTCACAGATATAGCCATGGCCTTCATCGATAAGGTCGACAACTTTTTTGATCTGGGCCGGGGGCTTGACTTCATGGAGGAACATCAGCTCCTTGATGCTCTTGAGCAACGCCGCAGAGAGGAAGGCGGGAAGACTGCCGAAAATACCGCAAGAAAAAAGGGCAGCATTCTTATTATCGATGACGAAGCATCGATCCGCTCACTACTCTGTGAATTGATCAATGAAATACGGCCTGGCGCAGAGGTTGTCACCGCCTCCTCTGTTGCGGAAGGGCTGTTCCATTATTTCACCGCACCTTTTGACCTGGTCCTGCTTGATATCATAATGCCGGTATACAGCGGCAAGGATTTCATCAACCTTGTCGAGCAGGTGCGGCAGTCGGGCCACCTCCATGGCAGGCCCAATATTGTCGTGCAAACGGCTATGCCCTCACGGGACGAGTTGCTGGATATCGTCCAGAAAGAGTCCGTACAGGAGGTTTTGAGAAAGCCCCTGTCAAGGGAGCAAATCTACGGCTGCGTTGAGAGATACTGTTGTTCAACACCAGCCGACACAGGGGCGGCCTGAGCCCTACTCAAACAAAAAAAGCGCATCCCCCACGAGCGGGGGATGCGCTTGATCACAGTAAACGTGTTGTGTTCTTGAGATATTACATCTCAACGATGAGCTTGCCGGTATCCTCGTTCCAGCTGACAACAAGGTACCAGATGCACATGGCAAGACCGATCAAGGCCAGGGTACCGCCGTAACCCAGGAAGGTATCAGGCATGTAGATCCACTGGCCGAGTACGGCACTGGTCTCCTCGGAACCTGCCTCCCATTCCCACTCTTTCATATAAGCGGTAGCGATGGCATTGGTAACACCGAAGAAAGGAATGGTCAGCCAGAGCTTGACCTGTCCCTCACCCACACGCCAGAGAGTACCGGAACCGCAACCACCGGCAAACATGGCGCCAAGGCCGAAGATAAAACCACCAACCACAGCACCCCAACCAAAGGTACCGCGCACATAGTGCTCAACGGGCTGCAGCTCAGTATATTTGATGACGGCGATACCGATTGCCAGCAAGGCGATGCTGACCATAACGCCCTTGGCCAGGGTATAGTCACCGGTCATATGGGGCTCACGAAACCCCTGGACCATACACCAGCGGCCACGCTGCATGGTGTAGCCGAGGGCGGCGGCGATCAGCAGAATGCCGCTGAGCTTGCCGTCATAGGCATCCATATCGGCATACTGGTTTGCACCCCAGACCAGGCCGGCAATGGCAATGATTGCCAGGATACGACGCAGGGCAACAGGGAACTCAATGGTTTTCGCACCACCGGAGCCCCAGGAGATATGCTCCATCTCCCAGTAGATGTATTTCAGGCCGAGGATAACACCGAGCACCAGGCCGAGCCACATGGCAAATCCGTTGGCAGCCAGGTTACCGATGGCGTTGTACATACCACCGACATTACAACCGCCGGCAAAGGCGGAGCCGAGGCCCATCAGGACACCGGCGATGATGCCCTTGACCATCTCCAGCATGGGCGGGATGCGGATGTCGAAGTTGTCACCCAGGTTGGCGGAGAGAAAGGCACCGCCGATAAAACCGATACCGATTACGGAACCGGAGGCGATCAGGGCACTGCGAGGCGCATCGGCATCCCACAGATCCAGGGTCTCCCAGAGGCCTGCTCCGTAAATAATCCACTCACCCCAGTTGCGGATGGCGCCGACAGCACCCCACGGCCGCATCCAGGCCAGAATCATGACGCTGAAAAAGGCAACAATAATGCCTGATGTCACAGCATCCCATTCATCTTTACACAGTATCTTGTAAAGACTCTTCATCTTGCTAGAAAAGACGCTTTCTTCACTCATGCAAGTCCTCCTCTCCCCATAATTAATAATGAAGTAACTAAAATACCCTCAAAGACCTATCCCAACCGGAACATCCAATATTCGGCGAACCGGAATTTTACAACGCACAAAGTTATACCCATTTACTCGTGCCACAACAATTTGTCAAGCACGCGCCAGATCTTTTTTAAGAGTCAACACACCATGTAACTGCTTGATAAATCCGTATTTATTCCGATACGGCAAAATTATACAGAACCCTTTCCAGCCCTTGTCTCAGCGATGAACAGCCATTCATAATTCCCTTGACAGAACATCTTAAGCTTGGTAGGTACGCAATGTATTTTCTGATATTGTTTCCGGTATCAGACAAGCATAAAAATTCCCTGATTTCAGGGGGTGGATTTATAAGCATGGCAGGTGCCATGCACTTTTTTTTGAGTGTGACAAAATTATCACTATCAACCTTTGCTAGGAGGAATCCAAGATGAGTGACGACATCAAAACCGCACCGGATGGCATCGAAGCAGCCCGCACCCTGGACGCAAAAGGCCTGAGCTGCCCCATGCCCCTGCTGCGCACCAAGAAAGAAATGGACAAAATCGCTGCTGGCGAGATCCTGGAGATCCTGGGTACCGATCCCGGTTCCCGTAACGATCTGCCCGGCTGGTGTTCTCGTTCCGGTCACGAGTACCTGGGTGAGAAAGAAGATTCCGGTTTCATCCGTTTCTACATCCAGAAGAAGTAATATTCTTCCACTACAACATGCCGGCGTATCGCATTAATAATGTGATACGCCTCTACCTTTTACCAGGAGGCAAAAAATGTCTAAAAGTTTAGGTATCTTTGTAACCTCTCCCCAACACATGCGTCACGTTGTGGGTGTTACCAAAGCCGCTGTTGCCAAGGGCTCCAAAGTAAAGGTTTTCTTTACTTGGTTTGCTACTCACCTGACCAAATGCGCCGCGTTCCCCGAACTGTGCGCCATGGAAGGTGTTGATGTCTCTATCTGTGTTGACAGCTACAAGAAGGCTGGCTACGACATCGAGGATATCCCCGAAGGTCTTACCTCCAAAGAGATGGCCACCCAGGCGCAGCATGGTGCGATCATCGAAGATTATGACTGCTACATGACCTTATAAGGAGAGAACAATGTCTAAAGTAATGTTTTTAATGCCCAGCAGGGAATATACACTTGACGGTATTCGTTCCGCTCTCGGTCTGGCTGTAGAGAATATGTACGCTTACGGCGTTGTCATGTACAACGACCTGAAAGATATGGCCACCAACGAGAAGGACATGACCGAGTACCACATGGAAAACGTTGAATGGCTCCGCGACATGGAAGGCGACTGCTACACCCTGCCTGAGTGTAACGCTGAGAACTTCGGTCTGACCCAGTCCAACATCGAGGAGATCGGTCAGAAGATGCGTGAGATGGATTACATCATCCCTTACGGCATCATGAGAGCGTCCAAGGACTAAGACCTAAAAGCATACAACGGAGATATAAAGATGAAACTCTTACACGTTATGAGATCCGCAGAGATCAACGATGATGTCAAGAAACTCAAAGAGATCGTTTCCGAAGGTCGTGACAACGAGGAATTCAACCTCGATGTAGAGTCTCCTGACTACGATGCGCTGGTTGACCAGGTTTTCGCTGCCGACCAGACCATCTGCTGGTGGTAGTCTGTAAAAACCGGCACGAGTTATTGTGGTAACCCAAAAGCCCTGACCAAATGGTCAGGGCTTTTTTTTAGGTTTAGTGCTTAAACCTTAACCTTTCCGCTGTTTCTTTTCTCCATTTTCCCGCTAATCTGCGATGAACCTTTTTTTAGGGGCTGTCCTAGACTAAATGAAAATTATTTAGTCTAGGACAGCAGTATAGCACCCGTTTAGTACCTCTCCACGCATCTCACAATTTTCCCTCTTTTTCATCTGTTCCCGATTGCGGATTAGGCAGGAATAGTTTGTCTTTTTTAGCACTCTTTTGTTTGGATAATTGTGATTGGAGGCCTTGTTATGGGGAGTCAGCCATTTTGCTGGTCATAAAGAGGGAAACCTGTCGTATGTTGAAAAGGATATTTTTTAGATTTCGGCTGAACATGCCTGTCGGGCGCGGCTTGTTCCTCAGACAACTTTTCTTCTTTGGCCTGGGCCTCTTGTCTCTTGCAGCCAGCTCTCCTTGCCTGGGGAGACCAGACACAGGGGTCCCATTGATCTTTTAAAGCTAAATTCGTATACTTAAAAAGTGAAGAGTTACACATGAAGTTTGCCCTAATTAATTCATCAGGGAACTATTGTGGATACTGAATTGCCTCGCCCGCAACCGCCGAAGAGTCAAGCCATTCCCAAGCAAGCCAGAGTCGGCGAACTGCTTGTTCAGGAAAACTTTATCACCCCCCTGGACTGCAAACATATCCTCAATGTCCAGAATGAGGAAAAAGAGTTTGTGGGGATGCCTATACTGGCTATCCTGGAAAGAACCGGCCGTCTCTCCCCTTTGCATCGAAATCGTTTACTGGCCCACCCCGATGTGCAACAGAAGATTTGTGATACGGCAGTAGGTAAAGGGCTGCTTACCTACGAGCAACTTGAAAAATGTTTAACCGCCAAATCCGTGGACCAGAGTCTGCCATCTGCCTTGGAACAGCAAAATATACTCTCCCCGGGCCAGATCGGGCAACTGATCTACGAGCATATCAACAGTGGTGAACTGACTGATCAGGCCCTGAAAATGGGACTGCTCGGTCAGGGGGATATTGAATTTGCCCAAAAGGCATCCAAGGCCCCACGAAGTTTTGGAGAGATTTGCTGTGATCTTCGCCTCATCACTCCCCTTGATCTCTATTATGTCCTTGGCAAATATGACAAACAAATCAAATTCGGCGAAATTCTGGTGCAGCTTGGCTATCTAGACAATGACCAGATGAATCGGGCTCTGGAGGCGCAAAAAAAAAGTAATGAGTTCCTGGGAAGTATCCTGGTGCAGCAAAACCTTATCACCCAGGAGCAATGCCAGGAGGCCCTCTCCCGCCAAGCCAATATCCCCTTTGATGCCCTTCCTAACTTTTCCTACGACGAATATTCCCGGGTTTCTCTGCGGCAGGTAATAAGTGGTCGCTACGCAAAGAAAAACTTGCTGCTTCCCGTATCCCTGAAGGGTCATGATTTAAAGCTGGCCCTCACTCAACCGGACGCCGTCAACGGTGCCAGAGAGTTAGGCCGCCTCTATAATCAGCTCAACATCCATTGCGTCCTTATTACGAAAAAACGTTTCGCAGAACTCTTTCTTGAATTATACGGGAAAGGGTTGACCGCTCAGGCCAAAGAAACCGGGCCGAAACAGATAAAGGAGAAGGATGCCCCTCCGGAGCAAGACCACGATTTAATGCATATCGAGCTCGATGAAGATCTCGACAAGTACGACAATCGGATAGACTATGGCTACAGCGGCCAAAATATTCAAACAGAAGAGGTGGTGAACTACCTGATTAAATACGGCATCAAAAATGGCGCCAGCGATATCCATATTGATCAGGATCGGGCCGGGGTCGCCGTGCGTTTCCGCATTGACGGAATGCTGGAACCCCATGAGCCTCCCTGGCTAAAACGCCGTCTCCAGGAAATCCCGGGCAGTATTATTTCACGTATCAAGGTGATGTCCAATCTGGATATTGCAGAAAGGCGACTGCCCCAGGATGGTGTCTTTCGTATCCGTTATTCAGACAAAAAACATCACAAAAAGTATGATCTTGACTTCCGGGTGGCAACCTGCCCGGCCATCACGGGAGAAAACATCTCCATCCGTATCCTGGACTCCCGCAAGACCAATGTGGGACTGAATCAGCTGGGCCATTACCCCCATGTTCTGAAGCCTTTCAAGCGGCAACTGGGAAGCAGTGCCGGCATTGTTCTGGTCACCGGGCCCACGGGCAGCGGCAAAACCTCCACCCTGTATGGCGCTCTGCAATATAAATATGACCCGGCCCTGAAAATTATCACTGCAGAAGACCCAATCGAGTACAGCTTCCCCGGCATCATGCAAACCCAGGTCCAGCAAAAAATAGACCTTACCTTTGCCAGGCTGCTTCGTTCCTTCCTGCGCCTTGATCCGGACGTAATCCTCGTGGGTGAAATCAGGGATCGTGAGACAGCGGCCATCGCTTTTGATGCTGCCCAAACCGGCCACCTGGTGCTGGCAACCCTGCATACCAACGATTCCATCAGCGCCTTGAGCCGGTTGCTTGATTTGGGTATCGACCGATCCCAGATTGCCGCCAGCCTTTCATGTGTGCTGGCCCAACGCCTGGTGCGCAAAATCTGCACCTCCTGCATAACCGAGTATACGCCCGACCAAAAAGAGTGGTCTCTCATCTTTGATCGCTACCCGGATCATCTGCAATTTTTTAGGGGAGTAGGGTGTGAATCGTGCGGTTACCTTGGCTACAAGGGTCGGACATTACTTTCCGAGGTTTTTGTCATGGATACCCCCGATCCAATCCTCAAGGGTGCCGACATAAAAGAAATAAAGGACATTGCCAGGGCGGAAGGCATGAAAAACATGCTTGAAGATGGCTTACTGAAACTCAGCTCCACCACCATAACGGAAATTTGCCGTGTTCTTCCCTTTGACATGCTCGATGGCTTTCGGCAGAGGGGGAGGATGACTGCCGGGTCAGCGGAAGCATCCCCGCAATACTGGCTCCACGACCCAACCACTGAGCAGGAGGTCCTCGGAAAATTATATAGCAACTATCGCCAACTGGCCGGACAAGGGAGCCCGCCGCCACTGGACCAGACCCTGTTTTTCGAATTTATCAGCCGTCATTTCAAGAAGATCTGCACGGAACATGGCTGCCGACAGGTGCTGTTCAGTCTGGGTATCGAACAGGGTGAGGTGGAAATTCATGCCAGCCCCGGACTCTTGCAGGAGAAAAGGAAACCATGGCCACAACAATAACCATAACCAGTGGCAAGGGAGGTGTAGGCAAGTCGAATGTCTGCCTGAATATGGCCATTGAGCTGGCCAGGCTTGGCCATAGCACCTGTCTCTTTGACGCTGATCTTGGCATGGCCAATATCAATATCCTCCTGGGACTGCGTCCTGAATACGATATCAGGGATGTAACCCATGGCACAAAGAGCCTGGATGAGATAATCCTGCGAAATATGCATGGCATTGACATTTTGCCCGGCAGCTCCGGGGTAGAAGAGATGGCCAATCTGGACCAATCACAGCTTGACAACCTGCTCTCTTCTTTTGCCTCAATCCCGGATTACGATTTTCTGTTATTTGATACAGCCGCCGGTATTTCCAAGCATGTCATCTCCTTTTGCCTGGCCGCAAACGAAGTGGTTTTGGTCATAACCCATGAGCCCACCTCCCTCACCGATGCCTATGCCTTGCTGAAGGTCCTGGTCGCCAACGGCTTTACCGGCAAGGCCAGAGTGGTTGTCAACCGCTGCACATCCACGCCCCAAGCCCGGACAACCTTTAAAACTTTCAGGCAAGCGGTGGCTACCCATCTCCATAGGGAGGTGATTGCCCTGGGATTGATCTTTGAAGACCCTAAAGTGATGGACGCCATTCACAGGCAGGAACCATATATTCATTGTTTCCCGGATTCCAAGGGGGCGAAATGTTTTAATATGATCGCCTCCAGGTTGGTCGATGACAGTATTTCCGAGGACTTTGACCATGATCTCTCCAGCTTTTGGGGCCGTTGCCTGAAATCCATGACCGGTTTTTTGAAAATTCCGAATCTCAACCCAAAGGGGGCACAGGGCCAGCGGGAAAATGGCATGGCTATCCCGGCTGAACAAGATTTGGCCACTGCCGGCACCATCGTTGCCGAGATCAGATTACTGCGGCAGGCCGTTGAACTGGTCGCGGAAAGATTAGCAGCCGGGGAGCAGGGCAAGGGGGCGGAAGCTGGTGAGGGAACAACAAAAAAGTTGGTGCCCGGCCCTCCGCTTAAGCTGGATCTGGCAAGTTTCATCATGCAAACCCGCAAAGGTTCCGGCAAGAATCAATAACTTCAGATCTGTCAAAATAACAACGAAGTAGAATTTTACGGCATACCGTCAGGTCTTGAGATATTAAATCTCCCGCCTTCCCTTTTATTATCGGGGAGTGTTCCTTACTCAGGCCTTGATATGCTCCTCTTCCAGCATGGTATCGATAAACTTCAGGAGAAAATCGCGCTGAGCCTTGGTGGCATAGGCTATACAGGAGCAGTGCAGGTTCGACTCACTCCGCACCAGAAATTCAAAGATCAGTTTTTTCACGGAAAGATCCACCCCGAAAAAGAAAGGCCCGCAGTCATCGTGCCCCTGCTGGGCCTCGCTCCAGAGATCCTTAGGAAGCTCCAGCCAGTACATTCCTTCCATACCGCCTTTTTTCAAGGTCCGGGCCAGGTAGCTCTCCAGGTTGTCGTACTCTTCCTTGCTCAACTCATCGATCAGGTATTGCCGCATATCTCATATCCTCACTGCGATTTCTTTTGCTCTTCCTAAAACACATGAGGAATATACACAACCGGGCTGTTGAGGCGAGTATTTTTTGAGTTTGACAATGGGTCAAGCGCCCATTATTCTCATGCCATATAGACCAACTCTCAAGGAGAACAGGGGATGAGCGACTGTATTTTCTGCAAAATCATCAAAGGGGAAATCCCTTCCAATAAACTCTATGAGGATGACGACATCCTCGCCTTCTGGGATCTCAACCCGGAAGCGCCCAAGCATTTCTTGGTTATCCCGAAAAAGCATATCGCGGGACCTGCCGATATTGCACCTGAGGACGATGCCTTAATCGGCAAGATCCTGCGCAAGGGTTCCGAGCTTGCCAAGGAAAACGGCTGCGAACAGTTCCGCCTGGTTTCCAATGATGGAGAGGAGGCTGGCCAAAGCGTTTTTCACCTCCATGTCCACTTTCTGGGCGGACGCAAGATGAACTGGCCCCCGGGATAACAAGGGAAATGTTCTTTTTCCCGATAACTTTGTTGCTGCGTCGTTTACAAATGCTCACGTACAAAAGTACGCGAAGGTTATGCCCTTTAGGGTACTTTTTAAACTCCTGGCGCCTCGTTCTCGGAGAAAACATTCATTTCCAGTCAGCTTTTTTTAAAAGCTATAATTTTTCATTCTTCATTATGCATTAGATTATGCCTCCCATTGTCTCATTTGTCGGCAGACCCGATTGCGGTAAGACCACCCTCTTAGAAAAGCTCCTACCGGAGCTGAGCAGCCGCGGCCTGAAGGTCGGCACCATCAAACACCATGTCCATGAGTTCCAGATGGACAAGCCGGGCAAGGATACCTGGCGCCATAAACAGGCTGGGGCCCACACCGTGGTCCTTTCTTCCCCCACCGGCTTAGGCCTGATCAAGGATGTTGCCGCAGACTCGGCAGTGGAAGAGCTGGCGGCCCGCTATTTTTCCGATGTGGATCTGGTTCTCACCGAAGGCTACAAACGGCTGGACCTGCCCAAGATCGAGGTCTTCCGCTCGGAGCTTTATGAGGAGTCTCTTGAACGGGATGATTCCTGGGTGGCCATCATCGCGGATAGGGCAATGGACACCGAACTGCCCTGCTTTGACCCCAACGATGCCAAGGGGGTGGCTGATTTTCTCATTGAGCGTTTCATCACGCCCTTTGCAAAACAAAAGACCAGCCTCGTGGTCAATGGCAAGCCCATTGCGCTGAACTCTTTTGTCGAAAGTTTTTTACGTAAGGCCGTGACCGGCATGACCCGCTCTCTCAAGGGCTGCGACAACCCCACAGAGATCCTGCTCACGATCCGCCAGGAGAGTGATGATGATTGAGTCCATGGCAGGAGTTATCCTGGCCGGGGGCAAATCAAGCCGCTTTGGCAGCAACAAGGCCCTGGCCGACATCAAGGGCCAGATGATGATCCGGGGCATTACCGAGCGGTTGGCCCCACTTTTTGCCGAAAGACTCTTGGTCACCAACACCCCTGAGGAGTATTCCTTTCTCAACTGGCCCATGACGGGTGACATCATTCCCGAATCAGGCCCCTTGGCCGGTATCCACGCCGCCCTGAGCACCATAAAATCTCCGCGGGCCTTTATCACTGCCTGCGACATGCCCCTGCTCAAACCCGACCTGATCCATTATCTTTGCGCGCAAGAGGACGACTGGGACGCGGTTCTTCCCTGGCTGGCACAAGGGCCGGAACCGCTGTATGCGGTGTATAGCAAATCGGCCCTGCCCGTGATTGACGAACAACTCCGCGCCGGGCAACGGAAGATCACCCTGATCTTTGAAAAACTCAAGGTCAAGAAAATCGGCGAGCAGGAAATCCTCAGCCAGCTGAACAACCTGAACACCTTTCACAACATCAACCGCCTGGCAGATCTTGAAACCCTCTATGCCATGCAGGAGATGAAGGACTGAAATGCTACTTACCCTTGAGCAGGCCCAACGGCTCATCCTCGGGCATCTTGCAAAATTGCCCGCAGAAGATGTCTCCTTGCTGGAGAGTGCAAACCGTATCTTGGCCAGTGCCATACCCGCTCCCTCTGCAGTACCAGCCTTTGCCCGCTCCGCCATGGACGGCTATGTGGTCCGCAGTTGTGACCTGAAAAAAGGTAAACAGGGTGTTACCTTTACCATCACCGGTGAGATTGCCGCCGGAAGCACGAATCTGCCCGGTCTGGGCGCAGGAACAACAGTCCGCATCATGACCGGCGGCGCGATTCCTCCGGGGGTGAACCAGGTGGTTCCCTTTGAGATGTGCCAGGTCAAGGGCTCACAGGTCACCATTGATCAGCCCCCCTGCCCCGGTGCCTTTTTGCGAGCCAAGGGTACTGATCTCAAAAAGGGTCAAACCATTATCCGCCAGGGCAAGGCCATTGCTCCCCAGCATCTTCCCCTGCTGGCGGAAAGCGGTATCGACACCCTGTCGGTGGTCAAACGCCCATCCGTGGCCATCATCTGCACAGGCAGCGAGCTGCTTGAGCCAAGCATCGCCCCGGAAACCGGCCAGATTGTCAGCGGCAACCGTTTTTTACTCGATGCCCTAATCCGCCAAACCGGTGCCCGCACCATGGACCATGGCCTGGTGGCCGATGAATTGCCGAAAATCGTCACCAAGCTCAAAGAGGCCCTGGCCGGACCTGCCGATATTATCCTCACCACCGGAGGGATGGGGCCTGGGAAATACGACCTTTTACCCCGCGCCTTTGCAGAACTCGGCATCAACGCCCCATACCAGGCCCTGGCAGTGCGGCCGGGCCGCTCGACCATGTTCGGCACGGCAGCAAACAAGGCGATTTTTGCCCTTCCCGGGCCGCCACCGGCAGTATTTCTTCTCTTCCACGAGTTGGTCATCCCTGCCCTACGCAAACTGCAAGGAATCACTCCGGGGCTGCCTGCCCTGGGCCAGGCCCTTTTGACAGAGCCCATCAGGATGAAGAAAAAAGGCCTGCTCAACCTCAAAGGAGCCGTTGTAAAGGCAGAGGGTGCGTCCCTCACCATTCGCCCGGCCCGCAACCTGGAGCCAGCCAACGCCATTATTCATGTCCCTGCCAATAGGCGGACATTACGTGAGGGAGACACGGTGCGCTTTCGCTCTCTCTGTGAATAGGCGCAAATAAAAAAGCTATTTAAAGTAGGGACTTGACGGAAGGAGGCCGCCCGCATGCTCGGCATCAACAATAATGACGCAAGCTAGGGGCCTCTTAATTTGTAACAGCTCACGGGGCAAAACCACCCAAAGGCCATATTTTCCTTATCCCGTAAGCGTTCACAGGCGTTGCAGATGTGAATGCTTACCTTGATTTCTCTGTATTGCCATGATAAAACGCCCTCTATACCCTGTCTGTTGCCGATAAACGGACATTTTAACTACGAATAAACCTTCGAGAGAAACCACATGCTGGAACTGCGCTTCATCCGTGAAAACCTTGATCTGGTCAAAGAGAAGATAAAATACCGCTGTATCGATGAGTCCCGCATCGATGAATTTGCCAAAATCGATGAACAGCGCCGCGCACAACTCTCCGAGGTGGAGGGATTGCGCAATAAGCGCAAGACCATGTCCAAGGAGATCGGGCAAAAGAAAAAGGCGGGTGAAGACGCGGATGCGCTCATGGAAGAGGTGCGCACCATCGGCGAGCGGATCAAGGAGATTGAATCCACCCTGACCGGCATTGAGGAGTCCCTGCAGGAAATCGTCATGGGCATTCCCAATATCTGCCACGATTCCGTGCCCTACGGCAATGATGATTCCGAGAATATCGAGGAACGGGTTTGGGGCGAGCAGCCGAATTTTTCCTATACGCCCAAGGCACATTTTGAATTGGGCGAGGCAAACGACACCATTGATTTTGAACGGGCAGCCAAACTCTCCGGCGCGCGCTTTGCCGTGCTCAAGGGCTTTGCCTCCCGCCTTGAGCGGGCTTTAATCAACTTTATGCTCGACCTGCACACCCAGAAGCACGGCTACACCGAGGTGTTGCCGCCTTTCTTGGTTAACACCCCGACCATGACCGCCACCGGCCAGCTGCCCAAGTTCGAGGAGGACCTCTTCCGCATCAAGGATTGGGATCTGTGGATGATTCCCACGGCCGAGGTACCGGTGACCAACCTGCACCGGGACGAGACCTTGGCCGAGAAAGAGCTGCCCATCAAGTACTGCGCCTATACGCCCTGCTTCCGCTCCGAGGCGGGTTCCTACGGCAAGGACACCCGCGGCCTGATCCGCCAGCATCAATTCGACAAGGTGGAGTTGGTCAAGTTCACCACTCCCGAGACCTCTGCCGAAGAGCTGGACCAACTGTTGGCCGATGCCGAAGAGGTGTTGCAGCTTCTCAAACTGCCCTACCGGGTGGTGACCCTGTGCAGCGGCGATCTCGGCTTTTCCGCCAACAAGACCTACGACATCGAGGTCTGGATGCCAGCCCAGGACAAGTACCGGGAGATCTCCTCCTGCTCCAACTTCGGCGATTTTCAGGCCCGCCGTGGCGGTGTGCGTTACCGGCCCAGGGATGCCAAGAAGAGCGCCCTGGTTCATACCCTCAACGGCAGCGGTCTTGCCGTGGGCCGGACCCTGGCCGCCATCTACGAGAACTACCAGCAGGAGGACGGCTCCATCGCCATCCCCGAAGTGCTGGCCCCCTATTTTGAAAACCGCTTCGGCGTTTAATCCCCCTCATTGAAGGGCAGAATCAAGAGGCCGGCTTGCCTTTTCTCTGCCCTTCAGCATAAAAAAAATTCTGCCACCATTCCCGACTGGATGTGATATCATATTGAACTGGGGGGGGGCTTTTTAGTAAAAAGTTAGTTTGTAAAGTTGGGAATTTTGAAGAACCTTCTGCGCTACCTTTTTCTGAGCATTGCCACCCTAACACTTTTCTGCTCCTGCCGACAGAGCCCTGCAGAACTCCCTCTTCTGCGCATTGCCCACGCACCCCATGATCACCATGCGCCCCTTTATATCGCGGCAATGAACCCGGAATATTTCCGCGATAATGGCGGAATCTTTCTCGAAGAAGTTATCTTTAAACAAGAATACAAGCTCATTTCCCAAGGCCAACCCATAGCCC
The DNA here is from genome assembly GCA_964385695.1 of uncultured Desulfobulbia bacterium. Taxonomy (GTDB): domain Bacteria; phylum Desulfobacterota; class Desulfobulbia; order Desulfobulbales; family Desulfurivibrionaceae; genus CAYLQA01. The sequence continues at coordinate 69 of CAYLQA010000028.1, read as the reverse complement.
GCATACGGATCGATTCCAGTACCGGCGGCAGGGAGATTATCCGCAAGCTCAGTGAGGAACAATTCGATT
>CAYLQA010000027.1:0-50266 GCA_964385695.1 uncultured Desulfobulbia bacterium | reverse complement strand
ACTTTCAGTCCGCGAATTTAAACCCACCGACCTTCAGTCGGTGGTTGTTTAGTCTTCATTCTCCATTTTTCATTCTGCATTTCGCACAGCTATGACCTCTCCCTTGGCGTAGACCTTCCCCTCGGCCAAAAGGCGCACTTGAACCACCACCTTTCTCTCCTTTATCTCTTTTACCGTGCCCCGTAACTCCAAGGCAATACCCATGGGTGTCGGCCGCAGATAATCAACATGGAGCGAGGCGGTAAGAAAACGTAAAACCGGCTCCGTACCCATCTCCCGCCCGTCGGCCCGATAGGCCGCAGCCGCAGCCGTGCCGGTGCCGTGGCAATCAATGAGTGAGGCGATCAGGCCGCCGTATACCATACCCGGCATTGCCGTGTGATAGGGCTCGGGCCTAAAGGTGCAAACACTCTCCTCCCCATCCCAGTAGCTCTTGATATGCAGTCCCTGCTCATTCAAGCGGCCGCAGCCATAGCACTGGCTCAGGTGATCCGGGTAGTATTCCTGAAAGGCCTTGTTGCTCATCGTTTTTCCCCTCTTGAGGTGTTCTCTTTTTATAGCATGTGCATGCATTGGGCGATCAACAAAAATAAAGCTTTTTCATGGTGGCATTTAGCCAGAGGCGGGTAATTTTTTTAGATCTTCTTATACCGCCTGTGGCACAATGATAGAGTTCTCTTTTGTCATAACGCACCACAGGCAGGAGCAATGCCCGAGAAACCGATAAGCCACATAAAACCTGCGGATCTTCCGGCCCCGCCCCAGGCGGCCATTGAGATCATGCGGGTTTGCTCCAAAAAGGCGGTGAACAATAAGGAGTTGAGCAAACTCACCTCCAGTGACCCGCTCCTTACCGCCGAGCTTTTGCGCGTGGCCAATTCCTCTCTTTTTGGCTACGGCGGCAATATCCAATCCATCAATCGGGCCATTCAGGTTCTGGGCCAGCGCGCCTTAAGAAATATGGCTCTTTGCCTTTCCGTGCGGGATGCTCTCAAAGATAAGACCATCAAGGATTTTGACCTGATCGCCTTTTGGGAGGATGCCTTGAGAAGGGCTGTGGGCGCACGCCAGCTCGGAGAGATTGCCGGCATGGACCCGGATGACTGTTTTACCGCGGGACTGCTCCAGGATTTCGGTCTTTTGGTCCTTTTTTATTTAAAGCCGGAAAGGGCCTCGGAATGGAACGAGATGCGGGTGCTCGATCCGGAAAGCCGTTTGAAAAAAGAATTGGAAATTTTCGGTACCACCCATGACCAGGTGGTGCTTATGCTGACCACGGAATGGGCTTTGCCCAAGGGGTTGACCGAGGCCCTGGGCCTGCATCATCAGGAGAGCGGGTTGGATACGGAGAACAAGCTCAGCAAGATCCTTTATAGCTCCGATTGGCTGAGCAGTCTTTACAGCGCCACGGAAAAGGGCATGGTTCTTGATAAATGCCGCAGGCTCCTGGAGGATAATTTTGATGTCGGTCCGGAGGATGCTGATGTTTACATGGCGGCCATTCCCCAGCGGGTTGAGGAGGCGGCCCAATCCCTGGGTTTGCGTATCGGCGAGCAGAGCGATTTTAACGAGGTTTTGCGCAAGGCCAACCTCATGCTCATCCAGGACAATCTCACCTATCAAGAGCTGGCCTGGCGACTGAAAAAGGTCCTCAAAGAGCGTGACCGGCTGGCAGAAGAGCTGCAAAACGAGCTGCGCCTGGCCCGGGAGGTACAGCAAAGCCTGTTGCCTCGGCCCATGGACCATGATTTTCCGGTCTACGGTATCAATGTCCCGGCCCGGCAGCTTTCCGGCGATTTTTACGATTATTTTACCCTGGACGATGGGCGCATCTATTTCAACCTGGGGGATGTTTCGGGCAAGGGCACCAATGCCTCGTTGCTCATGGCCAAAATCAGCAGCATCTTCCGCTGCCTGGGGAAAGAGATTCATGACCCGGGCCAACTTTTCAGCAAGCTGAATGATGAGCTTTGTGCCACCTCGGTCCGCGGCATGTTCGTGACCATGGCCGCAGGGCTTTTTGATCCGAAGAGCGGCAAGGTGGAACTGGTCAATGCCGGTCATCCACCTACCCTGCTGGTGGAGAAATCAGGCAAGGTAAAGCAGGTGCCATCCGAGTCCCCGCCCATCGGTATCCTGAGCGGGCAGCCCTTTCCGGTGAAGCGCTTTAGCCTCAAGGACAATAGCCTCTATTTGTATTCCGATGGGGTGATTGAAGGCAGTATTTCACCAAGCGGCAACCCTTTGGGCATTCCGGGTCTTTCCAAGCTTCTCGCCACAAGTCATAAGCTGAGCCAGGAGGACAGGCTGCAGCGGATCGTGCAGAAGATTCGCCGGGAGACCGTACCTTTAAAAGATGATGTAACATTGCTTGTAGTTGAAAAGAAAAATGGATGAACCGATCCTTCATAAAAAAATCCACCTGACCGTGGATGAGTTGGCCGAGATACGTCATATGGTGCGGGATGTCGCCCAGGCACAGGGCTGTTGCCAGAAGGATATCGATGCCCTGGTTATGGCGGCAAACGAGGCCTGCGCCAACATCATCCAACATGGCTACGGCAAAGAAAAGCCGGGTGACATTATACTGGAAATTTTCCATAATCATAAAGAGATGGTGCTGCGACTCACCGATTTTGCCTCTCCTGTGGAAACGTCTCAGATACATGGACGAGATTTTAACGAGCTGCGGCCCGGTGGCTTGGGGGTGCACTTTATCCGTGAGCTGATGGACAGGGTTGAGTATCGGCCCACCCCGGCAGAGGGCGGCAACATTCTGCAACTGACAAAAAAAATTACACCCAGCGAGCAGCAACAATGAGTTATCCAAGCGAAAAGCACGGCCCGGCCATGGTGGTTTCCTTAAACGGCGAGGTGGATCTTAAGGTTTCGCCCCAGGCGCGCAAGCAGATTCTGGCCCATCTCGAGGCAAACTTCCCTGTGCTGGTGGACCTTTCCGCGGTGCAATATATAGACAGTTCCGGTGTGGCCAGTCTGGTGGAGGGGTTGCAGATGGCCAAAGCCAAGCAGCTTGGCTTTGCCCTGACCAGTGTCAGCGAGCCTGCTATGCAGGTGCTGCATTTGGCTCGCCTTGATCAGGTCTTCACCATCCACAGCAATATCGAGGAGGGAGTGGCAGCTCTCAGTAAGGAGAGTAAGTGATCCGTCCCTTTGTCGAGCATATTGGCCGCCGTACGGTTCAAGGCATTGAGGAGCTGGGGTATGTCAGCGCCCTCTTGGTGGAAAGCTTTTTCTGGCTCTTTATGGGCAAGCGTCGCAGCCAGCCGGTCAAGCCTTCTTCCATCTTTCGCGAGGCCATGCAGATCGGGGTACAGGCCATTCCCATTGTCTCCATGCTCTGTTTTTCCGTGGGTGTCATGCTGGCTATTCAGGGGATTGAGACCCTGCGCACCTTTGGTGCCGAGAGCAAGGTGGTCATCGGCATAGCCCTTTCCGTAACCCGTGAGTTTGCCCCGCTCATCGTGGCCGTTTTGGTGGCAGGCCGCTCCGGCTCAGCCATCACCGCCCGCATCGGCACCATGCATGAGTCCCAGGAGATCGATGCCCTGCGGGTTATCGGTATCAGTCCCATTCGGTACCTTGCCACCCCCCTGTTGATCGCTACATTGATTTCAGTACCCGCCCTCACCGTACTTGGCGATTTTGTAGGCCTATACGGCGGTGCGGTTTTCACCTCCATGAAACTCAATATCACCATCCATAATTATTTTTTACGCTGCTTTGAGATCCTGCGCCTGGAGGACATCGGCCAGGGGCTCATTAAAAGTGTGATCTTTGCCCTTATTATCGTCCTCATCGGCATCAGCAACGGCTTTATGGTCCGCGGCGGGGCCGAGGGCGTCGGAAGGGCAACCACCCGCTCGGTGGTGCTCTCCATCAGTTTCATCATCCTGGCGGATATGATCTTTACCTTTTTCATGAATCGATAATGCGAGGGAGCATGGCAGAGCCGGTCATTGAAATACGCGATCTTTATACCCATTACGGAGAGCGCCTGATCCTCAAGGCGGTGGATCTCACCGTGGAGCAGGGTGAGATCATGGTGATCATGGGCGGCAGCGGCTCCGGCAAGTCCACCCTGCTTTGGCATCTTCTCGGACTGCACCGCCCCACCTCGGGCACGATCAACCTCCTGGGCAATGATATCAACACCCTGAGCGATCTTGAGATGCACCACCTGCGCCGGGACATGGGGGTGGCCTTTCAGGGCGGCGCCTTGTTCGGCTCCATGAGCGTGGGCGATAATGTCTGCCTGCCCTTGAGAGAGCATACCGATCTTGATGAAAAGACCATCCGCATCATGAGCCGGATGAAGCTTGAGGTGGTGAACCTGGCCGGTTTTGAAAACCTCATGCCTGCGGAACTTTCCGGCGGTATGATCAAGCGGGCCGCCCTGGCCCGGGCCGTGGTCATGGACCCGAAACTGCTCTTTTTTGACGAGCCCTCGGCAGGGCTTGATCCGGTGGTCTCGGCAGAACTGGATGAGTTGATTTTGAAACTGCGTGATGCCCTGCGCATGACCATTGTTGTGGTCACCCATGAGCTGGAAAGCGCCTTTAAGATCGCCGACAGAATCACGGTGCTGGATGGTGGCGAAATCCTCATCACCGGTACGGTGGACGAGGTGCAGAACAGTGAGAATAAGCGGGTGCAGAACCTGCTCAATCGCAGGCCGCGCGCCGAGCTGGTTGACGCCGATGAATATCTGGCCCGCCTGACCGCGGAGCATGTAACGTACTAACTATCCAGCTGCACCCCATCTGCGCGCGATCAGGCCGTCCAGCATAGCTAAACTATAGCTGGGCGTCCTGCTTGCACACACCTGGGGTACATCTGAATAGTTGTGGTAATAACCAGCTTTTACTTCTAACCTTTTTAGGAGAGTTTGCTGTAAAAGAGGTGTGAAAAATATGAAACGAGATACCATCAACTATTTTGTCGTCGGTTCCTTTGTCCTGGGCATGTTCGTCCTGCTCATGATTGCCCTATTTAAGGTGACCGGCCGGGATTCCAGCACGGTGCCCTATTATGTCTACTATGAGACCATCCCCGGTATTATCCATGGCAGCACCGTGACTTATGGCGGGTTTCAGGTGGGTCGGGTGAACAACATTGAGCGCAGCACCCAGGACGGTAAGATGCTCTACCGGCTGGAGTTGGCCATTCGTAAGGATTGGAAAATCCCCAAAGACAGCCGTGCAGCCATTGTTATGCCCGCAATGCTCTCCGACCGGCAGATCGATATCGAGGCTGGCGAGAGCCGGGAGTTTCTTGCCAAAGGCGGCACCATCATCACTTCTTATAAGGTGGATTTCATGCAGGCCATGCAGGAGGTGGCAACCGAGCTGAACGATCTGTCTGAAAACTCCATCAAGCCCTTGATCAACAACATCCAGGGCCCGTTGGCCACTGTGGGCGAGAGCCTCGATACCAATGTGCCGCGTATTGCCAAAAACCTGAATATCCTGCTGGACAACCTGACCAACACAACAAACCAACTCAATGCCCTGATGAGCCCGAAGAACAAAGCGCATCTGGAAAAGGTCTTTGCCAATGCCGATGTCATCACCGCAGGCATAGCAGGCATGACCAACGATTTTTCCGAGCTGCGGACAAATCTCAACGGCCTGCTCACCGAGTCGCGGGAGTTTCTCTCGGCCAATAAGCGTGATGTGCGCCAGACCGTGGGTGAGATGCGCAACTCTTTGGAACTGATCTCCCAGCACCTCAACACCATTCTCTACCATATGGAAGGAACCAGCCGAAACATGCATGAGCTCAGCCGCACTTTAAAGGAAAACCCCGGCATCCTCTTGCGTGGCACCACGGTTGCGAAGGAGGAGAGATAGTGCGAACTCATAGATCTATATTGCTTGTGGCTTTAAGCGTGCTTGTGGGGCTGTTTCTTGTCTCCTGTGTGGGGCCTAAGGTGGTGCCTGAGGACCGTTATTACCGCTTGCCCGAGCCGAAGGCGAGCAAGGCGGGACCACTGCTGTTCAGCGGCACCATTGGCGTGGCCCGTTTGAAAACAGCAGGCCTGCTCAACGAACGCTCAATCCTCTACACGGAAAAAAGTAGACCCTTGGAGCTGCGCCGTTCCCATTACCACCACTGGCAAGAGGCCCCGGCCACCCTGATCCAGAAGAATCTCTTTGCCTATCTTAAAAATGTCGGTGTTGCCGAAGATGTAGTTTTTTATGATCCAGGCATGCGTGCTGACCAGGTGGTTTCCGGGCGGCTGCTTACCTTTGAGCGGCAACAGAATGGATTTACCGTGCAGGCGGCAGTGGGTATGGAGTTGGCTGTTTCCGGCAAAGGCAAGATCTATAAGGCCGTGGCTGCCGCCAAAAACGACTCCATGGCTGCTACGGCTCAGGCCTTTGGTGAGGCTTTGGGCATGATCTATGCGGAATTTTTAAAGGATGTGTCGATTGGTATGTGAAAGTCAATGAGGAGAATTTTTTTAAAACCCGGCTCTATCTGGAGTCGGGTTTTTTTATTCCCCTTCTGTCCTGCTCAAAATGACCGGGCGCTGCGAAACTCGCCACGCTACGCGTGACTCAAACAGTCGGAGTCTTCGCTTACCTCTCGCGCTTTTTCCGGACATTTCTCCGCTGCTCGGCTGCGTGACAATGGGAAAAAAACATCGCCACCTATGGTCTCGGCAGGACAGAAGAGGAACAAAAAGACGAAAAAACGACCATATTTCCCCCATGTAAGTTTACGTAGAAATACCTATTTCTTTATGGTATGACTACAATCCTTGCCAGTTTGAGGTGCGCGCATGTCATCGATCCATGGCAAAATACGTAAGGTCCAGAGAAAAATTTTTAACCAGCGTGGAGAGAGTAAATGGGGATGTATAAAGAAGTTTTTCAGAAAAGCGTTGATGAGCCAGCAGCCTTTTGGGGTGAAGCGGCTGAAGGTATCGACTGGTATAAAAAATGGGATACGGTCCTGGATGAGACCAATCCGCCCATCTACCGTTGGTTCAAGGGCGGCGAACTGAACACCTGTTACAACGCTTTAGATCGGCATGTGGAAAACGGTCGTGGCGATCAGGATGCCATTATCTATGACAGCCCGGTGACCGGGGTCATTGAAAAATACACTTACACAGAGTTGCGCGACCTGGTTGCCAACTTTGCCGGGGTCCTCAAGGCCCAGGGGGTTACCAAGGGCGATACCGTCATCATCTACATGCCCATGATCCCCCAGGCCGCAGTGGCCATGCTGGCCTGTGCCCGACTCGGTGCCATCCACTCCGTGGTTTTTGGCGGTTTTGCTCCCAACGAATTGGCCATCCGCATCGATCACTCCAAACCCAAGGTCATTGTCACTGCCTCCGGCGCCATCGAGGGCAAGAAGACCATTGAGTACAAGCCCCTGTTGGACGAGGCCATTGATCTTGCCGATCATACCCCGGAAAAATGCATTATCTTTCAGCGCCCCGTTATCAAGGCGGAGCTGGACAAGGATCGCGACTGCGATTGGCAGGAGTTGGCTTCCACGGCCGAGGATGCCGACTGTGTGCCTGTCCTGGCCACCGATCCTCTGTATATCCTCTACACCTCCGGTACCACCGGCATGCCCAAGGGCGTGATGCGCGACAATGGCGGCCATGCCGTGGCCCTCTACTGGAGCATGAAGAATATCTATAACGTGGATGCCGGAGATGTTTTCTGGTCCGCTTCGGACGTGGGCTGGGTTGTGGGTCACTCCTACATTATCTACGGTCCGCTGCTTAAGGGCTGCACCACTGTGATTTACGAGGGCAAGCCAATCGGTACCCCGGACCCGGGCGCCTTTTGGCGGGTTATCTCCCAGCACGGAGTCAAGGTGCTCTTCACCGCCCCCACTGCCTTTCGCGCCATTAAAAAGGAGGACCCTGAGGGCTCCTACACTCAAAAGTACGATCTTTCCTCCTTCAAATATCTTTTCCTGGCCGGTGAGCGTCTCGACCCGGACACCTATCACTGGGCCAGCGATATCCTGAAGCGGCCTGTCATCGACCACTGGTGGCAGACCGAGACCGGTTGGCCCATTGCCTCCAACTGTATGGGGCTTGAGGAAATGGAAGTCAAGGCAGGCTCCCCCACCGTGGCTGTGCCCGGTTATAATGTGCAGATCCTGGATGACGATGGCAATCCTGTCGGGGCCAACGAGGAGGGCCATGTTGTGGTCAAGCTGCCTCTGCCTCCCGGCACCCTGCCCACCCTCTATCTGGACGATGCAAAATTCAAGAAATCCTATCTCAGCAAGTTCGAGGGATATTACGAGACCTCTGACGGCGGTTTTATCGATGAGGATGGTTACATCTTTATCATGGGCCGTATGGACGATGTGATTAACATCGCCGGCCATCGCCTCTCCACCGGGGCCATGGAGGAGGTGGTTGCCACCCATCCCAGTGTGGCCGAGTGTGCGGTATTCGGCACCGATGACAAGCTCAAGGGCCAGTTGCCCGTTGGCCTGGTTGTGCTCAAGGCCGGGGCCGAGGTGAACCCGGACGAGCTCAAGACCGAGCTGAGCCAGATGGTGCGCAAACAGATCGGTCCCATTGCCTGCTACCGCGAGACCGCTGTGGTGCCCAGATTGCCCAAGACCCGGTCCGGCAAGATCCTGCGCGGCACCATGCGCTCCATTGCCAACGGTAAAGAGTACCGCATGCCCTCAACCATCGATGATCCGACAACTTTGAGCGAGATCAGCGAGACTTTGGGCGGCATGGGGTATCCCAAGGCAAAAGATTAATAAATAGCAACGCAAAGGCGCTAAGGCGCAAAGTTATTAAAAAAACACTGCTGTCCTCGCGCCCTCGGAGTCTCGCTCCGCTCGCTTACCTGCGTTGAAGAGTTATTTATATGAAGATCCACGAGTTTCAGGCGAAACAGTTGTTTCGTAATCACGACATCCCTGTGCCCAAGGGTAAGGTGGCGCATACTGCGGCCGAGGCGCTTGCCGTAGCCGAAGAGATGGGCGGTTTTCCGGTGGTGCTCAAGGCCCAGATACATGCGGGTGGCCGCGGCAAGGGCGGAGGAGTGCAACTTGCCCAGAGCCGTGAAGAGGTCCAGCGCCTGGCAGATACAATCATCGGTATGACCCTTGTCACCAAACAGACCGGTCCCGAGGGTAAGCTCGTACACAAAATCCTGGTGGAAGAGGGGCTCAATATAGAAAAAGAGCTCTATCTGAGCATCCTGCCGGATCGGAGCACGGCCAAGATCGTTATTATCGCTAGCGCTGCCGGCGGCATGGATATCGAGGAGGTGGCCGAGAAAACACCGGAAAAGATCAGCAAGGTCCAGGTGGACCCGCTGACCGGCATAAAAGATCACCATTGCCACGAGGTCGCTACTGGCCTGGGGCTCGACTCTGAACTGACTCAAAAATTTATCCCAATCCTTGCCCGACTTTATACCCTCTTTGTGGAGTGCGATTTCACCCTGCTTGAGATCAACCCCTTGGTCGTAACCAGGGAGCAGGAGATCATCGCTCTGGATGCCAAGGTTGAGGTGGACTCCAATGCATTGTTTCGCCAGGCGGAGATTCGCGAGTTTCGCGATATCAGCGAGGAGGACGAGCTGGAGGCCCAGGCCAAGGAGTTCAACCTCAACTACATCAATCTCGACGGCAATGTGGGCAATATGGTCAACGGCGCAGGCCTGGCCATGGCCACCATGGACCTGATCCAGAAATCCGGGGCTGCGCCTGCCAACTTTCTGGACGTGGGCGGCGGAGCCAGCAGCGAGATGGTGGAGAACGGCTTTAAGATCATCCTCGGCGATGAGAATGTGAAGGCCATCCTGATCAACATCTTCGGCGGTATCCTGCGTTGCGATGTTTTGGCCCAGGGTGTGGTGGATGCAGCCAGAAAATGCGCCATCCAGGTGCCGGTCATTGTGCGCATGGAGGGCACCAATGTGGATGAGGGCCGCAAGATCCTCGCCGACTCCGGCCTGAACCTCATCACTGCCGTGGATCTCAAGGATGCCGCAGCCAAGGTGGCCGAGGTTGCAGGAGGTGCACCATGAGCATCTTTGTTGATAATACTACCCGTCTCCTGGTCCAGGGCATTACCGGTCGCGAGGGGCAGTTTCACACCAGGCAATGTATGGCCTACGGCACCTCCGTGGTGGCCGGGGTAACGCCCGGCAAGGGCGGCCAGGAGATGGACGGTGTGCCGGTGTTCAACACCGTGCCTGAGGCGGTTGCCGCAACCGGGGCCAACGCCAGCATGATTTTTGTGCCTCCCCCTTTTGCCGCCAGCGCCATCTTGGAAGCAGCCGAGGCAGAGGTTCCCCTCATTATCGCCATTACCGAGGGCATCCCCTTAATGGATATGCTCAAGGTCAAAAATTCTCTGGCTGGTAAAAAATCACGCCTCATCGGCCCCAACTGCCCGGGTATCATTACCCCTGGCGAGTGCAAGGTCGGCATCATGCCCGGCCCTATCCATACCCCCGGCCCCATTGGCGTGGTCTCCCGTTCCGGTACCCTGACCTACGAGGTGGTACACCAGTTGAGCCAGCAGGGCATCGGCCAGTCCACCTGTCTCGGTATTGGCGGTGATCCGGTGAACGGCACCAACTTTATCGATTGCCTTACCGCCTTTGAGGCGGATGGAAAGACCACTGGCATCGTCATGGTGGGCGAAATCGGCGGCAGCGCCGAGGAAGAGGCCTGCGCCTATATCAAGGAGCATGTCACGAAACCGGTGGTCGGCTTTATCGCCGGGCTTACCGCCCCACCGGGCCGCAGAATGGGCCATGCAGGGGCCATCGTCAGCGGTAACAGTGGCACAGCCCAGGCCAAGATCGAGGCCATGCATGAAGCCGGAGTGACGGTCTGCGAGGATCTGGGTAGCTTCGGCGAGATTTGCAAAAATGTTTTCAAGTAAGGGGCAGCAATGAGTAACGAGACAAACAAGTATCGTGTCCTGATCGGCAAGCCCGGTTTGGACGGCCATGACCGCGGAGCCAAGTTTATCGCTCGAGCCCTGCGTGACCATGGTTTTGAGGTGATCTATACCGGCATCCGCCGCACCCCTGAAGAGATCGCTGCTGCTGCCGTGCAGGAGGATGTGGCGGCTGTTGGGCTTTCCTCATTGTCCGGTGCGCACCTGCGGCTCTTCCCGGCCGTGGTTAAGGCCCTGCTGGCGGCTGGGGCTGGAGATATCCCGGTCCTGGGCGGGGGGGTGATTCCCGATGAGGATATTGAGACGCTCAAGGAGGCGGGAATCCGGGAGATTTTCACCCCTGGCACACCGGCCGAGGAGATCATCCAGGCCTTTCGAGCGGCATGTGACGAACACCACGCGGGCAGATAATTACCATGGCTCCTTTCTCCATCATTGATGCATTGCATAAGCGCCAGCCCCGAGCCATTGCCCGGGCTATCTCCATGGTGGAGAACAACGATCCTGCGACCGGGGAGATCCTGGCCGGGCTTGATGAGGAGCGGATCGATACCGCTCTGGTCCTGGGCATCACCGGCCCGCCTGGGGCTGGCAAGTCCACCCTGACAAGCCGCCTTATTGCCAACTATCGGGAACAGGGCAAACGGATCGGGGTGGTGGCCATTGATCCCACTTCACCGCTCTCCGGTGGGGCCATCCTGGGAGATCGGATTCGCATGATGCGCCATGCCCTGGATGAGGATGTCATTGTCCGCTCCATGGCCAGCCGCGGCAGACTCGGCGGTCTTTGCGGCGCAGCAGGTGCTGCGGTGCGGATCATGGCTGCGGCAGGTTGCGAGGTGGTCATTATTGAGACAGTTGGCGTGGGTCAGTCCGAGATCGACATCATCCGCTTAGCCGACATCACCAATGTGGTTCTGGCCCCGGGGTTGGGTGATGAGATCCAGGCCATGAAGGCCGGGCTTCTTGAGGTGGCGGATCTTCTGGTGGTGAACAAGGCGGACATGGGCGGGGCTGAGACCCTGGCCATGGATATGGAGACCATGATCAAAGAGCGCGCTCAAGGCCAAGGGCATACCAAGGTCCTGCGTACCACTGCCTCAGAGGGACAGGGCCTGAATGAGTTGACCGCCGCGATCAGCGAATTGGACCAACGTTTTCGTGACGATGGCACTCGCACCAAAAGGCGCAAACAAGGGGCAAAACAGGAAGTGCTGGATTGGGCCCTGGAGCTGTTGCGGCCACGATTGCAGGAACAAATCTTCGACCAAGAATTAGATCTAAAAAACGACCCGCGTGAAGTCGCGCGAAAGATAATCGACAGGTTGTAAACATGGCGAAGCACCCGAAACAACAAACGTGGGAGGAGAACGAGCTGGCCAAGAGCCTGGCCCGCTTTCCCGAACGCAAGGAACAATTCACCAACCACGGCGGCGATGAGATCCCCCGACTGGCGACTCCCAACCAGATCAGTGAAGAGTATCAGGATAAGTTGGGCTTTCCCGGCCAATTCCCCTTTACCCGTGGCGTGCAACCCACCATGTATCGGGGCCGTTTCTGGACCATGCGCCAGTATGCAGGATTTTCCACGGCTGCCGAGTCCAACAAACGCTACCGTTACCTGCTGGATCAGGGCACGACCGGGCTTTCCGTGGCCTTTGATCTGCCGACCCAGATTGGCTATGACTCGGATGATTCCATGAGTCTTGGTGAGGTGGGCAAGGTGGGTGTGGCCATCGATTCTCTGGCCGATATGGAGACCCTTTTTGATTCCATTCCCCTGGACAAGGTTTCCACCTCCATGACCATCAACTCCCCGGCCGCCGTGCTTCTGGCAATGTATGTGGCCGTGGGAGAAAAGCAGGGCGTGTCGCCGGAGAAACTTAAGGGCACCATCCAGAACGATGTGCTCAAAGAGTATGTGGCTCGGGGCACCTATATCTTCCCGCCCAAGCCCAGCCTCAGGTTGATCACCAATATCTTTCAGTGGTGCAGCAGCAACTTGCCTGCCTTTAACACCATCTCCATCTCCGGCTACCATATCCGCGAGGCAGGCTCCACTGCGGTGCAGGAAGTGGCTTTTACCCTGGCCAATGCGGTGACCTATGTAGAGACCGCTTTGGCTGCAGGCCTTGAGGTTGATGTCTTTGCCAAGCGCCTGGCCTTTTTCTTTAATGCCTCCTCGGATCTTTTGGAAGAGATCGCCAAGTTTCGCGCCGCCCGCCGCATGTGGGCCCGGATCATGAAGGAGCGTTTTGGCGCCAAGAGCCCGGCAAGCCAGATGCTGCGCTTCCACACCCAGACCGCAGGCAACACTCTTGCCGCCCAGCAGATCGACAATAATATCGTCCGGGTGACCATCCAGGCCCTGTCCGCTGTCCTGGGAGGCACCCAGTCCCTGCACACCAATTCCAGGGATGAGGCACTCTCCCTGCCCACCGAGGACTCGGTGCGCACGGCCCTGAGAACTCAGCAGGTCATTGCCCATGAATCTGGGGTAGCCAACACCGTTGATCCCCTGGCTGGCTCCTACTTTATTGAAGAGTTGACCGACAAAATTGAGCGTGAGGCCTTGGAGCTCATGGCCAAGGTGGAAGAGGGCGGTGGTGTGGTGAGCTGTATTGAAGAGGGCTTTATTCAGCGCCAGATCGAGAGTGCGGCCTACGACTACCAGAAGGAGATTGAGTCCGGTGAGCGGATTATTGTTGGGGTGAACCAGTTTCAGGTTGAGGAGGAGGCCAAGCCCGAACTCCTCCGGGTGGACCCGGCGGTTGAGGATATGCAGGTTAATAGTGTCCGTTCTCTGAAAGAAAAGCGTGATAATGCCCAGGTTCAAGAGAAGCTGGCGCAGCTCAAGGAGGCGGCCCAGGGGGATGCCAACCTGATGGACTACATCTTGGCTGCGGTAAAAGAGTACGCCACCCTCGGCGAGATCTGCGGCGTCTTGCGTGGCGTGTTTGGCGAATATCGGGAATAGAGAGTTAATGCCTCTGTAGGAGCGGCTAAAGCCGCTCCTACAATGAGGATGTAATGCGAGGAGACAAAAACATGGAATGGCTGAAAAACGATAACCTTACGGCCCTGGAGTCCATGAAGGAGGCCGCCTTTGAGGGCGGCGGTGCCAAGCGTGTTGAGGTGCAACATTCTAAGCACAAGTTGACTGCCCGTGAGCGTATTGAGTTGTTGCTCGATCCGGGTTCCTTTGAGGAGTTTGATCTTTTAAAGACCGGCGGTGGAGCAGGGGGCAAGGGTGAGTTCCCCGGCGATGGGGTGATCACCGGGCACGGGACCATTGATGGGCGTGAGGTCTGCATCTTCAGCCAGGATTTCACCATCCTTGGCGGCTCGCTGGGCGAGGCCCACTCCGGCAAGATCTGCAAGATCATGGACCATGCGGTTAAGGTGGGCGCGCCGGTTATCGGCCTCAACGATTCGGGTGGAGCCCGTATTCAGGAAGGGGTGGACGCCTTGGCTGCTTATGGCGAGATCTTCAGCCGCAATGTGATGGCCAGTGGTGTGGTGCCGCAGATTTCCTGCATCATGGGGCCTTGCGCCGGTGGCGCGGTCTACTCCCCGGCCATGACCGACTTCACCTTTATGGTGGACAGCTCCTCATTCATGTTCGTTACCGGACCCAATGTGGTCAAGACCGTGACCCACCAAGAGATCTCGGCTGAGGATTTGGGCGGAGCAGCTGTGCACAACGAGACCAGTGGTGTCTCCCATATGGTGCTGCCCAATGATATCCTCTGTCTCAGGGAGATCAGGCGGTTGATAAACTACCTGCCCTCCAACAACAAGCAGACCGCACCTCTTCTTGATTTGAGCGATCCGGTGGAGCGCGAGGATCCGGCCCTGGATTACCTGATCCCGGCCAATCCGAACCAGTCCTACGACATGAAGATCCTCATCAACTCCATCCTGGACGGGGCGGAGTTCATGGAGATCCAGCCCCATTTTGCCAAGAATATCATCGTCGGCTTCGGCCGCCTGGGTGGGCAGACCATCGGCCTGATCGCCAACCAGCCTGCGGTTTTGGCCGGGGTCCTCGATGTGAACGCCTCGGTCAAGGCGGCCCGTTTTGTCCGTTTCTGCGATTCTTTCAACATCCCGCTTGTCAGCCTGATCGATGTGCCCGGTTTCATGCCCGGCCCGGAGCAGGAGCATGGCGGTATCATCCGCCACGGCGCAAAACTGCTCTATGCCTTTGTCGAGGCCACGGTGCCGCGTATTTCGGTCATCTTGCGCAAGGCCTATGGCGGGGCCTATGTGGTCATGAACTCCAAGCATATCAGGAGCGATATCAACTATGCCTGGCCCACGGCCGAGATTGCCGTGCTCGGGCCCAAGGGTGCGGCCGAGGTCATCTACCGCCGGGAGATCCAAGAGGCGGAGAACTCGGAGGAGATGCTGGCCCAGAAGACCGAGGAGTACCGTAAGGAATACGCCAATCCCTTCCTGGCCGCGCGCAAGGGCTATATCGATGATGTGATTTCTCCGCGTACCACCAGGACCAGGCTTATCCGCTCCCTGCAGTTTCTGGAAAACAAGGACACCAAAAACCCGGACCGCAAACACGGCAATATTCCACTATAAAAAAAAGAATGAGCCACGAAACCCACGAAAGAACACAAAAAAAGATTTTCACTTTCGAGTCTTTCGCTGTGTGGTCAAGCCACACGGCTCGTGGGTTTCGTGGCAAAAAAATAGAAAACAAATGTGAGCACCATGTTTAACAAGATACTCATTGCCAACCGTGGCGAAATCGCTGTTCGCGTTATTCAGAGCTGTAAAAAACTCGGCATCAAAACCGTGGCCGTTTTCTCGGAGATAGACTCCCGCTCCCTGCATGTGCGCGAGGCGGACGAGGCGGTCTACCTGGGGCCCGCCCCTTCGGAATCCTCTTACCTTGTGATGGAAAAGATTCTGGATGCTGCAAAATCCACCGGGGCAGAGGCTATTCACCCGGGCTATGGTTTTCTTTCCGAGAACAGTGAATTTGCCAAGATGACTGCCGAGGCAGGACTTGTCTTTATCGGCCCACCGCCCGAGGTTATTGCTACTTTGGGGGATAAGATTGCCTCCAAGGTCGTGGCAGATAAGGCAGGCGTGCCCGTGGTGCCAGGCCATAGCGAACCCATCTCTGATCCGGACAAGGTGCATGCCATTGCCGAGGACGTTGGCTACCCGGTGCTGCTCAAGCCCGCTGCCGGTGGTGGCGGACGCGGCATGCGCATCGTGCATAAACCCGAAGAGTTGCTCGACAACCTCAAGGCAGGCCAGGAGGAAACGCGTAAGGCCTTTGGCGATGACCGCCTCTTTGTTGAGCGCTTTGTGGAAAAACCGCGCCATATCGAGATCCAGATCATGGCCGACTCCCATGGCAACGTGGTCTATCTCGGAGAGCGCGAGTGTTCGGTCCAGCGCCGTTACCAGAAGGTCATCGAAGAGGCTCCCTCCGTGGCCTTGACCCCGGAGATGCGTAAGAAGGTAGGGGAGTTGGCAGTATCCCTTTCCAAAGAGGCGGGCTATGTCAATGCCGGGACCGTGGAGTTTATCCTGGACCCGAACGGCGACTTTTTCTTTCTGGAGATGAACACCCGTTTGCAGGTGGAGCACCCGGTCACCGAGCTGGTCACAGGCAAGGACTTGGTGGAGACCCAGCTTCTAGTCGCCTCGGGTGGCGAGTTGCCATTCAAACAGGAAGATATCGTTCTCAATGGCTGGGCCATTGAGGCACGTATCTGTGCCGAGGATGCTGAGCGCAACTTCCTGCCCTCAACCGGTCTCATCACCCGTTACTCCGAGCCCAATGGGAAAAATATCCGCCTGGACAGCGGGGTCAGCGCGGGCAGCAATGTCAGCGTTTACTACGATTCCATGCTCTGTAAGGCCATCAGCTATGGCGCGGACCGCGAGGAGGCGCGCAAGGGGTTGATAAGCGCTCTCAACCGTTTCCACATCGAAGGCGTGACCTCCAATGTGGATTTTTCCAACGCCATCCTCAATCATCCCGCCTTTATTGACGGTGATATGACCACCCATTTTATCGATGAGCATTTTGATAAGGGCCTGATGAAGATCGACCCGCCTGTGGAGTGTTTGGAGAAGATGGTCATTGCCGCGACCATGGTCTACCACAACCGGCAGAACCAGGTGCGTGACTCCTTAAAACCCATGATCTCCAAGGTGGGCACCGTGAGCAAGACCAAGGTCTGGCATAACTATGTGGTCAAGGGACTGACCAACACCTTTACCATCAAGCTGCACAATCACACCGATACCCAGGATTGGGAGGTGGTGGTGAACGAGCGTGAATACCAGGTAAAGACCCCTTGTTTTGAGTTCTATCGCCGCCGCCTGCGCCTCTATATCAACGGTGAAAAAGAGTACTTCCGTCTCCAGTACAAGGAGAACTTCATCTGGAGCGCCTTTTGCGGCATCACCCGCACCTTTGAGGTCTACTCACCTCGGGAATGGGAGCTTGCTCAGCACATGCCGCTGGAGAAAAAGTCGGCCCTCGATAATATCCTCCTCTCACCCATGCCCGGACTGCTGGTTGATATCAAGGTCAAGCCCGGTGAGCGCGTTTACCAGGGTCAGGACTTGGTAGTCATCGAATCCATGAAGATGGAGAGCGGCGTGCCCTCGCCCTGCGATGGTGAGATTGACGAGATCAAGGCCGAGGCAGGGCAGGCGGTTGAGTCCGGCGATGTGCTGCTGACCTTTAAGAAATAGGAAGGTAAATATTATGTTGAAGAAAATCGACCATATCGGCATAGCTGTCAAGTCCATCGACAAGGCCAAAGAATTGTATGAGGGTGTGCTGGGGCTTACCTGCGAAAAGATAGAGGAGGTTGCCTCGCAAAAGGTCAAGACCGCCTTTTTTTCCATCGGCGAGGTGCATATCGAGCTACTGGAGGCCACCTCTGATGAGAGCCCCATTGCCAAGTTTATTGCAAAAAACGGCGAGGGCGTGCATCACATCGCCTATGCCTGCGACTCTGTTGAGGAGCAGCTGGCCACGGCCAAAGACAAGGGCGTGAAGCTCATTCACGAGACTCCCATCACCGGGGCCGGCGGCAAGCAGGTCGCCTTTCTGCTCCCAAAATCCACCCTTGGGGTGTTGACGGAGTTTTGTTCCAAGTAATAACTTTGCAGGCCTCTCAGCGAGGCATATCCAATAGTGTTCCCGCAGCGCGAATCAGCCAGAGTTCGTTTCTGTCAATACATTAAAGCATCAAGCAGTGCAGTCCTTCTGACCCTTCCCTGCAGTATCCATTGTGGCGTCCCCATGAAAAAAAAGCCGATGTGATGGGGGATTATTTATAGATATTATCTATTTGTCATATCGATAATGTTGTGGGCATGATTGTTGGGTCACGCGCGTGCATATAAAAAAATACAGCGAGGAGAAGGTAGCATGAAAAAAATGACCCCTATTGCCCTTTTATTCATTCTGCTGCTCCAGACAGCGGCCTGTTTCGGCGGCTCTCGATCCGGCACCATCATCATGGAGTTTGATTTTTCCGGACACTCTCCAGCAGAGGAGGCGCAGCTCTGGATTCCGTATCCGGTATCGGATACGTATCAATCGATCAGCAATATCAAAATAAGCGGCGATTACAGTGAATCAGCCGTCTACACCGACAATAAATTCCAGACTCCCATGCTTTACGCCCGGTGGGCCAAAGGGAGAGCAAAGCGGACGCTCACCTTTTCCTTTGCAGTGGAACGCAAAGAGCGTCTGCAACGGGATCTTCCAGAACATGAGGCTGCCTGGGATCCGGCCGATTATGCCATCTATCTGGAGCCCACCTCTCTTGGTCCCATTGATGGTGTCGTGAAAAAACAGGGCGAGGCCATTATTGCCGACCGCACCACGGTCCTTGGCAAGGCGCGGGCAATCTATGACTGGATCTGCTCCTCCATGTACCGTGACCCTGCCACCCGGGGGTGCGGACCGGGCAATGTCTGCAAACTGTTAGAGGCACCGGGGGGCAAATGTGCGGATATCCATTCGGTGTTTGTGGCTTTAGCGCGCTCTGTGGGTGTGCCTGCCCGGGAGGTGTTCGGCATCCGGCAGGGTAAAAAAGAGGTGACAGATATCACCACCTGGCAGCATTGTTGGGCCGAGTTTTTCTTGCCAGGTTACGGTTGGGTGGTGGTGGACCCGGCTGATGTCCGCAAAATGATGCTCAGCCAGCAGCTTGCCGAGGACGACAGCAAGACTTATGGTTACCGCGCCTATTTCTTTGGCGGGGCTGACCCTTACCGGGTCAAGCTAGGCAGGGGAAGGGATCTCCAGCTCAATCCTGCCCAGCATGGCAAACCGGTGAACTACCTCATGTACCCCTTTGCCCAGGTCGGCAGGAAAACCCTGGACTGGCTTGATCCGAAGACGTTCAGGTATACGATTATCCACACCGGCAGGTAGCAGCAGTCTTGGCCATATGAATAGATGCTGCGTGAAATTTTCCCCGGCCTGTGTAATGCTGAGAGGGTGGTGCCTAGCAACGAGAAACAGCCAAGGGGCAGAAAATGAAACGCCAGCTGACCGTCAGGCAGTATATGACCATGTGTGTGGGGGAGTGCTTCGGCACCTTTCTCCTCACCTTTATCGGTATAGGCTCAGTGGCCGTGGCCGTCCTCTTCGATGCCTTTTCCGGCCTGTTGCAGGTGGCCCTGGTCTGGGGTATCGGCGTGACCCTGGCCATTTACGCCACGCGCCATCTCTCCTGCGCCCACCTCAATCCTGCGGTTTCCCTGGCCATGGTCCTGGCAAAACGAATGGATCATTGCCTCTTGCCCGGTTACTGGCTGTCTCAACTGACTGGCGCGACAATTGCCGGTGCTGCCATTTTATTGCTCTTTGGTGATATCATCGCTCAATACGAGCTGGCCCATGCCATCATCCGTGGCGGGCCGGAATCGGTCAAGACGGCCATGCTGTTTGGCGAGTATTTTCCCAACCCGGGCAACAGTTCGGCTTTTACCATTTCTCTACCCAAGGCAATGCTGGCGGAGGCTGTGGGCACCTTTTTGCTGGTCTCCATGATCTTTTCCCTTACCGAAGGGTGCAATGTGGGCCGCCCCTCCGCGACCCTGGCCCCGGTCTTTATCGGTGCCACGGTCGCGGTCCTTATCGCCCTCTTTGCCCCCCTGACCCAATGTGGCATCAATCCGGCCCGGGATTTAGGCCCCCGACTGGTGGCCTGGTTGGCCGGCTGGGACAGCGTCGCCATCCCCGGTCCGCAAGGCGGATTTTTCCGGGTTTACATCCTGGCCCCCTTACTGGGTGGCGTTGTAGCGGCCCTCTGTTTTCGCTTTCTTGTCACGCCCCTGATGGGTAGCAAGGAGATAGAGCCCTGTAAGTGTAAGCTCAGCTGATAGCTTGCTGTGGGCAGAGCCGATTTGCCTGCATCACAAAAAAGCCCGGCTCGCAGCTGACGAGGCCGGGCTTTTTATTGTTTGGCTGAGAAGGGTTTACTTTTCGCGGATCATCTCCGAGATCTGGAAGGCCAGCTCCA
The DNA here is from genome assembly GCA_964385695.1 of uncultured Desulfobulbia bacterium. GTDB lineage: Bacteria > Desulfobacterota > Desulfobulbia > Desulfobulbales > Desulfurivibrionaceae > CAYLQA01. Next base: position 29,797 of record CAYLQA010000027.1, on the reverse strand, counting down.
GGCTCTGCTCCGCATTGAGGCGGGGGTCGCAGTTGGTCTGATAGTTGAGGTTCAGCTCACTGTCCTGCAGGTTTCTGCCGCCGCCGGTGCATTCGGTCACATCGTCGCCGGTCATCTCAAGATGAACGCCGCCGGGCACCGTGCCCTCGGCCCAGTGGATCTCGAAGAAGGAGCGGATCTCGTTCAAGATCTCGTCAAAGTTCCTTGTCTTGTGGCCGCTCTCCGCGGTGTAGGTGTTGCCGTGCATGGGATCGCAGCTCCAGACGATCTTGAAGCCCTCCTTTTTCATCTCCCGGGCCAGGTTGGGCAGGGAGTCAGCGATCTTTCCCGCACCGAAGCGGGTGATCAGGGTCAACCGGCCCGGCTCGTTCTCCGGGTTCAGGGTGGAGACCAGCCGCTTTACATCATCGATATCGTGGTCAGGGCCGACCTTGCAGCCGATGGGGTTCAAGACGCCGCGCAGGAACTCGATATGGGCGCCGTCCACCTGGCGGGTACGTTCCCCGATCCAGACCATGTGAGCGGAACAGTCGTACCAGTCGCCGGTCATGGAATCCCGGCGGGTTAAGGCCTGTTCGTAGCCCAGGAGCAATGCCTCGTGGGAGGTATAAAAGCTTGCCTGATTAAGCTGGGGGATGTCGGTGTCGATGCCGATCATGCGCATGAAGCTCAGGGCTTGGTCGATCTGTTGGGCTAAACGCTCGTATGATTGGCCCTGGGGTGAGTTTTTGACGAACTCGTTGTTCCAGGCATGGACCCGGTCAAGGGCCGCATAACCGCCGCGGGTAAAGGCGCGCAGGATGTTCATGGTGGCGCAGGCCAGATGATAGCCTTTGAGCATGTTCTGCGGATCAGGGATTCTCGACTCGGGGGTGAAGTCGATGCCGTTAACCATGTCGCCACGGTAGCTGGGCAGCTCCACCCCATCGATGGTCTCGGTATCGGCCGAGCGGGGCTTGGCATACTGGCCAGCCATGCGGCCCACCTTGACCACGGGTTTGCCGCCAGCATAACTCATGATAACCGCCATCTGCAGGATAACCTTCAAGAGTTCGCGGATGGCAGGGGCCGTGCACATGGAAAAATCTTCGGCACAGTCGCCGCCCTGGAGCAAAAAGGCTTTGCCTTCGCAGGCATCGGCCAGCATCCCTTTCAGGGTGCGGATTTCACCGGCAAAGACCAGAGGCGGCAGGTTGGAGATGGTTGTAATGGTCTCGTCAAACGCCGCTTTGTCCGGCCAGTTGGGTTGTTGCAGGGCCGTGAAATTTTGCCAGCTTGTCTTGCTCCACTCTTGTGACATTGTTTTGTCTCCGTATTGATTATTTTTTTGCCACGAAACCCACGAAATAACACGAAAGTTAAAAACTAAAAACAGGTTTTTGTAGCGAAACTATCCTTCTTCAGCGCCGGGCAGAGCACAGGGGCCTCCGGCGCAGCAAACCTCAATATCAAAGGCATTGAGAATGCGCAATTCCGGCTCCCGTTTTTCCTCGGGCCATGGGGCAAACTCAAGCTTTGCCAGTTTGGCTTCTATTTCCCCCTTGGTTGGAATGATCTCCAAGGGGCCGGGGCCAGCTAAAACCTTGCCGTTAATGTTGAGCACCTCAGCCTCTTCACCGTTGGTCACCACAATGAAGGGGATTTGTTGCTTCTCGTCCAATACCCTGGCTGCGGCAACGGCCGGGCGTTCCCTTGTAACCAAAGAACCTGGGCCGTAACGCAGAATCATTACCCGTTTGCCTGCACAAGAGGCCACCACATCGATTTTTGAGGTGACGAACTGCTTGGCAAACAGGGTTTCGATGGTGCAGCGCATCTCAATGTCCGACTTGCTGAAACCTTTATCCTCCACCAAGAAGTGGGCGATTTTTTGCCTATAGCGCTCATCATCAGTATCCACCACCGACTCACCGGTGACATAGTCATCCAGGTGGCCATAGATCATGTGGTGGGATGGGATGTCGGTCATGTCTGCCCCTACGTATTTCAAATTCGTTATTGTAGGAGCCCCTCCAGGGGCGATAAGTTAGGCTTGGTTCATCGCCCCTGAAGGGGCTCCTACAGAAAGCAAAAAAAAAGAGAAGGCCGGCAGCCTTCTCTTTTCATCGGCCGCTTTAACAAACGGCCATTATATCATGCCGTTTTCTTACAACTCAAGCCATGACTCACTAAAGACGTTCTGGCCGGAAAGGGCTTTATAGGTTTTATAATGCTCAAGAGCGATGCCGCTGAGAGACGCGGCATCAGGATCATTGCCGTCCATCATGGCGTGAACCATATCAACGTGGTCCTGACGCTCGCCTTTGCAGATGGCCATCAGCTCGGAATCGTAGGAGTTTACGATGGCGGTGGTGAGGCCGTATTTCATGAGCATGATCAGGTAGGTGCGATCGAGGTGCTTACGCAGATGCTCGGCTACACCGTTTGAAACGTTGGACAGACCAATGGTGGAACCTGCACCCGGGGCAATGTCCTGCAGCATGCTGAGGAACTCAAGGCCGGAGGCTATCTGGTCGGCGCCCAGGGTGATGGGGGTACCGATGGGATCGAAGAGCATTTTTTCGTTGGGGATACCAGCCTCGGCCAGGGCCATCATCAGGTCAACGGCCATTGCAGCGCGCTCGTTTGAGTCGCGGGGCATTCCATCCGGGCCCCAGAGCAGGGCGATAACGTTACAGCCGGACTCGGCTGCAACCGGGATCAATTTTTCCATACGCTCGGGCTGGGCAGAGATGGAGTTCATGATCGCGGCCTCTTTGTTTTTTACCACTTTGAAACCGGCTGCCATGGCATCGGTGTTGGTGGTGTCAAGACAAAGGGGAACGTCGGACGCTGCCTCACAGGTTTCAACAACCCAAGGCATCAGGTCGGTACCGTCTTTACGGGCCGGGCCGATGTTAAGATCGAGATAGGATGCACCGTGGCCGGTTTCTTCCTTGGCCATCTCCTGGACAGGACCGGGATTTCTCTCTTTCATCGCACCGCCGCTGCGGTTTCCCATGATGTTGATGCTCTCAGCAATTGCTAAAACCTTAGACATTGTCTTCTCCTTTTCTAAATTTATATCGTTATCTCCAGCCCTTAGAGAGCCGGTTATTTTTGCGGAATAGCGGTGTGACTTGATCACACGGCGTAGGACGGATTCAGTCACTATAAATGTAAAGCGCGAAAAATAGCGATAAAAAAAGCGGTTGTCAACAGGGAATTCCGTTTTTGAGGTGGAAAAAAGCACGCAAAGTTAAGCAAATAGGTGTAAATACCTACTCGGGGCGGCATGTTTTTGTTAGCGAAAAAAATCAGCTCTTGCTCTTGGCTGCCACCTGCTTTAATGCCTCGAAAATGTCCATGGGTGAGGTTTCGTTTTCTGCGGCAATCTCCTTAATGGTCATTCCTTCCTTCCTTGGCCTTTATTTTTCGATCGGCCAGGCCGCGAACAGCTATTTTGATGTTCAGGTCGTACTCATGGCAGATATCGGCCAGGGTTCGGTTGCCGAATCCAGAGGGTGGATTCTCGGGCAGAGATTTTTGGGCTTCTGGTACTCCTACTGGCTTCATGATGGCAAAAAGCGCTTTGGGTGAAAGGTTATTGTTTTTGGCGATCTCGCCGACGGCCTGGCTTTGATCGCGGTACTTGATGCCGGCGGCATCAAGTTTTTCCATGCTCTGCTCCAAGTCAAGCCCTGTTTTTTTGCAAAATACCTTGAGCGAGGAAAGCTCTGCATGCCCATAGGGCGGTTCGCCATAGGCGCGTGCTGCCCGGTCTTTGATGGAAGCACCTATCTCAATGATTGTGTAGATGGGTGGGATCTCAAAGTAGGTAGCAAGGCCGAAGAGCAATGTCAGCACCAGGGCAATATTGAACTCTTTGGTGATGACCCTCATCTCCCGCGCCTTGTTTTTGAGATAGGCGATGAGTGGGTTCCAGTTGTAGTAGATGTGCAAAAAGATGGCGATGAGGAAGAGCACACCCAGGTTAACATGCAGGTTGCCCCATTGTGTTTTCGTAAGTCCCCACAGCTTCCAATCCGCCCAATAGGCAACCCGACCTTGGGGCACGATATAAAGAATGACACTGGTCAGCACTTCCAACAAAAAGGTGATCAGGGCGGTAAGGGAGGTGATTTTGCGGATACTCATCTGGAACCTTATAATGATAATTAAGGAAATGCTAAAGCTTTTTTATACCCAACTTTTTCATAAAGAAATAGGTGAAATTTTTTTTGCTTTCAGGCTCCGGGTTCCACGTGAAACTTTTTATCAACAGGTTTTCAACAGAGTTATCAACAAGATATAAGACCAAAAGAGCCCGCCACAATAATAACTATTATTACAAGGGGTTATCTTTGATGGGCGATTTTTTTGAGCTTCATATTTTTGTTGTGTCTGTGCTACACTTTTTTCATTGTCTTTGGACAGGGCGGAGGGGAAAAGCTCAATGGAGGAGAATATGGCACGCTGGAATTTAACTATTGGTACACGTCTTGTTGTTGGTTTTTTGAGTGTTATCACGATATTGGGGGGAGTTGCCGGATATCAGTTGTATACCATGGAAGATTTGGCGGTTTTGCAGGATGAGGGCGCGGTTCGGGCCGAAGATGCGATGGAAATTAAGGATATTGCAAGTCGTGTGGATGGGGTTTATGCCGTGATTGCCGATGCGGTTATTAACAGGGATCTTGAGGCAACAGAAAAGGATTTTGCTGAGATCATTACTACTGCCCGCGCAGACATTTCCCGGGTGAATGAGTTGGTGGATACCGACGCGGAAAGGGCCTTGGCCCAAAAATTTTCAGTACACTACAATGAATATTTGAGTCTCTTTGAAAAAGAGATGTTTCCGGTATTGAAGCGCAGCTCGGATGCATTGCAACGATCAAGCGATGCCTTGGCGGTAAAGGATATTGCCGCAAGAGTTGATAGTGTTTATTCAATTGTAGCCGATGCTGTTATCAACCGCGATCTTGATGTTGCGCGGCAAGATTTTGCCCAACTGAAAGAGGGGGTCATGCAGGATATAGCCTTGGCTCATAAATTGGTCGACACAGCCGAGGAAAAACGGTTGGCCAACAAGTTTGCCAAGGAATATGTGCGCTACTGCGACCTTTTTGAAAAACAAATGCTGCCCCTTTTAGAGCAGGGGAAAAATGCGAACTGGGCCAAAATCAGGCAACTTGATGGAGAGATTGACAGTTGCCGTGACGCGACCAAGGACCCTCTTCATCAAATTGTTCTTTCCTTGGAGCAGGAAAACGAAGAGGCCAAGCAGGATACCTTGCTGGTTCGTGAGCTGGATGGAAAAATTGATGTCGTCCGTACCAGTGCAATTGGCGAGTTGCAGAATATTAATAGTTCACTGACTCAAGAGACCATTGAAGCGGATGAACTTTTTGATAATACCCGTAAAAAAGCCATTATCATGGCCTCGGTCTTTACAGCTATCGGTTGTATGGTGGGCTTTTGCATGGCATTTTTCATCACCCGTAGCGTCACAAGATCTTTGGGCGATGTGAAGGTGGTTGCCGATAACGTTGCCAGTGCAAGCCAGCAACTGAGTTCCTCCGCAGAAGAGATGTCGCAGGGAGCCAGCGAACAGGCCGCTGCCGTGGAAGAGTCATCCGCCTCGGTGGAGCAGATGAGCGCCACTATCCGGCAGAATTCTGAAAATGCCCAAGAAACGGAAAATATCGCCCAGTCTACAGCCAAGGATGCCGAGGAATCGGGCGGTGCGGTGGAGTCTACCGTCAATGCCATGCGTCATATTGCCGATAAGATCTCCATCATCGAAGAGATTGCCCGCCAGACCAACCTTCTGGCTCTTAATGCGGCGATCGAGGCAGCCCGGGCTGGTGAGCACGGCAAGGGCTTTGCCGTGGTCGCTGCCGAAGTACGCAAGCTGGCCGAGCGCAGCCAGCGGGCTGCGGCGGAAATCAGTGAACTTTCCGCCTCCAGTGTTCAGGTGGCGGACAAAGCCGGTACCATGTTGAACAAAATCCTGCCCGATATCCAGCGGACAGCGACCTTGGTCCAGGAGATCAGTGCAGCAAGTATCGAGCAAAATGCCGGAACCGAGCAGATCAATAAGGGAATGCAGCAGCTGGATACTGTTATCCAGCAGAACTCCAGCTCCTCGGAGGAGATGGCTGCCACGGCAGAAGAAATGTCGGCCCAGGCGGCCGAGTTGCAGGCTACCATCGAGGCCCTTACCGGTAGCAAGCAAAAAACGGTGCCGCACCGGGTGGCTTTCGACAAGTCGGCTACCACTAAAAGAATGAGCACTAAAAAAGATGGTGCTGTTTTAAAGCTTAGTTCCAGCAACCAAGATGACTGGGACGAACTGGATAAGGATTTTGAGCGACATTAAGTAAGTGGAATAATTTCAGGTAATCAAAGGCCCACACTGGCATTGTCCGGTGTGGGCCTTTTTGTTCCGTCTCGCCTCCATTTTGGAAAGCCCCCTCTACCGTTAAGCCCGCAAACAAAACCCGCTAACGTGCCCGGAGTTGTCTCCACCCCGTTTATCTCTTGCTGCACTGCCACCGAAAATAGAAATAATTTGATAGGCCAGGGTCTATTTTGCTAAGATAATTTTGAAGCTGCCCGAGGAGAGTTTTCGTTTTCTCAGGCAGCTTCTTTTGTGCGACACCAGCTTGGGGGCTGTGGAAAGCGGTTTAACGGAGGGAACGATGAAGATACTACGCTGTTTGGGCTTGTTTCTGATGGTATTTACTGTCAGCACAACTGCACTTGCTGCGGTGCAGGGAGGGCATGGTGGGGGCTATGCCAAGACGCACTGGGGATATTCAGGCGCCGAAGGGCCATCAGAATGGGGAAACTTAAGTTCTGATTATGCGGTATGCGGGACCGGCATGGGCCAGTCGCCCATTGATATCAGCCACTCGGTGAAGGCGGATTTGGGAGCTATTGAGGTGGATTATAAGAGTGACGGTCTCAGCATCCTCAATAACGGTCATGCTATTCAGGTTAACCATAATGGCGGCAGCTATATCAAGGCTCAGGGTAAGCTTTATAAGCTCCTCCAGTTCCATTTCCACAGTCCCAGTGAAAACACTTACGGCGGAAGCCCTTTTCCCATGGAGATGCACCTGGTCCACAAGAGCGACCATGGCGAGTTGGCGGTTATCGGCGTCTTCATGAAAGAGGGAGCGGCCAATTCGGTTATCCAGTCCTTGTGGGACAACATTAACCCGGCAGTGGGCCAGGAGCGGCATGTGCCGCAGGTTAAGGTGAGCCCTGCGGATCTGCTGCCCTTTAACGGCTCTTATTTTCACTTCAAGGGCTCACTGACCACCCCGCCCTGTTCCGAGGGGGTGCAATGGTATGTGATGAAGACTCCCATCGAGGTCTCTTCCGCCCAGGTGCAGAAGTTTGTTTCCATCATCGGTCATAATGCCCGTCCGGTCATGCCGCTCAACGGCAGGACTGTGGCCGAGGTAAATAAAGGAGCTATTACCTATGCCAGCCTGGCACCGAAGCATGCGGTAAAAGGCGGCGGCAGCCATGCCCCTGCGGCCAGTGCCGGTCATGGAGCGCCAAAGGCGCATGCTGCAACGAGCAAGGGCAGTCTGCGCCGGGAAAAAAGCCATAAACCAGCGAAAAAGGAACACGCTTCCGTTTCCCATGCGGCGCCGGAAAGCAAGAGCGGCATGAGCATGTGGCTCGTTGTTTTGGTTGTAATTGTGGCAGGTCTTGTGGCCGCTGTTTTACTTAAAGGATTTGGAGGTGAGGTTTTGAACAGAATGAAAGTGTCAACCCGAATTGCATTGATCATCGGAACCCTGCTCGCGTTGCTTTGTGTAACTGCCGGGGTAAGCATCGTTAAAATGGGGAAGATAGGCGAAGAGCTTAAAGCTATTGCCGAGGAAGATATTCCCCTGACCGGTCTTGTGGCAGAGGTTGCCATTAAGCAGCTTGAGGTTGCCAAGGAGTTTGAGCTGGGTTTTCGCCATGGAGAGAACGGTGACCTGCACGGCATGCAGGAAGCCCAGACCAAGATCGAAGCCTTCGGTGAGGAGGTTGCCGAGTACATCAAAGAGGCGGAGCATCTTGCTGAAGAGGGTATCCGTATCGCTAAGACCGAGACTGATCGACGTGAGTTTGAGATGGTTCTCTCCCAACTCAAAAAGATTGAAAAAGAGCATTACCAGGTAGAGGAACATAGCATTCAGGTCTTTGAACTCATTGCCGCAGGTAATATTGCTGAGGCCGAAGCCCTGGGCCTTAAGGTTGAAGGGGAGGTCGACGAGGTGGACCATGAGCTTGAGGCTCTTTTTGAAGAACTTGAAAAGTTCACCGAGGCCGCGGCACTGCGGGCCAAACATGATGAGCAAGCGGCACTTAACCTGATCATCATTACCACCATAGTATCCCTTTTGGTGGGTTTGGCTATGGGGCTGGTTGTGAACCGCGGTATTGCGCTTGCCCTTTCAAGCGTGAGCAATATTGCAACCAATGTGGCCTCGGCCAGCCAACAGCTCAGCTCCACCGCGGAAGAGCTTTCCCAGGGGGCCAGTGAGCAGGCCGCGGCGGTTGAGGAATCCTCGGCCTCGGTGGAGGAGATGAGTGCTACCATCCGCCAGAATACAGAGAACGCACAGGAGACCGAGAACATTGCCATGTCCACGGCCAAGGATGCGGAAGAATCCGGTGAAGCGGTCCAATCCACTGTGGGTGCCATGAAGAATATCGCCGATAAGATCTCGATTATTGAGGAGATCGCCCGCCAGACCAACCTTCTGGCGTTGAACGCGGCAATCGAGGCGGCCCGAGCCGGTGAGCATGGCAAAGGCTTTGCCGTGGTAGCCTCCGAGGTGCGCAAGCTTGCCGAACGCAGTCAGCTGGCGGCGGCTGAGATCAGCGAGCTTTCCTCCTCCAGTGTGGAGGTGGCGGATAAGGCCGGAGAGATGCTGGGCAAGATCCTGCCCGACATCCAGAAGACCGCGACCCTGGTCCAGGAGATCAGCGCGGCAAGTGGGGAGCAGAATGCAGGCACCGAGCAGATCAATCAGGGTATGCAGCAGCTTGATACTGTGGTCCAGCAGAACTCCAGCGCCTCTGAAGAGATGGCGGCCACGGCCGAAGAAATGTCTGCCCAGGCAGATGAGCTGCAGATGGTTATTGCCTCGTTGGTAACAACCAAGAATCATGCGCCCAGTAGTGGGGTAGCAAGGCGGCGCTATGCACAGGCGCAGCAGCAGGGCCAGCAGGAGAGAAATTCTTCTGGTACGGTACTGCAACTTGGAGCTGATGCCGGTGACAAGCTTGATGACGAATTTGAGCGCTTGTAATAAGCTCGATTGAACCCGTTAATAAAAGGCCCGCTCCGTTATTCAGAGTGGGCCTTTTGTTTTGCTGAAGTATTAACGAGCCATTTTTTGAGAAGATATCGGGTGCAGTCGGCCAGCACGTGCGGGGGCTTTGGGGTCAGGGAGTGAAGGGGACCGTAGGCTGTAGGCTGATCATGTTCGATAACCGTCTCGGCTAGGTAATGAATATGCCATCCCTGCCGTTTGGCCCTCAAGCAAAAGTCCGCCTCGGCATAAAACGAGATAAACTCCTCATCAAAGCGTGCCAGCTCTTCCAGAGTTTCCCGTCTGACAATCAAAACCGTTCCCACTCCCCAATCGATTTCTGTGCTGAGCAAATGATCCTGCTCGATCATGAGGTGTCTTTTGAGTTGGGATGCGCCGGCAAAAAGGCGGCCCAGGCCTGTGTGTTGCAGGAGGATCTCGACAAACCCCGGAAAGGTCCGAATGCTGGGCAGCACCTCCCCGCTGCTTAATATGAGGCGGGGCAAGGCCACTCCCACATCCGGGGCCTCATCAAGAAAGTGGACCAGTTGGCTCAGGGAGTCGCCCTGGATGAGCAGGTCATCCTGCCAAAAAGAGATATACCTGCCCTTGGCCAAGGAAACGGCGCGGTTACGGGCGGTATAGAGCGGCTCGCCGGCGTTGTTTTCAAAGACTTTGGCCTGGGGAAATTCTTTCTTGATCACGGCGCCGGTTTCATCTTCCGGCCCGTTGTTGATCACCACAATGTCATAGGAGACATGATCGGCGGTTTTCTCGGCAGAATGCAGCAGGGAAAGAACGTGCTCTGGCTGGTTTTTAGTGACAACGCAAAGTGTCAGGTCTGTTTCCATAGTTGGTCTGTCTATGTGTTGTATTTTGTTAATCCTACCCCGTAACTCCAGCCGCCTCAAGCCCAAGTTATTTCCAGAGACAAAAGGGGCGCTCAAAAACTGACAGTAACTGCATAACTTGCTATAATGACAATTATTTACCAGGCTCTGGTCAGCGTTTTAACGGCTATTCGGGAAAGGGGAACCCGCATTTCATGACAGCCTTTCAGCCCATCACCTATGGCAAATACCTGCTAGTGGACCGCATTGCCCGGGGCGGTATGGCGGAGCTGTTTCGCGGCAAGATTATCGGCTCCAAGGGTTTTGAAAAACTGGTTGCCATCAAGAAAATCCTCCCCCATCTGGCCGACCAAGAGGAGTTTGTCCAGGCCTTTATCGATGAGGCCCGGTTGGCCGCCTTTCTCAACCACCAGAACATTGTCCAGATCTATGATTTCGGTGAAATGGCCGGAACCTATTACCTGGCAATGGAGTACCTTTCCGGCCGTCCTCTGCGCGCCCTGCGCACAGCCTTAAAAGACGAAAGTGGGAGCAGCAAAAAATTGCCGCTGGAGATAGCGGTTTTCATTGTGGCCGAGGTCTGCGCCGGGTTGCATTATGCCCATAACCTCAAGGATTTTTCCGGGGAGGCGCTCAATATCATCCACCGGGATATCAACCCGCAGAATGTTTTTATCACCTTTGACGGGCAGGTAAAGATCATCGATTTCGGCATTGCCCGGGCCACCAGCCATGATACCACCACCTATGTGGGCTCGCTTAAGGGCAAGTTGAGTTATATGGCCCCGGAGCAGGCAAGCGGCCTGGAGGTGGACAACCGCTCGGATATATTTTCAGCAGGCATCATTTTGTATGAACTGGTGACCGGCCAGCGCCTTTATACGGGCGATTCCCAGCAGATCCTGGTGAAATCCGCCCAGGCCAACTTTGTTTCCGTCCGTACGCTCCAGCCGGACCTGCCCCAGCCCTTGCTTGCCGTGCTGGATAAGGCCCTTGCCAAGGACCCTCAGTTTCGTTATCAATCCGCCGAGGAGATGCGCGCTGATTTGGAGCAATGTCTGCAGGAGTGGTCGGTCCAGGTCTCCAGCCATGAGCTGGCATCCTGCATTCGAGAGTTTTTCACCGACGAGGTGGCCGAGGAGGAAGAGGCAATTCGCCTGGCCGCAACAATTGAGTCCCCTTTGGCTGTAGCCGAGGAAGAAGAAACGGTTTTTATCCCTGGGCCAGCGCAGGAAAAAGAGACCCCCACGCAAAAGAGGCTCTTGTTTCTTTTTGCCCTCTTTATCGCCTTGGTCGCATACGGCCTGGTTGCCCGATCTGTTTATGTGGATCAGGCCCTGGAGCACTGGACCGGCGTCTGGAGCAGAAACGTTTCCGTCCTCCCCTTAGAATCCAACCCCCACGAGCGGGCGCAGCGGTATTTTCAGAAGCTGCTGGTTCAGTCTTCCCAAGGGAAGAGTTTTATACCCAAGCAGGAAGAGCTGGCCCGTGAGGCGAGTTATCTTGTTGAGCATTATCCGGACGAGGCCCTGGCGATTTTTAAAAAGGTGGCGCGGCAGTATCCGCAATTAGGTCAGGTGCATTATTATCTGGGCCGTCTCTATACCGCGCGCCAGGAGCAGAAGAAGGCCATTGGCGCCTATCTTCTGGCCGTGCGGCATGATAAGGGGATGGCGGATGCTTATTTCAACCTTGGCTATCTCTATGCGGTACAGAAAAATTACCTTGAAGCGCAGAGGATGTACGAGCAGGTGGTGAAACTTTCTCCCTCCTACCTTGACGAGGCCCTGTTTAATCTTGCATATATTGATATGAAGCTTGGCCAAAGGGAAAAGAGCATCACGCATTTACAACAGGCCTTGGAGTTGAATCCGGAGAATAAACAGGCGGCTCGCCTCTACGAGCGGCTTGTCGGCAAGGAAGAAAAAAAGAAATGAGACGGTTATTGAACATACTGGCAGGACTCGGGCTGTTTTTTTTACTGGCTGGCTGTGTTGCCTCTGGCCCTCCGGAAGAGCGCTGGAAGCCCACCAAAGCCCGGCAGAAATTCGTGGTGCATATTGTAAAATGGAAGGGCGAGACCCTGCCCATGATCGCCGCCTGGTATACCGGCAATTCCCAAAATTGGAAAAAACTGGCCCAGGCCAACCCCAATATCGTGGCCAAGCATCTTGTAAGAGGCGACAGGATATTCCTCGGGCATACGCTTGTGAAAGAAAGAAGTCCCATGCCCAAACGTTATCTGAATCAGTTCAAGGCCCAAGAGCCTGTCTTTAGTAAGGGCAAAAAAAGGGCCCCGGGCAAGGCAGCACCGAAAAATACCCCATCTGATCCCGCTTCACCTGTCCAAGAGGAAGAGTTCGAGCTGTTCGGCCCCAAATAAGAGGATAACCCATGTCCACTCGCGCCCAGGCCCATGTACCTGTCTTTCTGCTTTTGCTGCTTTTTTCCTGTCCGATTTTCGTCTTGGCTGCCGACGTGCCCATGGGTCTTGAGGAGCGGGAAAAGACACTCAAGACCAGCAGAATTTTCAGCAAAAGGAATCTTGACAAGGTTGCTTGGTCAGGGGCGGACCTCAACCATGTCAGAATCACCGACTCCAGCCTGAAGATGGGCAATCTTGCCAAGGCGCAACTCAACAATGTTGTGATCCAGGATACCAATCTGGAGGGGGCCAACCTGATACAGGCAGACCTTTCCGGCAGCAAGCTGAGCAAGGTGCGCCTCAAAAAGGCCCGAATGAACAGGGCGGACCTGAACAGGATTTTTCTTTTGCGGGCAGACATGGCAGGAGTTGATCTGAGCCAGGCAAATATGCAGAATGCCTATATCAAGGCAGGGGATATGAGTTTGGCCAAGATGCCCGGGCTGGATCTTTCCGGCGGCTCCTTACTCGGGATGAATTTGAACCGGGTGGAGATGCAGGCAGCAACCATGGCCGGGGCCACCTTCTCCGAGGTGCAACTCATGGAGAGTGACCTTGCCGGAGCCAATCTTTCCGGGGCCAATTTGTTCAAGGTAAAATTCAGCGAATTCGGCGGCAAGAGTTCCAACCTTTCCGAGACCAACCTGAACCATGCGATTTTGCAAGAGGTCGCCTTGGAAAAAGCGGACCTGCGTGACTCTTATCTCTTTGGTGCGTCACTGAGCGATGTCAACCTGGCAGGGGCAAACCTGGTCAACGCCAACCTGGACAGCACGGTTTTGAATCGCTGCAATCTCAGTGAGGCGGATCTTCGTTTCGTCAGTCTTTTGCACGGCAGCCTGAGCCAGGTGCAACTGGCCGAATCAAACCTCAGCGGGGCCGTGCTGGAGAACAGTGATCTCATTGGTGTGGACCTGGACAAGGCAATTTTGGCTCAGGCCAACCTTGCTAAAGCGAGCTTGAGTGAGGTGAGCCTGCGCAAGGCCACGTTAAGCAAGGGATTGCTTGTCGAGGCCTGGATAGAAAAATCTCAATTTGACGGGACTCAACTTACACAGACGAATATGACCCGGGCTCGGGTGGTGGGTTCCTCCTTTGATGATTGCACCCTCCAAGGGGCACAGTTGGCCCAGGTAAATTTTGACAAAGTTTCCTTGTCTGACGCGGATTTGAGCGAAGCCAGTTTAGTGCAGGGGTATTTCATGAAGGTGGATTTTTCTTCGGCACGCCTTGGTTCCGCAGACTTTTCCGGGGCAAGGATCCATGGTTCTGACATGCGCTCCGCCAATCTCAGCAAGGCGAATTTCAAGGGGGTGACTATCACCCTTTCCGATCTGAGCTCAGCGGATCTGTCCCAGGCACATTTTGATAAAACCGTGCTCAAGGAGGTCAAGCTGCGTTCTGCCAAACTTGTCGGGGTAAACTTAGGGAATATGGACCTGAGTGGTTTCAACCTGGCAGATGCGGACCTCACCGGGGCGGACCTGAGCGGGGCAAAGCTTATTGAGGCGGATTTGCGTGGAGCGACCCTTGTCGGGGCCAAACTGGGTGGCGCGGATTTGACCAAGGCGCGCTTGGATGATGCGGATCTGAGCGGGGCGGAGCTTTCTTCCGCCAATATGGCAGGAGCGGATCTCACCAGAACCAATATGAGTAATGCCAACCTCCAGGGGGCCAATCTGCAAAAGGGATTGCTCAAGGGGGCACGTTTTCACGGCGCTAATTTGAAGGGCTTGGACGTGCTTGGCGCCAATCTGCGCAATGCGGATTTTACCGGCAGCGATGTGAGCGGGTTGAAGAATCTCTCCCAGGCGGAAAATGCTGACCGGGCCAAGGGGATTGCCGCCCCGAAAAAGTAATTACTTCTCCGGCAGCTTTTCACTCACCGTGGGAAAGAGGCTCATGTCCGTATGGGGCAGGAAGAGCGAGGCCATGTAATGGTTCATGAACTGTGGGTTCTCGGCCAGCTCCATATTGGTGATCAAAGAGCTCACCTTCATGCGGCCACGGAAGCGTTTATGGTCTGAAAGGCTGATCTGGCAACCCAGCATTGAGCCGTTGCCCAGGTAGAAGAATTTTTCCCGGTCGATATCGGGCAAGAGGCCGATGCAGATGGCGCGCTCCAAATCGATATAGGCCCCGAAGTTACCGGCCATGATCACCCGATCCAGGTCGTTAAAAGTCATGCCCACCGATTCGAGCAGAGTCACATAGCCGGCATACATGGCGCCCTTGGCACGGATGAGGTTGTCGAGATCCACCTCGGTAATAACAATATCCTCGCCCATGAGCGCATCCTGCCCCCAGGCAAGCACATACTCATAGCCGTCCACACCCTCGCGGATACGTGGGTGCTCGATATTGCGGCTGATCTTACCCTGCTGATCGATGACCCCGGCCTCCAGCAACTCGGCCACAATGGCGATGAGCCCGGAGCCGCAGATACCGCATGGTTTGATGCGATCGATGGTTACTACCATGGGTTCAAGGGATTCCGGGTGGACCTGGAAGTTTTCAATGGCCCCGGAGTTGGCCCGCATGCCGTGTTTGATGCCGCCACCCTCAAAGGCAGGTCCGGCTGAGCAGGCCGCGCAGACCATCCATTCCTCGTTGCCCACCACGATTTCGCCGTTGGTGCCGATATCGATGAACAGGGTCAGTTTGGGGCTTTTGTGCATCTGGCAGGAGTGCACACCGGCAATGATGTCACCGCCCACATAACTGGCCACCGAAGGATAGAGAAAGAGGCGTACCGAAGGATGGGCGTACACACCCAGGCTCGCCGCCCGAGTCAGAGGAAAGTGGCTGCAGGTCGGGACATAGGGCGACTCGCGGATGAACTTTGGGTCCAGCCCCAAGAGCATATGGCTCATCACGGTGTTGCCCGCGGCCATGATATAGCTGATGTCGCTGGGGCTGATGATTACATCCTTGCAGACGTTCTCAATGATATTGTTGATGGTGCGAACCACTTTTTCTTGTAATTGCTTGAGGCCGTCTCCCCGTTGCGAGTAGATGATCCTGGAGATGACATCCTCGCCGCAGCTGATCTGATCGTTATAAGCAGAGGACTCGGCAATGACCTTGCCGTTGTTCAGGTCGATCAACACGCCGCAGACCGTTGTGGTGCCGATATCCACGGCTAAGCCGTAGAGTTTGTCCGTGGTGTTGCCCGGTTCCACCGCGATGATGCGGTCCGGCTCCTCGGCCTTTTTTCCGCGCAGCAGGATGACGGTGATTTCCCAGTTTGACTCCCTGAGGGCAAAGGGCAGCTCTTTAAGCAGTTCCGGGTGGTCGTAAGTGGGCTCAACGCAGTCGTGGCAGCCTTGTTTGATGGCCCGCATCAGCCGTTGCAGATCCGGGACATTATCTTCCATGGTGGGAGGGCTGAGCTTGAGAAAGCGTTTTTCCACCGGCGGCGCCACCTCCCAACTGCCGATGAGATTTTCCAGGGAGCGGGCCGAGATGGAGCGGGTGGTCTTGGGTTTGCGTTTAAGTGATTTGCCGTCTTTGGTGGTTTCTTCCGGGATGCGAATCACCACATCCTCTGTGACCGAGGCCATACAGGCCAGACGAAAGCCCTCGGCATGTTCGTCTGCCTTGAGTGTCATGGCCTTGGTGGATTGCACATCGCCCTCTTCCAGCTTGACCTTGCACTTCCCGCAAACTCCGTCGCCGCCGCAATGGGCGTGTATATAAACCCCTGCCGTGGCCGCAGCCGCCAGCAGGTTTTCGCCTTCATCCACCTCAATGGTGACATTGTCGGGCAGAAATGTGACCTTTTTCATTATGAAATTTTCTCCGGGAAATATATGATTTCCTGATTCTATCAGGGATCATCACAGGATAGCAAGCAGGCGCTCCTTGTCAAGCAGCCTTTCTTATAGAGATATCAAATGGTTAAACTGCCAATAGGTAGTTGTACTTGTCCGTAAATGTCGGCAACAAACGATAAAAACAATAAAACGGCAAGGTAGAGTTGTCCTCTTTGACAGCCTTGGGGGATATTGGATATAATTTTTTAAAGGTGGGGTAATGTCTTTTTCAGCATTTTGCTACGGCGTATTGCGTCAAAACAGTGAAAAAGGCCAACATATTGCCGGATAGATCTTTCCGGGCGACGACACATGGTGTTTCTTTGACCGATCAATCCCAACTAGCAGAGCTTGAAGCAAAGGTAGCAAGACTTGAAGAGCAACTTGCCCGCTGCCAGGAGCTTGAACAGGATATCCACCGTTCCCACCACTCCCTTTTAACCATCCTCGACAGCCTGGATGCCATTGTCTATGTGGCTGATATGCAGAGCCGCGAGCTGCTCTATATCAACACTTATGCCAAGAATCTCTTCGGCGACATCACCGGTACTATCTGCTGGCAGACCCTACAAAGCGGCCAGACCGGCCCTTGTGAATTCTGTACCAACGATAAATTGTTGGACAGCGAGGGCAAACCGTGCGGCTCCTGTGTCTGGGAGTTTCAGAATACGGTGACCGGCAAGTGGTTTCATATCCGTGACAAGGCCATTGAGTGGGTGGATGGCCGCCTGGTACGCCTGGAAATCGCCTCGGATATTACGGAGAGAAAAGAGACGGAGCAGAATCAGCTGGAAAACGAGCAGAAACTGCGGGCCGTTTTTGACCAGGCCTTTCAGTTTGCCGGGGTGCTGAATGTCGATGGTGAGGTCATCACCATCAACCGGACCGCCTTGGATTTTGCCGGAATCAGCGAGGAAGAGGTCAAAGGCAAGCTGTTTTGGGAGACTCCCTGGTGGTCGCACTCCAAAAGGGTGCAAGAGGAACTGCGTGCTGCCCTGACCACCGCAGCAGGCGGAGGAACGGCACGTTTTGTCACCACCCATTACGACCCTGCCGGTAAGCTGCACTATATCGATACCTCGGTTAAGCCCATCATAAGGGAGGACGGCAAGGTTATCTATCTTGTCCCTGAGGGGCGCGATATCACGGATCAAATTGAGACGGAGCAGGCATTACGGGCCAGCGAAGAGCAATACCGCGGCATTTTTGAGGCCTCCCTGGATGGTTTTGCCATTCTTTCTCTGGCCGGCAAGGTCAAAGAGGTGAACCAGACCATGTGTCGTCTCTTTGGCTACGCCAAGGAAGAGCTTTTATCTCTGGATCCGCTCACCTTTATCCACCCGGACTTTCATGAGCATTTTCCCTCCATGCTCACCGAATTAAACGACGGCAACTCATATCATGTGGAAGGGAAAAATATCCGCAAGGATGGCACGATCATGGATATGGATGTGCATGCTTCTCCTTTAGTATATCAGGGAACTCCGCACATCTTTGTCACCATGCGCGATATTACGGGGCGCAAGATAGCCGAGGATGAGAAGGTCAAGCTCGAAAATCAGCTACGGCAGGCCCAGAAGATGGAGGCCATCGGTACTTTGGCCGGTGGCATTGCCCACGATTTTAACAATATTCTCACCGCCATCATGGGCTATACCGATCTTGCCCAGTATATGCTGCCCAAGGGGAGTCCGGCCCGAGACCATCTTCTGGCTGTCGGCAAGGCGGGTTTTCGGGCCAAGGAGTTGGTCAAGCAGATTCTCGCCTTCAGCCGCCAGAGCGAGAGCAACAGGATGCCGGTGCAGATCAGTCCCATCGTCAAGGAGGTGCTCAAACTTCTCAGGGCCTCACTGCCTTCCTCCATTGAAATAAAACAGCATATCTGCGATGGGTTGGGCAACATCATGGCAGACCCTACCCAGATTCATCAGGTGTTGCTCAACCTTTGCGCCAACGCAGCCGACGCCATGGAAGAAAGCGGCGGGGTGTTGGAGATTACCCTCTGCAATGAGGAGTGCTCTGCCCTGGCACAGCGTCTTGATGACCCGTTGCCGACAGAGGTCAACGAGTTTGTTTGTCTGACGGTGCGGGATACGGGCAAGGGTGTTCCCCCTGATTTGCAGGAGCGTATCTTTGAGCCGTTTTACACGACCAAGGAAAAAGGGCGCGGCACCGGCATGGGGCTTTCCGTGGTGCACGGCATTGTCCAGACCCATGACGGCAAGTTGCTTATGGAGAGCATTCCGGGGCGCGGCACCAGTTTTCATGTCTTTTTCCCGGTGGTGGAAGGGATGGAGTCCACGGATGATTTCGATACCGCGCCGCCTCCGGGGGGAAGTGAGCGTATTCTGGTGGTGGATGATGAAGAGGCTGTGGTGAAGATGGAGCAGCAGATGCTGGAATCTCTCGGGTATCAGGTGACGGCGATGACAGACAGCCTTGAGGCGATCAAGCTTTTTGAAAAGAATCCGGAAAATTTTGACCTGGTGCTCACCGATCACACCATGCCGGTGATCTCCGGCTCTACCCTCATGCGGGAACTCCTAAAGATCCAGCCGGATATCCCCATTATCCTGTGTACCGGCTACAGTGCGCTTATTGATGAAGAACGGGCCAGGCAGGCCGGGGCACGGGAGTTTGTCATGAAGCCTTTTGATGTGCGCAAGCTTGCTCTGGTGGTGCGCAAGGTGCTTGATAACAGCTCCAAGGCCGAGTCGGTGCTGCAAGAGCGTTGAAGGCTGTATTTATTGACAAAAACGAGATGCGGGCTAAGGTGGCACCATGATGGAATTTAATATACCTGCACTGGGTTTTTTACAATTTGATGTCAAGCTCGGCGACCCTGAAGCAAACATGAGCCAGCTGGAAAAAGGGCTTGAACAACTGGCGCCGCAAGGCCCTGGGTTGATTGTTTTGCCTGAGCTGTGGAGTTGCGGGTTTGCCTATGCCCGCCTTACCGAGTATGGGCTTGCAACCCCAAATTACCTCATGCGCTTGCAGGCGTTGGCCCAAAAGTACAACATTTACCTTGCCGGCTCCCTGCCCGAAGAGGTGCTCACCGAGATCGATACCACCCTTTATAACACCATGTATGTCGTCGGCCCCAAGGGGATTGCAGGAAGTTTTCGCAAGCAGCAACTTTTTGCCCCCATGGTGGAGGATCAATATTTTCAGCCCGGTGATAATCCCCAGCCCATTACCACGGAACTGGGCAGACTGGCCGCCCTGGTCTGTTACGATCTTCGTTTTCCGGAAATCAGCCGTGCCCAGGTGATGCAGGGAGCGGGTGTGATCGTGGTCAGCGCCCAGTGGCCGGCAGCCAGGCGGGCGCATTGGCAGACCCTGCTCACTGCCCGGGCCATCGAGAATCAGGCCTACGTGGTTGGTTGCAACCGTTGCGGTATTACCGGCGAGACCGAGTTTGGCGGTTCCTCCATGGTGATTGGCCCGGACGGCACCGTGCTGGCCCAGGCCGAAGATCATGCCCAAGGTGCCTTTGTCCGCCTGGAGGCGAATCAACTGGCCCTGGTCCGCGGTCGTTTTAATACCGTGGGTCCGAAACCCTATGCCTTTAATGACCAAGACAAGCTGGCAGACCTGCCTGAACTGAGTGAAATAGTGCAGCACTATAAGTCCATCGGCAGCAAGGTGGTTTTTACCAACGGCTGCTTTGATATTCTGCACGAAGGGCATGTCACCTATCTTGAGGCGGCACGCAAGGAGGGCGATTGCCTGATCGTCGGCCTGAACAGCGACAGCTCGGTACGCAGCCTGGGCAAGGGCGATGATCGCCCCATGAACCATGAGCAGTCCCGAGCCAGGGTCTTGGCCGCCCTGGGTTGCGTGGACCACGTGGTACTCTTCAGCGAAGAGACCCCCCATACCCTTATCACCACCTTGATGCCGGATGTCTTGGTCAAGGGCGGTGACTGGCCTGTGGAAAAGATTGTTGGCCATAAAGAGGTCCTGAACGCCGGTGGCCGAGTCCTCTCCATTCCCCTGGTGGAAAATTACTCCACCACATCTCTGATTGAGAAAATTAGAAAAAGTTAGCTGAGGAGATATTTTTTGGAAACCGGTAAAGAGCGCATCCGGCTACACCTCTTAACTCCCCTGGCCCTGATTATCGTATTGGTCCTTGGGGCCTTCAACCTTGGGCTCTATAGCCTGCAGCAATATCATTTGCAAGAGGCGTTGGAGCATGAAGTCGCAGAGTTCAGTCACCTCTTTGATTACATGCTTGGTGAAGAGTCCCGCTTTCTTACTGCTGAGATCAGAAATATCATCGGAAATAACGATATCAGGGCCGCTTGGTTAAAGCGAGACAAGGCCACCTTGCAGGCTGTAGCCAGCCCCCTGTTTAAAGAAATGAAAGGTCACTGCAAGGTGACCCATTTCTACTTCATAGATCCACAGCAGGTCTGCTATTTGCGGGTTCACAGCCCCGATCGAGCCGGAGACCGGATAGCTCGGTATACCATGGAAAAGGCCGTAATGACCGGAAAACTTACTGCGGGGATTGAGCTTGGACCTTTGGGGACTTTTACCTTGCGAGTGGTTCAGCCTTGGGTGCACGAAGGTAAACTTATCGGCTACCTGGAGCTTGGGGAAGAGATTGAACATATTTCTCCTAAACTAAAGGATGCTCTTGGGGTTGACCTGATTTTCACCATTGATAAAGGATGGTTAAACCGTGAGAAATGGAAAGAAGGAGTTCGTTTTTTAGGCAAAGAGGATAATTGGGATAATTACCGTGATTTTGTACTGATTGATAGTACCACAAAGGACCACGCTACCTTAAGCGATTATATTCGCTCAGCTCATAACAAAGATTGGGCTACTGATGTTCAAAAACACTCGGCCAACGGGCAGAATTTTCTCATTTCCTCCGCTCCGTTGATAGATATCGGTAAAGAAAAAGTGGGCCGAGTATTTTTATTGGAAAACATCACCGAACAACTCGCCATCTCAAACCATATAACCCGTTTGTCTTTGTTTGGTTCTGTCGTCCTTTTGGTCTGCTTGCTTTCCTTTTTTTCCATCTACCTGCAGCGGGTGGAGAAACGGCTGCAAACCTACCGGGACAAGCTTGAAGACTTGGTAGAGGAACGTACCGAAGAGCTGCAAAAGGCCCTGGATGAGGTCAAGGTTTTAAGCGGTTTTTTGCCTATATGTTCGTACTGCAAAAAGATTCGTGATGATGATGGCTACTGGAATCAGCTTGAGGCTTATATCTCTCAAAATACCGACGCCCTCTTCAGCCATTCTATCTGTTCGGAGTGTATGGAAAAACATCATCCGGATATTTTTTTTGACAAGGAAAATACCGAGTAACAACAGTTTTGCTGTTTAGCTCCCACCTATTTTCTATCGAAAAAATCAGAAAGAGCTAGCAGGCCTGCTGCCTTCCTGATCAAGAATTATCAGGAACCTGACAGATCTTTAACACCACGGTGCTATTTTGTCCTAAAGCAACCCATAGCCCGAGGAGGTCTGTTATGGCCCAGCAAACATCAAGAAGGGAGAAGAGCCTGTTGATGAGCCGTGCCCTGGAAAAGGCGGCCAAGTATGTCTGCAATACAAAGTGTGGCGTTTGCCCGATGCTGGTAGAAGATTTTTCCTGCCCGACTTCTTGCGGTCTGGAGACGGTGCCCTGGAAATGTTGGCAGGCTTTTTTTATCGATCAGGTCCAAGGACGGAATAAGGCTTCTGAAGAGCAGAGCAAGGCGGCTTAGCAGCCCTCAAGGGGGCAAATGCTCTGCCAGTTGACAGGAAGTTCGTTGGGCTCAAGGCCAAGCGTTGCGGCAAAATCAAGAAGCTCCGTCTCCGTACAGTTGAGGCAGGAAACCCGCACTCCCTCACGTACCTCAAGCGCTTCCTGGTGCAAAAAAACATGCAGAGCCTCTGCGATTTCCTGCCTGAGGGAATTCTCAACGGGCAGCTCTTCACGTTGGCAGAATTTCCCCAGCCTTTCCCAGTTGAAGATCGAACGTTTTACCCCGCGGAAGATGGACTTATCACGGTTGTCCGGGGTAAGGTCCCGGATGAGGATTTCACGGTAGCGCTCAATGACCTGCCGGCGGAGGAGGGTTATCTCTTCCTGTTTCAAGGCGATCTGCGGGCCTTCGGGATCGCTGGTCAGGAAAAATATCGTACTGTGAAAGGCGATTTCCGGGATCTCACCGGAGTTGCGCACAATCAAAATCTCATCGGCCAGCAGCTCTTCTCTTTCGTTCATGGAAAAATTCCTGAAAAATGAAGGAATGATCCTAACATATTCTCCATATTACATGCCATATGTGGACACAGCGCGCGGCACATTACACCATATATTGTGATTCGCAAAGAAAAATGATCCGGCTTTAAGCCTGGCCGATCTGTTGTTGATCCTGCTATCTCCCCAATTTAAATATAAATTTTATTAAAGAGATACCCATAGCGGGCCGATGTAAAAGGACAGAGTGGGAAAACATTTTCTCTCTCATGAACCAGTGATTGCCAACGCGGGGAGCGGTCATTAGGGGAGGGAGAGGGTGTGAGAATATCTTTATTATTAAGGAGAAAGGCGCCACATGCTATTTTTTCAAGCTAAGAACCGTCATCGCTATTGCTGCGCTTCCCTGCTGTGTTTTTGTGTTGCTCTCGCCGGATTGTTACTGCCCGCCACTGCCATGGGTTTCTGGCCCTTTGTTGAGACCGGGCCGGTGAATACAGCCGCCCCTGAGGTAGTTGAAAAAGTCCAAGTTGTGCCAACACCTCCTGACGTTCCCGATGAGGCCGTGGCCTTGCAACAGCAGATTGGTGATCTTGCCAAAACACTCTTTCGCAACCTGGAAGATCCGGATCCGGAAAACGGCGATCTTGCCGACGGGGTCCTTATCACCACCTTTGTCGATCTGAAAAAGCTCTACCGCACTTCCTCTTTAGGGCGCTTTGTCTCGGAGCAGCTGATGACCGAGATGCAGCAACACCGCTATACCGTGGTGGAGATGCGCAAAAGCGATACTGTTATGGTCCAGCAAAAACGTGGCGAGTACGGCCTGACAAGGGATCCTGCAGAAATGCGGGATATGGTGGCTGCCGGGGCCATGCTCACCGGCACCTATACCCCGATGAAAAATCATGTCATGCTCAATGCCAGAATTATTGACAACCGTTCGGCAAAATTGTTGGCAAGCGCCAACGTGATTTTGCCGCGTAATAGTTTGACCGAACAACTGCTGGCCGACAGCGTTACCGCCAAGGTGCGCACGGCCGAGCCGATTTATATGAAACGCCTGGAACTGTAGGAAGAACGCAGCGCTGGTAAAAGCAAGGCTGCTCATTCATAATATTAAAGATAAGAAACTTTTCGAAGTAAGAGAGTAAGAGGCTTCAGGGAGGAAGATATGAACAAAGGAATGTTGCAAGCGGCAATATGTTGTCTGGGACTGCTTCTCTTTGCCAATGTGTCCTGTGCAACCAAGAAGGCATCAGCTCCAGCACCCGAGGCGGCTGAACAGGACGCCAAGGTCCACACGGCAGAAGGCAAAAAAGTAGAAACTCCGGCTGTGGAGGCGGTTGCGGAAGGCTCAGCGGCTGATACTGCCGAAGCGGAGGAGGCCATCGGCGCCACCAGGGGCGGCGTACCCAATGTTTCCGTCAATGTGGTGCAGGTTAACAAAAAGGGTCATGCTTTAGTTGCTGATGAAACTGAGAGTGCCCAAGACGAAGCCGTTCCTCAAGCGGAGCCGAAAAAATACACACCTCCCGTCACGGTCGCCCAACGGGTGCCCACCAACTATAATGTCTACCAGTACATGCCTGATACCTCAAAAGCTCTCGGCACCGAGAGCCTTCTCTCCGAGATCTCCACCGAAATTTCCGGCAAGGTCTTTTATGAGCTCAAGGAAGAGGGAGAGAAGAATTTTACGGCCAAGGTGGCTGTGGTCAATGCCGTGCCCCTGGCGGATTTTAAGCGTGAAACCGAGTTTGGCCGAATCATGGGCGAGTACATTCTCACCGATTTAGCTGATCGTGGCCTCAAGGTTACCGAGTTGAGAATGGGGAAAGAAATTAACATCCTGCCCCAGACCGGCGAATTTATCATGTCCCGTAATATTGGCGAGCTTGCCAGTAATGCGCCTGAACTTGACTATGTTGTCATATCCACCTTTACCAACACCCGGAAAACCTTGATCCTGCAAGGAAGACTGGTTCGTCTCAAAGACGGCCTGGTGAAGACCTCTTGGCGTTACGGCCTACCGCTCAATCGGGAGCTGCTCGGTCTGTTCCACACCGTGGAGGCGCCGTTTAAGATTGCAGTCAAGGGAATGGGTCAGTAAAATCCAATGCCGAAAAGGAGTAAAAGCATGAAGGATGCAAAAAAACGGTTTGGTTGGCTGGCCACGGGCTTGGCATGTGTTATGCTGCTCGGAGCAGCCTCTGTGCCCTTGGCTCAGGAGCACGCCGAGGAAGAGGTGCCCATGGTGCAGATCGGCCCGCAGGTCTCAATGAAAAATTATTCATCCCTTACAGCCTTGGTTGCCATGGTCTGCAGTGACGCCATGGGACAGTTTGATGGCTTTTTTGATAGGGCCCCGGTCCTGATAGAGCCCTTTGTTGTACTGAGCGCCTATTCCGCCAAGGATAAAGTAACTGTGCTGGGTGCGACCATGGCCGACCAGATGGCTGCCGTGATCGGCAATGAGTCGTTGGCGGTCTGGCGCCCGGATGGCGAAGGGGAGTATGAGCAAAAGGTTTCCGGCCTTCTGCAGGAGGTGGATGGTTATCTGCGTCTGCATATCACCGGGGTGAACAGCCATGGCGAGAGACACTCCTACGTGGTCAATGTGGAAATGTCCGAGCCGATTTACCGGGCCTTGCATAGCTATATTTATATTCCATAAGTATGGAGCCGCGTGTAAGCGGGTGAGCGATTATGGCAGAAGAAGAAAAAGATGGCCTAGAAATTGACGATTGGCTCGATGATTTGCAGGAAGACGAGTCCGACGATGCCGCTGGTGCGGCAGATGAGGACCTCGGCGAACTGGATCAATCTGATATCGATGCGCTTTTAGGCGATGCCTTTGGGGAAGGACCGGCTGCAGAAGATGCCGGTGCCGAAGCAGCGCCTGCCGCAGAGCCGCCGGAAGAAGACGCCGGCGAGTTGGACCAGTCCGATATTGATGCCTTGCTCGGTGGTGGAGGTGATGAACCTGCTGCGGAAGCGGCGGCAGAAGCTGATGCCGGCGGTGATATTGATCAATCCGATATTGATGACCTGCTGGCCGGTGGTGAGGAAGATGCCGGCGAGCTGGACCAGTCCGATATAGATTCCCTCCTTGGCGGCGGGGATGAAGCTGAGGCGCCAGTCGAAGCGGGCGGCGGTGATATTGATCAATCCGATATAGATGGTCTTTTTGCCTCGGATGACGAAGGCGAAGAAGCCGTTGCCGAGGGCGGCGATGGTGAACCGAGCCAGGATGATGTGGATCAGCTTTTCTCCGATGTCGGTGAAGGCGGCGCGGATGAGGATATCGGCGCTGAAACCGTAAGTTTTTCCGATGTGCTTGCCGATGATGCCGGCGGCGGAGAGGAGGAAACCTTTGGCCTGCCCGATGACACCGGCTTTGATGAGGATGAGTTTGATTTCGGCGATCTGCCGGATATCCCCGATGAGGAAACGGTCGGTACCGCTCCCGAGGGTGAGACCGTGGATATCTTTGGTGAAGATACCACCTCCACCGAGTTGACCGATATCTTGAGCGAGGATGACGCCACCCAGAAAATTGCAGCAGCAGGTGGAGACAAGGGTATTCCTTTCAATCTACCGGCCGACATGAACAAAAAGGCCATGGGTATCACGGCCCTTTGTCTTGTGATGCTGCTTGCCGGTGGCGGTTATTTCTTTTTTAAGAAGGATAAAGAAGAGCCTGCGGTGCCTGTTGCCCTGCAAGAGCAGCAGTTGAGCAGCCAGACCGTTGGTACACCTCCTCCCGAGGTTCCGGTTCCGGCGGCAGTCAATACTCCTCCGGTGGTAATGGATTCAAAGCTGCAGATGGCCGAGACCGGCGGTGAGTTGAATTTTGTCCTCACCGGCACCGATGAAGACGAGGATGCCCTGGGGTTCGAGATCCTGACACCTCCCAAACACGGTCGGCTTTCCGGTGATATGCCCAATCTGACCTATCTGCCCAACAAGGATTTTCCGGGCGAGGATACTATCGAGTTTCGCGCCTTTGACGGTCAGGATCCCAGCAACGCGGCCCTGGTCTCTATTTTTGGCCCAGACTTGGGCAAAAAAGTGGCGGAAAAACCAAAGGTCATCAAGCCGAAACGAATTGTGGTCGCTGCAAGGAACATTTCTTTATCCGGCATCAGCACCAACCCCCTGGTCATCAACTGGAAAAATATATGGAAAAAGGCCAACAAGACTCCCTACAGCGGTAAAGTTTCCGTAGAGATAATGGACAAACGTTTGCGCGGAGATCTGAAAAGGGTGAACAAAAGCCGCCACCAATATGTGCCTGATAAGTATTACGGCGGCAGCGAGTTGATAAAGTATCGTTTCAGCTATGCCGGGCTAAAGTCCAAGGTGCGTGAGTTGCGGCTTCAGTTCAAGCTGGGTGACCCTGCGCCGGAAATTCAGATGCAGCCCATAGCCAAAGCCTACCCGGTTGGTCAAAGCGTGGTTCTTGATGCTGGGCTGACCAAGGATGACTCTCCGGAATCCTTGGTGTATAGCTGGGAGCAGGTTGCCGGGGTGCCCGTGCAGATGGAGGCCCTCAACGATGATGCCTCTGCCATTACCTTTGTTGTACCCTCCACCTTTGCCAGCCAGCAAAAGATAGGCACGGTGATTCGTCTGACCGCTGTCGATCAGAGCGGCCAGCGGACAGTGAAGGATATTCGTATTCCCACTGTTTCCCGCAGGCAGACCGCATTGTGGCGCGGCCAAAACGGTTCTTTGGAGTATGAGCCATACTGCCCCAAAGGAGAATGCCCGGGTGCTTTGCTGCCTTGGCCCTATCAAGATTAGTTTTGTAATTAGCCCCTTGCTTTGAAAGCCGGAAATCTTGCCATGGATTTCCGGCTTTTTTTATGTGGAAAGTCTCCCTTGGGGCTGCTTGAGCCTATCGTGAGCATGGTGTAGTATAGATTCTCTAGCAAAAAAAATGGGAGGAGATATGAAATGTCCGAAATGTGGACATGAGAGGGGGAGTGCCAAAGAGTGCGGCAGGTGTGGCATTATTTTTGAAAAATATCGGCTGCGCCAGGAGCAGTTGAACGAGCAAAACAACGAGCCTTCACCTCCAAAATTACAGGGAGGAATGAAAGGTGTCTGGGTGGGGCTTGCCATAGGCCTTCTTGTCGGTATGGGTGTTTTTTATTTTTTAAGCAAGCCTCCTTCTACCCCTCAGCCAATCCCGGAAACGCAAAACAAAGTTGCCAAGCAGCAATTCCCTCCAGCACAAACATCCTTACAGCCACGGCAGGACCAGCCCCCCGCACCTCGGCAACAGAGTGACGAAGAGCTCACTGGTATCGCCCTGCAATTATCTGAAAGTCATCCACCAAGTAATGGGGTGGAGGAGGCTCGCAATGCCACAGTATTTATCAAAACCTCCTGGGGGAGCGGCTCAGGCTTTTTCATCGACCCGGTGGGGCATATAGTAACCAACCGTCATGTTGTAGAGTTTGGCCGGGAGAATCTGGCCAAGGCAAAAGCGGATCTTGCTCGTCTGGAAAAGTCTCTGCGGATGGTACAAAAAAATATTCGCTACCTGAAAAAACAGGCCCTAAAGGTGGGCTCCGATGTGCGGGAGCAAGTTTTATATGAGATTAAGCGACAAGAAGAGGAGTATGCGCATTACAAGGCATTACAGGAGCAGGTCCAAAAGAGGCTTGAGGATATCGAACGCACTACGCCGGTAAGGGATGTGAAAGTCGTGCTCATCGATGGCACTGAGCTTGAGGTGTTAGGTATTGATTTGAGCCCCAATCTAGACTTGGCACTTTTGACGATAAGCGCATCCCAAACACCATTTGTCAAAATCGCGGCAATGTCCAACGGCATAGCTCAGGGGGCAAAAGTTTATACTATTGGTAACCCGGCGGGATTGCGGCATACGGTTACGTCCGGCATCATCTCCGGTTACCGGACGTATCGAGGTAGTGATGTTATCCAGACCGACGCTCCAATCAACCCAGGCAACAGTGGAGGTCCTCTGGTCGATGAAAGCGGGAGGGTTCTCGGTGTGAACACGATGGTCATAAAAGACACCGAAGGCCTTGGCTTTGCCATCCCCATGAAACAAGTGAAAGAAGAGTTCGGGTATCAACTTGGCAATTAGTCGGTGGCTGTAGAGTGCTGCTTCTCTTGCATTGCGATGAGCAAAGGGGTATGGACAGTGAGAGACGGCGATAACACAGAACCTGTGCCTGTGAGAAAAGAGAGTCGATATGCAAAAGAAAAAGGTTTTTGATGACCCGCAACTGGAACGGTTGGTTTTGAGTGTGGATGATGGTATTTACCGTTTTGTTTTGGCGGATAAGGCGGTGCGTGGAGTCTTGGTGCGCGGGACCAGAATGGTCAATGAGATGCGGGCCAACCATGAGCTGGGCATCTTGGAGACCATGGTTTTGGGGCAGGCCTATATTGGGGCGGCATTGCTTTCGGCAAACTTAAAGGGGGAGGATCGTATCAGCCTGCAGGTGGAATGTTCCGGCCCCATCAAGGGACTCATGGCTGAGGCCAACGCCAAAGGCGAGGTGCGGGGCTATCTCAACCAGGTGCCCATTCCCGTGGAGAAACCTCTGGAGGACATGGACCTGTCCTCTTTTTTCGGGGCCGGTTTTCTCTCTGTCACCAAATACCTTAAGGATGCCAAACAGCCCTTTACCGGCAAGATCATGTTGCAGTATGGCAATCTTGCCAAGGACATCAGCAATTATTTTCTCACCTCGGAGCAGATTCCCACCGCCACGACCTTGAGTTTTCAGTTTGATCAGGAGGGAGTGTTGGTCGGGGCGGGCGGTCTCTTTGTTCAGGCCATGCCCGGTGCCGAGGAGAGCCTGATGCAGGAACTTGAGCAGACCATCGAGGGTCTGCCTTCCCTTGGCGCATATTTTGTTGCGGACGGAAAACCCGAGCAACTCATTGCCGAGCAGTTTCAGGCCTTTTCCCCGGAGATTCTTGAGCACCACCCGGTGCAGTTCTTCTGCCCGTGCAGTGAGGAGCGATTCCAATCGGTCCTCATGGGGCTGCCGGATAATGATTGGCTGGAGATTCTGGAAAAGGGCCCCTTCCCCCTGGAGCTGCAGTGCCATTACTGCAACTCCTTCTATCATTTTGAAAAAGACCAGATTGAAAAGTTGTGGCAGAAGCGCCGGCAACACAAGGGAAATGCGTAACTA
>CAYLQA010000026.1:0-52250 GCA_964385695.1 uncultured Desulfobulbia bacterium | reverse complement strand
TGCCTTTTTTCTTAAAAACAGCAGTAATTTCAGGGGACTTACTGGACGAATCATCTAAGTGTCAATTTTTTTTCACATGCTATAAATTATCTTGAATTATTAGAATGTTATGGCTAGTTTCAAGCCAAATTTGTCTCATTGTTTTTTTTATGCTCAGATCATAACAGGAAAGTCATGCTGCACACCTCTGACGATAGTAAACCTCTCATAGAACTGGTCAAGGTGACCAAGGTCTATCCCCCTGATGTTGTGGCCTTACAGGACGTATCCCTCAAAGTTTTAAAGGGGGAAATGCTCTTCCTTACCGGCATGAGCGGGGCAGGGAAAACCACCCTTTTAAAACTCATTTGTTGTCTTGAGACCCCGACCAAGGGCCTCATCGAGGTGGCCGGACGCGATCTTTCCCGCATAAAATCCGCCGGAATCCAACGAATGCGTCAAAAAATCGGCGTTGCCTACCAGGACTTCCGGCTGCTGACAAAACAGACGGTATATCAGAACATTTCCATGGCCATGGAGGTGACCTATAGATCTCCCCGGGCGATCAAAAACCGGATTGATGAGCTGTTGACCATGCTCAACATGACGGACAAGGCCCATAAACTTGCCGGCGAACTCTCACGCGGGGAGCAACAGCGGGTTGCCCTGGCAAGGGCTGCGGCAAACGAACCACCACTGCTTTTAGCGGACGAACCAACCGGCAACCTGGACCCGGCAGCCACCAAGCTGGTGGTCAACCTGTTTCACAAACTCAACGAGAACGGTTCAACCATTGTTATTGCCACCCATGATGAAACGATTTATGAGGGGAGCGAATACAGGGTTATGGATCTGCATTTTGGTAAGATTTCCGTACATAACAGCAAGAAGCCTCGCCAAATTGAATTATTTGATAACGAATAATCCTTTTAGGCAGTGATATCTCGCTAAGGAATAAATAATGCGCTATTTCGGATACATTCTCTCGCAAACATCCAGGAATCTCAAACAGACCTGGGGCACCCAGTTCATGACCCTGATGACGGTCACCCTCTCTGTTCTGATCTTTGCCTTTTTCTTTCTGGTTTATAGCAACATGATGCAGGCCGGAGCCCGCCTCGGCGACGATGTACGGCTTATTATCTACCTTGATGATGAGATCATTCCGGAAATGCGCCAACAGATCGAAAAGAAAATTCGCGATTTTAACGAGGTTGAAAAAATCGTTTTTGTTTCACGGCAAGAGGCCTTTCAGCGTCTGGGTAACCAACTTGGCAAAGAAAAGGATGTCTTAAGTGATTTGGGCCCGGAATTTCTCCCCCCCTCCATAGAGGTGTATCCACTCAAGAACCTGAAAAGCCTGACCCATATCAACCAGTTTTCAGACTATCTGCTTACCTTGCCCGGCGTATCCAAGGTGCAATATGGCAGAACATGGCTTAAACGCTTTGGCTACTTTACCAGCCTGTTACGTTTTGTTGTGGTGATCAGCGGCGGGCTCTTAATTTTAAGCATGACCTTTATCGTTTCCTACACCATCCGCCTGACCGTGGTCACCCGGCATGAGGAGTTGGAGATTCTGCGCCTGCTTGGTGCCACAAGCGCCTATGTGCGGGTACCGCTATTGCTTGAGGGGCTCTTGCAGGGGTTGCTCGGCTCGGCCTTAGGACTTTCTTCCCTGTACTTTCTCTACCACTGGATCACGCAACGGTTCAGCGGCCCGGGCTTTTTACAGCTCTTCGAATTCTCATTCTTTCCTCCTTATATTATAGGCGCAATCCTGCTCACCAGCATCGTACTCTGCACTGGCGGCAGCCTTATTTCCATCAGACGATTCTTGCGCATTTAAGGTATGGCATCTCTTAAAACATCTCGGCATATCCTTTTCTTCAGCGGAACATTGCTCTTCCTGTTTTTCACAGGAACACCCCAGCTCTATGCGGAAAACGGCCCACAAGATAAGGTCCAGGCCCAAGAGAAAAAAATCCAGCGCCTCAAAATAGGCATAGAGGGACAAAGAGAACGCATCAAGGGTGCGCGAGAACAGGAGAGCGGCCTGCTTGCGGAGCTGGAAAAACTCAACCAACAGCTTCTCAGCGGCAAGACTCGGCTGGAAGAACTCAAGCTGAAGCTGGCCGAGCAGGAAAAACGCATCCAGGAAAAACAAAAAGAAGAGGAACAGGCCCAGGCAGAAAAAGAAGGGGCTAAAGTTCACGTCAAGAAAAGACTCAATGCCTACTATCGCATGGGCCCCATCGGCGTAATGAACGTCATCTTCTCCACCAGCGAACTCCCCGACCTTCTGACCTTCCGTGAATATTTCGATTACCTCCTGAAATACGACCAGGAAGTGATCAGCATGTACCGCGAAAAAATCGCTGGCCTCAATGCAGTGCAAGAGGCACTTAAAGCTGAAAAGAAAGAGCTCCTGGCCGTTATCACCAAGGTCAAGGAGCAGGAAATCAAGCTGGCCAAAACCAAAGAGGATCGCCTGAGACTCTTAAGTCGTGTGCAGACAGAAAAACGGCTTTATCACCGTGCCCTTGAGGAACTTGAAGAGGCAGCGAAAAAGCTGGGCGGCACCCTGGCCCAACTCAAGGCCGAGGCAGGAGAGCAAAGCAGGAAAAAGGTAAAGCGGCGAATCATCTCCAAAAAGAAACGGCCTAAATCATTTGGTTTTGCCGGGCAAAGAGGAAAGCTTGATCCACCCGTTCGAGGAACGGTAACCACCAGGTTCGGCAAAAACACCAAGGGCAAATTCGGCATCACCACCTTTGCCAACGGCATCGATATCAAAGCCCCGCCGGGAACCAAAATCAGGGCTGTGTATGACGGCAAGGTTGTCTTTTCCGGTTTTCTGCGCGGCTACGGCAACCTGCTCATCATCGACCATGGCCAACAATATTACAGCCTGATCTCTCGGGCAGAGACCTTTTACAAGAAAGAAGGCGACCCGGTTTCTACCGGTGAGATCATCGGTTTGATGAGCGGAAGACAAGGGCTTTTGGCAGAGGGGCTCCATTTTGAAATCCGCAAGGGAACAGCTCCGGAAAATCCGCTGCACTGGGTCAACAATGCCAAACTCAAAATCATGGCAACCAGAGATACTGCTAACTGAGCCTGGGCACATCCTTAAAAGACATTGTCGCATCCCATAAGACATGCTATTTTGAGTAAAGCAAATAGAAACAAGTCTTAGGCAAACTCCCTTCTGAGCATTTTCCCAAGGAATTCAGATGAAAAACCCACGTCATCCCGTGATCAAAAAGCTTCTTTTCTTCATCACCCTGTGCGCCCCGCTGGCAACCATAATCTTGTGGACCTATTCGACCGGCAACGCAAAAACCCAGGATACCTACAAGAGCCTTGAGGCCTTCTCCAATGTTTTAAACCTGGTGCAGGAAAACTATGTGGAGGAGGTTGAAAGCACAAAGGCTATCGAAGGCGCCATCAAGGGAATGCTCATCACCCTTGATCCGCACTCATCCTATATGAAGCCGGACGACTTTAAAGAGCTGCAGGTTGAGACCAAGGGGAGTTTTTCCGGTATCGGCATTGAGATAACCATGAAGGAAGGCATCCTCACCGTTGTCTCCCCCATTGAGGGAACCCCGGCCTTTAAGCAGGGACTCAAGGCTGGTGATAAAATCATCAAGATTGAGGACGAGCAGACCCAGGACCTGTCATTAATGGAGGCAGTGAAACGATTACGCGGCCCCAAAGGGAGCAAGGTAACCATCTCCATCCATCGTAAGGGTTGGACTGAACTCAAGGAGATCAGCATTGTTCGCGATGTTATCCCTATCCACAGTGTCAAATCAAAGGTTCTTGAGCCTGGCTACCCGTATATTCGTATCAACAACTTCCAGGCCAACACCACCCGGGACTTCAAAAAAGCGCTTAAAGAGTTGACCGGCAAGGAAAAGGTACAGGGCCTGGTGCTGGATTTGAGGAACAACCCAGGCGGGCTTTTGGATCAGGCCGTGAAAATTTCCGACATCTTCATTGATGATGGCGTCATCGTCTCCACCAAAGGGCGCATCAAGGAACAAAACACCGTGTTCTACGCCCATGATGGCAACGGAAAGTACGGCTACCCGCTTGTGGTCCTGGTCAATGAAGGCAGTGCCAGCGCCTCGGAGATTGTGGCCGGCGCCCTGCAGGATCACAAAAAAGCCCTGATCCTCGGAGCCCAGACCTTTGGCAAGGGCTCTGTGCAGACCATCATTCCCATGGATAATGGCGCCGGCTTACGCTTGACCACGGCACGGTACTATACCCCCAACGGTCGCTCCATTCAGGCCACCGGTATCACGCCGGATATTTTTGTTGCCTCGCCCAACGGCAACGGCGACAAAGAAGTGAAAAAAGAGAATGACACGCCCAAGTTTCTTCGCGAGAAAGATCTCAAGCACCATATTGGCAACGGACTGAAAGAAGAAAACAGCGACAAAAAAGAATCTTTAAGCAAAGAAGATAAAGAGGAAAACGACAAGAACCTTGCTGAAATCAAAAAAGATAAGCAACTTCATACTGCGCTGATGCTCCTCAAGGGAGTCAATGTCTTTGGCGCACTTTCGCCATAACAAGCTGCAAACACATTCGAAATGTAAAGGGGGGACAGAGTTGGATTCTGTCCCCCCTTTTTTCTAGAGACTGCGGGCCACGATGATACCGATGGCCATCTCCTGCGCTGCCAAGACTGAGGTCTGGGTTGTGGCAACATTTACCCCCTGCAACTCCTGGGTCAGGATAATCTGATCAGCCACAAGGCCGATATTATCGGCCATTGCCAAAATCACATCACCCATCTCCAAAATTCGATTTGCCATGACACCGATGTCAGCGGAAAGCTGCAACATGCTGGTCAACGAGGCCGACAATGTCGGCGCTGAAGTAATTGCCTGCAGCCCGTTGATGGCAATAACGTAGCCATCAACGGCCGTTGCCAAGGAGGTGAGCATGATGGACATGTTCGCCAGGCTGGTCAGAGAACTCCCATTGACATACATGGTGCTGGTAGCAGACTGCAAGACGATGGTGTCAAAACCACTGTTAAGCTGATTGAGAAAACTACGCACATCAACTGCAACCGCCTCAAGCTCACGCTTCATGTTAAAGGGGTTGAGCATCACGGCCATCATACGTACAGCCAACAATTCCCCTTCGATAACCAGCTGATCCAGGGTCAGGTCGTTTGTTGCTGTTTCAACCACAGAAACCAGAGTGAGCATGTTTGTCTGGGTCTGTAAAATGGACTGCTGGGTGAGCAACAAATTTTGGCTTTGGATCTCCTGGGTAAGGAGGATTCGTTCAGCCATGAGGCCGATATTGTCGGACATAAGCAAAATCTTATCCGCCATCTCCCCGATTCGATCGGCCATGGTGCCGATGTCGTCTGAAAGCTGCAGCATGGCTGTAATGCCGTCTTTTAATGTTATGGCATCCGCTGCCAAGGACAAGGCCTGCAGGTCGGTGCTGAGCCTGAGACTCTCATTGGCCAGGCTGAGGCCCACAGAGAAGAGCTGATCCACGGCGTCCAACACATCGGCGTCCACCTGCAAGGGGGCCGCCAGGCTTTGATCCACTATGGTAATCGAGTTCACCAAGTCACGAGCAGCCTGGTTTGCTGCTACCAGTGGACCACAGACCGTCTCGCTGCTCAAGGTTATCCCTTTGAGCTGTGTATCCAGGGTGTCAGACTCGCTCACCAAGGCCTGCATATCATCAAGCAGGGCAGCCTGACTAGAGGCCAAGGGCAGGAGAAAACCTCCCATAATAATAATTAGAGCAAGTAGTGCCTTTTGTATATTTGCAGTCATTGTTCTTCTCCTCATCTATTCCGGCTTACAGGCCCATATTCCGGATAACGGTGATGGTGATATTTTGGGCAGTGAGTATGGAGCTTTGCGTAAGCTCGATATTGCTCTGCTGCAACGCCTGAGTTGCAATAATGTCGTCTGCCATCAGACCGATATTGTCGGCCATGACTATGATCTTATCCACCATCTCCATAATGCGATCACTCATCAAGCCAATGTCAGAGGCGAGCTGCAGCATGCTGGCCGTGGCATCAGCTAATACCGGGGTCGAGGTTAGAGGGGCAACCTGGTTAATGGTATTGGCATATGCCTCCAAGGAGGCAGCCAAAGCACGGTGTATATTGGAAAGATCACCCAGCATGGTCAGGGTATCCCCATTAATATAGTGGCTTGCAGCACTGCTATTCTGGCTCATCAAGGTATAGAGATCCACGGTGCTTTCCAGGGCCAGGGTAGTTGCGGCCTCAAGGGCGCTTAACTCCGCAGCCATATTCTCGGCTGTCAGGCTGACCAAACCGAAATCATCGGCCATGCTTTGCGCATCACCCACCAACAGCCCAAGGGGAAGATTGTAGGCGATGGAGGAGAGGCTATCACTGAGGAACACCATATTCTGCTGGGTGGTCAAAATGGATGCCTGGGTAAGGGCCAGGTTGGCATTTTGCAATTGCTGGGTAATGAGAATACGGTCAGCCATGGCACCAATGTTATCGGCCATAACCAGAATGCGATCCGCCATCTCGAGAATACGGTCAGCCATGGTGCCGATGTCAGCAGAAAACTCAAGCATGGCTGACAATGCAGCCCGGTACTCAAAAAGGTCGCTCAGGGTTTCGATACTTCGCAGCTCCCAAGAAAGCCTTACAGCCTCCTCTGCCATAGATTTTGCCAGGCCGGAAAGATCATCCAGGGAGGTTGTGTCATCGGCTGTGAGTGTCAGGGGGGCTGCGAGTTGAGCAGTGATTATCTCAATGGTGGCAAGATAATCAGCAATTGAGGTATTTAAGGTCCCAAGCTGGCTGCAGCTGCCATCACCGATGGTGATCACGGCCAGCTCATTGTTGAGCGAGGTACCTTGAGTAACCAAGGATTGTAAGTCTGTGGTAAGTGCCGCCCTTGCTGGTATAGCCGATAGGCTCAGACAGAAGACCAGCACAAGAGTTGTTACCATACGTTGAATCATTGCGGTTCTCCTTAAAAATCAATATTAGAATATTATTATTTTATTAACTTCTTAAGGAGACTAATTTCCAATAATGAAAAAGGCAAGTACTTTCGTGAAAGGGAAATGATGACAGGAGATTACGGATAGAATGGAAAGAGAGGTGAAAGAGAGGTGAAAGAGATAAAATGCGGAATGAGGCCTATTTCCCCTGGGCGACCATCTCGTAATAATCGTTTCCAGCCAAATCGTTGATCACTACGGCTGGAAAATCCTCCACCTCAAAGCGAAACAAGGCTTCCGGACCCGCATCCTCAAAGGCAACCAACTCTGACTTGCAGATACATTTTGATAATGCCGCCCCTGCCCCGCCAATGGAGGCAAAGTAGACCGCACCGTACTTTACCATGGCATCACGTACCGGTTTGGTTCTGGCTCCCTTGCCCATGGTTGCCTTGAGCCCGAGTTCAAGCAGGCGTGGGGTATACAAATCCATCCGGTAGCTGGTTGTCGGACCGGCTGCACCGATCACCTTACCGGGCCGGGCCGGGCTTGGGCCTACATAGTAAAGCAACTGGCCGTTAAGATCTATGGGCAGTTCTTTCCCCTCATCGAGCAAAGCGCAAAGTCTTCTATGGGTCTGATCCCTTCCGGTATAAAGCGTACCGGAAAGACTGACCAGATCACCGGCATTAAGGGTTTCAAGTACACCTTCCTCAAAAGGAAGTTGGACGGTTTTAAGGTCCCCGAAAGTAGGTTTGAATCGAAGTAGTGACATAGTTTTACTCGCTAGTGCCTATCCATAAATGGCCCTTTTGCCCGATCTCTGCGTCAAAGTAAAAATGAAAAATGCTCACATATGCCTCATATGCTGCGCTTTTTAATTTCACCTTTCCTTGATCTCGAACAAAAAATCTCATTTCTGTAAAGACACGTATTACAGAATAATCTCTTT
Organism: uncultured Desulfobulbia bacterium; assembly: GCA_964385695.1. Classification (GTDB taxonomy): domain Bacteria; phylum Desulfobacterota; class Desulfobulbia; order Desulfobulbales; family Desulfurivibrionaceae; genus CAYLQA01. The sequence goes on along the minus strand of CAYLQA010000026.1, from coordinate 44,332 downwards.
ATGACGATGGGCATGGCATTGAATATTGACCGCAACCGGCAGGCTGGCGATATGGGAGGGAAAGACCTCCACATGGACGGCCAGGGCTGTATGGCTGCCCCCCAAACCGTGTACTCCATGCCCCTTGGCATTGATCTCGCTCAGAAGAAACTCCTCCAGCTCGGCCACATCCTGCCGCTCGCTCTTCTGCCCAACTTCACGTAGCAAGGCCTGCTTGGCAAGAAAAGCACATTTTTCAAAGTTACCTCCTACCCCCACACCGACTATCAACGGTGGGCAGGGGTTGGGTCCTGCGGCAACCACTCTCTCGACGACAAACTTCTTCACTCCCTCAATGCCGGAGGAAGGAGGCAGCATGGAGAGAGCACTCATGTTCTCGGAGCCGCATCCCTTGGGCAAAAAACGAATGGAAACCTTATCTCCGGGCACCAGATCAAGGTGAACCACAGCCGGGGTGTTGGTCCCGGTATTCTTGCGGGTTAAAACATCGCAGACCGATTTGCGTAAGTACCCTTCTTCGTAGCCGAGTTGTACTCCATCCTGCACTGCCTTGTGGAGATCACCGTTGATGTGCACGTCCTGGCCAATACTCAAAAAGACGATGCCGGTTCCCGTGTCCTGGCAGACAGGAATCCGCTCGCGGCTGGCAATATCGGCATTGGTCATCAAAAGGTTCAGTACATTTTGCGCTAAAGGTGCCTCCTCGTTATCCCTTGCTTCCACAAGGGCATCGAGGATATCCGGTTCCAGGTCATGGGCAGCGGCAATTGCCAAATCCTTAACCGCGTCCCTGATGGTATCGCTTGCTATTTCTCTCATGATAAAACTTATACTTCCGTGCCGAGTCGACGGTTTCGTAAAGCCAGACTCTGTTGTTTAAAGTTATGCTGAATCAATTTTTCCCTGTCTTCTTCCATAAGCAAGGTGAACTCAACGCCAAGACGATACTTCTCAGTGCCGTCTTCATCCTTAAAGGACTCGTTTGAAACGACCTTACCGAAGCAGTAGACGTAAATGTATGCAGGAAGCAAAACGATGTGCATCTCAAGAATCGAGTCCATCGTTGCATCCTGGTCACAGAGAAACGCGATGCCGTTGCCACTGAGATTGGCTTTCTGCATCTTCAGGTCTTCAAAGGGAGATTTTTCCCCCTTCACCCTCTTGAGCACCATGTTGACTTTCGTATCCAGATGGCGCAAAAAGTCGGCGAGATCCTCATCCCTTTCCTGTAAACGATTCAAGGCGCTCTGCGCGCCGATAAACATCTGAATATCGGCCAAGCCTTCCTGGTTGTACAAGGGAATCCCGTGGTTGAAATCCTCGACAATGGCGTCATATTTGTCTTGAAGAACTTCGTTGACGGAAAGTAGCACACGATCGGTGATACGAACCGCCTGTCTGCGATTGAGAAGGTCACTCATTGTCTCTTTTACCCCCGTTTTATGTTATTGCGTAACCGGAGCATTATTGCATGGTCTCCAGCCCCTTAAAGGCCTGGCCCTCTCTGGTCGGCTTAATCAAAAACTCCACCCGCCTGTTCTTCGCCCGCCCATCAGCGTTACGATTGGTGGCAATGGGTTGCCCTGCTCCATAGCCAGCCGTGGAAAGATGGCTGGCAGGAATCTTAAATTTTGTATTCCAGTACTCAACAACCGCCACGGCGCGGGCCGCGGACAAGGCCCAGTTGCTCTTAAAGGGAGCGTCCTTTTTCAAGATTACGTCATCGGTATGGCCGCTCACCACAACCTTGGCCTCCTGCTCAAAAATTACCTTGCCGATTTTATTGAGCAACTGCTTAAACTTCGGTTGCAGTTTGGCCTGACCTGAGGCAAAGGCCAACTGATCTTTGACCCGGATGATGATCCCCTCCTTAACCTCGGCTGTCTCAACAAGGCCGGAGTCTTCCACGGCATCGACAATCTCCATCAACTCCTGGCGCACGTCAAAAGGAACCATCTCAAAGCTGGGTGCCAGCATCATCTCGCCGGTGGGTGAAACCTGAAAAGTTTGCTCACGCTGAACACCAAAGGCATCCTTCAATGAGCCGGAGACCTTGGCAAACTTCACCTTATCCATGGTCGCAAAGGAGAGGATGAGAACGAAGAAGCAGAGCAAAAGCGACATCATGTCTGCAAAGGTACACATCCATAACGGTGCGCCTGGGGGACATTTAACTTTTTTCGGTTCGTCTTCGGCCATACTGTCCTCCCGGGGAATATTCCCCGATACCACTGAGCAGCCTAGTTAGCGATCTTCCTGAGATTTTCTATCCTTCGGAGGAAGAAAGGTCTCCAAGAACTCTTCCATTACCCTGGGGTTCAATCCCTTGAGGATACCCAACACCCCTTCAATGATCAGCTTACGGTTACGCTCTTCCTCCTGGCTGCGCAGGGCAAGCTTGCTTGCCAGAGGGATAAAGAAGAGGTTGGCCAAGACCGCACCATACAGGGTGGTCAAAAGCGCTACCGCCATGGCGGGCCCGATTGCCGAGGCATCCTCCATACTGGCCAACATCTGCACCAAGCCGACCAGGGTACCGATCATACCAAAGGCCGGGGCAGAGTCACCCATACCACTAAAAACATTTTGCCCGACCTCATGGCGCTCAACGGTAAGATTGACCTCTTTTTTAAGAACCTCTTCAATAAACTCGGCCTCATGTCCGTCAACACAGTACATGATGGCTTTTTTCAAAAAAGGATCATTAATGGGCTGTTGCTCAAGAACGATCAAACCGTTTTTCCTGGCAATATTAGCCAGGCTGACGATCTCCTGAATAACCTCTTGGGGCACACTGAGTTTGACAAAGAAGGTATTCATCACAACTTTGATGGAATTGATGACATCCGCCATGCTAAAACGAATAAAGGCCGTGGCAACGGTGCCGCCGATAACAATGAGAAAAGAGGGAATATTAAGAAACATTCCTGCTGAACCGCCGAGAATAATAGCGGAAAGCAAAATGGCTGTACCAGCTACAAGACCAATGACTGTTGCTAAATCCATAGAAGATAATCCTTCGTTTTACTGACTTTCGCGGAAAATCCCTGTCCCGCTACCCTACTCCTTCCCCTTAAGCAACTCTTCCACATCATACTGCATGGTAAAACTATGTTCCTGGTCAGGATACGTGCCTCCCTTCACCTCTTCCATATAGGTGGAGATGGCATCCTTTATCTGCGGACCAAGTTGGGCATATTGCTTGACAAAGCTTGGCACGAATTTATCAAACATGCCCAGCAGGTCATGGGTAACCAGGACCTGGCCGTCACATTCCGGACCAGCGCCGATTCCTATGGTGGGCACCTGAATGGACTTGCTGATAACGGCAGCTAAACGATCAGGAATGCACTCCATGACAATGGCAAAGGCTCCGGCCTCTTCAAGGCCTTTTGCCTCGGCGAGCAGCCTTCTGGCGGATTCCGCATCCTTGCCCTGCACCTTATAGCCGCCCAGAGAACCTGCCGTCTGCGGGGTAAGACCGATGTGACCGACCACGGGAATACCTGCCTTGACCAAAGCGGAAACCGTGTGGCAGACCTCGAGTCCGCCTTCGAGCTTGACCGCATCGCAACAGCCTTCCTTCATAAATCGGCCTGCATTGCGAATGGCCTCTTCCACACTTACCTGGTAGGAGAGAAACGGCATATCGCCGATAAGTACGGCCCTTTTCACACCAAAGCTCACGGCCTTGGCATGGTGCACCATTTCATCCATGGTCACGGGCACGGTGGAGTCATACCCCAAGGCCACCATACCCAACGAATCTCCAACCAGGACCGTGTCGATCCCGGCCTGATCAAGCAATCGGCCGAAGCTGGCGTCATAGGCGGTGAGCATGGTCACCTTCTCACCCTTGGCCTTCATGTCGGCAATATCGCGGACAGTCAATTTTTTCATAGTCATAATAGTATCATATCCTTACACGCCCAAACAAGAAACGGGCGAAAAAACAAGCAGATCAAAAAAGTGGCATTCCTAAAAAAGGAGTTTGTTGCCGTTTCCTTCGTTTTCTCCCTTGCCGGTAAATGTCCTGCCGAAATGTTCGTAAGCGGCCAAGGTGGCCATTCTCCCACGGGGGGTGCGCATCAAAAAGCCTATCTGGATCAGATAGGGCTCATACACGTCCTCAAGGGTTGTTTTCTCCTCACAGGCCATGGTGGCCAATGTTTCAAGACCAATGGGGCCGCCCTGAAATTTGTCGATGATGGCCAGCAAAATCCTGCGATCCATCTCATCAAGACCCTGTTTGTCCACCCCCAACATGGTCAGGGCCTCGTCAGCCACTTTAGCGGTAACGTGCCCCTCGGCCTTTACCTCGGCAAAGTCCCGCAAGCGCTTCAATAACCTGTTGGCAATGCGTGGGGTGCCGCGGGAACGTTTGCCCATTTCCAGAGCACCGTCATCGTCAACCGGCACATTCAGCAATTTTGACGAACGCTTGACAATGGCAACTAATTCTTCGGGTTGATAAAAATCCAGACGCAACACCATGCCGAACCTGTCCCTGAGCGGCGGGGTCAAAAGGCCGGTTCTGGTGGTGGCCCCCACCAAAGTAAAACGGGGAAGGTCCATTTTCACACTGCGCGCGCCCGGGCCTTGGCCGATCACCAGGTCAAGCTGGAAATCCTCCATGGCCGGGTAGAGAATCTCCTCCACCACGTGGTTGAGGCGATGAATCTCATCGATAAAAAGAACATCCCCTTCCTGGAGACTGGTAAGAATGGCTGCCAAATCCCCTGCCCGCTCAATAACCGGACCGGAAGTCACCTTAATATTGGCACCCATCTCATTGGCAATAACATAGGCAAGAGTGGTTTTACCCAGGCCGGGAAAGCCATGAAACAGTACATGATCAAGGGCCTCGCCTCGCCCTTTGGCAGCCTGGATGGCAATGGACAGATTATCCTTGAGCGCCTCTTGCCCGATATACTGCTCCAGAAACTTCGGCCGAAGATCGGTGTCCAGCACATCCTCAAGCCCTGCCTTAGGTGAGATAACCCGCTCTTCGTGATTCATGCCAGTGCCCTCAATGCCTGCCGGAGAAGTTCTTCAACGGGCATGGCGTTAAAATCATCCTCAGGAGCCTGCTGCCGCACTTTATCCAAAACCTCCTTGGCCTTACCCGCCTGGTAGCCCAGGTTGGTCAGGGCGGAGAGTGCATCCAGCAAACGTTGATCGTCAAGCAGGGGTGCTGCTGCAGGGGACGTCTCCGCCAAGACGGCAGGGACAAAATCCACCTTATCTTTTAGTTCCAGGCAGAGTCGCTCAGCTGTTTTTTTACCTACCCCGGAAATCTTAGTCAGCCGGGCCACATCATCACTGCTGATGGCCCGGGCAAGCTCGGCAGGCTCCATGCCGGAAAGAATGCCGACACCCAGCTTGGGCCCAACGCCGGAGACACCGATCAGGTGCAGGAACATCTGTTTTTGCGCCTCCTCCAAAAAACCATAGAGGTTGAAGGCATCCTCCCGGACAATGGTCTGGATGTACAAAAACACCTCATCACCAATGCCTGGCAGTTGCGCGTGCCCGGTTTCAGGGAAAAAAACCTCATAGCCGACCCCAGCCACATTGATGATCAGGGTGTCGGATTTTTTTTGAAACAACTCTCCGGTCAGACAGGCAATCATATTCTCGACATTATGGAATGATTTTAGATAGATGAGAAGTAAAAATCGTGTTCATAACGACATTACCCCACTGTGGTTTGCATGACAGATGGCAATGGCCAAGGCATCGGCCGCATCATGGCTCGGAGATGTATTAAGCTGCAAGAGAATACGGACCATCTGTTGCACCTGCTCCTTAGGGGCATGTCCATATCCTGCCACGGCCTGCTTAACGACCCGGGGCAGATATTCAGCCACCGGCAAGTTATGTTGCATGGCAGCAAGAACGATCACCCCGCGGGCATGGCCGAGCTTGAGGGCCGAGCGGGGATTGACAGCCGTAAAAATATCCTCCACCGCAGCCTGGACAGGCCTGTGTTTCTCAATAACCTCGCAAACTCCATCGTGGATCTCTTTGAGCCGCTGGGGAAAACTCTTCTTGCTTGAGGTCCGTATCACTCCACAGGAAACAAAGCTCAGCTCACTGCCCTGCTGATCAATAATCCCGTAGCCCGTGGCGACGGAGCCGGGATCAAGCCCGAGGATGCGTATAGAGTCAGTCACGAGCCGGCAAATCCTTCATTACGGGGTATTCTCCTGGAAGCAATAGAGATGCAAAGGGTCGTTGCCCTTATGAAAGACTCTCCATGATTTCATCGGGGATGTCGAAGTTGGCGTGCACATGCTGGACATCGTCGTTGTCTTCCAGGTTATCCAGAAGCTTCATCAGGCTGGTGGCGGTCTTGGCATCGTCCACCTCAACCTCATTTTTCGGGATCATGGAGACAGAGGCCTCGATAAAGGCGAGACCTTCGGCCTCAAGCGCCTCACGCACGGCGAGAAAATCATCGGGTGCGGTGAGAACCTGGAAGACATTGCCGTCGTCTTCCACGTCTTCGGCCCCGGCCTCAATGGCCAGATCCATGAGCTTATCTTCATCAACCCCTTCCTTGTCGATCAAAAGGGAGCCCTTTTTATCGAACATCCAACCCACGCAGCCATTCTCACCCAGGTTGCCGCCGGACTTGCTGAAGGAGTGCCTTACCTCGCCCGCTGTGCGATTGCGATTATCGGTCATGCACTCGACGAGAACAGCCACACCACCAGGACCGTAGCCCTCGTAAACGATCTCCTCGTAGTTGACCCCATCCATATCGCCGGAGCCTTTTTTAATGGCACGTTCGATATTGTCCTTGGGCATATTCTCGCCCTTGGCGGCAGCAATAGCGGCCCGCAGCCTGGGGTTGCCGTCAACATCGGCCCCGCCCATCTTTGCGGCCACAGTGATCTCTTTGATCAACTTGGAAAAAATCTTCCCTCGTTTTGCATCCTGGGCGCCTTTTCTATGCTTGATATTTGCCCACTTCGAATGTCCAGCCATTACTTCTCCTTCATTAAATAGAATTAAGAATTAACAATGCAAAATGAAGAATTGCATTGCCCACTCTTCATCATTCTCCATTTTTCATTCTTCATTTTTCTTTCAGCCCCATACCCAAGACAAAGACCTCGCGGCTTTCGGGCCTGGAACTCTTGGGTTTGACTATCTTGGTTTTTTTAAAGTGCTTGCGCACCGTATCAACATATTCTTTAAAATCCTCGCCCTCAAAAACCTTCACATACATATTGCCACCGCTTTCCACCATGGCGCAGGTGAGCTGCAGAACCCTGCGGGCAAGCTCAAGGGACTGCTGTTGATCCGCCCATTTGTTGCCCGTGGTCCTGGGGGCCATGTCGCTGATCAGGACATTAAAGATCGAGCTGATCTCCTTGACCTTGTCGACCATGGCCTCGCTGGTGATGTCCCCGCAAAAAAAATGAAAGGGGGCACTCTTGCCTTTGGTGTGAATCGGCCCGGTCTTAAGATCCACCCCCACGACCAAGCCTTGGGGCCCGACCGTCTTGGCAGCATAAATCGACCAACTTCCCGGCTGACAGCCAAGGTCTAAAACCTTATCACCCTTTTTCAGCAGTTTAAATCTCTGCTGGGCCTCCTCCAACTTGTAGACGGAACGGGCGGGGTAACCCTCTTTCTTGGCCTTTTTAAAATAAAAATCCTGAACTTCTTTCACAGGGGATGCTCGCCTTAAAATGCCTCAACGGCCGACACCGACCACCGAGAGAGGTAACGTATCTGAAAATCAATAAATTTAGCCGTTTTACCCTGTATTGACAAGCATAATTCCGGCCAGCAGCGGCTCAGTAAAGCCCTCTCTTTCTCAGCCCCAAGCAGGCACCCGAAAAAGCAGCCCCATCCCGGACAAAACTTGCGCAGGCGCAGGCAGCAGTTATACAATGGACCAAGCCGCCACCCCAACAAGGACCAAGCATGCTCGCGTCATACAAAAATCTCACCATCTCCACCAAGCTGCTGCTCAGCAACCTGGCATTTGCCCTGCCCATGGCGGTTTTGATATTTTTCATGAACATCAGCTTCACCTACGACATCAACATCGGCAAAAACGAACTTGCGGGAAACCGCTACCTGCAAGAACTTTATCTGCTGCTGGACACTATCCCGGCACAGAGCTTAGCCTCCTACTTTCAGCACAAGGGAAAGACTAAAGCCTTAAGAAAAAGGATTGAGCAATCCTTTGCCAAGCTGGGAAAAAACCAGGCCCAACTTGCCACAATGCTCCGCGTTGATGCAGAAAACTTAAAGCAACAGGGCAAATCGGAACTGAGTGTTACTAGCCTTCATAAAGAGTGGCAGAACCTCTCCCAATCCCCAGACCTCCATGCACAAACCGTGCTGCTCAACCGCATCCAGGAGCTGATAATACTGGTCGGCAACAACTCCCAGCTTGTTCTTGACCCTGCCCTGGACAGTAAGCTTCTGGCAGACATCCTGGTGCACCGCCTGCCCAGCCACTGCAACCAACTGAGCCAGGTCTTTTTTGTTGTCGCTGCCCCTGGCAAACAGCCCGCAACCGCCCAGGTGGAACACTCGCAAATGTCTTTGGACCTGATGAAACTGCACACCCTCTATGACAGGGACCTTAAAAACCTCACCCAAATCGCAAAACAGGCCCTGTTAGAAGACGATAACTTTTACGGCCACAGTGAAACCCTGCAACGAAGATTCACCGAGGCCCTTGATCGCTACAGCAGGGACTCCAAACAATTCTCTTTGGCCATGGGCAAGGTCATAGAAGGCACCATGCCGCTGAGTGATTTTTTTACCGTTGGCAATCAAACCCGCCGGAGCTGCCAAACACTGCTCATGGTAGGCACTGCTGAGCTTGACATCCTGATCAACAAACGTATTGCCAGTTACCGTCGCTGGCAGCTGCTGGGATTTTTCTCAAGCGGCGTGGCCCTGCTTCTGGCATCCTTTTTCATCTTTAGCATCGCAAAGAACATTACCCGCCCCATCAGGGCAATCATCGACTATACCCATGAGGTCAGCCGGGGTAATTATAAGGCGCCCCTTGCGCAGACGTTCCAGGGAGAGTTACGCAAACTGGCCCGGGATATAAAAAGCATGGTGGGCGATATTGTCCGTCTGGCGGCATTTCCGCAAGAAAATCCCAATCCAGCCATGGCAAGTGACAGCCAAGGGAAAATCACCTACCTCAACAAGGCTTCAAAAGAGGTGATGCGCAGATTGGGCATTGACATTGATTCCTTTGTTCCGCCAAACCACAAAGAGATCATCATGGCCAGTCTGGCCACAGGCAGCACCCGCAACGGCATCGAGGTTGGCATCAAACAGGCAGTCTTCTCCTGGAACTACCACCCACTGCCCGATCACAAAATTGTCCATATCTATGTTCGCGACATTACCGCGCAGAAACGTCTTGAAGAACAATTGCAGCACGATGCAGTGCACGACGCACTGACCGATCTGCCCAACCGCGCCCTGTTCCTTGACCGTCTCGAGCAGGTGTTGCGCCAGCACAAGTCCGGGCCGCGCCCTCCTTTCAGCGTCATGTTTATGGACCTGGATCGTTTTAAACTGGTCAACGACAGCCTTGGGCATATTACCGGCGACAAACTCCTCATTGCGGTGGGTGAACGAATCACCTCCATGATCAAAGAGGGAGACACCCTTGCCCGGCTTGGCGGAGACGAATATGCCCTGCTGCTCGACAATGCCAACCTGCATCAATCCATGGGCATAGCAGACAGGATTCTCAACGGGCTTAAGGCGCATTTTAAAATCGATGATTACGAACTCTCTGTTTCAACCAGCATTGGCATCGTTGTGAAAGAAAACGGGGAAGATCAGGATGCCGATGAAATCCTACGGGATGCGGACAACGCCATGTACCGGGCCAAGGCCCTTGGTGGCTCACGGCATATTATTTTTGATGAAACCATGCATGGGCAGGCCTTGGAACGTCTTAGGATGGAGGTTGACCTGACCAAAGGAATTGAGCGCGACGAGTTTGTGGTTTTCTATCAACCCATTGTAGATGCTGCCACCTCACGCATCTTCGGTTTTGAAGCACTGGTACGCTGGCAACACCCGGAAAAAGGGCTTGTGCCGCCCGGCGTGTTCATTCCCTTGGCCGAAGAGACCGGGCTCATCGTGCCCATTGGCAAAAGGGTGCTGGAAATCGCCTGTAGCCAAGCTCGCGCCTGGCAAGAGAATATTGCCGGCTACGACAAGTTGATGATCAGTGTGAATCTGGCAGTTCCTCAACTCAGCGCCCCGGACCTATTAAGCGAGGTGGATCAGATCCTCCTTGCCAGTGGCCTTGAGCCGGAAACCCTGAAGCTTGAGGTAACAGAAAGCGGCATCATGGACAACATTGAGGCAAACATTGCCACCCTTGAGGCAATCAAGGAGCGCAACATCACCTTGGGTATAGATGATTTCGGTACCGGCTACTCATCACTGAGTTACCTGCACCGTTTCCCCTTCGATACACTGAAGGTGGACCGCTCCTTTGTTATTGAGATGGAAAAGGATGTGAAAAATCTTGAGATCATCAAGACCATTATTGATCTTGCCCACAACCTGCACAAAAAGGTGATCTGCGAGGGTGTGGAAACAGTCTCACAGCTAGCCCAGGTAAAAAAACTCGGCTGCGAGTACATCCAGGGATATTACTTCTCGAAACCCGTGCCAAAAGAAGAAGCGGAGCAACTCCTCAAATCACTATCGCTTCCCCTGCCCTAAGTCATTTGCCGCAACTCCTCGGCTAAAATGTCCTTCTGTTAACGCTTGAGCTGCCGTCATCTAAGAAAAATGGCGGCGGGATGACCCTTTCATTTGCTGTTCCTGCATCGATGGTCACCCCGACGGAGTCAGGCACCCAGGCGTTATGCCCGTGGCAATTCTCACATTTTATTGGAAGCTTAATACTGCCGGACTGCGCATGGCAGGTGCAGGTAGGGGGCGCGTTTGCCGAAATGGCCCAGGTTGCCACCTGGGCTGTCGATTTATAAGGATTCAAAGAACCGCCATGGTGGGTCCTACTCCACTTATTATAGTTCGTCGATGTCGGCGTCTTGAGTTCATAATCGTCCAGATGGCACTGTCTGCATTGCCAGCCCCGGTCACCGTCATCGTTGCCGATGGGCGGATTGGGGTCGTCAACGGCAACACCGTTAATGGAGCGCCGGATCATAGAGGTATGCTCAGAGCCATGGGCCTCGTGGCAATCAAGGCAAGAGAGAACAAGATCGCTGGTCCCGGAATATGGGGCTCTCGTGTCAATTGCCCCGGTGGCAACATTCACACCGTGCTTATCCCCGGCGGTTTGCGCATCCCCAGATGCTCCGGTAGCAGGCCAGTTGATGGTCTTCAACGTCACACCTCGGTTCTTGCTGACAATAGGCGCTGGAGCGCTGGGACCGTGGCAATCAAGGCAAAAGGTATTGTAATCGGGACTGGTGGAACCGTTGGAGATGGCAATACCACCCGGCTCATAAACGGTTGTGCTGTTGTAATAATAAGGCGAAAGATATGTGCCGGTATGGTCGGACATATATTCCCCTAACTCATCACCCCACAGGTTAAAATGGTCGGTTGGGCGGGATATGGCAGAGTAGCCTATTTCGCTCGGATGATTTTTGTAATCCTTGGCAAGATGCACATTGTGGCAGGCAGAGCAGGGATCAGACTCAGCATCAAAAAAGGAGAAATTTGCCGCTGCATACTCCTGCACACCGAGCAGGTTGTGGTTGGCACCGGCACTGCCGCTATACTGATTAAAGGTGGCCATGATGGTCTGCGGCCCACCGGTATAACCACCAAAAATCTCGGCATAATCAGGATTGAGCATATTATTGACAAGTTGATCCGAGCCTCCGTGACAATAAAAACAGAGGACATCAGCCTGGACATATGGCGTAGTGAGGGCGCCGCTGAAGCTTGGGGTGAGCAACGCAAAGGCAGCAGGAGCACCATCGACGGGAATAGGCTCACTGCCTGCGATGGAGGCATGCTGTTCATGGCAGTTTGCGCAATTGCCGCGGGCATATCCTTGCCCGCCACCGGCGGACTCAGAGCAGATACCATCCCGACAGACACCCAACGTACTACTGCCATGGGCAGAGGTAAGATAATTACCAGCGAGGGAATCACTGCTGAAACAAAAGAGAAGAAAAACTACAACTGCTGGTCCATAGAAGACCTTGGACGTTCGAGAGCCCCACATAACTTCACCGCATCCCCTCCAGGATACCGGATGTACATATTGTTGCACCTTGAACAAGGCCCCCACCAAGAACCTTGATCTCTCTATTATATTTCTAACAATAGAAAAAAACGACACATTTTCTCCTCTAAATTGCCAAGGCCTCATAGCAGGCAGCGAATTCGACTGGTCAAAAGAGGGGGATTTATTGCTAAGGATGCTGCTCAGAAAAATAGGTAAAAATAGAAATCACGCGCAAGAGCACTACGAGTAAAACAAATACACCCGGCTTACTTCTGCCAAATTTTAAGGGCCTCCTGATAAACCTTAGAGCGGGACAGGCCAAGATCCTTAGCCAGCTTTTTCACCGCATCCTTCATCGAGAGTTCAGACTGATCCCTGTACCAGGTGAGCAGTTCGTGCACATCCTCACCCTGCGGGCTGTCTTCCTGGGCTTGTCCCTCAATAAGGACAACAAACTCTCCCCGGATCTCCTTACGCTCTTTGAGATTGGCAACGACTTCACTCAAGCTGCCACGCAAGCACTCCTCGTGGAGCTTGGTCAACTCCCGGCCTATAAATACACCTCTGTTTCCCAAGACCTGTAGGCAATCGGCAAGCGATGCCTTCACACGCCGAGGCGCCTCATAAAAGACCAGAGAATAGGGCTCGCTTTTAAGCGACTTCAGAACCTTTTTCCGCTCCGCAGGTTTGGCCGGTAAAAACCCGACAAAAAGAAATTCTTTTTCCCTCTGCCCGGCAATGCTCATTGCCGTAGTCAGGGCCGAGGCCCCAGGAATGGGCACAACACCAAGCCCCTCCTCCCTGGCCCGAGAGACAAGCACACTGCCCGGATCCGAAACCCCCGGAGTACCGGCATCGGAGACAAGGGCCACGGAACTGCCAGCAGCAAGCGCACTGACAACCTCAGTGGCTTTAGCCACCTCTTTTTCTTTGTAATAGCTGATCAGGGGGGTATGGATATCAAAATGACTGAGGAGCTTTCTGGTATGCCGGGTATCCTCTGCGGCAATCAGATCCACTTCTTGCAATATCCTGAGGGCGCGCAGGGTGATATCTTCCAGGTTACCGATGGGAGTGGCGACCACATAGAGGGTGCCTGCCTGCACGGCCGAGGTTTTCTTGACGCTCGCTGCCATGGGTTACATTCCGGCCGGAACACGCAGGACAAAAATCGTCTGTCCCGGAGTGCTGCTGTGCTCAAGCTCTCCACCCATCTGGGCGGCAAGATGCCTGGCCAAATACAATCCCACCCCGGCATGGCCTTCTTTGCTTGAGTGAAACGGCTCATAAAGCTGCTCAACCATTGCCGGGTCAATTCCCGGGCCATTATCCGTTACGCCGACAGTAACCATGTCATCTTGCAAAACCGTTTTCAGTCCGATTGCGGCACCATCCTGGCCCTGCATTGCATCCAAAGCGTTACTGAGCAAAATATGGGTGATCTCATGGAGTTCAAGGTAGTGTTTTGTGAGCGGGGTAAGCGACTCGTCAAGCTCGAGATTTTTTTCTACCTGATGCTTGAAGAACGAGTCTGCGCAGAGGAATTCGACCTCTGTCTTGATAACCGAGTTGATCGTATACTGCTCAAGACCGGGAATTTGCCTAAAATCCGGCAGGATCAAGGTTCTATGCAGGGTCTCCTGGCTGGCCTGAACCTTTTCCTTCATCTGGGGCACGGCATTTTCCCTTTTTTGCAATATCTCAAGCAATTCCTTGGCAAGGGCGGCTGGCTCACCTTCAGTGCAGAGTTGCTCCAAACGGGCAGCCAGGGGGGTGGCCTTATTCATCATCATGCCCAAAAGTTCCGCCTGTAGAGAAAATACCTGGATGGTACCGTTCATATTGTGAATCAGCCCACGAAAAAGCCTGCCCACCACGGCATCCATACTTTGCTTGAGATAAGCCTTTTCCCAGGGGCCCAATCCTGTCCGGCTCGTCTGATCAGTCATAGCAGCGCTCCCCATAAATAACCCTTTGATTTCATACCCCTTTTAGACTACCTGGATGCGTAGCAAATGTCCAGTCGGCAAAGGGAAATCTTGGCGGGCAACAAAAAGGCAGCTTCACGCCAAAGTGGCCCAGAAAATCTGCCTGTTGTACAATGGGAAGAACTAAAGCCACCAAGAATAAGTATACGGATAAGTTATGATCAAGCTTGACGTCCCTTTTCTGCCGGACCCTCAATACATCGCCCTGCTGAACAGCTTTGAGAATACGCTCTACTCGGTGCACTTCAGCCTGTTTCAGGAGCAGGTCCCGGATGGCCGACATAGGCCTTATTCCATAAAAACTGAGGCGCTGAGCAACTCTCTTTCAGCCCTTGCCGGCCCAACAAAATATGCCCTTTTAAACAGCCGCTTTTACTCTCCAGAATTTTACCAGAGCGGAGAAGAACTTCGTCTGCTGCTCTCCTGCCTGGAGCACTTGCTCAACGAGGGTAATCTCAGCGGCATAACCATAGTGGATTTTTACCTGCTTGAGGCCATCTCCCATGCCAGCCAGGAAATCGCCAAGGAACTTGAAGCGGTTCCCGGCATAAACTGCATGCTGGATTCTTTTGACCGCATTGCCTCCTATCTCACGGCCATTGAGCGCAGCAATTTCAACTTGCCTACCAAGCTCAACCTTGACCGCTCTCTAAACCGAGACCTTGGCACGCTCAGGGAAATTGCGGCCCGTTGCAAAAAACAATATCCCAAGGCGCAACTTACCCTGCTTGCCAACGAAGGCTGCCTGGCCCGCTGCCCTTTTAAATTCAGCCATGATGCCCATATCGCCTTTGCCAATAGCAATCCATGGGGAAACGAAACCTACCGCATGAATAAGGATCTTGGCTGCATCCGCACGCTGAAAGAGCACCCGGAAGAGATTTTACAATCCCCCTTTATCCGGCCGGAGGATGTGAAAGAGTATGAGGGAGTCGTTGATGTGATAAAGCTCTGCGGCAGGACTTTGGGGCAGAAGTTTCTCATGCGGGCGGTAAGAGCCTACTCAGAAAAAGAATACAGCGGCAACTTATTTGATTTGCTGGATACCCAGGATTGGCAGGCAGAACAAACCCATCTTGCCAATGAGGATTTTCCAGATGATTTTTTCAGGCAACTGACAGAGTGTGGACAGGAATGTTCCTCCTGCAACTTTTGCAAAAATCTTTTTAACAGACTGGCTCGTATCAAAGAGTTAAATCTGAAAGATTACCGCAGCCCCGAGCCAGCGGAGTAAAAATGATACAAATTTTCCTGATCCTTTGCGGGCTCTGCATTGTTTATTTTGTCTGCATCCGCCCATTTCTTAATCAGCCAGTGAACGATCAGAATTCGGCAACTTCGGGCAGAACAGATATAGAAGAGGAAGACCTGCGCCTGCCACCCAAAAAAATGAGAGACCAGGAACGCATTCATCGGCTTGCCCAATCCGATCCGGAGCGGGCCAAGGATCTTATCAGGCGATGGCTCAATGAGGATAAATAAATGGCAGGCGGTGCCCCGGAAGGAGTTAGATCACCGCCTGCCATTTGACGTCATTCTCTGCCGGACTCGCGTCAGGCCGCAGTGTTATGCAGCATCCGGCAGAATAAATCCTTACGACTTGGTGGAGGGTGCTTCCGGCACATCGTTGCCGTGGCAGTCCATACAGTTGAACTGACCGGTAATACCATGCTCTGCAGGGGCGCTGAAATCCGAAGTGGACTCGTACTTGCCATCCTTCCAGTCGTTGAGCATCTCGACCAAGCGATAGGCGGTACTGGCCGCAACCCTGGCGCATCTGTCTTTTCTCTCTTTACTCTTGAGCGACAGCCCTGACTTTTTCATCCATTTCCCGACGGACAGATGGCAAAGCGGTGAGTCACTGGTGGTCTTGACAATCTTCCTCGGGTCGATGCGCGGATTTTTCGGAACAAAGACCGGCATGGAAGCCTCAGCGTACCACTGCATAATGTCAGCGGACATATGATGCGCATCCGGGGACCCGGCGATACGAGGGCCAATGATAAGGTTGGCAACAATGTTTGCCCCGGCCGGGGAGCCGCAAATGGTACCCCAACCTACCTGGCCACCTTCAAGAAAAACAAAGGCATCGGTCGGGAAAGAGGTGTAAGGCTCACCCACCTTTTCACGTAACTGGCTGAAAATACTGTTGATCACAGCAGCACCACAGAAAACCCTGTACCACTCATCATAGCAGATTTCAGCTGTTTTGACCGGATCAAGCTTCTCATAGGGCCATGGCCATTTTTCAGTCGGTCCGCCCTTTGCGTCGGCGTTTTTCAGTAGGCCGCCAAACTGAGTCAAGGCCGTGCTTGCTGCAAGCACACCTGTACCAATCATCATCTTCCTGCGCGACAGACCCTTTTCATCCATTTGATTCTCTTTCATTTCCATTCCTCCTGTAGTGTTGTTGTGCAACCGGCCGAACCCTTCGACCTCGCAATCCGCGAAGGAGAGCCACCCTCATGGCCATCCCGAACTCGCACCCACCACCACATTGTGGTATGCCACATTGTGGTACAAGCTATTCCTATCATGCTTTCCCACACATGCCAATGCGGCAAATTGTCGCCTCTTTTTAGGCAGTTAGCTAATTTACTAAAAACTTAAATCCTAACAAAGAAAAAATGGCCGCTAGTAAAAACAGAGAACAACATCTGAGTAAAGAGGAAAAAATCCCAGTCAAAAAAGACTATGGTAGGCTTAGGAAGATAAAAAAGAGGGAGGTGGAAAGCAGAACGTTTCCAGGCAGCGTAAAAGTTCACAGGGTGCCGTAGATTCGCGCAAGCGACCTGGCCGCTATAGCCCGCTATGCGGCCTGGTGCGATCGTGCGAAGATGCGGGGCCATGTGAACTTTTACACAAGGCCTTGATCGAGCATTGCGTTTACAACCTTTACAAACCCGGCAATATTGGCCCCAGCCACATAGTTGCCGGGCATATTGTATTCCTCAGCCGCATCAAGGCAGGTCTTGTGAATGGACTTCATAATCTGCCTTAAGCGATCCTCCACCTCCTCGCGGGGCCAGGACAAGCGCATGGAATTCTGGGCCATCTCCAGGCCGGAAACCGCAACACCACCCGCATTGGCAGCCTTGCCCGGCCCGTAGAGCAACTTCTTGTCGACAAAGAGCTCCACAGCATCGGGTGTGGAAGGCATATTGGCCCCTTCAGAGATGACAAACACCCCGCCATCCACTAAATTCTGCGCATCCTGGCCGTTGATCTCATTTTCCGTGGCGCTCGGGAATGCGCATTGGGCGTTATGACTCCACAACGGGTTATACCCACGGGCAGGATCAACCTCGGTGTAGACTGCGGACGCATATTTTTCCGCATACTCGCTGATACGGCCCCGCCTGAAGTTTTTCAGCTCCTTCACATAATTGAGCTTTTCTTCATCGATCCCCTCTTCATCATAGATATAGCCGGAAGAGTCCGAGAGGGTCAGAGGCTTGGCCCCGAGGTGTAGAAGTTTTTCCACGGTAAACTGGGCCACATTGCCGGAGCCGGAAACAAGGCAGGTCTTGCCTTTGAGGCTGTCGTTTCTGGTAGCAAGCATCTCAGCGGCAAAATAGACCGCACCATAACCGGTGGCCTCGGGCCGAATCAGGCTGCCTCCCCAGGCCAGGCTCTTACCGGTCAACACGCCGGTGAACTCGTTACGCAGCTTTTTGTACATGCCAAAGAGATAACCGATCTCGCGGGCACCCACGCCGATGTCACCGGCCGGGATATCGGTATTAGGGCCGATATGCCGACTCAGCTCCGACATAAAACTTTGACAAAAACGCATGATCTCACTGTCTGACTTGCCCTTGGGGTTAAAGTCGGAACCGCCCTTACCACCACCCATGGCTAGAGTGGTTAGACTGTTCTTAAAAACCTGCTCAAAGGCGAGAAACTTGATGATGCCAAGATGAACAGAAGGATGAAAACGCAGGCCGCCTTTGTATGGGCCAAGGGCGGAGTTCATCTCAACCCGGAAACCGCGATTGACATATACCTGTTCATCATCCGCCATCCAGGGAACCCGGAACATAATAACCCGCTCAGGCTCGGTGATACGCTCGATTATGGCCTGTTGCCGGTATTCCGGGTTACGCTCAAGCACCGGCATAACCGAAGTCAGCACCTCCTGCACGGCCTGGTGAAATTCTTTTTCCGATGGATCGCGTTCCTGGATTTTTTTCACAAACTCCCGCATCGTTTCCTCCCGTTATTTTTTCAGCATCACGCAGCTGTTCTTGCTCCAGTCGATCTTAATGGTAATGGGTTTAGTCAGGCGAAGGTGGGTTAAAAACTTGGTCTTTGCCGTTTTCTTTTTCTTATTCAACCACTGCCAGTCGAGACGATCACCTTCAGGATTCACCGTGACATAGGGGATGCCAAGAGAGGTGATGTTCTGAAAAAAGTGCGAACCCTCGGATGGGTCGGCGTGGATTCCCTCCCCTCTCAACTCAACCATGGCCCCGACACCGGAGATATCCAGCCACTGAACCGGAATGCCGAGCCAGGGGTCGGCCGAGCCCCAGCGACCAGGGCCAATAAGCAGATACGGACTCCCCTTGGCCTGCAATTTTCGGTTAATCTTGCTGATCTCAGCGGCAATCTCACGGGTGGCTGCGGGGTCAAAATCATCGGGCCGGACAAAGACGATATCCTTCAACTTATGCACCCCATGCCCCAATGCCTGCGAGGAGTAGCAAAAGGCGGTTTTTTCCTCTTCCGTACTGATGGTGGTCTCAAAGCGTTCCTCACCGGCCACCATGGGGCGGATCTGCAGAAAATAAAAGCGGCTCTCGTCCTCTTCCTCACGCAGATCCACGGCAAACTCGATCTCCACCTGGGTACCCATGGCCTTCTTGCCTATAGCGGTAAGTTCCCTGAGCATTTCAGCCAAGGGAAATGTTTTGTATTTCAAGATGGAGGCAAAGGTCAGCACCTTACGCCCCTTTTGCCTTGTATCGCGAATACTGTGCTCGTCGCTGAAATAGGTGCTGCACAGAAGCTGTACCGGGGTATCTTCTTCACGCTTTAGGAGGGCGAGTTTCGTCAGGTTGCCGGAGGTATCCTCATAGGAGACAAGATTCTCTCTTGGCTCAAGGCTCAGCGCATAAAACTCGGTTTGCGAATTTTTCAAGGTGTCGTCCACCGTGGCAAATTGCGGCAAGGCCTTGGGAAATTTTGGAGAAAAACGCAAACTCCGCTCGCCCTCGACCACTGTGCGACCCATGCCCAGGGCTATATGGGCCACACCATCCTCAGGCCGCATGTTGCCCACAGGGTAATAATTATATGACTGCGCCACCCCGGAGATGGCCGGGTAGAAATAACCGTTCTCCCTTGTGCCCACCAACTCCTGAATGATAATGGCCATACTGTCGGGACGGTTCCGCCCTTCCCGGCGGGCAAAGGCACGCGGTCCGGCAAACCAGGTGGAGGCATAGATCAGCTTGATGGCCCGGACGAGTTGCTCAAGACGCACAGGGAAATCCGCCTCGTTATTAGCCAGCATCTCGGTATGAAAAAGCCCGGCATAGGGTTTGTAATGGGCGTCCTCACTGAGGCTTGAAGAGCGTACGGCCAGGGGCTGCTCCACCACCTCGAGATAGGCGGAAAGCTCCTCCAGCAGCCAGGAAGGAAGTTCCCCGGCCATGAACATGGCGGCAATCTCCTCGTCCGTGGCCGTCTCATCGGGCAGGCGCAGCCAGTTCTGTTCGACAAAGGTATCAAAGCCGCCCGAGGCTATGACCAGGGTCTTGGGAAAGACCACCGGGCAGTCGTGGAAAACCTGGGGCAAGTCGGTCAACTCGAGAAGCTGCTGGGCCATAAAGGCCAAGCCACGGGCCTTGCCACCCAAAGAGCCCCTGCCGACGCGGACAAAATCCACAACATCCGGGTCAAAATCCGCTTGGTTGAACTGGGTGACAATACCGCATTGCCGCGTACGCCGTAAGGAGTGGAGACAGTCGGTGAGAAAGGCACGCAGCTCATTAACATCTTTAAATTTCTCAAGATGCTTTCCTGAAATTTTCTGGGCCGTGGGCACCTCGCTCCTGGCCATGATCCAGTTGGCAAAATGATTATGCTTCGCGTGGTAAATCAAGGACTTATCGGGAATGGCGGAGAGCTTATCCTCAAACTCCCGCAGGTTCTTGGCCCAATCCACCACCGTGTTATCGGGCAACCGGAAGACAAAATCGCCAAAGCCGAGATGATCGAGGAAAAAATTCTGGATCTCCTCGGAAAGGCGCTGGGCGTTTTTATGGATAAAAAGGGCAGGAATCGCCTCTGCCGTTTTTTGGTTCTCCGCCCCGGAGCTGAGCATCAGGAGCGGAAGATCCGGACTTTCTCGGCGCAGGTGCTTGAGCAGCTTGAGCCCGGCCTTGGGATCCTGTTTACAGTTACGCGGAAAACGCATATCCGTGATGACTCCCATGAGATAGGGGCGATAACGATGGTAAAAGTCCAAGGCATCCTCATAGTTCTCCACCACCAGAACCTTGGGCCGAGCCCGCATCTTTAAAAGTCGATGTTCCTCATTAAGGCTTTCCGCCAGCACGGCCTGGGTCTGGTGCACCACCTCACGGTAAACGAGGGGCAGGAGGTAGGAGCGATAGAGCGGTGAGTCCTCCACCAGGAGCAGAACACGAACCTGGGCACTGCGCGTGTCGTGCTCCACGTTATGATGGTCTTCCACGTTCTTGACAATGGCCAGTAAAAAATCCGGGTCCGCGGACCAGATATATTGCTTGTCGAATAAGACACAGGCCTCTTCTTCGACGGCCTGGGGGATAGCTCGAGCGTTGTGGGCCAGAAAAATCACCGGCAGATCCGGATATTTCGCACGGAGGGTCGCGCTCAGGGCAACAGCGTCGGTGTCATCCACCTGGGGCATGGTGATGACCAAGTCGTAGGTGAAGCGCTCCAGTAGCTCCATAGCGGCCTTGCCGGAGGAGGCACGGTGCAAACGGGGTGGGTGGCTGAGATTCAGCCCTTGGTATTCATTAATGATACGGGATGCAAGGGAGCCATCCTCCTCCATGAGAAAGGCATCGTACGGACTGGAAACCAGCAGGATCTCACGAACCTTTTTGGCCATCAGGTCATGATAAACCTGGAAGTTCGCCTCAATGGGAAACTGCTCGGCCATTTATCCTCCAAGCCAATTTATAAATTCCAACTCACAACATCACAAAGCAAGATTGCACCACACCACCCCGTAAGCGGCCAGAGGGTGCGGCAGATGCAAGGCAGAGGCACTTTCGCCATACAACAAGTATGCGAAAAGGCCGATAACGCAGCAGATGCCGTGCCCTGTGACCGATTACACTTCTTCCTCGTGTTCGGGCATGATGGATCGTGGCAAATCACCCAGATCAACGGCCACGGCAGCAGCAAGACCGGCAGCAAAAGCGTCACTGTTCAAATCCCTGGTATGCTTGGGCACCCTTGCGAGGATCGCCTCTTTGAGGTGATCGCTTTCCACCTTGGGGCAGAGATGACCAAGCGCGCCCAAGGCCACCATGTTTGCCACAACCTCACGCTTAAACTCCTCCCGCGCCATGCGGGTAAAGGGGATGGAGATCACCCGGCTTGAGGGAAGCTGCTGGACAAAGGTGGAGTCCACCACCAGAATGCCGTTTGGCTTAAAATCATAAAAATAGGCATCGAGCGAGGGCTGGTTCATGGCCAGGAAAAGATCCATCTGGATCACCTTGGGGTAATCGATCTCCTCGTTGGAAATCACCACCTCGGCCTTGCTTTTACCGCCTCGGGCCTCAGGGCCGTAGCTCTGTGTCTGGCAAACATACTGACCGCCCTGTACTCCGGCTGCCTCGGCCAAAATGACCGCAGCCAGGATAATGCCCTGCCCGCCTGAGCCGCCTATGCGAATCTCATAACGCTCTTCCATTACTCTTCCTTTGCTTCGGCCTTTTTCCGTGCCTCTTCCCTGATATTGTCATACTGGGCCAGGTAATCTGGTTTTTCCACATCTGCCAAGACGCCGGTTACAAACTTATCTTCCATACTTTCAGGGGCCATATCGCCGGCCTTACGAACAGGCACGGCATGCTCCTTGAACCAGGTCATCATGGTCACCGGGTCAGCCATCTTATTGCGTCGACCAAACTGGGTGTGGCAGTTGGACATAATCTCGACCACGGAAAACCCATTCTTGCGGATGGCCTGTTCAATAAGCCGATCCAGCTCCTGCACATGGAACACCGTGCCCCGGGCGACAAAGGAGGCACCGGCTGTTACTGCCAACTCGGCAATGGAAAAGGCATGCTCAACATTGCCGTACATGGCTGTAGTGGCCTTGGCGCCGTATGGTGTTGTGGGTGAATACTGGCCGCCGGTCATGCCGTAAATCTGGTTGTTGATAATAATCGCTGTCATGTTCAGATTGCGCCGGGCCGCATGGATAAAATGATTGCCGCCGATACCGGTTGCATCGCCATCACCCATGATGGTGATGAGGTTCAGCTCCGGTCGGGCCAATTTCACCCCGGTGGCAAAGGTCAAGGCCCGGCCATGGGTAGTGTGCAGGGTGTTAAAGTCCGCATATACCGGCATCCTGCCGGCACAACCAATGCCCGAGACAAGAACGGTGTCGTCCTTTTCAAGGCCGATGTTGTCTATGGCACGGATGAGTGAACCTAAAACTATGCCGTTACCGCAGCCAGGGCACCAGACATGGGGGAATTTCTTATCGTGCCGTAGATAGTAATGGCGAAGTTGTTCAACCTTTTCCATCGTTTCCATTTTTCGTCCTCAAGACCCTGGTTCAGTTGCCCAGTTCCACGAATATCTCTTCCGGGGTAATGAGCTGGCCATCCACCCGGTTGTATTTGATGATCCTGCATTTACGGTTGATCCGCTTTACCTCGCGGCTGATCTGGCCCATATTCATCTCCGGCACGATCACCGCCTTGCATTGGCGTAATACCTGATCCACAGCCTTACGCGGGAAGGGAAAGAGGGTCACGAGCTGCAAAAGACCCGCCTTTATCCCTTGCTCCCGCGCCATGCGTACGGCCCGTTTGGCTGATCTGGCGACGGCACCGTAGGCGACAACCGTAACGTCGGCATCCTCAAGCATGAAGGAACGGGTGGTCTGTATTTCAAAAAAACCATTGGTAATCTTTTTAAACTGACGCTTGGTCAGCGCTTTGATCTCATCGGAACGCTGGGTGGGAAAACCTGCTTCGTCGTGGGCAAGCCCGGTCACATGATGTCGGTAGCCATCGCCGAATGCAGCCATATCAGGCACGCCACGGCTATTGTCGGCATAGGGCTTGTACCATTGCGGAGGCACGCTTGGTTTTATGCGATCCACCACCTCGACGTTTTCCATGGCCGGGATGGTGATGTTCTCCCGGGTATGGGCCACGACCTCGTCGGAAAGGATGATCACCGGCACCCGGTATTTCTCGGAGAGATTAAAGGCGTGCACGGTTATCTCGAAACATTCGGCAACCGTAGAAACGGAAAGAACAATGATGGGGTGATCCCCATGGGTGCCCCAACGCGCCTGCATCACATCGCCCTGGGAGGGGCTGGTTGGCAGCCCGGTACTTGGCCCGCCGCGCATCACATTGACGATAACGCAGGGCACCTCGGTCATACAGGCATAGCCAAGATTCTCCTGCATCAGAGAAAACCCAGGGCCACTGGTGGCGGTGAGTGATTTGACCCCGGCCAGGGAGGCCCCGATAATGGCGCCCATGCTGGCAATTTCATCTTCCATCTGGATAAAGGTGCCGCCCACCTCGGGCAGCCGCACGGACATCAGCTCGGATATTTCCGAGGCAGGGGTGATGGGATAACCGGCATAAAAACGGCAACCGGCTGCCAGAGCGCCTTCAACCATGGCCTCATTTCCCTGGAGGAGATAGCGCTCACCTTTGATTTTGGCACTCACGAGCCGCCTCCTTTGTCGTCGTCGGACTCATCATCTTTGTCATTTAATTCGCTGATGGTGATGGCAAAATCAGGGCAATGGAGTTCACAAAATCTGCAGCCGATGCAAGCTCCCGGATTTTTAACGATCGGGCGGCCCTGCTCATCCTTCTCGTAGACCTTTTTCGGGCAAAAGGCGACGCACAGTCCGCAGGCCTTACACCAGTCAGTAAAGATACGTTGTTTGAACTTCTTTTTCTTTTTCGCCATGGGGTGTTGCTACAACCATTTCTGAGTTAAAAAAATTGCTGCTTTGCCTCATGCATCTGAAGGGCTTCAAGCTGCCCTTAAAAATATGTTAGCAGCAAACAGCCTGAAATAGTTACCTTTTTCCACCCCCTTTACACTTTTGTATTTCCTAACCTAAAACACCCTCTTGAGGAATAGAAACAGGTTATGATTCCAGGCACATCATTTGCCGGAAACCAACACAAAAATAGTAGTTCACCCCGGGTACCACACCCGATACGAACTACGAACCTGCAACATTAGAACTTAACGAAACACCTAAGTGCAAGTGCGGGATATATCCCTAACAGGCCCTGTTAAGGGATAGCTGGTACGTTCTGCAACTCCACCCGCTACAACGGCACCCCGTTCAGCTCAGTCCGGGAACATCATGCCCCTGGTACAGGCTCCGGATCTCTCCGGCGAGACGCTGGGCAATCTCTGCCCGCTTCAGCTTCATGGTCGCAGTGAGCAGACCGTTGTCAATGGTCCAGGGCGTAAGGGTCAGGAAGGCGGCATGCACCTGAGCCGCTGCGGGGAAACCGTGCAGGATAGCACTTATCCTTTTGAGAATTTCCGCCTGCACACTCTCATCCCGCAGGGAGGCGGAATCGTCTGGATCCAGATTGCGGGCCTCGGCAAAATCACGCCAGGCCTCGGGCTGCAAGACAAGCAGGGCTGCGATATAGGGCATGCCCTCACCCACCACCATGGCCTGTTCAAAAAGCGGCTCCTGTTCCAGGAGCAACTCCAGATCCGTGGGCGGTACCTTCTCACCGGCGGAGCTCACCAGGATCTCCTTGAGCCTGCCACGGATAAAGATATGCTTCCCGCGCACTTGCGCCACATCGCCTGTATGCAGCCAACCCTCTCGGTCAATGGCGGCCTGGGTTTCCTGGGGCCGGTGCCAGTAGCCGAGCATCACACCAGGACTGCGAACCAACAACTCGTTCTCATCGCCGAGCATGATCTCCACCTGGGACAGAGCTTCTCCCACCGAGGCAGGGATGTTGTCTTCAAGACGGTTGGCACTGATCACCGGAGCCGTCTCTGTCAGACCATACCCTTGCAGAAGCGGCAGGCCTAGACCGATAAAAAAGCGGGCAACTCCATTCTCAAGCGGCGCACCGCCGGTGACCGCGATGCGAATCCGGCCTCCGAGGCGGGCCATGACCTTGGCCGCCACCAGGCAGTGCAGCAAGGGCCAGGCCAAACGCTCCAGCAGGGAGAATCTTGCTCTGCTCTGCCCTGCCTCAAAACGATGGTAGCCGACCGCAACCGCCTGCCGGAAGAGAAAGCGGGCCACTGCCCCCTTTCCTGCCAGCTTTTGCTGAATCTTGGCATAGATGCGCTCGTAGATCCTGGGCACGGAGATGAGAATGGTGGGCCGGATGGTCAATAAATCTTCAGCCAAATCCTGGACCGAGCGGGCATAGGCGACGCAGCTTCCTGCCATCATGGGGATGTAATAGCCAACCGTGCGTTCAAAGGTATGGGATAAGGGGAGAAAGGAGAGAAAGACATCATCGGGGTAGGCCGGGATGCGCTTGAGAATAGCCTCACAGTTCCAGAGGATATTGCGGTGGGAAAGCATCACCCCCTTGGGCGGTCCTGTGGTGCCGGAGGTGTAAACGATAGAAGCCAGATCATCACCACTTACTTCGAAACTCTCCACCATTTCCGCCTTGGGCGGCAACCAGCCGGCCACAGGACGCAGCATTCTTTCACTACTGCCCGTCTCCTCGTCTTGCAGGGCGAGAACCTGGGCAAGGTCCGGAAGAGGTTTGCCCGAGGCGACAATGGCCTGCCACTGCTCCGCCCTGTTGACCAGCAGCAGACGGCAGCCTGCGTCGTGCAGGACATAGGCCTGGTTTTCCGGATTGTCGCGGGTGTAAAGGGGCACCACCACCAGGCCCAGGGCGAGGGCCGCCTGCTCAAAGCAGACCCAGGCCACACTATTGGGCAGCAGCAGACCAACCCGCGCCCCGCGGCCAAGCCCTTCTCCGGCCAGGGCCTGCCGCCAGCGGGCGATTTCGTTCCCCAGCTCAAACCAACTGTAGCTTTGCCAGGCAGACAAGTCCGGATTGTACTCTCGGTAGGCCGTTGCCGCAGGGCTCCTCATGAGGCGCCTCTGCAACAGGCCGGGCAGGGTAACGGCTTCCGTGGCGGAAATCAGATCAATATGGGCAGATGAGCTGGTCAGGTTCGGCATGGTCCTTTTTCCTCTGGTTGATGGTTACCCGCTTCCGGATGATGGAGCGAGGCGAGATCCGGCTCCCCGCAGTTGTGCAGAATCACCCGGCGGATCTCGTTGCGCAGGGCCAGAGCAGCACTCCAGTCCCTTCCCTGTGGCTTGAATGGTTTGCCGATGGTAATGGCCACCGGTCCCCGGCGGGGGAACCAGGTGCCGGATCGCAGCTTGGAACGGGTTCCGCGAATGGCAATGGGTACCACCGGCATGCCGCTTTCGGCGGCAGCAACAAAGGCACCCATGCGAAAAGGCAAGAGGCCCGGCAAGCGCTGAAAGGTTCCCTCGGAGAAGAAGAAGAGCGAATGCCCACCGGCGGCCACTTCCCCCAGGCGGCGGGCGTCGCTTGCTGCCTGCCGGCTGTCAAAGCGTTCGACAAACTCCACGTTCAAGCGGGAGAGTATCAGGCCCAGACCGAAACGTTCGGCCAGTTCGGTCTTGGCCACAAAGCGAAATTCCCGGGGCAAAGCGGAAACCAGGACAATACTGTCCAGATAGCTCTGGTGATTGCTGACCAGGATCATGGGGCGCTCACCCTGGAGATTTTCCAGCCCAGTCACCTTCAGCGGCGTGCCGCTTGCGCGCACGAGAAAACGGGCCTCGCTCCGGGCCACCAACCAACGAAAGCGGCGGCTGGGCAAAAGGGCCACCAGCAGCCAGGCAGGCAGAGAGAGGAGCACGTATATCCCCCAGCAATACCCGGCATATAGGGTGGAAAAAAGCAGCCGCTTGCCGCGGCGCAGTTGGGGAAGCAGACCGGAAAAAAAGAGGCGAAGCAGCTGCCACCAGACGGCCCGTTGGGGGCGACCGATTCCTTTTGCCTCATACATTTCGCGGCTGGCGGCCCGGCGGATCTTGCCGCTGGAGGTCTTGAGCACGGTGTGCGGCGGAACAAGCATCACCTCATCGGGCGGGCTGCCCAACAGATCCAGGCTGACACCGTTGATCTCTTCCCGCAGTCGGGCCAAGGCATCCGGTTCACGCTCCCGGCTTTCGGCCAGGATCACCAGCTTTTCGGTGGCGGAGACCGGGTCGTTGACCCCGAACACCGCCACGCAGCCCTTGCGGATACCGGCAATCTCTCCTACCGCTTCCTCCAGTTCGTAGGGACTAATGTTACGACCGCCGCGGATGATGATATCTTTGACCCTGCTTGTTATATAGATCTCGCGTGCGGCCTGGTATGCCATATCGCCGGAATCAAGCCATTCGCTGTGAAAGAGATCGGCCGTCTGGCCGGGGTTGCGGAAGTAACCACTGGTGACCGACGGCCCCCGAAACTGCAGGCGCCCCTCCTGCCGTTCGGGCAGTTCACGTTCGCTGGGGTCGACGATGCGGATCTGATGCCCCTCCAGGGGCTGCCCGCAGGTAACAAAGCGCAGGGCCGTAGAATCCTCCGGCTCTGCGGGCACGGCCTCTCCCGAGCGCATGAAGGCCTGACGCTGCACGCGATCAATGAGCGGAGCTCGGCCCAAAGGGGGAAAGGCCAGACCCACCGAGGCCTCGGCCAGGCCGTACACCGGGGCCATGGCCTCTTCCCGAAGGCCGTAACGACCGAAACGCTCAGCAAAGCGGAGCACCGTCTCCGGGCTTACCGGCTCGGCCCCGTTAAAGGCGAGGCGCCAGGAGCTGAGATCGAGGCCGGCAATATCCTCTTCTCTGATCTTATTCAGGCAGAGCTCATAGCCGAAGTTGGGTGAGGCCGAGAGGGTGCCCTTATGATTATGGATAGCCCAGAGCCAGCGGGCCGGCCGCAGCAGAAAGGAAAGGGGAGAGAGGAGGACAAAACGGCAGCCGTGGTAGAGACTGCCGAGCCAAGCGCCGATCAAGCCCATATCGTGGTAGAGGGGGAGCCAACTGACAAAGACATCCTTTGGTCCGGCCTGGACCGCCTTGCCCATGGCCCGGATATTGGCCAGCAGGTTGGCGTGGCTGAGAATGACCCCCTTGGGGGTACCGGTGCTGCCGGAGGTATATTGCAGAAAGGCGGTATCCTGCGGATCCCGGGGCGGCGGGGTGAAACTGCCGCCGGGCCCGCCCAGCTCCGCTACGGTCGCAACCCGGTGCAACCCATCCACCTGGGTCTTCAGCAGGCGGGCCAGGGGGCGAGCCTCAGGGATAGTAATCAGCAGCCGGGCCTGGGCGTTGTTCAAAATGGAACGATGGCGACCGAGATGCTCTTCGAGTTGGGCCGGTCGCATGGGGGGATAGAGGGGCACCGGCACAGCGCCGGCGAGCAGCACCCCGAAAAAACTGTAGAGATAATCACGGCCGGTGGGCAACATGATAGCCACGCTCTGCCCGGCCTCGATGCCATACCTTTGCAGGCCGCGGCCTACCTCAAGCGCACCGGCATAGAGGGTGCGGTAGCTGATCTCCTCGGGCTGTTCTCCCTCGGCATAGAGGAGGATGTGGGGCCGATCCCCCCCTGCGCGCAGCTGCCACTCCAACACCTCCACCAGGGTCCGGCTGCCCTCGGCCACGCCCCCTCCCTCTCCCACCTCAGGAAGAGAAACAGCGACCGCCTCCGCCGGGCTATGCCCCGGCTTGGTGGCCCTCAATACGGCCCGCAAGAGATCGCGTACCGTTTCCGCGCTGGTCAGGACCTGGTCGGGCAACATCACCGCATAGGTCCGCTCCAGCCGGGAGAGCAGTTCCATTTTGCTCAGGCTGTCAAAACCAAGATCGAGATCCAGGGAGCTGTCCAGGGTGACGGTCAAGAAATCCTTGCGCCCAGGATCAAGCTCCACGGCCAGAGCGTGGACCAGCTGACAAAGGGTGTCGGCTTCCTGCCCTGGGGAAAAATTAGTATGAGCTGTCTGGGGCTGTATCGGCATGCTCCATCTCTCCGCTTCTGGTAATGGCGCAATAAAGCAAGTGACTTCTTATAATCAGCTTATGTGTCAGGCGCAGGGAGGGTCAAGGGAGAATGTATGAAAAGATGACTCGGGTGACAGCATTGGAGCAAAATTATTCCTGGCTGGGGGGGAGGCATCCCGCCAAGGTTATGATGTTTTTTTCCTAGCCCGTGTTTCTCACAAAGATCGTTGCGAGAAGCCGGGAAGTGCTGTGGATACAGATAGCGAGCCTGCGAGACCTTCGAGGCTTGCGCCGGAAAACACTCGCAGGCATACTTTCAGTATGTTGAGAATGTTTTTCAAGCGTAACGTAGTAGACGCAGTGTTTAGCGGCTTCGTAGCAGATCGCTTGTGAGAAACACGGGCTAGCGGTGACGGATCTGCCAGCAGCGATGGATCTTTCTCCGTGCAAAATCAAGGGGCAGGGACTCCTTGCTGATCTCTTGTACGTGAAACCGTTTAGCGATTTCCTCCTCCAGCTTGAAGCGCCGAAAGTTGGTGGAAAAGATCAGCAGGCCGTCCGGGTCCAGCCTGCGCATGGCAAGCTGAAGCAAGCGGCCATGATCACGCTGCACATCAAAGACACGCTTTTCCTTCTTGGTGTTGGAAAAGGTGGGCGGATCGACAAAGATGAGGTCAAACTGCTCCCGGCACTCCTCAAGCCACTTCAGGCAATCGCCCCGCTCTGTCCGGTGCCGGACAAAGGAAAGGCCGTTCAGGGCCAGATTACACTTGAGCCACTCCAGATAGGTAGTGGAGAGATCCACCGAGGTGGTTGATGTGGCCCCGCCCAGGGCGGCATGGATGGTGGCGGAACCGGTATAGGCAAAGAGGTTGAGAAAGCGTTTGTCATGGGCCATCCGCCCGATCTGCTGCCGGATGGGACGATGATCGAGAAAGAGGCCGGTGTCCAGGTAGTCGCTGAAGTTGACCAACAACCTGGCCGGGCCCTCCATCACCTCGTGGAACCGCCCCTTGCCTGATTTTTTCTGGTACTGCTGTTTGCCCCGTTGCCGTTGCCGGGTCTTTAAAAAGATACGGTTGCGTTTGATCCCCAAGACCTCCTGCACGGTCTTCACTGCCTGGTGCACCCGCTCCTGGGCCTTATCGGCGGCAACCGAGGCCGGCGGAGCGTACTCTTGAATATGGACCCAGTGTCCGTAAAGATCCACGGCCACGTTATATTCCGGTATATCTCCATCGTAGATACGGAAACAGCTGATTTTTTCCTTGGCAGCCCACTTGAGAAGCGGTTTGAGGTTCTTGCGCAACCTGTTGGCAAAAGACTCTGCCCCGGCAGTGGTGGGATCGCTTGAGACCTGCCAGGTTGTTACGGTTTCCGTCTCCTGCTCCTTGGGCACATCCATGATCCGCAACTGGCAGAGCAAGGGGCCATTGTAAAGACGAAATTGCTCCCTGGCGGCAAGCCCAAATGAGTCGGCCAGGTCCGGGTTGCCGGTAAAAACCGCTGCCTGCCAGCCGGGAAACTCCTCACGTAATTTTCTACCCAGGCAGCGGTAGAGGTACTTGACCTCGTTTTTTTCATTGAGCCGCTCACCATAGGGCGGGTTTACCACCACCAAGCCGGAGCCGGTTGCGGCAACATGTTGCGCCTCTACAAATGCCAAGGAGCGCCGCTCGACATGAATCTGCTGCTCAAGTTCCACCTGCTCGATATTCTTGAGGGCGGCATTCACCGCCTGCCGGTCTCCGTCAAAGCCGATGATCTTCGGCCACTTTTTTTGGCGCCCTGCATCCTCACAAGCTATGGCATCCTGGACCAAATAGTCCCAGATCTTTTCATCATGGCCGAGCCATTTTGTAAAACCATAATAGGTACGGTCAAGACCAGGGGCGATATCACCGAACATCATCGCAGCCTCGATCAACAACGTACCGGTGCCGCACATGGGGTCAAGCAAGGTGTAATCGGGTGAAACATCCTTATGCCAACCGGAGCGCTTCAAGATAGCTGCGGCCAAGGATTCCTTTAAAGTCGCCTTGCCGGGAGCCACACGGTAATGGCGCTGATGCAGGCTCTCTCCGGCCAGATCAATACTCAATGTTGCAGTTTCCTGGTGGAGAAAAAGGTTAATCCGCACATCAGGACGCTTGGTAACCACATCGGGCCGGATACCATCGGTTTTTCCCATGAACCAGTCAACAATGGCATCCTTCACCCTGAGGGAGGCGAAGTGGCTATTTGTGATGGGTGATTTCACAGAGGTGCAGTCAATGGCAAAACTCATATCCTCACATAAATGCTCGGACCAATCCACTGCTACTGCCTGTGCATACAAGACATCTGTATCCGGGGCAGGAAAATCTTTCAGGACAAGGAGAATCTTGGCAGAAAATCGCGACCAAAGGCAGGCCCGGTAGGCAACGGAAAGATCGCCGACAAAGTTCACCGCACCAGGAACCTGCTCGATCTCTGTGCCGCCGAACTCTGCCATCTCTTCGGCGACCAGTTCACTCAGGCCTGCGGCACAGGTGGCGACCAGTTTGTATGTTTTTGTCTCGGCCATTGCGATTCTCCATTGCTAAAAGTAGGACACAACCTACACATACCTTATTTTTTTACAAGAACAACCTTTCTCTGCTCATGAAAGATCTCAAGAGTCACACGGAGCAGGATCCACTCCCGATAATAAACAGATAAATCGACTCCTTTTGCCCAATGTGTTAAGTAGGGTGTCATTATCCTTTATATATAAAAGAATGACCGTGGTGAATAAACCATGCACTTTTCTTCAATAACCCATGTTATTGGCATTTTACTTCTTGTCACCGGCAGCTCCATGTCGCTGCCCATTGCCTGCTCCCTTATTTACGGGGAGAATGACCTCCTGCCTTTGATCTACTCCGCCCTTATCACCATTGCCCTGGGACTGCCCTGTTGGTGGTTCTGCCGCAAGGAGAGCGATTTACAGATCAAGGACGGCATTATCATCGCCTGCTTTGGCTGGTGCCTGGTGGCTGCCCTTTCCAGCCTGCCCTTTGTCCTGCACGGCTCCATCCCCTCCTTTACGGACGCCTTTTTTGAGATGATGTCCGGCTACACCACCACCGGCGCCACCATTCTCACCGATATCGAAGCTGTGCCCCATGGCCTGTTGTTCTGGCGCAGCCAGACCCACCTTTTAGGCGGCATGGGATTCTTGACCCTGACCATTATCTTTCTGCCCCAGGGCATGGGTGGGCTCAGACTCTTTCGGGCCGAATGCAGCCCCGGCCAGGTCATTACCAAGGATAAATTCATGCCCAGAAACCGCGACACCATGATCCGGCTCTGGTTGATCTACCTTGCCCTGAACATTATCCAGGTGGTGCTGCTCTGCCTGGGCGGTATGGAACTGTTCGACTCACTGTGTACGGCATTCGGTACTGTCTCCACCTCAGGGTATTCGCCCAAGAACTTGAGCATTGGCCACTACAACAGCGCATACTTTGATTGGGTCATCACGATTTTTATGTTCCTGGGCGGCATGAGCTTTGTCCTGCTCTATCAGCTCATTCGCGGGGATGGGAAAGCCCTGAAGATCAATACGGAGTTCAGGTGGTATCTTGGCTTTGTCTTCTTTTTCTGCGGCATGGTCTCATTGATCCTCTGGCAAAACGGGACCTACCCTGATTTTTTTGAGGCATTGCGCTACGGCACCTTTCAGGTGGTGAGCCTCTTAACCACCACTGGTTTCGGCACGGCCGATTACGAACTCTGGCCCCAGGCCGCGCAGATGTTTCTGTATGCAGTCTGCTTTATCGGCGCCTGCGCCGGTTCTACCACCTCGGGCATCAAGGTGGTTCATTACACGATCATCTGCAAATATATGTACGCTGCCATCCGCAAGATCTTTTTCCAGCCCCTGGCCGTGGTCTCTATCAAGCTCAATGAACGGCGGATCGACTCCTCCATCATTGACCTGGCACTCTGCTACTTCATCGTCAACATCTTCATGGTTTTGGCAGGTAGCTGCTTCATGGTGCTAAGCGACAACATGGACTACACCACGGCCATGAGTTCGGTTATTTCCTCACTCATGAACATCGGCCCGGGCTTCGGTGATGTGGGCCCCAGCGAAAACTACGCCTTTATCTCAGATACAGGAAAGTGGTTCCTTTCATGGAACATGCTGGTGGGAAGGCTTGAGATGTTCTCTGCCTTGGTGATTTTTTATCCGTCTTTCTGGAAGAATTAGAAAGAAAGGAATTTATCACTTCTTTTGGGCGCACACCAAAACCTCATCAACAACCTTCAAACATGTTGAGGAACTACATGTAGATTGGTTGGCCTGCTTTACTTTGACATCACAATGATGTCCCAAAAAATCTTTGTATCACTGGCTCTATAGCTGCACCACAAATGAAGCTCAGTAGTGTAATTAAAAACATTAGAAGCCAGCTATTTCTTCCAATTTCAAGTATCCCAGGAAAATTTAATCCGTAAATTTCTATAACACTTGAGTTAACTTTTAATTTCCCCCTTTTTAGGTGGTTAACTATACTTGCCATCATATCCACCTTCCTGAGAGTTGAAGAGTGAAGCTCTAAATATTGCTTTGCATCGAACGCATCTGCCTCTTCTTTGCCTGTCAACACACCTTGGTCGGTTATCTTGTTCCTGCGAACAAGATTTAACAATTTGCCATCTGGTTTGTGTTCTTCAAACTTTTTCGTAAACATTTTGTTCAATATCAACGGCAAATCATATTTCAAATCGTCATCAATTTCTACAGGGGTACCACCTAAAATCCTAAAACGATTTTTTATTGCTTCAAAACCATAATTTGCATTCCTCATGTTCCAATGTAGCCACCTGTAAGTATTATGTGTTTCAACAAACTCATAAAAATGGGATAACATTTCCTTCTCTAACTCATCATAGTCATATTCAGATAAGTTATGAAAATCTCTACCACTAATTTGGGCTTGCAGGTGAATTGAAAACGATTTAGTTTGAGCATTTTTGATGTTTCGGACAGATATCGAAGTAATTCTGGGTGTTTTTCCATGTGTTGTAACGAAAGACTCACAAGAATAATGAACAATTAACGACTTAGCAGTGTTGCCTACGAATTCATTAAACAAATCAATACCTTCTTGCCGCTCATCCAATCGGCTCGACTTGAATAACATGCATTACTCCCAATGTGACCAAGTTTGACAAAATAGCATTATTAAATTTGCAAAGTCATGTCACGACATGAACAACTCACGCACCCTTTTCAGGTGGAGCGTGTCGCAGATGACAATGGCCCGGTCACCCTTTTGTAACTGGGTGCCGCCCACGGCTGTTTCCCATTTTCCGTCACGGAAGACACTGCCGATGATGATATGCCCGGCAAGCTCATTATCCATTTTATAGAGAGCCTTGCGGGTGATAGGTGACCCAGGGGCGGCAATGATATCTATTACATCCACATCAAAGCCGTGCATATGGG
Source organism: uncultured Desulfobulbia bacterium (assembly GCA_964385695.1). Taxonomy (GTDB): domain Bacteria; phylum Desulfobacterota; class Desulfobulbia; order Desulfobulbales; family Desulfurivibrionaceae; genus CAYLQA01. Next base: position 9,374 of record CAYLQA010000026.1, on the reverse strand, counting down.
CGATGGAGAGGAGCTCGCTTTGCCGGATAAAGGTAAGGATCTCATTACCGGCCAGGATCTTCTTGTTCAAGGCAATATCCGAGCCGCTGGTGGAAGCGAGAACCACGTACTCTTCTTTATTGACCAGAGAAATGGTTTTTCTCTGCTTGGAAACAGTCTTTTGATCCTGGGTGTCCATGAGGTGCTTTGCCAGCATGCAACTCATGATATTGGTTTCATTCTCTCCGGTGGCCGCGACAAAGGTGTCCATATCGAGCAGTCCGGCTGCCTCCAGGGTATCCTTATCCGAGCCATCTCCGAGCAAAATCTCTGTATCGGGCAACAGTCCGGTTAGCTCATCCGCCCGTTTTTCATCCTTTTCAAGGAGCTTGACCTGTACGGTCTTGCCCAAAAGTTCGGCAATGCGGCTGCCAACCAGGCCGCCGCCCAGGATAATAACCCGCTGCCGCCTCTGCTGCCTGATGCCGGTTAATTCCATAAGTTTGGGCAGATCCTCGGTCCCGGCCATGATCAACACCTGATCATTGGGCAAGATGGTGTCTCGGCCGCCGGGAATAATAGTGGAAATGCCGCGGGCTATAGCTACAACACGGAAAGGGAACTCGCTGTAGGTTTGAGAAAGCTCTATCAGGCTTTTATTGGCCAAAGGAGAATCTTCGAGGATCCTGGTACCCATGACCTGCATCTGCCCAAGGGCAATATCCATGATCTCGTTGCCCGAGGTCCGCTTGATGAGCCGGGTAACCTCCTGGGCGACAAGCTCCTCAGGATGGATAAAGAGGTCAATATCCAGATCCTCTCCTTTCAGGAGCGAGTCCTCAAAGCCAAAATCCAGGGAGCGCACCCTGGCAATTTTATTAGGGATACCGAAGCGATCGGCAATTTTGGCGGACAACATGTTCACTGCATCGTTATCCGTTACCGCGATCAGGTAATCCATCTGGTCTGCATCAGCCTCTTGCCAGTGCTCGACACTCATGGCAGAGCCGTTGATTAAACGGGCATCAAGATGGCTGTCTGCATGACGGATCAACTCACTATCCGGCTCAATGGCGGTAATGGCATAGCCTTCATGCACCAAGCGCTTGGCAAGGTATAATCCGATTCCGCCCAGCCCCAGCAGCAGTATACTTTCACTTTTCTTTTTCTTTCCGAACATAACTTATCAAGGAAGACAGTTTGCCGTAAATTCAGGCTTTTAAATATGAGCAAGGAGAATGGTCTTAAAAAACAAACAGAAAATGTCGTGCGGCCTCCCCCTCACCCCCTTCTTATCGACACCAAAACTCTACAGTTCAGGCTGAAAAAAGTCAATTCGTGCGCCTGCTGGAAATATTGCCTGTTGACAGCAGAAGGCCTCACTACTATATTTGAGCAAATGCTCAGACGCTCACAAGAAAAGGAACCCCATGTCGGAAAACGAAATTGAGCTGTGTGATTGCAGGGTGATCCATCTCGAACAGGTGGAAAAGGCGAAGCACTCCGCCCTTGCTGATCGGGAGGTTGAAAAACTTACCCAGTTTTTTAAGGCGGCCGCAGATCCAACCCGCCTGAAAATGCTTTGGGCTCTTGAGCAACAAGAGATGTGTGTTTGTGATCTGGCGGCCTTCATTGGCGTATCCGAGTCAGCGGTATCCCACCAACTCCGGCTTCTCAAACAACTGGCCTTGGTGGCCAACCGCCGGGAGGGTCCGGTCCTTTATTACCGGCTTAACGATGAACATGTAAGCCAGCTCATCCAACTGGCACTGAACCATATAAGGGAGTAATTTTTATGAGTTTTATTGCGAGTATCTTCATTGAAGCCTGGCATCTTTTGCTGGAGTCTTCAATCTATATATTGTTTGGTATCCTGGTGGGGGGACTGCTCAAGGTCTTTCTTTCTCCCTCCTATGTAGTGCGTCATCTCGGGAAAGGACGATTTATCTCTGTCTTTAAGGCAGCACTCTTTGGCATCCCGGTGCCTCTTTGCTCTTGCGGGGTTTTGCCTGCTGCAGCCTCATTAAAAAAGCAAGGGGCAAACAATGGTGCCACCACGGCCTTTTTGATCTCCACCCCGGAATCCGGCGTTGACTCCATCAGCATCACCTATGCGCTCATGGACCCGTTTATGACACTGGCCAGGCCCATCTCCGCCTTTATTACCGCCTTTGTTGCCGGGATTGCGGAAAATACCATCAACCCACCGCAAAAACACTGGCTCAGCCCGGATCTCAGTTGTCCGGTGGACAGCTGTTGCTCCGGCGAGGATTGCCCGCCAGAGGAGCACGCCAAGCATCACACCATGCCTGAAAAACTCAAGTCAGGTATGCAATACGCCTTTGGCGAGCTGTGGGGGGATTTGGCTATCTGGTTCTTCATCGGTCTTTTCCTGGCAGGAATTATAACCTCCTTAGTGCCGGACGACCTGATTGCCGGATACCTCGGCGGCGGCCTGGCAGCCATGCTGCTGATGCTTCTTTTCGGTATCCCGCTCTACATCTGCGCCACCGCCTCCACTCCCATTGCCGCAGCCATGATTTTAAAGGGTGTGAGCCCGGGGGCCGCATTGGTCTTTTTGCTGGTGGGTCCGGCAACCAATATGGCAACCATCTCCGTACTGGTTGGCCTGCTTGGCAAACGGGCCACAGCCCTTTATCTGGTCAGCATTGCCGTGGTCAGCGTAATCTGCGGGCTGATACTGGATCAGGTCTATCTTATGAGTGGGGTTTCGGCCCAGGCCGTGATAGGCCAGGCTGCAGAGATCATTCCGCCCTGGTTGCAGCTTATGGGCGCTGCGATTCTTTTGGGCTTGTCTGTTAAGCCGTTGAGCCGAGAGATAAAAAAACGCCTTACGAAAAAACAGGGTACCGATGGCCACGGCTGAGGTTGCGATGATAAAACATGCCAGTCTGGCGTGTAACCACCTTTTTCGACCAACCACAAGAACAGACAAGAAAAAAACCGCAGCTACTTAAAAACCGGCAGGGAATCCCCCTCTTGCGGAACGCCGTCTATGGGGAGGGTAATTGTAAATTTGCTGCCCAAATCCGGGGTGCTCTGGACCGTGATGTTGCCGCCATGACGCTTAACAATACCGTAGCTCACAGACAGCCCCAGGCCGGTGCCCTCAACTGCGGGCTTGGTGGAATAGAACGGGTCAAAAATGTAGTCGATGTCCTTTTCCGCAATCCCCTTACCCGTATCCTCAACATGGATATGGATATTCTCCTGCACCACCTCGGTACTGATAATGATCCGCCCGCCGCTGGGCCCGATGGCCTCCTGGGCGTTGCCGATAAGGTTAAGAATAACCTGCTTGATCTGATCAGCCACGGCCTGGATCTCCACCATGTCCGGGGCGAAGCTCTTAAGCACCTGGATGTTCTTGTCGCTGAGGCTTTTCTTACTGAAGACCAAAAGATCATCAATGGTCTTGTGGATGTCCATTCCATCCACCTTGCCGGTGGTGGGCCGATTAAAATCCTGCAGGCTCTGGATCAAATCCTTAACCCGCACGCACTCGTCAATGGCCAGGTCCAGCATGGCAGCGTCATCCTCGGGCAGCTCCACCTGGGTTTTGAGCCCCTTTAAAAAGTTTCGAATGCCGATGATGGGATTGCCGAATTCGTGGGCGATGGAGGCGGCCAATTTGCCCACGGCACTGAGCTTTTCCGCATGGAGCAGCTGATCATAGGTCAGCTTCAGCTGCATGGTCCGTTCATCCACACGCTCCTCAAGTTCATCGTTGATCTTACGGATCTCCTCCTCCATCTGCTTGCGGTCTGAGATATCCTGCAGGGTCTCAATGGCGCCGATCACCTCACCAGCCCTATTTCTGATTGGGGCAGCAGTGAAAAACAACCATTTGCCGCGCTTACCGAAGTCAAAAAAGTCTTCCGCCTCAAAGGCGTCCTTAAGCATTTCCGAGGATCTATATTTGCCCGCATAATATCTGGCTATCTCGTCATCGGTGGCCATGTCCAACACCAAGTCGGCCATGGTGGGCCGCTGGTGGAGGTAAAAAGCCTTCCATTGGTTCTGGCTGCCGACCATCTCGGCATAACTATAGCCTGTCACGCTTTCGCAGGCCTTATTCCAGTGGGTGATGGTGTGGGTGTTGTCGATAACAAAAGTGGGGATGGAGCTGCCTTGGAGAATTTGGGCCAAACGCTCCTTACTCTCCTGCAAATCCTCTTCAGCCTGCTGGCGCTCGACAATCTCCTGGGCCAGGATGGCATTATACTCTTGGTAGCTGCTGGTTCTTGCGGCGAACTGCTTTTCCAGGGTTTTATAATTGGCCCGCAGTGCATCCTCGTTTTGCTTATGCTCGGTAACGTCTCGAATAACCTCGGAAAACCCGGAGAGCTTGCCCTTATTAAAGGTGGGCGAAAAAGAGCGTTCGTAATAACAGGTGCCGTGCTCTTTACAGTTGCTGGAAAATTCAACGGAAAACTTCTTGCCGGTCAGGGCGCTTTGGTACATCTCGCTGGCCCAAGCGCCTTGGCCGCCTGGCAGCACGTAGGGGTGACGCATGCCAACCTTCACCTCAAGGTTAAAGACATCCTTCATAAATGCGGCATAGGCGCTGTTGCAATAAAGAAACCGCGCCTCGGCATCCACAAGGGCCATTCCCTCATCCCTGCTTTCCAGCAAGGAGTCCAAGACATGACTCTCTTCCCTTTCGTTTTCTTTGGACATAGTTACGTTTATTCCCCTCTGTGGCTTTTCTCACAATCTATCAAAAGACAAAGTAAATGAGATATGTGCCTGTTACCAGGAAAAAATGAACTATTACGACACCATACTGTCACCTGACGTCCATAGAATTCTGGTATTTACATCTTTCCTCCATCCTGTTACCTGTTATTTAAATAGTTTTTATTTTTCGAGTTAAATTTAGCATAGGGGGAGCTATGTTTTCTCGCTCGCAGATTCTCTTATTTGCCGCCATGTGCGGCCTCTTCTTTATCTCCGCCCCACATGCCTGGGCCGGAAATGCCGAGTTTTCAGATCTTCTCAGCATCCTGCGCGACAACGGCACCATCACCACTGCAGACTATAATCGCTTAAAAGCTGCCCTTCTCAGCAAAGACGAGGATAAACCTCAGCAAGAAACGGCGCTGAAGGTGAATATCAAGCCCAAGGAAGACGTGGAGGTATTGGTTTCCACCGAGGGCGGGCTCAAGGTGGAGACGACGGATGAGAATTTCAGCTTTGAGCTCGGAGGCCGGTTGATGACCGATTTCGCCCTTTACAATGAGGACAAGGGTCCGTTGGGGGATGGCAGCAAATTCCGCCGGGCCAGAATCGAGCTGGAAGGCACCATGTACCGCGACTGGGGGTATGCCTTTGAGATGGACTTTGCCGATGGTTCGGACATAAAGGACGCCTCAATAGAGTACAAAGGCTTTGATGGGATGGCAATCAGCTTCGGTCAGGACGACGAACCTTTCAGCCTCGATGAGCTGACCAGCTCCAAATACACCACCTTCATGGAAGAGGCCCTGCCCAACGCCCTTGCCCCGGGGTCCAATATCGGCTTGGTAGCGAGGAGCGATGCTAAAAATTACTCCCTTGCCCTGGGTCTGTATGGCGAGGATTTTAACGACGATCCAGACAACGAGGCTGATGAGGGCTGGGCCGTTACCGGTCGCGCCACCTATGCCCCCTTTTATGAACCGACCAACGTGGTACACCTTGGCCTTGCCGCCTCCTACCGCGATCCGCGGGGCAGTGATGTAAGCTTTGATGCCGATACCGAATCCGATGTCACCGGCAGCAAGTACGTTGATACCGGTGACATTCCCGGGGTGGAATCCATTAGCCGATATGGTCTTGAAGCGGCCTCGGTTTGCGGGCCTTTTTCCCTGCAAGGAGAATACATGTTGGCCGAGGTGGAAAGAGCAAGCGGCTATGAGGATCTGACCTTTGACGGTTGGTATGTCAATGCCAGCATGTTCCTCACCGGCGAGTCTCGAGTTTACAAACCATCTAAAGGCTCATTCTCCCGCGTCATTCCAAAAGGTAAATACGGTGCCTGGGAAGTTGCAGCACGTTGCAGCAGCGTTGACCTCACCGACAAAGACGTGCTAGGCGGCGGGGCAAGAAATTACACCTTGGGCCTGAACTGGTATATCAAACCAAACCTGCGTTTTATGGCAAATTATATCTGGGTGGATAACGATCACAACGCCGACGGCGATGACAGTGACGCAACCAACCCCCTTGTCGGTGACGACGACCCGCAAATCCTGCAAGGACGAGTTCAGATCGATTTTTAAACAAAGGCCGCCCATGTTACGATTTTTTTTATACCTCACTACGATTTTGACTCTCCTGTGTTCTTTTCCGAGCAATTCCCAAGCAGAAAGTGCGCGAGAGAAGACCATTGTCTTGGGAAAGGTGAGCATTAACCCCAAGAAGCATTTTCAACAACTCAATCCAATTGCCCACTATGTTGCCGCTAAGATGGCTCCTTTAGGCATCACCGGAGCCCAGGTAAAGTTCGCCAAAGACAACGAGGAGATGATCCGTTTCATCGAGCAAGGCGAGGTGGACTGGATCACGGAGACCCCCTTTTCCGCCCTTGTCTTCCAAAAAAAAGCGCAGGCGGAAATTATCTTAAAACGGTGGAAAAAGGGGGTCCCCAGCTATCACACCGTTTTTATCTGCCGCAAAGAGAGCCCCATCAACTCGTTACGTGACCTCAATGGGAAAAAAATCGCCTTTGAAGACCCAGGCTCGACCAGCGCATTTTTCATTCCAATGGCCATCATGAAAAAAAGTGGCCTGAAGATGCAAGAACTTCAAAGCCTGCGTAATAATGCGGGTAAAGACAAAGTAGGATACGTTTTTTCAGGCCAGGAGATCAACAGCAGCACCTGGGTCTACCGAGGCATGGTCGATGCCGCGGCATATAGCAATTTGGACTGGGATAAGGATGATCACACCCCGGCTCAGTTCCGTAATGAAATGCGCATATTTCACGCCTCTGCCCCAATCCCAAGGGCTTTGGAGCTTGTCCGGAAAAACCTTGATCCGGCCATTAAGCAACGATTGATTGAGATACTCCTTGCAGCCTCATCCGATCCGGCCGGGCAAAAGGCATTGGCTGTATATAATAAAACAGCAAAATTGGAACGCCTCTCGCAGCAGGACTTGGATGGCATGAAGCAACTACAAGAGTATCTCAAGGTGTTGAACGACTCATGAAATCCAGTCTGCAAAACCGTTATACATATATCATTATCGCCCTTGTTTTAGGGATCACTGCGACAATGAGCAGCGTGCTTGTCATTATGCAGCGGACTTCCGCCGAAACCATAAACCAGCTCTCCGCCTCGGCCCTGGAACGCAGTCTTCTTGAACAGATCAGGCATCGTGGCTCCATTATGGCCAGCCTTTTGGCTGAAAACCTTGTTAACCCCCTGTACCGCTATGACATGGACGCCATGTATCATCTTGGCGCTTCTGTCCTAGAGCAAAAGGATGTCCTTTATTTCTATATCTATGATCCAGAAGGCAAGGTTGTGCACGACGGACGTGAGAACATGCCTTCCCTGGGAAAAATATTTACGGACCCGGTCGCTCAAAAGGCAGTCAGTGCGCCAAGGCTTTTGGTGCAAATCGAGAACAGCGTAATGGATGTATCCATGCCCATTTTCATAGGGCAACAACGCCTTGGCGGCTTGCGCCTGGGATTCTCCCTGGACGATATCTATAAAGAAATTAACCAAAGGGTCGCGGCTCTCAAACTACTTGGTGTTGAAAAACTACAGATTTCAATGCTGATTATTGCGCTTTTTACGGGATTATTTGTCGTCACAGGCATTATCCTGGCATACATGCTCGCCAAAAACATGAGCAAACCTATCCAGGAACTTGCCGAACATGCCAGGGGAATTGGTGAAGGTGACTTCCAGCACAGGGTAATGGTAAACCGGGACGACGAGATTGGCTTTTTAGCCAAAACCTTCAACACCATGACCCAACAGTTAGAAAACAAGAATAAGGCCTTGCTCGATGCCCACAATCTTTTGGGTCAGCGCGTTGAGGAACGGACCAGAGAGCTGGAAATTGCCAAAATACGGGCGGAAGAGGCCAACCGGGCCAAGTCTAACTTTCTGGCAAACATGAGCCATGAAATCCGCACCCCCATGAACGGTGTCATCGGCATGACCCAGTTGGCCCTCACATCCAAGGAGCCGGAGGAGCAGCGGGAATGCCTGGAGGTCATTGAAAAATCAGCCTACCGCCTGCTGGATGTTGTGAACGATATCCTGGACTTTTCCAAGGTTGAGGCAAACATGCTCGACCTTGCCTCTGAACCTTTTGATTTAAGAAATAGCATTGCCACGTGCTTTGACGAACTGAATTTAAAGGCAACAAACAAAGGGCTTGCCCTTATCTGGTCTGTGGAGGAACAGGTTCCCGATGAGGTAGTCGGCGACAAAGGAAGACTCAGCCAGATTCTGGTAAATCTCATCGGCAATGCCATTAAGTTCACCCACAACGGCCAAGTAGCATTGAAGGTCCAGGTGGAGCGCGAGGAACAGGAATCCCTGATTCTCCACTTTAGTGTCCGGGACTCCGGCATCGGCATTTCTGAACAAAACCACAAATCCATTTTCGATGCCTTTTCCCAGGCCGATGAATCGCACAGCAGAAAATTTGAAGGAACAGGGCTGGGCCTTGCCATCTGCCACCGGCTTGTCTCTATGATGGGAGGCAGGATATGGGTGGAGAGCGTGGAGGGCCTGGGTTCCACTTTCCACTTCACAATCGAGGTCAAACAGGAAGTTGCCAAAGCTGTATCGCAGCCCCCTCAAGAAGAACCGACTCCTCAACCAACGCCGATTTCCGGGAAAAAAGTCTCTTTGCAAATCCTCTTGGCCGAAGACAATATTGTCAACCAAAAGGTCGCCTGCAAGATGCTTGAAAAACAGGGTCACAAAGTCACTGTTGTCAATGACGGCAAAGAGGCGGTTGAGGCATTTGTGGCAAATAGTTTCGATCTAGTGTTAATGGATATTCAGATGCCGGTCATGGATGGATTTGAGGCGACCAAGGCCATTCGCGAACAAGAAAAGTCAATAAACCGGCATACGCCGATCATCGCCCTTACCGCACATGCCATCGAAGGGTATCGCGAAAAATGCCTTGAGCAGGGGCTGGACGATTACATATCAAAACCGGTCAAGATAGCGATCCTCAACGAGAAGATCTCCCAGTACCTTCCTTAGTCCATACAGGCACCGAGAACCGCCGGAAGCAGCAGTTCGTCTTGCCCCCGGTCATACTTCCTCAAACATAAGACAAAAAAAAACCCCGTCACTGAGTGACAGGGTTTTTAAAAGTGTAATCGGCGGCGACCTACTCTCCCACACAGTCTC
>CAYLQA010000025.1:0-53408 GCA_964385695.1 uncultured Desulfobulbia bacterium | reverse complement strand
AGGATCACTTCAAGTTCAAGGATAAGGCCGAGAATATGTCCTTTGACGAGTACAAAGCCTTCCTCGAAGACTACACCCCTGAGAAGGTTGAGCGCATCTCCGGTGTATCTGCCAAAGACATCAAATACATGGCCGCTCTGTACGGTGACCCGAGCAAGAAGGTGACCTCCTTCTGGTGTATGGGCATGAACCAGCATGTTCGTGGAACCTGGATCAACAACCTGGTTTACAACATCCATCTGCTCACCGGTAAGATCTCCACCCCGGGCAACAGCCCATTCTCACTCACCGGCCAGCCCAGTGCCTGTGGTACAGTCCGCGAGGTTGGTACCCTGACCCACAAGCTGCCTTACGGCGTGGTCATGAAGGAAAAAGCGCGCAAGAAAGCTGAGAAGATTTGGGATCTGCCTCCTGGCTCCATCGACCCCAAACCCACCTACCATACGGTGGAGATGTTCCGCGCTTTGGATCGTGGAGATATCCGCTTTATGTGGATTCAGGTTACCAACCCCATGATCACCATGCCCAACCTGAACCGTTACCGTAACGGCGCAGAAAAAGATGACCGCTTTGTTGTTGTCTCCGATGTTTACCCAACCCCGACCACTGATATTGCCGATGTTATCCTGCCCGCTGCCATGTGGGTTGAGCAGGAAGGCCTGTTCGGTAACTCCGAGCGCAGGACCCAGCATTTTGACCAAATCGTGCCCGGCCCCGGCGAGACCATGAGCGACACCTGGCAGATCATCGAAGTAGCCAGGCGCCTTGGCTTTAAGAAGCAGTTTCCTTGGAGCGAAAAGAACTACATCGAGAAAATATGGGAAGAATACCGTCGCTTCCACGACAATCCCAAGCACAACATGGCGCCATACAAATTGCTCAAGGCCCGCTCCGGCGTGCAATGGCCTTTTGTGAACGGCAAAGAGACCAGGTGGCGCTTTAACAGCAAGCATGATCCTGCCTGTAAGCCTGGTACCGACTTTGACTTTTACGGCAAAAAAGACGGCAAGGCCTGGATCTGGGCCCGTCCGTACGAGCCTGCTGCCGAGTCTCCGGACACCGAGTACAACTTCTGGCTCAATACCGGTCGCGTAATCGAGCATTGGCATACCGGCTCCATGACCCGCAGGGTACCCATCCTGCATCGGGCAGTACCTGAAGCCTATGTGGAAATCAACCCCGAGGATGCGGCCGATCTTGGCGTAACCAACGGCGAGAAGGTCAAGATCATCTCCCGCCGTGGTGAGATAACCATGAAGGCCTCCATCAATGGTCGTGGCGTACCGCCTCGCGGCCAGGTCTTTGTGCCTTTCTTTGATGAGAGCTACAAGATCAACGAGGTAACCTTGGATGCTTTTTGCCCGATCTCAAAGCAGCCTGATTATAAAAAATGTGCAGTTCGCCTGGAGAAAGCATAATGAAAAAAGCAGATACCATATACGGCAAAGTTGTTAAGGGTTTTGCCGCTATCTGCTTATCAGGAGCCTTTATGACGCTGCCGCTTCATGCAGCGCCAGGTATCCCCCAAGGCTTTGATTCAGAGGGCGAAAAGATCTTTAACAGATACGATGAAACCCCGTTGGCAGCCATGACCGGTACGGATGGCAGACGCACCTTGAACAAGTTTTACGAGCTGCGTCAGTACCCCGGCTCTCCGCCAATGGTTCCCCATGAGGTTGCTTTATCCTTTTCCGGCGAACCAATGAACTGCCTTGCCTGTCACGGCAAGGGCGGTTACGACCCGGCGCAGGATGCATACGCGCCGGTAACACCGCATCCGGAAAATGAGAATTGCAACCAATGCCATGTGCCCAAGCGCACGGAAGGACTCTTTCAGGAGAGCAACTGGCAATCCATTGCCCCGCCTGCCATCGGCAGAACTCAGGCACTGGGCGGCTCGCCTCCGGGGATCCCCCATAACCTGCAACTGCGGGAAGACTGCATTGCCTGCCATACAGGCCCTGCGGCAGCAGCTGAGATTCGGGTTGAGCATGCCTCGCGCGGAAACTGTCGTCAATGCCATGTGCCCACGGTAGCGACCGAACCCATGACAGAGTTTAAGAGAAACAAATAATCAGGAAATAGAACCGCTATGAGAAAAAATATCTTTAGTTCTAGCCTGCTTTCTCTTGCCCTGGGCTCAACGCTTATCATGGCTCAGTCTGCCATGGCCGCACAAGGTTCGGTTCTTGACCGTATCGAGTCTGCCACTGCGCCATACGACAGCATGCAAGTCGAGTCAGCTTACCAACTGCCCGTTAAAACGGTACGCTCCAAGGAAGACTACCAGGGCGGCACCTTTAAGGTGTTGGCCAGGAAGGACTCCATTGGCCGTTACCCTTGCAGGACCTGTCATACCGACAAGCCTGTAAAGGTAGCGGACGGCGCCCTGTTTACCCATGGTGACATTACGATTAACCATGGTAGCGGCGACAATAAGCTGGCTTGTATTGACTGCCATCATGCCAAAGATCGCGATTATCTCATCGATAAGCAGGGACGGAAAATCGATTACGACCACAGCTACCAGCTGTGCGGTCAGTGTCACTTTCGCCCCAAGCGCGACTGGCTCGGCGGCGCCCATGGCAAACGAGAGACATACTGGGCGGGTGAACGGGTCATACGCAACTGTACGACTTGTCACAATCCGCACGCCCCAGCCTTTAAAACAAAGATGCCAGAGACCTATTCTCTGCCGTTGAACGATTAGGGGGGCGCTATGGATTCCAGGAATAAGAAAGAAGGACACATGAAAAAGCCAGAAGTTCTTGAAAATAAAACGACCCGCAGAGACTTCATGAAGAATCTGTCCATTGCCGCTGCTGCAGGATCAGCAGGGCTCGTGACAGGTGGTTGCGGCGCCATGGGCGACTCAACCGAAGAGATGGGACTCAAGTGGGAAGAGTATTTCAAGAAGAACTACCGACTCATGACCCAGGAAGAAAAGGATGAGACAGTAAACCGCCTCATACGCCTTGCCAAGCTCAAGCATGACCGCGACATCCAGATGTCCAACCAGGAGCCGCAGGAACAGGTGCTTTACGGTTATGCCTTTAACATCTCCCGCTGCAAGGGATACATGGACTGCGTTGAGGCCTGCGTACAGGAAAACAACCTGGACCGCAGGAAGAAGACCCAGTACGTGCGCATCTTTGAGATGGAGCCTGGGCAGTTGGATCCTACCTCCGGTGATGGAAAGTTCCACCATGAAGTCCCGGTGGAGGATAAATTCTACATGGGCGTGCAGTGCTACCATTGCGAAAACGCGCCATGCATCAAGGCCTGCCCCACCAAGGCCACCTGGAAAGAACCGGATGGCATCGTGGTTGTGGACTATGACTGGTGCATCGGTTGCCGTTATTGCCTTGCTGCCTGCCCATACTGGGGACGCCGCTTTAACTGGGGCGACCCGCAGGTACCGGAAGAAGAGGTCAACCTCAAGCAGCATTATCTTGGCAATCGCATGCGCATGAAGGGTGTTATGGAAAAATGCACCTTCTGTGTACAGCGAACCCGCCAGGGTAAGCAGCCTGCTTGTGCCAATGCCTGCCCGACAGGCTCCAGGGTATTCGGCAACCTCCTTGATCCAAACAGCGAAATCCGCTTTGTCTTAAAAAACAAAAAGGTATTCCGCTTTAAGGAGGAATTGGGAACTGATCCCAAATTTTGGTATTTCATTGATTGATAGATTGGGCAAAATGCAACAGTACTTAATGTATCAAAAAGCCCTAAGGATAAAACGATGACAACGAACCCTAATAAAGGATTTGCTACTTTTGTCACAGACTGTGTGCGCTGGTCTTTGGCCGGGGGGACAGGTTTTAAGATATACCTGTTCGCCCTGCTCGCCCTTATGGGAGCAGGTGGCTTTGCCTACATGCGACAGTTTTCCGAGGGTCTCATTATCACTGGCATGAGCGATATTGTCAGCTGGGGACTCTATATTTCCAACTTTACCTTTTTTGTCGGTGTGGCCGCAGCTGCGGTTATGCTGATCCTGCCTGCCTATGTTCTCAAGGATAAAGACTTCCACGAGGTCGTGATCATTGGTGAATGTGTAGCGGTGGGTGCCCTGGTGATGTGTTTGATGTTCATCACCGTTGATATGGGCGGGCCACTCAAAATCTGGCATATGCTTCCGGGCATTGGCCTGTTTAACTGGCCCTCCTCCATTCTTACCTGGGATGTATTGGTCTTAAACGGTTACCTTGCGCTGAACACCTTGGTGCCGCTGTACATTCTTTACTGCAACTACCAGAACAGAAGCCCTGTTGGCTGGAAATACCGCCCCTTTATTTTCCTCTCCATTTTTTGGGCTGTATCCATTCATATGGTAACGGCTTTCTTGTACCAGGGTCTTCCGGCCCGGCCGTTTTGGAATAATCCACTGCTTGGACCCAGGTTCTTGGCATCCGCTTTTGCTGCCGGCCCTGCTGTGATTATGATGGTACTGATTGCTATTAAAGAACAGACCAACTACCCCATTGACGAAAAAATCTTCACAAAGCTCAAAAGGATCATTGTTGTGTCAGCGGTGATCAATCTTGTAATGCTGTTTTCTGAAGTTTTTAAAGAGTTTTACACCTTCACCCACCACAGTCTCTCCGCCCAGTACCTCTTTTTTGGCCTGGAAGGACATGACTCCCTCGTGCCGTGGATCTGGACGGCCATCGGGCTCAACATCTTAGGCACCCTCTTGTTTGCCTTTGATCCGAGCAAGTGTAACCCACGGTATCTGATGGTGGCGGCCATCAGCCTCTTTACCGGGATCTGGATCGAAAAAGGCTTTGGCTTGATTATCCCAGGCTTTGTGCCCTCACCCATGGGTGAGGTCGTTGACTACGCCCCTAGCTCACCCGAGATTCTTATTACTATAGGGGTCTTGGCAACCGGAGCTTTAGTGGTTACCTTACTCATAAAACCGGCATTAGCCATCCTACTCAAGTCCAAAGAGGGCAACGCGTAAAGCTGAGTGTTGCCGGACAGCATTACAATACGTTCTTTTAAAGCGTTGACACACGGGGGGGCACTTACTGAGTGCCCCCCAACTTATCTGTAAAGGAAAAGAACCATGGCAACAGTAGAAGCAATCTGCACCAGCAGCAAAAAAGGAATCGTCAAACGAAGCGTTGAAAAGGCCAGCTTTAAGGAGGAATTCGGCATCGTCGATGACGCCCACGCAGGCAAATGGCACCGCCAGGTCTCACTCTTGGCCGGGGAAAGCATCGACAACGTCAAGCTCCAGCTCCCCACCTTAAAAGACGGCGCCTTTGCCGAGAACATCATTACCCGCGGCCTGGACCTTGCCACCATCGCAGTGGGAGACAGGTTGCAGATAGGGCCGGATATTGTTTTGGAAATTACCCAGATCGGCAAGAAATGCCACAATGATGGCTGCGCCATTAAAAAGGCAACCGGCGACTGCATCATGCCCAAGGAAGGCCTGTTTGCAAAAGTTATTCACGGTGGAGATGCGCAGGCCGGTGATGAGATCAGCAAGGTGAGTTAGGGGTACAGCGGTTAAGAGCTGAACCGCTTTCTGATATCCAGAATCTGGTCAAGATTGTCAAAAAAGAGATCAACCAACTGCGGGTCAAAATGGCGGCCGCGTTGCTCCCTGAAATACTCATAAACCGCCTCAAGCTCCCAAGCCGGGCGGTAACTTCTATCGCTGCATAAGGCATCAAACACATCAGCCACCGTGGTGATACGGGCATAGATGTGAATTTCCTCACCCTTTATCCCTTTGGGATAGCCGCTGCCGTCATACTTCTCATGATGTTCCAAGGCAATGGTGATAGCAGCCCGAACAATCTCCCTATCGGAAAGCCCCAACATCTCCTGGGCATGCACCGTGTGGCTCTTCATAATATGAAATTCTTCATCGGTAAGCGGACCGGGCTTGTTCAATACTGAGTCGGGAATGGCAACCTTGCCCACATCGTGCATGGAGGAGGCCAGACGGATCACCTCCACCTCCCGCTGGTTCAGACCATGGGCCTCGGCCAGCAAATGACAGTACTCGGAAACACGGCGAATATGATTGCCGGTCTCAGAAGAGCGCATCTCAGCAACTTCACCCAGGGTAAAGATGATCTCCTTTTGGGTGCCTTCGATCTCCTGGTTGAGCAGGACGTTTTCATACGCCACCTGCACATTACTGCAAAAAAGCTCGATCATCTGCCGGTCCAGCGGACTGATCTTGCGCCAGCCCTCCAGATAGATAACCGTCTCCTCCCCGCCCTGACTGCAAAAATAGCCGACAAAGGTCTTGCCGTGGCAATGGGATTTTTTTTCTGTTGCAGCCTGCTCCACTGCGTTCAGAACACCTTTGGGAAGCGCCTCCTTGCCCTCGCTCTCGATCAGACTTTCATAGCTGCCGGTGGCGGCCAAGACACGAAAATCACCCTGATGACTCTTAAGGGCCAAACCGGATGTATGGCAGTAGAGGGCATTCTCACTGAGGTGCAGGATGGAGACCAACTGGCTTAATACACCGGAGGCAAGTTTTGATAAAGAACGCAGGCGGCAGATTGAGGTGGCCGCTTCGATGATCTTCTCTAGCCCCTTACGGTTGGCCTCAATGGTCAAAATATCGCGATAGGCCCTGAGAGAGGCGACCATGGTGGTAAACAACTTCTGGGCCGTGAGCTCGGTCTTTTCTTTATAGTCGTTGATATCATACTCAACGATGACCTTTTCTTCGGGCGCCTGGCCTGGTTGGCCGGTGCGCAGGATAATACGGACAAAATTATTTTTAAGCTCTTCGCGGACAAAACGGACAACGTCTAGGCCGGAGCCATCATGTTCCATTACCACATCAAGGAAGATGACTGCCGTATCGGGGTGTTCAAGAATAAGGTCTTTTGCTTCCTGACCGCTGTGGGCATTGAGAAAGGCGAGCCCCCTGCCCTCGTACTGAAAATCCTTTAATACCAACTTGGTAACGGCGTGGACCTCTTGCTCATCATCCACCACCATAACCTTCCAGGGCTCGTCGCCGCCGGTGTCACTGGCCTGATTTTCATCAGAGCCGGTATCATCGGCAAAAAGAAGCTCATCCTGATCCTGTTGTTGCATTCGTATCCCCCCCATCCAGCACCATCGGAAACTTCAACATAAAAGATGTGCCCTTACCGGGCTCACTCAGGCACTTGATGGAACCCATTAAACGCTGAGTAACAATATTATAAACGATATGCAGCCCCAAGCCGCTTCCTCCCTGCTCCCGGCTCGTGGTGTAAAACGGGTCAAAAATATGGGCAACCTCCTCTTGTCCCATTCCTTTACCGTCATCCGCATAAGTGAAATGGATAATACCCTTCTCTTCGTGAATTGCAAAGTGTAAACATCCCGCCGTGTTACCCGTAAAGGCGTGCATCACCGAATTGGTGATGAAGTTTGTTACGATTTGCGAAAATGCGCCGGGATAGCTGTTAAGCGAAAGCCCCTCGTCGCACTCCACCTCCACTCGGTGGGGTGTTTTTTTGAGGATAGGCCGCAGGCTTAAGCATACCTCCTCGACATACTCTTTCATCTTAAAGGAGCGGCGGGTCTCGCCGGATTGGTCTGTTGCCACCTGCTTAAAGCTGCGGATAAGTTCGGCGGCCCGGTTCAGGTTGGAGAGAATCAGCTGGCTGGAATCCTGGCTGTCGGCGATAAAACTCTCAAGGTCACTGCGCTTCATACCGCCTTCTTTATAAAGCTTGGCCAGGGATTGGGCCTCCTTTTCCAAATGCGAGGCAGCTGTCACCCCAACGCCCACCGGGGTGTTAATCTCATGGGCCACACCGGCCACCAGATCACCAAGGGCAGCCAT
Source organism: uncultured Desulfobulbia bacterium (assembly GCA_964385695.1). GTDB lineage: Bacteria > Desulfobacterota > Desulfobulbia > Desulfobulbales > Desulfurivibrionaceae > CAYLQA01. The sequence continues at coordinate 45,589 of CAYLQA010000025.1, read as the reverse complement.
TTTTTCTGAATTAATCAACTGTTCCTGAGTCTGTTGCAGCTGATCCAGGGTTGACTTGAGATCCTCATTGGCAGCATCCAGGCTGGCGGTGCGCTTCTTCACACGCATCTCCAAAGTATCCGTCAACTCCACCAACTCATGCTCAAATCGCTTACGCTCGGTAATATCTTCAAAAACCACAACCGCCCCCACCACCACACCCTCCTCACGGATGGGAGCGCTGACATAGTTCACGGGAAAGACATTCCCATCCCTGGTACGGAAGTAACTCTCCCCATCACGTATCAGTGTTCCTGCGCTGAAATGCTTACAAACAGGACACTCCCCCTTTTCATAGGGTGAGCCGTCAAAACGAACATGATGACTCACCTCATGCAGAGGGTGCCCGATAACCTCCTCTCTTTCGTAGCCGAGCAGTTCCAGGGCAGCCTTGTTGATAAAAGCGACATTACCCTCAATATCAATTCCACAGATACCCTCGCCCGCAGAATCCAGAATAAGCTCATATTGGCGTTTTAAAGATGCATACTGGCCTTCTGCCGACTTTCTCTCCCGGACCTCCTTTATGAGCTGAACGTTTGTTTCCTCAAGTTCAAAGGTCCGCTCATGTACAATATCTTCAAGCCCGTCCCTGATGGCCTCAAGTTCTTTTTCCGCCTCCTTTCTGAGCTGTATCTCCTGTTCCAGCGGGCTTAATGCCTCCCGCGTCAGGGTCCACCAAAGACAGATCCCGGTTATGAAGGTCATGACGATTGATACGATGATGAGCCGCTTATTGAGACTACCCACAAAATCATCCATCCTGGTATACGATACTTCCAGATACAGGGTGACGAGATGCTCATCCAAAAAGACAATGGGCTCTTCGTACACAAGTGTATCCAGCGTATCACCGGAGCGGGAAAAGGACATGAGTTCTTCACCGTCCGGCGAGGTTATCCCTATACGGAGTACCTCGGGATGGCTTTTACCCCACTCCTGGATGAAATTGTCGACCCAGACATAGTTGTATTCGATCAGCTGCACAAGAAAATAGGTCTGCATCAGTTCCAGCTGTTCTTCGGCCTGGGCCCTGGCATGGGAACGAAGAAAATTTCGTTGATGACGGATGAGGTACATATCCGCCAGGAACATGAACGCAAAAAGGACGGTCATAAACAAAACGACCGCCCTTTTACGTCCGGCTGTATAATTACGAACCGACATTATATGTTTGACCCCCTCAGATCATATTAACAGGATGAGTAGCCGCAACTTACACATTGGTTGCAGCCACCGCTCCGCCTGAGGCTCAACTTACCGCATGCCGGGCAAGAAGTATAGGCAGAAGGTTCAACATAGGGATCCGGGTTCTCGTCAACCTTATCATCCTCAGAGGCCTTATCAAGCACCTTGGCCAATGCTGCCGGGATAGAAAAAGTGCGGCCCAAGGAGCCGCTTATCCAGGCACCATCCGAGGAGATATCCTCCAGGGTGCGGGCCAGTTTGCTGACAAGACGATAATCGTGCTGCAGAGCAACTGACAATACGCGGCCAAGGGCCTCACTCATTCCGTGCAGGGTGGAGCCGGACTTGGTGGTGTTGAGGAAAACCTCGCGCACATGGCCGTTATGCCCTTTATTCGCCGTAATATAAAGCGGAGCCGGGCCCCTGAACTTAAAGGTGGAACCGCTTCTGATATCAAGGTCACTGAACTCAGGTGAATCAGCAAGGGCAGCCTTATGGCTGTGGTCGCTCAATACACCCTCCATGGAGGAGTCACGGAACATGGTAATTCCCTTAAGGTTACTTTTGCGGGCATATTGCAGGATCTTCTTTACATCTCCCACCGTGGCATCCGATGGCAGGTTGATGGTCTTGGAGACAGCAGTATGGTTAAAAGACTGGCAGGCCTCCAGCAGGCGAATCTGCTGAAACGGCTCGATCTCATGGGCGGTCTGTTCTGCGACCCAGTCCAGTTTCTCTTCATCGTAGCTATAAAACTCCAAGGGAACCAGGGTGAACTCCTTCCAGGAATCATCAACGTCCTTAACCCTGCGGGACTGGATCATGGAAAAATAAGGTTCAACACCGGTACAGGCCACACGCATCAATTGAGAGATGGAGCCGGTGGGCGCCTGTGAGGTGGTAACGGAATTATACAGGCCGCCGAGTTTACGCAAAGTGGTAAAGATGGACGTGCTTTTCTTCTGCCAGCCCTTCTTATTGGGCATGTCGGACTCGATGAATGCAGAGGATTCATTATCGATTTTATCCACATACTCCATGTTCCATTCCTGGGGAGTAAGCTTCTTTTTGCCCTTGCTCTTCTTCTTATAATAATCTGCATAATCCAGGCTGCCCTGCATGGAGCCGAGCATCAAGGCAAGCTGGGTCGCCTTGGCAAAGCGCGGGGCCTCATGCTCATCGGCATAGGAAACACCAAAGTGATTCATGGCATTATGCAAGCCGGTAAAACCGATTCCGATGGGACGGAACTTAAGGGTATTGGTCTTGATCCGCTCAACCGGCGGAAAGCCGCCCATCTCAAGGATTTCGTTTCCAGCCATTGCTGCAAGGCGGGCCGACTCAAAGACCTCGTCAAGATACTTGCCCTGGTCATCATCAAGGCATTTGGGCAGGCAGACGGTGAGAAGGTTACAGGCCGTGTCCTTGGTGGAGAGATACTCGCCGCAGGGGTTGGAGTAGACCGGGTTGTGCTCGGCCTTGACCGGGGTGTTGGCCAGGCTCTTTTGGGTGAAAAGCAGGCCCGGATCGCCGGATTTCCAGATGTACTCGGCAACGGTATCGACCAACTCCTCGTTTTCCCAGAACTTTTCGCTGGTAACGTTGAGTGAGACGTTGCAGCCAGGGTATTTGCCGGGGTTGTCACCCTTAAAGGTGATGAACTCCATAACATCCTCGATGTCGTAATTGGCCTGGATCATCAAGGCCCCGCGACGCTTACCGCCTTGGCTGATACGGGCGGAAAGATGGGAAAAGCCCTTGGCAAAGGAAACCGGGCCGGAGGCCAGACCTTGGCCCTTGTCCACGATGGTGCCTTTAGGGCGAATATGAGAAACATCGATCCCGCCGCCACCGGCATGCTGAAAGATGGTAACCAGGTCACGCTCCATATCAAAGATGGCATCGGTGGAGTCTTCCACATCCCCCAGAGGGTAACAGGAGTAATAACCTGCCCGGCGGGTGTATGGGTTGCCGCCATTCATTAAAAATGGTGTCGCCGTAATAATCTTGCCATGGACCAATGCCTTGCTGACATCCGGGTGGGAAAACTCCTCACTGATACGCAGAAGAACCTGCGTCATATCCTTTTCCTGAGGATTTCCACTCTCAGGATCACGTACAGCATATCTGGCCTGAACCAGGTACTCTTCAAACCTTTCCCACTCTTTTAAAGCATCGTCATAGCTGATCGGCAATTGCATTCGTTACACCTCACTCCTTCTTGACACCAATATATTTATCTTTTCCCGCATACGCGCTGCGACAAAATATGCCCACGATATCTCAAAATGTGGCTATTCCCTGTGGGGGCAGGGAGTAATTTGCCGCGCCGTGTCCAAAAACTAAATTGTGATTTTTCTACTAGGAAGACTTCAGTAAAGCATTATCACCAAAAAACAACAGGTTGTGCCCCGCTAAAAACACAACCCACAAGATATGGTGTAAATGCATGTTCTAAACAGATGTATCAGATCGGCAAATTGATGACAATAGAAAGGATAAATAAAATGAATTTTTATTTTTCTTTCTCGACTTGACGGGGCTTTCCGGCCCTCTTGGGCAAACGGATAATAAAGGTCGTTCCCTTGTCAGGAACACTGGTGGCGGAAATTGTCCCACCATGACGCTGTACTATCTTCTCACAGGTGGCAAGGCCAATGCCTGTTCCCTCATAATCAGAACGGCTGTGCAGGCGCACAAATGGATGAAAAATCTTATCCAGATGCTTTTCCTCAAAACCGATCCCGTTATCTTTAAGACGAATCTCACAGGTGCCGTCTGCCAGAGATACGGCAGTAAGAAGAATGCTCGGGGCTATATCCTTTTTCCGATACTTAAGGGCATTAGTGAATAAATTTAGAAACAGTTGCCGGAGTTGGATGGTATCGCCCTTGACCGGGCATAATGACTCAATCGTAACCTCACCCCGGACCTGGGATATACGCTCTTCAAGATCAGCCAACACGCCATGGACAAGATCATCAAGCTCAACCTGCTCAAAAGGCCGCTCACTGGTCCGCACCCGCGAGAGCTCTAAAATATCATCCACCAGGTCCTGCAACTGCCTGGCAGACTTTAATATACGCTCAACATACTCGCGCCCCTTTTCATCTAAAACAGAATGGCATTTCTGCAAAAGGCGCTCACTAAAGGCAACCACCAGCATGAGCGGTTCTTTCATATCATGGGAGGCAACATGGGCAAACTGTTCAAGTTCGGCATTGGATCGTTTCAGGCGCTCGGCAAGAAGCTCCAGCTCATGCTGGGCATCCTTACGCTCAGAAACCTCAAGCAACAATTTTTCATTAACGACCCGTAACTCGTCGGTTCGCTCATCAACAAGGTCCTCCAGCCAGGAACGATACTCCCAAAGTTCCTCTTCCATTTCCTGCATGCGGGTGACATCGGAGCATACGCCGTCGGCATAAACAGTTTTTCCGGACTTGCGGATCACATTGGCACGGTCATGGAACCAGAGCCAGCCACCATCTTTATGCCCATGCCTGTAACGAATATCAAACTTTTGCTGCTTGGCAAACAGGTCATGGTAACATTGCCGGACCTCTTGAACATCATCCGGGTGAATATGAAAAAACTTATCTTCGGCCAAGAGTACTTCCGGCCCGAATCCGGTGATTTTTGTGATATTGGGACTCAAAAACAGATACCCCCCCGCAGCATCGGCACGCCAGGTCACATCAGGGACATTCTCGATCAGGCTGCGGTATTTCTCCTCACTGTCGCGCAAGGCCTGGGCCACGCGCCTGCGTTCTGTCACATCCTGCAAGATCACGATGCCGCCGGGGAAATCACCGCTGACATACCCCAACGAGGTGCCGTTCATAAGGACAATCTTCTCCTCGCCGCCGACAGGCACCTTCACCTCAATGTTGGAAAAAGAACTATGCTCGATCAGGGCCTTTTCCAGCAGGCAGGCATCACAAACCTCTTGCCCGAGAACTTTGCGGCAATGCTTGCCAAGCAAGCTATCGCCGTTGACCTTGAAAAACTCCTCGAAGGCACGGTTCACATCAACCAGGCGCAAGCGCTCATCAACAACAAATGCAGGCTCGGCCATCTTATAAAAAATGGTGGCATAGCGTCTTTTTTCATGGAGGATAAAATGTTTTGCCTCCCGAAGTTTGCGTTGAAAAAAGTTATTATCCTCTTTCAACCATTCCCGTGAGGCCGCCACCTCCAATCTGTCAAAAAAGTCACGCAGTAACGGCGAAATAAGCTTCAGGGCGGTGCTATCCGGCACCACCTCATAGAGGGTGTCTGTAAAGGGATGGGGAAACTGTTTTACAAGGGTGAGAAAAACCGGAAACGGGAGATTCTTTTTACGGAAACAAGCGGCAGCCTCCACTCCCAATTCCGAAGCAATGCTGCCGAATACCGAGCCGGCCAAATCACCGGGGACTAAAGGCCGGCCGTCCATGCTCTCTTCCAGATGATCGGCAAGCGCTTCTGTTATACGAATAAATAAATGCTGCCACTCGGGCTGAAACTCTTCAAACTGCCGGGACTCTGGGCGTGGTTCTATACGCGCAGCAAGATCAGAAAAGAGATCTTGCTCTTTTGCCCGCAGCACCGCAATGTAGGAGCCCAGCAACCCTTTAACCATATTTTTTGCGTTTTCTCTCTCTCAACAGGATCTTAATGGGTATTTTATCTAATTTTAGCCCATCACGGAACTGATTAACCAGATATCGATAATATGAAAAATGCACGCCGTCCGGATAGTTGACGAATACAATAAAGGTAGGCGGCCTGGTGCTGACCTGGGTGACATAATAAAACTTTAGCCGCTTACCCTTCACAATGGGCGGACTATGGCTCTCTGTTGCCTGTTGCAGGATACGGTTGAGCTTGCCGGTGGTGGTCTCTTTGCTGTACTGGGTGTAGACCTTCTTTATCGTGGGAAAGAGTTTTTTCACCCCTGAACCGACCAGGGCGGAAACCTTGAGAGTCGGGGCAAAGCCGACAAAATTGGTGGCCCGCTCAACCTCTTCCAAAAGATACTGCTGTTTCTTTTTCTCGCCCTTGAGCAGATCCCATTTATTGAGCAGAATCAAACAGGCTCGACCACGCTCAAGGGCATAGCCGATAACCTTGGTATCCTGCTCCGTGATACCCTCGGACGAATCAATAAGCAAAAGCACGACATCACAACGCTCCATGGCGCCAAGGGCCTGCATGACGCTGAATTTTTCCAGCTTCTCCTTGACCTTGCCTTTGCGCCGGATACCCGCGGTATCAATCAGCAGATAATTATCGTTGTCCACCGTGAGCAGGGTATCCACCGAATCCCGGGTTGTACCGGGAATATTAGAGACCACCATACGCTCCGAGCCGACCAATCTGTTGATCATGGAAGACTTGCCCACATTGGGCCGGCCGATACAGGCGATGCTGATGGTATTTTCCGGCAAATCGCTCCGTTCCTCCTGGACAGGCAAGGCGGCAACAAAGGCATCAAAAAATGTTTTTACCCCAAAGCCGTGCGCCGCAGAAACCGCCCAGAGTTTGTCTATTCCAAGCTCATAAAAGGGAGGCAGCATCAGGTCTTCCTGCTCGGGCGAGTCAACCTTGTTCACCAGGAAATAAACCGGCTTTCGGGTGCGGCGCAGGGAATCAACCACATCGTAATCCTCAGGCATGAGCCCTTCTTTGCCGTCCAGAACAAAGAGGATCACATCCGCCTCTTCCACAGCCAACCACGTTTGATCACGGATAAGGCCTGCCATTTTCTCGTGCTTGATATTCTCAATACCACCGGTATCCACCAGGATAAAAGCACGGTCCTCGATAACCACCTTTTCATAATGCCTATCCCTGGTCACACCAGGAGTGGGATCGACAATGGCCTTTTTCTTTTTGGCCAACCGGTTAAAAAGGCTTGATTTACCCACATTTGGTCGACCGACCAGGGCGACTATGGGGCAGTGTGCAGGGCTAGAATCTTTCATAAAATATCTCGTAACAGGGCCACGCTTGTTGAGCGGCCCTTCTGTGCTGTTTCACTCTACTCTTCACCTTGGCCAAGCAGATCAAAAACCTGGAGGGCAACATCCCGCAGATACGGAAAGCTCTCTCCTTGGGCTTGCGCCAGGTGTTGCTTTAATGTTTTACTGGCTGGGGCGAGAAATGTCTTAAAAAATGGCTTCTTGCGCTCCTGGGTCAAAAAGGCAAAAGCGCCTAAAATCTGCAGGTTACGCTGAAGCGCCATAAAGTAATATCCCTCAAGAAATTGATCACGGTCAAGGGGAATATGCTCACGGACCTGCTCAATGTAATATTGCAGGAGCTTTTCCTGTTGCGCGGCAGTCAACCCGGCATAGGGATCAATAAGCAAAGAGGCCAGATCATACGCCAACGGCCCTTTGCGCGCTCCCTGAAAATCGATTATTGCAATGCGCTCATCCTGGACCATAATGTTGCGCGACTGAAAATCCCGATGCAGGATAAAATCCGCCGGAACCGCTGCCGCACGTTGGGCCAGATCCTCAAACTCCTGCAACACGCTTACCTCAAGGGGCTCAAGGCCAAGATAATCCTGCCACAAAGCCTGGTGGAAATAGCCGGACTCACGTGTGAGCATGAGTTCTTTATCATAGCTGGGAGTATCCCAGCAATCCGAACTGTCAAAGCCATGGCGGCCGGAAATCTGCAAGCGAATCAGCCCGCTTATGGCTTTATGGTAATACGGCTTGAGACGCTGCCAATCTTCATGGTCATGGACAACCTGTTGCAGATGGGTATTACCCAGATCCTCAAAGAGAACCAGGCCTGATTTTTCATCATAGGCATAGGCCTTTGGCAACGGAGCACCGCAGCCATAGAGGTACGAGCCAATGGAATATGCAGCATGAGCTTCTGCCATACCATGTGGCTGCGGACTGGGGAAAACGGCTAACACAGTATCATTATCAGGCAAGCTAACCCGGATAAAAGTTCGATCCGAACCATCTCCAGCCAAATGCTCGCACGCAAGTTGCCCGGCACCACTCAAGCCGCTTGCGGCAAGCAGTTGCGCAATTATTTCCATTCGGTCTGCAGTGTTCACGTTATCCTGCCCTCAAGCACCGAAACCCGGGGTAACAATGGTATCGCGCAACACCGCACCATCAGGCACGATTGCCCCATCCCAGACAACAACCCGGCTGAGAGAGACATTGTTACCAAGCACAACATTGCTGCCGATCACTGCCCAATCCTCACTTTGCACACCGTTGCCAAGTTTTGCCCCAGCTCCGATAAAGAGCTTATTGTCATTCGCAGCAACAGGCAGAGTAGTCGGACCCTGCCCTTTCATAATATCCCCATGCAGGGCCAGGTAATCTTCAGGGGTCCCCATATCGGTCCAATAATGGTCCTGTACCACAACCGCGCGAATCGATTCGCCATCGGCCAGCAGTTCTTTATAACAATCAATAATATTATAAAAAACCCCGGAAGGCATTCGCGAGAGGACACGCGGCTCAATGACTTGAATCCCGGTAAAGGCCAAATTATTTCTTGCCACCGGGCCAAAGCCGGTAATGTTATTGCCTTTATCAACCTGGACATTGTTAAAACGCGGATAATCATGCAAGACCATTGTCACCGCAGGCTTGTACTGCTGGTGTTGGGCAAAAACCCAGGCAAGATCGATATCATGGCAAATATCCCCGTTTACCACGAGAAAAGGCGCATCATGAAAATAATCCAAGGCCAGCCTCAAGCCGCCGCCTGTACCCAATTCAATATCCTCAAGCTGAATTGAGACATTGGCAACAGAGGCATATTGCCCGGCAATTTGCTCACGCAGATGGTGCGCGTTGACGCGGACTGATTGAAATCCGGCGCCCTTGAGTTGATCAATGATACGTGAAAGCAGAGGCTGGTCCATAACCGGGAAAAGCGGTTTAGGGCGCAGCAATGTGTGGGGGCGCAGCCTGGTTCCAAGACCGGCTGCCAAGACCATGGCCTTCATGTGATTTTACGAAATACCTTTTGGGGCAGTTTTAAAAGGGGCTACTCAAAGTCCAAGGAGCCGTCCGGCTTCTCTGTCACACCAACGACAACGATACCGGCCTTATTGGCCAGGTTGACCACGGCTTCACGGTCAAAAAGAAGTGCCTGGCCGCTCTCGACTGCCAAGACAGACGCCTTCACTGCAGCCATGGTCTCGATGGTTTGTTGCCCGATGGCCGGCAGGTCAAAGCGAAAATCCTGCTTGGGCTTTTTCACTTTAACGACCACAGCCTTTTCCCGGCCCAAGGTGCCGCCACGGGTTATGGTGGCATCTGTACCCTCAATGGCCTCAAGCGCTAAAACACTTTTATCCCGTACCACGACACACTGGCCGATATCAAGAGAGCCGATAGCCCGGGCGGTCTGCCAACCGAAGCGGATATCATCAATCTGCTGGACCGAAGGTTTCTTCTTGGTCAAAATCCCCTTAGGAAAAAGAAGGTGCTGCAAATAGAGGGTGGACTCCAGAACCTTGATCCCTTCTTCCTCCAAGGCGTCTGCCACGGCACAGAGAATAGCATCATCCTGCCGGACATCAATCTTATTCCACAGACTTAATCCTTTGAAGTCAGGGAGAATATCCTTAAATATCTTGGTTTTGGTGATAGCACCAAGGAACACGGCCTCTGTGACATTATGCTTGTGAAAATATTTAATAACCTTGCCCAACTGGCCGAGCTTGACCCAATAAAAATGATCCGCATATTGCTCCAACTCGGGCCAGGATTCACCCTTATGGGCGACAATGACCACCTCGCGTCCTGCCTCTTTTGCTGCCTCGGCAAAGAGTTTGGGAAACTGGCCGCTACCGGCTATGATGCCTATCTGTTTATTTGTCTGCATTTTCCGTATTACGCAACACGCCACGGGATGATGTTTGAAAAAAGTCGATCATTTTCCGGGCCGGCTCACAATCCGGCAGTTCCTCGGCAACCTTTGCCAGCGCATCTTGCAAGAGCAACTCCGGCATACGAAATAAAATTTTATAGGCCTGGTGCAACTGCTTAATGGTCTCGCGATCAAACCCTGCCCTGCGTAACCCGACCCGGTTAATCCCGCCAAGGCGAAGTTGGTTGCGGATGCCGGCGGCAATAACATAGGGAGGAATATCCTTGCCAATGGTAGAAAGTCCGCCGACAAAGGCATACTCCCCCACTCGGGCAAACTGATGGGTGCCGGTCATGCCACTTATTGTGGCCTTCTTGCCGATCACCATATGCCCGGCAAGGTTGGTGGCGTTGCCGATAATCACCTCATCTTCCAAGATACAGTCATGTCCAACATGGGCGTGGGCCATGAGCATGACACCGGAGCCAATGGTTGTTTTGCAAAGCCCATCCATTGTACCGCGATGGATGGAGACATATTCCCGAATCTGATTATCATTACCGATAATCAGCTCGGTCTCTTCTTCATTATATTTGAAATCCTGGGGGGGAGCGCCGATCACGGCAAAAGGGCCAATGCTGTTCCCTGAACCAATGGTCGTTTTGCCGCCCAGAACCGCATGGGGACCGATAACACAATCTTGGCCTATTGTGACATGTTCCTCAATTACGGCATAGGGACCGACCTGAACAGATTCATGCACTTTGGCTTGGGGATGAATAATTGCAGAAGGGTGAATACTCACGATGAGAAAACTCCGACTAGCTTACGGTTGCCATGAGTTCTGCTTGGGCAACAAGCTTACCGTCGACGAATGCCTTGCCGGCCATCTTCCAAAACTTGGCCTTGCGCTTGAGCACAGAGACCTCATATTCAAGCTTATCCCCAGGAACCACCTTCTGGCGAAATTTAGCGCCATCGATCCCGGCAAAATAGACAATTTTATTAGAAGTAGCGTCAGAATCGGTCAAAAAAGCGAGCGCAGCACCGACTTGGGCCATGCCCTCAAGAATCAAAACCCCTGGCATCACAGGCTCGGCTGGAAAATGCCCCTGAAAAAACTGCTCGTTCATGGTCACGTTCTTATACCCGGAAACCTTCTCACCTGTCTGCACATCGGTGATCCTGTCCACCATCAAAAAAGGATACCGATGGGGAAGTATCTTTAAAATCTCCATTACGTCCATTTGCTGTGCATTTTCACTCATTCCTCTCTCCTCACCGTAGCTGAGACCAGAACAGTCCACTCAAGTTATTGTTCATCATCATGGGATGCGAGTTGTTCCGTCAACTGGGCAACCTGCTTGCGTAGGCTGCGCAGCTCTTTAACCATTTCAGGCAACTTGGCATACGCAGCACTGGCCCGCAACCATTTTTTATGGGGTATGGCCGGGATACCTGCCATGATACTGCCGGGCTCAAGGTTGTTATGTACGCCGGACTTGGCCGCAATCATGGAGCGATCGCCGATATGGACATGCCCACCAACGCCGACCTGCCCGCCCATGACTACTCCCCGGCCCGTGGTGGTACTGCCTGCCACGCCAACCTGGGCCACCAAAATAGACCCGGCCCCGATCACCACGTTATGCCCCAGCTGCACCAGGTTATCGATCATCACACCCTGCTGAATCCAGGTTTTGCCAAAGGTGCCACGGTCAATGGTGACATTGGCACCAATCTCCACATCATCATCGATCTGGACAATACCCACATGGGGGCGTTTGATATGCCGACCGTTTTCATCGGTGGCAAAACCAAACCCGTCGCTGCCAATAACAGTGCCACTATGAACCAGAATACGGCTCCCCAGTTGGCAATTAGCATATACCTTGACATTGGCATGCAACACCACATCATCACCCAGAACCACGTTGTCATCAAGCACCACACCAGGATGCAATTTCACGCGTTCACCAATTTGAACATGGTTACCGATAACAACCCCAGGACCAATGGAAACCTCTTGGGATATCAGGCACTCTTCACCGACAACGGCTGACGGATGAACACCGCTTGCAACAAACTCCTCTTTCAGGAAAAAATTGTGAATTATCGCCACAGCCAGGTACGGGTCGCGCACCTTCAAAAGAGGTTTATCCGCGTACGCAATTTTTTGCGGCGCGATGACCGCATCGGCCTGGGTTTTGGCTAGAGACTCGCTGTGCTTCACATCGGCAATAAAGGTAATCTGCCCAGGGCCTGCTCCTTCTAGATCATTGACCCCGGATATGATTATATTCGGATCACCAACGAGTTCAGCCCCAACCATGTCTGCAAGTTCAGCAAGTGTCTTTGTCTTCATGTTTATCTGTTGCTCTTTGTCCAGTGTGCGAATAAAAAAAAAGACGGGCAGTACCTTAACAAGAAGGTACTTCAACCCGTCTTATATTTTTTAAACTCAACCGACAAAAAACAGCACCTTGAAGATGCTACTCTTCGCCGTTGATTCTTGTCCGCAAAATCCCGGAAGGCTTAAAGGTTACAACCTTGCGCGCATCGAGAATAAGCTCATCGCCGGTTTGTGGGTTCCGGCCTCGCCGGGCGTTTTTCTCTTTGACATTGAATTTGCCAAAACCGCTGATTAAAAGGTCTTCACCGTTCTTTAGGCACTCCTTGGTTATTTGCAGAAAAGCCTCAACGGTTTCTGCAGCCTGCGCCTTGGTGAAATTATGGTTTTGGTAAACTTTTTGGACAAGGTCCGCTTTTGTCAGTGTCATTTGACACCCTCCTTCATATTACTCAACACGTATAACATGTCTAAATAACTAGCAATTGTCAAGCAATATGTTTGAGGGCTCGCCGCCCTGCATATGATGCTGCCGCACCGAGCTCATCCTCAATACGTAACAACTGGTTATATTTAGCTACGCGATCGGTCCGGGAAGGGGCACCTGTCTTGATCTGGCCTGTGTTTAAGGCCACACTCAAGTCAGCAATGGTGGTATCTTCTGTTTCACCGGAACGATGCGAAATAACAGAGGTATATGCAGCACGATGAGCCATCTCAACAGCATCAATGGTCTCCGTAACCGTACCGATCTGATTGAGTTTGATCAAAATAGAGTTGCAGACACCTTGATCGATTCCCTTGGCAAGGATCTTGGTATTGGTCACAAAGAGATCATCACCGACAAGCTGAATCTTATCCCCAAGCTTCTGGGTCAGCTTCTTCCAACCGGCCCAATCACTCTCATCAAGTCCATCTTCAATTGAAACCAGAGGATATTTTTTAACCCAACCTTCATAAAAACGAATCAACTCATCAACACTCTTCTTGGGTTTCTTCTCTGCAGAAAGGATATATTTTTTCGTTTTTGCGTCATATATTTCACTGGCTGCAACATCCAAAGCAATACAGATGTCCTTACCCGGTTTATAGCCGGCCTTAACAATGGCCTCCAACAGAGACTCCATGGCCTCTTCATTGGAACGAAGGTTGGGAGCAAAGCCACCTTCATCACCAACCGCAGTCTGGTGACCGGCCTTTTTCAAGACCGCCTTCAGGCTATGAAAGGTTTCGACCCCCATGCGCAACGCCTCCCGAAAGGACGGGGCGCCTACAGGCAAGACCATAAACTCCTGCACATCAACATTATTGTCCGCATGGGCGCCGCCGTTGAGTACATTCATCATGGGTACGGGCAAAACCTTACCGTTTACACCGCCGAGATAAGAAAAGAGCGGCAGACCAACCTCTTCTGCAGATGCCCTGGCCACAGCCATGGAAACACCGAGGATGGCATTGGCGCCGAGGTTCTTTTTAAATTCCGTGCCGTCAAGCTGCAGCATAGCCTTGTCTATGATCACCTGCTGGCTTGACTCAAGACCGATAATGCTCGGCCCTATCTTCTCATTGACATTGGCAACGGCTTTTTCAACACCCTTTCCCGAATAGCGTTTCTTGCGGGTGTCACGAAGCTCTAAGGCCTCGCGCTTTCCGGTCGAGGCACCGGAAGGCACCATCGCCCTGCCCACAACACCGGAATCAAGAAAAACCTCAACCTCAACAGTCGGGTTGCCCCTGGAGTCAATAACCTCTCTTCCCAAAACACCTATTACTTCTCCCATCTACTCCTCCAGATATAATTATAAATAAAAAACTAACAAGTTTTCTTACCCTACCGCACTTGCCATACTAAAGATCGGCAGGTACATGGCCACGACCAGGCCACCGATCATGCCGCCCAAAAAGACCATCATCAACGGCTCAATTGCGGCCGTCAGATTTTCCACGGCCTGGTCCACCTCTTCGTCATAAAAATCAGCGATCTTGGTCAGCATTACATCAAGTGCACCGGTAGATTCACCAACATTGATCATCTGCACCACCATCCCAGGGAAAACACCTGTTTCTTCAAGCGGTTCGGCAATGGCACGACCTTCGCTGATACTGTCGGTAACGCGAAAGACGGCAATCTCAATGACCTTATTGCCGGCAGTTCTTGCAACAACATTCAGTGACTCGAGGATTGGCACACCACTCTGCAGCATGGTACCTAGTGTTCGAGAAAATTTGGCCACAGCCACACGTCGCAACAGCGTCCCGATAATTGGCATAACCAACAACAGTTTGTCAATCTGAATACGCCCTTTTTCTGTTTTATAGATTTTTTTGATAGAAAACGATAGGCCAAATAAGCCTGCGAGAATATGAATAAAATAACTTTGCGCGAACTCGCTCATATCCACCACCATCTGTGTCGGTGCAGGCAGGGCAGAACCGAAATCGGCAAACATTTTCTCAAAAACAGGAACTACAAACACCAACATGACTGCCATAACAACAAAAGAAATACACAAACAGATGACCGGATATGTCATAGCACCCTTTACCTTCTTTTTCAGGGCCATGTTCTTTTCCATAAATGCAGCCAAACGGCTTAAAATTGTATCCAAAATACCGCCAATTTCTCCTGCCTCGACCATATTACAGTAGAGATTATCGAAGATGTTTGGATGTTTTTTCATGGCGTCGGCAAAGGTGGTGCCGGTCTCAACATCCATACGAATTTCGCGTAACACGTTTTTGAAGGTTGGGTTTTCCTGCTGCTCTCCAAGGATCTCAAGACTTTGTACCAGGGGAAGGCCCGCATCGATCATGGTGGAAAGCTGGCGGGTGAAAATGACCACGTCCTTGCCGGTCACCTTGGGTTTGAGAAATTCGACATTCTCAAATATGTCTTTGGGGGCTTCTTTGACTTGCGACGGTGTAATTCGCATCTTTTTGAGATGCGACAGCGCCATCGCTTCGTTGGGCATATCCAACTTGCCTTTACGCTTTTCGCCGTATGAGTTGACTCCTTTCCAGATAAAAACAGGCATGGCCCATCACCTCATTTTTTCAAGTTGATTCAATAAGTTTAGTTATATCTCATGTTTTTTGTGAAAACAATAGCGCAACCCTTCTTTTTCGTGCAATTTCAACTTTTTGTGTTGTTTTTTCCTCTTTTCTACTTATTCCGCTCTCTTAACCACCTGTCCTTTGATTTTTTATTGACACTGCGAGGAGAATCATTTAAAAAGTCTCTTTTCATACACAACTCATTGAATATTATTCAGCTCAATAATCTGAATTGTAATTTTAGTCTTATTTCGCGTCAGGAGGAACAAGGATGGCCAAGGAAGCTGTAGTAGGTACAGAAAAATATACCAGTGGCGCATTTCAGCCAATCATCGACAAATGCGATGGCTGTGAGCGCATAGTTGAAGTTGATGCAGCAAAGTATTGCAAGGCATACACCTCGCCTGAGGCAAAATGGCGTTTAGGTATCTGCAACTTTGCCACCCATGTTAAACCTGAAATTGCTGCAGCTACCAAGAAAGTCAACCCCCTCAAGGCATCCAAAAGGGCAGCTGGCAAATAAGTACGCACACCATACACGCAACACGCAAAAAAGCCCTTGTCTGCAACGACAAGGGCTTTTTTTTATTACACCTTTGCCTTGGGATACAGGGCACTCAACAGTTTCTCATCCTCGACTATCTCTTTAAACCGCTCATAGCTTGCAGCAAAATGTTCCGGCGCTTTCCCGCTTTGTTTCAACTCATGGGCAGCCTGCTCAAGAATCTTTTCAGAGGAGTCATGAATGGCCTGAAAAATCTTATCGCTCACCAGGGTCGTTTTTTTCTCATATGGAGGGGGAACCTTTTGCAAGGCAAGCACTGCATGCGGCATTGTAGCGGTGCCGAGCATCTTGAGCAGGATCGGGGCATCGTATATATCGGCGGCTTCCATCATTTTGAGGGTGATTTGCTCATCAAGTGAGCGGATCAAAGGAGCGAGAATCTCAAATTGCTCATCACCCTTGCCTTCAAACAACAATTTTATATAAGGCGCAACTTCCTGACTATTGAGGGTGCCTTTTCTTAAAGCGTTCTCAAGCCAACGCACCTGCATCTCTGGACTTCTGGCTACGAAAGGAAGGTATTTCTCATACCATTTATGATTTTTTTTCCGGCCCACTCAACTCTCCACATTTTTTCACAATCCATCCCACGAAAAATCACCCACCCCGTCACTATCGCCCTGTCTTTACACCCTTTTCCGCAATACGTTCAACCATAAATCGGGGAGGGGCAATGTAGGTCTTTTTGCATATGGGGCATTTACCCGGCTTTTCAAGGCGCTTTCTTTTTTTAAATACATATCCGCAGGATCTGCATTCTGCCGGAACCATATTAAGCCTTTGCCCGCTGTTTTTCAGGGACCGTTGGATATGCGACAGATGTGCATAGACCTCTTTTTCCGGTATCCCAGCCTCTGCTGATAACTCAAGGCTATCCAGCCAGTCATCCTTGAGAAGCTCGATCAAATATTTTCTATCCGTAATCCCCATAGCGAATAGTAATAATTTCCATTTGCAAATTAAATAATCGCTCTTACCTTCTCAAGATAAGAGGAGGTAAACTATGATCCTACATGAAGAAAGGATAGAAGACCATATTATAACGACAAAGCCCTTTTATGCAGCACAGGGAGAAGAATTGGCAGTAGCCAAGGCTGCATATGAAAACGGGCTTCCTATATTACTTAAAGGGCCTACCGGCTGCGGTAAAAGCAGGTTTATGCAATATCTTGCCTGGGAACTGCAACGGCCGCTTATAACTGTTTCCTGCCACGATGATCTTTCCACCAGTGATTTGGTCGGCCGCTACCTTATCAAAGCCGGAGAAGCGGTTTGGGTTGATGGCCCCCTCACCAAGGCTGTCCGGGCCGGAGCCATATGCTACCTTGATGAGGTCGTTGAAGCCCGCAAGGATACCACTGTGGTTATCCACCCATTGGCCGATGACCGCAGAGAGCTGCCCATTGAAAAGCTCGGTGAATTGCTCACTGCACCTCCGGAATTTATGCTGGCCATATCCTATAATCCCGGTTACCAAAGCGTGCTCAAAGATTTAAAGCAATCCACTCGCCAACGCTTTGTTTCTTTGGAGTTTAATTATCCACCCCCGGATCTAGAGGCAAAAATCGTTAGCCAAGAGGCAGGGATTGACGCAAGCCAAGCCAAAAGCCTTGTCCGCTTGGCGGAGATGACTCGCGGCCTTAAAGATTCAGGCCTTACAGAAGGAGCAAGCACCAGGCTGTTGATTCATGCCGGTAAACTTGCCCGTAATAATATCTCCATCCGCACAGCCTGCCGCGTTGCCATAACGGAAACACTCACTGACGATCATGAGCTTATGGCAGCAATCGATGAGATGGTCAGCTCACTCTTTTAAATACGGAGGCTGACCATGGCCCAGCAAACCCTTAAAAGCCAATTTAGCCAAGCAGTGCAGCCTTCCATCATCAACGATTGGGAGCTTGAAGAACTCATTGAGCTTTTTCATAACCAGCCAACGGCTGTTCAAAAAGCGTTACTCAAAGAGGTGGCTGTCATCTGGCCGGTAAGCAACGCCCTGTGCCAGAACTTTCTGGCACAAAGCAACTCCATCCTTCAATGCCTGAGCCTTGACCAGTTGCCTAAGTTTGTGCGTGATGTTCTGGATGCATACGAATCAGGCGGCTTACATGCTGCCCGCAAATTGCTCTTTCATGTTGAAGACAATTTTCTTTGCGGCCTGAAGAACACCAACGGCATCAGCCTGCAGGATATTCTTTCCTTATTGCAGACATACGTTCACGGTCTGGCCGGCCAAGACCTTGAATTAATCCCAGGCAAAACCACCTTTACTGACACCCATCGCATTGTCCTGCCCCAGGAAATCTCTGCCGCCACTGAAAAGGCGGATAACTTTCTGGCCTACAAACTTACAGTCTCATACCAATGGGCCCATATAGTTCGTGGGACCTATACGGTTAAACCGGAAAAACACCATAAGCTGGAAGAGGATCTGATAGGACGATACAAAAAAACATTTTCAGATAAGGATGGTTGGCTGAATGGTTTTTTACAGCTTTTCCCCCGGCAAGGCCTTGCGACAACGCTGTATCATCTTCTGGAAACAGCCAGGCATACGGTTTTTCTCTGGCA
Source organism: uncultured Desulfobulbia bacterium (assembly GCA_964385695.1). Classification (GTDB taxonomy): domain Bacteria; phylum Desulfobacterota; class Desulfobulbia; order Desulfobulbales; family Desulfurivibrionaceae; genus CAYLQA01. The sequence goes on along the minus strand of CAYLQA010000025.1, from coordinate 26,978 downwards.
TGAACTTCCTGGCCTGATGCGCGACACCGTAGAGCTGCGCAAATCCTGCTCCGGCACTTTCTTGCATGCTTCTCGCCTGGATGAAGCTCAAGCCATTTTCCAGCTTCTGCAGGCAAATATTCTTTCTTGGCAACCAGATACTCCGGAATCACTGAAACTGCCGGCCAACCTGACAGTGGCCCGAGCAATAAAATCAATTTTTAACCTTGATGCCTCTGCTGATGAATCTATTTTTCAGACCTCTAAGCTTTACGAGCTCTGCCTGGAGGATCAACGTACTCATCAGCCGCTGTTCTTTCAGGGTGAACTTCACCCTAGGGCAGCACATGAGGCCCGCTTGACGCATAGGGAAAAATCCCGTCAGGAATTTATCGAGGCTATGGGCCTGCTCATTCCAAGCACAGGCGAAACTCCTGTTCAAGAAGAAAACGAGCCAGCCGCTGAGGCCATGAGCCCCGCACCAATCGAGCAAAATAGCGGGCTGATCATGCCGGTGCCTGAAAATCAGGAAGAGAACTTTTCCTTTGATAATCTGCAAAACCCGCAATTCATCACCATCAACGATGAAAAATTGCTTCTCCCGGAGGATTTGCAATCTCTTAGCCAGGAAATCATCAAGGATCTCGGCCATATCCCTGCACGTTACATTTCCAGTGCCATGCAGCAATCAGGTCACGGCAGCGGAGCTGGTGCGGCGCCTGTCGGTGATGAAGGCGCAAGCCTTGCGGGCACAGATATTTACGATGAGTGGGATTATCGCCGCAATGACTTTCGCAAACAGTGGTGCAGGCTGATTCAGAAAAAGATCCAGCCCGTTGAGGGAACTTTTGTCAGCCATACCTTAAACAAATACAAGTGGCAACTCACTCGGCTTCGCCGCCAGTTTGAAATGTTGCGCACCCAGGAGCGTTTTCTTAAGCGTCAGCGTGACGGCGACGACATCGATCTTGACAGTGTTATCGAGTCAATTGCAGACACCAAAGCCGGAGTTGCCGGTTCGGACCGCCATTTCATTCGTCTTGTTCGTGATGAACGGGATATCGCTGCAATTTTCCTGGTGGATATGTCATCTTCTACAGAAGGGTGGATCTCTAAGGCACTCAAAGAGTCGCTCATACTTATGTGTGAATCACTGGAGATGCTCGGAGATCGCTACGCTATTTATGGTTTTTCCGGCATGCGCCGGTCCCGCTCCGAATTATTTCATGTAAAGGATTTGGACGAACCATACAATGATGAGGTGAAGGCACGGATAGCGGCCATCGCTCCCCAGGAATATACCCGCATGGGTCCACCCATTCGCCATATCACCGAGATACTCGACCAGGTCGACGCCAAGGTACGGCTGCTTATCACATTGTCGGACGGCAAGCCTGAGGATTACGACGATTACAAGGGCGACTATGCCATTGAAGACACCAGGCACGCACTGATTGAAGCCAAAACAAAGGGAATTCACCCATTTTGTATTACAATCGATCACCAGGCCCATGATTACATCGCCCATATGTATGGCGAGGTGAACTATATTTTTATTGATGATGTGAACAAACTGCCTAACCGGATTCCGGATATTTACCGAGCCCTCACAACCTAACATTTCCTACTTTTTTATCTGCCCTGCCACTGCCCTCTTTTCAATTGACCTCACTTGTCGAGCGCGATAAAGTGAAATCCAAAGTACACTTATCAAAATACGTTAGACAAGGACGGACCACTGCACATGGGTAAAGCTGACAGACGTTCGATCAATAATAAATCCCCTCTTCCCATTGTTCTCGCCATCATCATTGTGACAATTCTCGCTGGCGGCGGCTGGTATTTTTTTAGCCAACAAAAGCCAAAACCGATTGTAGTTTCAGAGCCTGCGCCTGAGGTCCCTGTTGAACTCCCGCAAGAGCCTGAACCCGCTGTTATAGAGCCCAGCGTTGAACCTGCCCCGCCAGAACCGAAGATTGAGGTTGTGCAGGAAAAAACCGAGTGTGAAAAGGTAAGTGAGGGTATTAAGAAATACTTTTCATATTTGGACAAACAGGAATATATTGCCGCTCGAAAGTTTGCCATCGGCAGCCAAGATCATTTCAGCCGCCTGATCGACAAACTGATTGCCAAACCGCCTATCATCTCCCGTGAAACAGAGAGCCTGCACTCGATACTGAAGAACACAGCCCACTTTTACAGGATACTACGCAAAGAGGATGTATTTCTTATGCGGGACATTCTGGCCAAGGAGGGCTCGACCATTGAGCCGACCCTGGCCTTATTCTACAAATGGTCAGAGCTTGCTGCCGAATGCCCGCAAACCGGATTGCAGGTGCACCTTCCTCTGCCCGGGCTTTACGAATACGCCGGTTTTTTCCTCAACACCCTCGGCGGCCAATCCTATCTCTTTCGCCGCGAATCACGCATCCGTATGCTGATCAAGTATTACTCCATCTTAGTCATGGACCGGGCCAACACCGCTAATATCAACCGCTACGGCATCGACATTCGTCCCTCCATCGACTCTTTGCTTGAAGAGATGAAAACCGCGGCCTCCCTTGCCTCAAAGGAGGAGTACCTGGCCCAACTCATACTCCTGCAGGATAAATACCAGCAACAATATGGAGATGGCGCCACATCCGCCCCGGCTGGTCAATAGATTATTCCTTTCCCCAGAACGTTAAAATGGCGCCCCCAAACCAAGGGTCGCCTTTTTTTATTTTCGGCACCACAGTGGCCCAAACGGCCTTAGGCAACTTTCTGAACCAGCGAAGCACAACCGCTACCTTGGGCAGGAGACGAGGAACCGTCTGCCCTGTTCTTTCCGGCGCACCCTGTGACTAAGAGCAATCCCCCAACACATATTGCCAGGGCAGCGGCCCTCACCGTCTTCTTTATTAAATCGCTCATACCCGTATCCTTTCATAAATTTCATTCATTTAATATCAGCCCAAAACAGGCAGAAAGGTACGGTGTTTCACAAAGAGTTACCAATCGAAAATAATAAAACAGCAGCGGCCCGCCGATAGATTTAACCTATACAGTAAATCAACAAAGACAATATATCCGCATTTACAAAAAAAGGGGGACTGCCATCTATGGCAGCCCCCCTTGTAAAAACACCAACCGGGTTTTCGCTATTTTCTATCGCCCAAAAAGCGCAGAAGGTAGAGAAAGAGGTTAATAAAATCAAGATACAGAGCCAAGGCACCCATAATGGCCGCCTTTTGGATGACAGAAGAACCTTCCTCCATAATACCGCTACCGCCGATCTGCAGAATTCTCTGGGTATCATAAGCGGTCAAGCCGGTGAAAATGATCACACCGATACCGGAAATCACCCAGGACATCATGGAACTTGCCATAAAGATATTCACCACCGAGGCAATGATAATGCCGATCAAGCCCATGAAGAGGAAAGAGCCCCAGCTGGAAAGATCCTTTTTGGTCACGGTTCCGTAGATGGACATGGAGACAAACATACCACCGGCAATGAAGAAGGTGGCGGCCACGGATGTGCCGGTATAGATGAGCAGTACCGAAGACAGGGTGAGGCCGTTCAGAATCGCGTACAATAAAAAGAGCTGGGTCGCAGCCTTGGCTGAAATTTTTTCGATCCGGGCAGAGAGGTAAAAGACCATACCCAGGGTGCCGATGATAAGGCCATAAAACACCATGGTGTTACCAAAGATAATCTCCTGCAAGACACGGGTATTGGCGACCAGAAAAGCGGTCAGGCCGGTAAGGCCCAAGCCCACAGCCATCCAATTATATACCTTGGCCAGAAAATAGGTAGCGGCTTGGGAGCGGGCCTGCTCCATGGTTAAGGACTGATTTACGTTATACATGTGTTCTCCTTATAAGCTGTGTTGGTTGCTTCACACATCATAATCATTTCCGCGCACAAGACAACGTCCTATTTCGCACTCATCAAATCCGCCACGGTCTTGGTCGGCCCATACTGCTCCATGGCGATTTTTATCGCCGCAGTGAGCGGTACTGCCAGGAACATGCCAACCATGCCCCAGAGCCACCCCCAAAAGATCAGGGCAAATAAAACCACTAATGGGCTGAGATTAAGACCACGCCCCATGAGCTTTGGTTCGAAAAAATTTCCAATGACCATCTGCACCATGGTCAAAACAGCGCCGACAGCAAGCGCCTTGCCCAAAGAACCAAACTGAAAAAGGGCAATACAAACAGGCGGCAACGTCGCAAGCATGGAGCCGATATTGGGGATATAATTTAAGGCAAAGGTCAACACTCCCCAGAGCAGGGCAAACTCCACGCCAAAAATCCAGAGTACGATTGTAGCAAGAACCCCGGTTGCCAAGCTGAGTAATGTTTTCAGACCAAGATAATGCTCCACCGCCCTGTTGATACGGTTGCCGGTCTCCTGTGCCGCTCCAGCTTGTTCAGCCCCCAAGGCTCGCTGCAAACGAGTTTCCCACTGGGCACGCTCAGCCAAAATAAAGAGCAAAAACAATAAAACCCAAATGGAGTTGCCCAAAAACTGAAAAAAGGAGCCGCCCACCTTCTTCAAAAAAGCGCCCACCGGCTCAATACTGTTCTCGCCCATGCTGCCCAAAAAGGCATTAAAGGTTTCCCGCACCTGCTGCTCGTTCATTTCAAAACGGAGCAAGGCCGTGGAAAAATACTCCAGCAGCTTTTTTTCGATAACCGGCATTTGCGTAATAAAGGACTGGATATTGGCATGTACCATTCGGCCAAACAAATAGATAATTCCCAAGCAAAAAGAGACCACAATAACAATACGCAACCAGCTTGGGATTCTGAATCTCTCGAGAAAATTTAAGGGGATACCCAGGATATAAATTAGCAGAAGAGCAATTGCGAAAGGAATAAGGATAAAATCAAGCGTCTTCAGGATAAAAACGGAAAACACAACCACCACAAGCCAGGCTGCTCCGTTTTGAATACTGTTTTTCGGACATGTCAGGCAATCCTGTTCCATTCACTCCCCCCTTTGTTGTTGTCCAGTTCCCAACGCTCGCCGGGCTCCGGCAAAAAGCAATGCAACCCTTCAGTGTTTTCCAATAATTCCCGCACCTTATTCTTATACTGCGCCCTTTCGAAGTGTGCAAGATGAACCAGGGCCAGGTACTTCACACTTGCCTTACATGCAAGCTCAAGGCATCCCGTTACAGAGCCATGGTTAGGGGTCTGCCCCTCGACACGATAGGACTCATGGATCATAAAATCGCAATCCTGGGCCAAGCGCTCCGAGTTCCCGGTCGGTCGCCCATCGCCGCTATAAAACAAACTTTTGCCCCCCTTATCAAGGCGCAAAGAAAGGCACCGCTGGGAGTGCTCATTTTCCGCACACTGCCAAACCGCCCCGGCTGTCTCCAAAGATCTGCCTGGCTCCAACTCCTCGAAAACAAGGGGATACTGAAGCCGGGTTGCAAATCCAGGGTAAGCGAGATCAAGGGCGGCCAACACCTTGTCTGCCGTACCCTTCTGCCCGCAGATAACGAGCGGGCGTGTTCTGTTCATCTCCCAAAAACGAAGGAGTAACAAAGGGATGCCGAAAAAATGATCCCCATGAAAATGGGAAATCCAGACCGCATCCAACGCATCAGCATCGTTCTGTATAGCAAAATATCGATGGGGGGTGGTAAATCCGCAATCAAGTAGGATATAATGATTGTTTGCTTGGCCCGAAAAAACGACCAGCACCGAGGTGTTAAAACAGGTCGGATCACAGGCCTCGCCAACGCCCAAAAATGTGATGTTCATAAAATAATGCACCCCATGACTAAAATCATTTTGACACAGCCTCTATCATGAATGCCATCATAGCAAAATGCCCTCAGTGCAACACAAAAAATAAAGTGCCGGCAGCCCGCCAGCATCAGCGCCCGAACTGTGGCCGTTGCAAATCACCGCTGCCCATGGGGCAGGTGGCCGTGCCGGTGGAGTTGAATGATTCCGAGTTTGCTGCATTTGTCCAAAAAGCGGAACTTCCGGTCATGGTGGATTTTTTTTCGCCCACCTGCGGCCCGTGCCAAATGTTAAGCCCTACGCTGAACAATCTCACCAAAACCTTTTTCGGCAAAATTATTATCGCCAAGGTCGATGTCAGTAAAAACGCGATCACCTCCCAGCGCTTTCAGGTTCGAGGCGTTCCAGCACTTCTTTTTTTTAAAAAGGGTTCGGTGGTTGACCAGCTTGTCGGTGCAGTACCGGAACCACAGCTTGCTGCTAAAATTCAACAGGTCATTGCCTGAGCCTCCCCATGAAAAAACCTGCAACACTCTCAGTCGAAGAGTTCACAAAAGCTTACGAGCAACTGTCTTCCCTTGGCAAGCTCATCGTCAAACTCTGTGCTCTTTTTAACGAGCCCATCCGCCCTTTACATATTTTCAACTGCCTGTTAACGCGGCAAATAAAATCAGCACCTGCCCCGGGAACCAGTGAAAAACAGATACTCGCCACCCTGCAGGATCTTGAGACCCATGGATTTGTAAAAGAAGATCTTACCTGCCCACCGGACCTTGTTCATCTCATAATGCAAGAGAGCGTTAGCGATGGCTCTTTTTCCGAACTCAGCAACATTATTACCGACGAACTACCACCTCTTCCTGAGCCTCATAACCAAGCGCCTAAAGTTGCCTGGGCACGGGCCATGCGCGATTTACGCCTTTCTCTATACAGTCATGACGACTCGGGCTATAACAGAAACCTCCTTACCCTGCTTGAATTACAGGAGCAACACCCTACGGACTTTACCGAGCATCCGTTGGTCACGATCTGCAACACCCCTTTTGACGGCCAATGGTTCAACACCCTGCCCTTACACACCCAGTTTTACGCCTTAAATCAAATTTTGATGGATGGTTTACTCGGTCTCAAACCCACAGATGGTCCCCTGGCCTATTTGCAGCAACCGACTTTTCTACCGGCACTTCCAGAAGAGAGCCGAGGATCATTTGCCTACCTGCTTATTTCCAACCTGCTGATTCGTGGCAGTGTTCAGGCTGTACCAGGTCTGTTGCAGGATTATTTTTCCAGCCAGCACAGCTTCGGACTTTCGGGCTGGCTGGCGTTTCTCAATGGTGATACGACACAGGCCATCGAGCTCTTTGAAAATGACCTGCAGCAGATACAAAAAGCAAACCGCAGCAAACAGGCATATTTTACCGGGCCAGAGGGGCTCTTTTTTATCCTGGCCCTGCTCAAGGAAGGTGATTACAGGCACCATGGCCTGATTGAATCCATTGTCCAAAATGTGACAGAAACACGGAAACATAGCCCCTACCTCACCTCCTACAAAATGCTCCTTGCCGTGGTTTTTGCCAAAAACAACAACATCTACGAGGCACGGAGGATATTGCAGGATGCGACCGGGGCTTCAGGGACAAACAGCATCAACCTACTCTTTTGCACCTTGAGCGGATACTGGATAGAGGGCCAGATCGACATTCAACTGAAATCGACAATCCAAAACAGCAAAGAGCAGGCAGAGAAGAACAAATACCTTCTGTTTGCCACAGAATTTTCACGTATTTTTGCGCAGATAACCGCTCAGAGTTCGAGTAAGGAAGCACCCGCAAAAGAGCCATCCGACCTCATCTCGCTTTTTTCCATAGTTGACCCTGAAGAACAGTGGCAACGCGCATTGCGGGCCCTCAATTTCACCTCCCCCGCCCAGGCATTGGGTCCAAAAGAGGCTGACCAGCAACGGCTCGCCTGGCTCATCGGCTATGAGGATAACGCGGTGAGCATTGCCCCCAAGGTTCAAGGCCTGACCAAGAGCAATGTCTGGACCAAGGGCCGGGCCATCTCGCTCAAAAAACTTTTCAGTAAAGAACGGCCCCCATTCTTAACCGCCCAGGATCATCAGGTCTGCGCGGCTATATTGGAGTTGCGCAACAGCCGGGGCCCATATTACCGCTTTGCCCTGAACAAGGCTCTGCCCGCACTTATTGGGCACCCGCATCTCTTTTTAGAAGGTTCCGCCAAGGTGGTGGTGGAATTTCTCAAGGGGGAGCCGGAACTCCAAGTGGACCAGAAAGGGAATTTTCTCCATGTCCAGTTTGTTCCTACACTTGGCGACGGGCAGGTGGTGGTTGCCAGAGAAACACCGACGCGCTTTTCCATTTATCCAATCGTGGATGACCACCGGCGTATACATTCCATCATCGGCCCAGAAGGGCTGGTTGTGCCGGTGGGTGGCAAGGAAGACCTTTTTGCCACCCTGGGCAATATCTCTTCTTTCATGACGGTTCACTCCACCATGGACGGTCGATCCATCGGCATCAACGAGGTTCCCACAGACTCGCGCATCCATTTGCAGCTGCTACCCCACGGCTCTGGTTTTCGCCTGGCAATGCTGGTTCGGCCCCTTTATCCGGCAGGACCGTTCCAGCGCCCCGGCGATGGCCCACAGACCATTATCGCCCAAGTGCAGGGCAAGAAGACCCAGACTGTACGAAATCTCAAAATAGAGGAGCAAAACGCCTTGCAGGTTGAACAGGCCTGCCCCACCTTGACTATCCGCCAGGAAATGGAACGGGAATGGATTCTCCAGGACCCGGAGGAATGCCTGCAGATGCTCCTTGAGATCCAGCGCCTGCCTGAAGATGTCATTGTCGAGTGGCCGGAAGGAGAGCGTTTAACGGTTAGCCCTCCGGCTTCACTGAATCAACTGCACCTCAACATCCGCAAAAATAACAACTGGTTTGAGATCGACGGCAAACTGCAGCTGGACAAATCCCTGGTTCTGGACATGCGCAAGCTTTTAGAGGTTGCGCAAACCACCAGCAGCCGCTTCATCCCGCTGGGTGAGGGGCATTACCTGACCCTGACCAGGGAACTTAAAAAAATGCTCGATGAGATCGGCACCTATTCCGAGATACGAAAAAAAGGTCTGCGGCTCCATCCATTGGCTGCCATGGCGTTGGATTCGCTGCATGAGGATATGGGCCATGTCAATGCAGACACACCTTGGTATGCCATGCGCCAACGCCTTGAGGAGGCACAGGAAATCGATCCCGCCCTTCCCAGCACCCTGCAGGCAGAGCTGCGGGACTATCAGCTAGAGGGGTTCAAGTGGCTGGCTCGCCTGGCACATTGGGGTGTGGGAGCATGTCTTGCAGACGACATGGGGCTGGGCAAAACCCTGCAGGCCTTGGCCATTATCCTCCACCGGGCAGCGGACGGCCCCACCCTGATTGTTGCCCCGACCTCGGTCTGCCTGAACTGGCTCGATGAGGCCAGCCGTTTTGCCCCGACCCTGAAGCCTATAGTTTTTGGCGGGCGCAACCGCAAACGGCTGCTCGCTAAGCTGGAGGCCTTTGACATGCTCATTGTCAGCTATGGCCTGCTGCAACAGGAGGCCGAGCTGCTGGCCCAATATAACTTTCACACCATTGTTCTGGATGAGGCCCAGGCCATAAAAAATATCATCACCAAGCGTTCCAAGGCGGCGATGCAGCTCAAAGGGGATTTCAAGGTGCTCACCACCGGCACCCCCATTGAGAATCACCTGCCTGAGCTGTGGAACCTTTTTAACTTTATCAATCCCGGCCTGCTCGGTTCCTTAAGCCAGTTCAATAAGCGTTTTGCAATTCCCATTGAAAAAAACAGGGATCGCGAGGCCAAACGAAAACTCAAAAAACTCATCCGCCCCTTTATCTTGCGGCGCATCAAATCCCAGGTCCTTGAGGAGTTGCCGTCACGCACCGAAATACTGCTCCAGGTGGAGATGAACGACAAGGAACGTGCCTTTTATGAGGCCCTGCGCCTTGAGGCCATTGATAACCTCAGCAAGAGAAAAGGCCCACCAGGTGCCCGCTCATTGCAGATTCTTGCAGAAATCATGAAGCTGCGCCGGGCCTGTTGCAATCCGCGCCTGGTCCTGCCAGAATCCAGCATTTCCAGCTCCAAGCTGGATCTTTTCGGCAAGGTGATCAGCGAACTTATGGAAAACCGGCACAAGGCCCTGGTCTTCAGCCAGTTTGTCGACCATCTCTCTTTGATCCGGGAATACCTCGACACCCAGCAGATCAGTTATAAGTATCTGGACGGCAACACCCCGGCCAAAGAGCGCCAGGCCCAGGTAAAGGATTTTCAGTCCGGCAATGGCGACCTTTTTCTCATCAGCCTCAAGGCCGGTGGCTTGGGGCTGAACCTGACCGCCGCAGACTATGTCATCCATATGGACCCTTGGTGGAATCCTGCCGTGGAAGACCAGGCCTCGGACCGGGCCCATCGCATTGGCCAGTTGCATCCGGTCACAATCTACCGGCTGGTTGCCCGCCATACCATTGAGGAAAAAATCGTCCAGTTGCATCACGAAAAACGGGAGCTTGCAGACAGCCTTCTTGAAGGCACCGATGTAAGCACAGCCATGTCCGCCCATGACCTGATAAACCTTTTAACCGACGAGTAGCGCATGACCTGGTTTTTTCTGTCACTGCTCACGGCCATGTCCGTTGCCGTGCGCGATGTTTCGGTGAAAATCTTTAAGGACCTTGAGCCACCGCAGATAGCGGGTATCGAACTGCTGTGGTCCATGCCACTACTGGCCTGCGGCCTTTTTCTTATTCCTGTTCCTCATCTTGATACAACCTTTGCCTGGACATTTTTAATCTCCTTGCCCCTTAACGCCCTGGCCTACATCCTCTATCTTTATGCGATCAAGCTCTCCCCTCTGTCCCTCTCCGTACCCTTTCTTTCCTTTACCCCTGTTTTTATGCTTATCACCGGCTATCTAACCTTGGGGGAACGAGTGAATCTCTGGGGGGCTGGCGGGGTCATCTTCATTGTTGTCGGCAGCTATGTCCTCAACATAGACAAGGCCCAAAACGGACTGTGGCGTCCCTTCTCCTCGTTTTTTAAGGAAAAAGGCTCCTGGCTGATGATGATTGTGGCCTTTCTCTTTTCCTTTGCTGCGGTCATCGGTAAAAAGAGTATGCAACACTCCTCCCCGCTCTTTTTCACCTTTTCATTTTTCCTGACCTTTAATCTCCTCTTTATCCTGAGCCTTTTCCTAACCGGCAAGATGCAGTTTGGTAATATTGTCGCAAACAGGAAAAAAGGCTGCTGGCTCGGCGGACTGCTGGTGCTCCATGTCTGTTGCCATGCCCTGGCCATCATAAATGCCACCGCAGTCTATATGATCGCAGTCAAGCGCAGCAGTATTCTGTTCAGCATGCTCTTCAGCTGGCTCGTGCTCAAGGAAAGCGAAATGATTCATCGCGGAATAGGATCTTGCATGATGTTTGCCGGTTTTTTACTCATCACCTTATACGGATAGGGAGTACTATGTATTTAGGAACAAATTTCCGCCTTTAATCAACTTGTTAACGATTTTCCTTGAAGAGGAGGCCGTTTTTTTTCGACAATAGGATAAAGGGCCGGCACCAGTGGCCCATATCACAAGAGGACGAAGAAAATGGATCATGCTCCTCATTCTCAAAGCCGCCTTACAGATTATGCCACCGTTATAGGTCTTCTCGGAGCCGTTGGCATTGTATTTCTGGCCTTATTCCGCGGTGGACAGCTCACCTTATTTTTAAACCTGCAGGCCTTTCTCATCGTAGGGGGCGGCAGCTGTTTTATCGTACTGATCAAATTCAGCCTGCCACATTTTTTCAGGGCATGGACCGTGGCATTTCAGGCCTTCTTTTTTAAAATCGACAATCCCCATATCCTCATCGACCAGATTATCATCCTGCAAAAGAAAGCGCGCTTGCACGGCCTCTTGTCTTTGGACGAATCAGGTATCGAACATCCTTTTTTACGGCAGGGAGTCAAGTATGTGGTGGACAACATCAACCCGGCCATCATCAAAAACACCCTGCATAAAGAGATGTATCACACCATTGAAAGGCATCATTCTGGGGTAAAGGTTTTTCGCGCTCTGGCTGATGTAAGCCCGGCAATGGGTATGATCGGCACCCTGATCGGCCTGATGCAGATGCTGGCCAGCATGGACGACCCCAATGATATCGGTCCGGCCATGGCCGTGGCCTTGCTCACGACCCTGTATGGCGCCATGATGGCCCATATGTTCGCGACCCCAATTGCCGACAAGCTTGCCTTACGCAGCCAGGAAGAACACCGCACCAAACTCCTCATCACGGATGGCGTATTGGGCATACAACAGGCGCTGCACCCCTATGTGCTTGAAGAGATGCTTTTAGCCTACCTGCCTGTTTCGGAACGCATAGGGGGCAGATGGAAGGCTGCTGTGGATAAAGCTATCCCGACACCATTTGAGAGTGGAGCTGGTGGTGGGCCAAAAGAAGCCGTATCCCCGAGCACTGTGACTGCTGCAGATGAGAAGAAGGCCGCGCCATGAGCACTCCTCAAGATAAAAAAAATCCCGCGCGATCTGCTAAGAACTCTGAGGCCCCCCATTCCCCTCAGCAGACTGCGGCGGAAAAAAAAGAAGGCCAGCCCGCTTCTTCCATTCACCTGGGCGAGTCGAGCATACCCAAAGTCGGCATGGCGGGCCTGGTTTCCGAAGAGGGCAGCAATGAGCAGAATATTTTAGGGATGGATTTTGAAAATCCGGACGCAATGTTCACTCAACTGGAAGAAACTCCGGATCGACGGGGTGGGCGGTGGCTTATCACCTTTGCCGATTTAATGGCCCTGCTCCTCAGCTTTTTCATTCTCCTCTTTGCCATTTCTCAACTCGATTTACAGAAATTTCGCGAAATAGCCCGCTCCATGTCAAGGGCTCTGGGCGGTAACCCCGTGATCATCATCCAGGGTCCCGGTGAAACGGCACAAGGTAGCGGGCAAGCGGCCGCTGACAGAAAGGAACAGGCTCGACTGCAACGAACCTTTCAGTATGGTCAGGATCTCCGGGGAGCTTTGACCATTGAGATATCCCAGGAAATGCTTGATGTAGAGATCGCAGGCCAACTCATTATTATTCATATTCTGCAGCACGGCACCTTTGTTCAAGGCAGCTCGACCCTGGATAAAAACTTTCTGCCCACAGCCAAAAAAATCCGTGATGCCCTGGTAGACATCCCCGGGGATGTGACCATTGCAGGGCACACTGATGACTTACCTATTTCCGGGGGCAGATGGCGATCAAATTGGGAGCTTTCCGGAGCTCGGGCCTTTTCGGTTATGCACGAACTGTTAAAAGGCGGTGTTTTGGAGGACAGCCGCTTTGTCCTCAAGGGGCTGGCTGCCACGAACCCACGCCTGCCCAACACCTCGGAATACAACCGGGCACGAAATCGCCGGGTAGAAATCATCATCGACCAACGCACCCTGCCGGACGAGAAGCTCGATATCATGGCCCAAATCTAGCATGACTTAACATTCCGTATTTATTCAGCATTGTAATATGTTCCCAACTTGGGTAAAGAGTGTGATAGGGGGATTATTTTAAAGAGTAATACGAACGGTCTTTTACTGACGAGCTATTTCTTTATGGATGATACCATTCTGAATTGCTGGGAATTTCATCAATGCGGCAAAGAAAAATGCGACTGTCCCGCATTCCCGAACGGCGGCAGGCATTGCGCTGCCTTAGCCGGCACATTCGGCTCCGGCCAACCCCTTTTTAATTTTGATGATAACTATTCCCGCTGCAAGGAGTGCCGGTTTTACAAAAGCCGGCATTATGCAGAAGAGTTTGATAAAGATGTCTCAGATATCATCTTCTAGTCTTTAGTTTCCCCTAGTCTCACAATCACGCAGGCGGTAAACTTGCCGCCCGTCACACTCCGTAGTATATTGTCAGCTCATCCGACATTTACACTTTAGCCCAGGGTTGCAGCACCTCTTGCCTTTATGAACTCCTTACTTCTTGCCCTTGCTTGTTTTGGCGCCTATCTGATCAGCTATAAGCTGTATGGACGTTACTTGAGCAAAAAGATCTTTTGCCTGAACAATGATCGCAAGACTCCAGCCCACAGGCTACGAGACAATGTGGATTTTGTACCGACCAAGAAGGATGTTCTTTTCGGCCACCACTTTACCTCCATTGCCGGTACCGGCCCTATTGTCGGCCCGGCCATCGGTGTCATCTGGGGCTGGCTGCCCGCTCTCATCTGGGTTGTCATCGGCCCCATTGTCATCGGGGCGGTTCATGACTTGGGTGCACTGGTTATCTCCATCCGTAACGAAGGAAAATCCATTGCCGAGGTGGTGGGCAAGACCATCTCTTCTAGAGTCCGAAATCTCTTTTTTGTCATCATCTTCTTTGAACTCTGGATCGTCATCGCCATTTTCGCCCTTATTATCGCCGTTCTCTTTAAGATGTATCCCAATGCGGTCCTTGCGGTCTGGCTGGAGATCCCCATTGCCCTCGCACTTGGCTATCTGGTGCGAAAAAAGGGAGGAAACCTACTCTTTTTATCCATCATCGGGGTCGTGGCCATGTACTCCACTGTCTGGCTGGGCACTCTTTATCCCCTTGTCATGCCTGTTTTCTTTGATCTCAGCCCCGTAACCCTGTGGATGCTCATTTTATTTTGCTATGCAGCCATTGCCTCTATCATGCCGGTGGATCAACTCCTGCAGCCTCGGGACTACCTCAACTCCCACCAATTGCTCATTGCCATGGGGCTTCTTGTTCTCGGGCTTTTTATCGCCCAGCCGGAGGTGGTAGCGCCAGCCTACGTTGCCAAGCCCGAGGGTGCTCCCACCATGCTGCCTTTTCTCTTTATCATCATCGCCTGCGGCGCCGTGTCCGGCTTCCATTCCATGGTCGGCTCAGGAACCAGCGCCAAGCAACTGGATAAAGAGTCAGACGCCCTTTTTGTCGGCTTTGGCTCCATGCTCTTTGAAGGGGCTCTCGCCGTACTCGTCATTATTGCCTGCACGGCCGGTCTCGGCATGGGGGTGCATAATGGTGATGGTGTCGTCTTGCAAGGACTTGCCGCCTACACGAACCATTACTCCTCCTGGTCCGCGGCCAATGGCCTGGGGGCCAAACTCGGTGGTTTTATCGAGGGGGCAGCCAATATGATTGCCGCTCTGGGCATCAGCCGCACCATTGCCATAACAATTATGGGGGTCTTCATTGTTTCCTTTGCCGCCACCACTCTGGACACGGCTACTCGCATCCAACGCTATGTGATTGAGGAGTTAGCCACTGTCGGCAACATGCCCAAGCTCGGCAAAAGACTGCCGGCTACCTTTATTGCCATTGCCACGGCCATGGGACTTGCCTTTTATTCCGGCGACGGCAAAGGCGCCATGGCGCTCTGGCCCATCTTCGGTGCGGTCAACCAGTTGCTTGCCTCCCTGGCTCTTCTCTCTGTAACAGCCTATCTCGCTCGTACCGGGCGGCCGGTTTGGACCACGGTGCCACCGCTTTTTTTCATGGTGGTCATGACCTTCTGGGCCATGTATTCCAACATCATCACCCTCCTGGCCCAGGATAAAATTTTCCTCCCTGCGGTAAGCGGGGTGATACTGCTGCTGCAAATCTGGATGCTCATAGAGTCCTGCCTGGTTCTCCGGCAAAGGACGACCTTGCCAGTAAGTCCCGATCAACCTGAAATCAACGAACCACTTGTTCCCGTGCAAAACCGTGATCTGTAAAGCCCTCGATGCCCCAACAAAACGACATACAAGAGAGCATCCTGTCATGGTTTGATTGCCACAAGCGTAATCTGCCTTGGCGT
This sequence comes from uncultured Desulfobulbia bacterium, assembly GCA_964385695.1. Lineage (GTDB taxonomy): Bacteria > Desulfobacterota > Desulfobulbia > Desulfobulbales > Desulfurivibrionaceae > CAYLQA01. The sequence goes on along the minus strand of CAYLQA010000025.1, from coordinate 11,367 downwards.
AAGACCTATCTGCCTTACCACATCTGGATCTCCGAGATCATGCTCCAGCAGACCCAGATGGATCGGGTGGTCCTCTATTTTCAGCGCTGGCTGGAACATTTTCCTGACATTGCCACCCTGTCTCAAGCCACTGAGCATGAGGTGCTTAAACTCTGGGAGGGCTTAGGCTACTACTCCCGGGCAAAAAACATTCTCAAGTCCGCAAAAATTCTCTGTGCCGAGCATAACTGCGCCCTGCCCCAAGACCATGCCGCCCTGCTCAAGCTGCCAGGCATTGGCAAATACACGGCAGGTGCCATTATGAGTTTGGCCTTTAACCAGGATTATCCGGTAGTGGATGCCAATGTGGAAAGGGTTTTCACCCGGCTGTTTGATATATCCTTGCCGGTAAAGGAAAAGGAGAGTCAGCACATCATCTGGAGCAAGGCACATAGCCTTTTGCCCGGCGGCAAGGCCCGCTTTTTTAACCAGGCCCTCATGGAGTTGGGTGCCTTGGTTTGTCTCCCTAAATCACCCCACTGTGAAAAATGCCCGCTAAACACCCAATGCGAGGCATACGAACTGGGTCTTGTAGATCAACGCCCGGTACCGGGCAAGGCCAAGGAAACCATATTTATAGAGATGGCCAGCGGCATCTTAATCCACAATGGGAAAGTCTTTATCCAACAACGCCACCCTGATGACGTATGGCCAAACCTTTGGGAATTTCCAGGCGGAGTGCTGCAAAAGGGTGAGCGCCCCCAAGAGGCCCTTACGCGCGAATTTGCCGAAGAAACCGAATTCGCTATCAAACAGGTAACCCCGATACGTATCATCAAGCACAACTACACCAAGTACAAGGTGACCCTGCACTGCTTTACCTGCAAAATGGCGGGCAACAACGACACGCCTGTACTCCATGCAGCCCAGGATTATCGTTGGCTTACCTTGGATGAGCTTGATGGGTTTGCCTTTCCATCTCCCCACCGCAAGCTGATCAACATCTTTAAAGACGAGCTTCGCAAACTCCTCGCAGCAAGCTGAGCCTTTTCTTTACCCTCCTTTCTCTTCTATACTAAAATAACTGATAATCAGTTTCTGGTTACTCCAACCGCAGAGTGAAGAACATGGCGCAACGTCATCTCCGACTTTTTCTTTACCTCATCGTGATAGTCATAATGGCAAACATCAGCCCTTTGGTTGATCATTTTGTCCATCCGGAAATTCCCTATTTCGATTTGGAGCACCTGCTTGTCGGCGGAATTACCGCGTTTGTAACCGCACTTTTCTTAGGCAGCCTCATTGCCTATGGCAACCGCATGGCTAAAAGTGCCAATGAACTCAACCAGGTAAATAAAATCCTCAAGCAACAGGCCACACGGGACAGCCTGACCAGCCTTGCCAACCATCGCTATTTTCAGGAAATGCTGCGACACGATTTTCTTTTGGCAGCCCGGCATAATACGGACCTGTCCTGCATGATGCTTGACCTTGACCACTTCAAAAAGGTCAACGACTGCTGTGGTCACCCCTTCGGAGATACTGTTCTGAAAGGCACGGCAAAACAGATCCTCCATGAAGCGCGAAAAACCGATACCGTTGCCCGTTATGGCGGAGAAGAATTTGCCATCCTTTTGCCCAACACAGACCTCCACGGTGCTATCACCATTGCCGAGCGTATCCGCAAACGATCGGACAACTTCATTCATCAAGATGATACCTATGCCATGAAGGTCACCATCAGTGTCGGTATTGCTTCCTTTACCCCCCATGCTCCTCACAGTGCTGAGGAACTCCTCTCCTTTGCCGACCAGGCTTTGTACCTGGCCAAGGCCAACGGCCGCAACATGGTGCTCACCTATTCCGATGTAAAGTCACAAAGCAGCTGACTTTTTTGCTGATCACCCAACACGCTCATACCGCAACCATCACATCCAGCCTCTAAAATACAGAGTACTCCCCATTGCCATACATACAAAAAATCACCTACGATAGAAAAAAAGGGATGGAACTACTTAAAAATACAAGAAATAATCGTGAAACAAAAAAAACAACAACATATCAGCTATAGGTGGGACTCTGTAGGCGCAGGTTATGAGAGTAATCGTTCCGCCCGGATTATAATCCAAGCCATTGAAAAACTGAAATCCAGCCATAATGCGATCTTTTTTTCAGCCCATAATTATCAGTCAGGCCCTTCCGTCCTCCTCGACAACATCAATAATGAACTCCTCATTGATAAACCCAGGGACTGGCCTATCAACCTCAAAAAGTCGCGCCTGGTGTTTCGCGATGAATCAAAGCTGGTCCACCATTTTAACGTACACATCACCCGAGTAACATCGGACACTGTTTATACCACTGTACCCACCGAACTTTTTCGCCTGCAAAGGCGGAAACATTACCGAGTAGATGCCCCCCAGGGCAGCTCCGCTTCTTTCGTCCTTATGGGAAATGAACATCAGGGGTTCACCGTAAAGGACATTAGCGCGGGGGGCATGCTCATTCTCAGTAAAAAACAAGCACCCATAGATCAGCTTGATGTTTTGGAAATTAGTTTGAAGTTTCCGGAAACAGGTCAAGCCGACGATGCCTTAGGCGGTCATCATTACCTTGCCGTTAAGAAAGGAACCGTTGTGCGCTGCAATCGTGACAACGATATGGGATGCTACTGCTTTGGCGTTGCTTTTCATCTTGACTCCAAAGAAGAGGACAACATGGTAAAATTTGTCCGGCGCCGGGAGATCCAACTGCTCAGCAAAGGTGTTTCCGCCTAATCCCCCCCCCTTTACAGCTCTTGCCAAAATACAGAGTCGCCCCTATTGTGAACTTCTGCCTGCTTTGACTATGATGCGTGATAGTTGAGGAGTAGGTGCACCCTTTTTTATCCAATTCCAGAAGTAAAACAATATGACTATGTATCACAGTAAGCACAGTGACTGGCTTGCTGCTGGGACCGGTTACGAGAACTCACGCTCAGCAGAGATCATCCGCCACTCTATCCGGCGTCTTAAAAAAAAGCGTGTGCCTGTCTATCTGACAAGCCGAAACTACCAATCCGCGTTCACTTTCCTGGGCGATTTCAACAATGAATACATGACCATCGACAAACCTTTGGACTGGCCGGAAAATGTCAACCTTGCCCGAATTGTCTTCCGGGACGAGGGCAAGCTGATCAATCATTTTAATGTGCGTGTCGTAAAATCAAATGACGACACCATTACCGCGGCCATGCCCCTTGAAATATACAGGCTTCAACGGCGCCAGCATTTACGGGTTGTTGCCCCATACGGCAGCCAGGTTTCATACACATACAGGAGTGAACGGTTTCACAGCATACCTTTGCATAATTTCAGTGCCAACGGCATGCTTTTTCACACCCACAACAATATTGACCTTGAACTACCATTGTTAACGGATATCGAACTTACCTTCCCGGTGGACAGCACCCAGGAGGACAGCCAGGCAAACCTGGCGACATTCAGCATCGGCCAGGGAGAGGTTGTTCGTTCTATTATTGATGATGAAACAAACTTAAATTGCATTGGCGTAACCTTCCACGCCAGGGGCAAGGAAGAAGATGACCTTGTCAAGCTTGTTCGACAGCGCGAGATCGTCCTGCTTGGCAAGGGAGTCTTTTCCTGACCATATCTTTTTCAACTCATAAATATTTGTTTTGACCAGATTTCCCCGAGGATGCGATAATAGGGCAGCTCGCATGAGGTATGGGGGACGCATCTTCGGGGATATGGTCTTTTTTTCGTCCTGAATCACTCCCTTTACCATTGATTAAACTTCATCCTGCCCCGTGGCAGGAAAAACTGGTCAAGGGTTTCTGTGGAGTTTTACCGACAATCAAGCCAAGACGTCTTAAAAGCCCTTAACAGCAGTACTGCCGGTCTTTCTGCGGCAGAGGCCACAACGCGGCAACAAAAAATCGGCCTGAACGAACTTCACACCGCCACCCCCATCAATCCCCTTTACATATTCATCAGCCAGTTCAAAAACTTCATCATCTACATCCTGCTTTTTGCCGTTTGCTTTGCTCTTCTTATTGGCGAGTATGCCGACTCGCTCATCATTCTAGCCATCCTGCTCACCAATGCCATAATTGGCTTTTTCCAGGAACTTTCCGCCCATCGTTCCCTTGAGGCACTCAAAAAGCTTAGCGCTCTTAAGGCAACAGTACTGCGTGATAACCAACGAGTTTCCATTGATGCAAAACTCCTGGTGCCCGGCGATATTGTTCACCTTGAGGCCGGGGATAAGGTCCCGGCGGATGCACGGATTATCGATTCGGTTCGGCTCAAGGTGGAAGAGGCGACGCTCACCGGAGAGAGCGTGCCTGCTGAAAAGATGAGCGACGCGCTCTTAAAAGACGCCCAAATCGGCGACCAACACAATATGCTCTTTTCCTCAACCGCAGTGGTGACCGGCAACGGCAACGCAGTGATCGTTGCCACGGGTATGGAAACCGAGATCGGTAAAATCACTGAGCTTATTAAGGAAACCAAGGAGGAAATGACCCCGCTGCAAAGGCGGCTGCATCGCTTTGGCAAAAAGCTCGGGGCGATAGTCATCACCATTTGCTTTGTGGTCTTTTTTCTCTTTGCCAGTAAAGAACTCATGGCTGGCAGCCTGACCGCCGGCTCCCTGGTGGCCTTTGTCTTTATTGCCATCAGTTTGGCAGTGGCGGCCGTACCAACGGCCTTACCGGCCGTGGTGACCATCGCCTTGAGTATCGGCGTGAAAAAGCTGCTGCATAAAAAAGCCTTGGTCCGCAAGCTCTCTTCCGTTGAAACCCTTGGCAGTTGTGATGTCATCTGCACCGATAAGACAGGCACCCTGACGGAAAATCAAATGACGGTGCGCTACGGCTGGACTTTGGCCGGTGAAGCATCACTTTCCGGCATCGGTTACAGCCCGGAAGGCAACGTCTCGCACCCTCTGAATCCGCTGCTGTATAAGATCGGCCAACTCTGCAACAACGCAAGCCTGCAAGACTCGCACTCCGGCTGGCATATCATTGGCGACCCAACTGAAGGCGCATTACTTACCAGTGCAGCCAAGGCAAAAATATACGAATCCGCCTCTCGTTTGGATGAGTTACCCTTTGACTCAAACCGCAAACTGATGAGCGTCTCTTTAAAAAATCAGGCCGGCAACAAGCTCATGTACACCAAAGGAGCGCCCGGCCAGCTTCTCTCCTGCTGCACCAAGGTTCAATTGCACGACGAGGTGGTTCCCCTTACCCTTGAGCTCAAGGAGATCATTGAGGAACAAAACGACGAGTATGCCTCAAAGGCTCTGCGTGTCCTAGCCTTTGCTTACAAATCACTTGACGAGACGGGTGGTTTTGTTGAGCAAGAGTTGATCTTTGTCGGCCTGCAGGCCATGATTGATCCCCCAAGGGCGGATGTAATCGAGTCTATCCAAAAGACCAAGGAGGCCGGAATTCGAGTCATCATGGCCACTGGGGATTATCAGGCAACGGCCAAGGCAATTGGCAAGGAAATCGGCATAAGTGGCAATGTCTGCTCCGGGGAGGAGTTTGAGGGCATGGATAACAGAAAACTCCTTGCCCTCCTGCGGCAAAACACCAACATCTTTGCCAGGGTTGTGCCGGAACATAAACAGCGCATCATCATCGCCCTACAACAGATGGGGCACACCGTGGCAATGACCGGAGACGGGGTCAACGATGCCCCGGCCCTGAAAAAGGCCAATATCGGCGTGGCTGTCGGCAGCGGCACTGAGGTGGCAAAAGAGGCTTCGGACTTTGTCCTGCTCGATGACAGCTTTACTCACATTGTTAACGCCATAGAAGAAGGCCGCGGCATCTACGACAATATTCAAAAATCCATCATGTTGCTTCTTTCCGGCAATGTCGGAGAGGTGCTGATCATCTTCATGGCCGCACTTTTGGGCATGAACCTGCCGCTCACCGCCATTTTGCTTCTCTGGATCAACATGGTGACCGACGGCGCCCCTGCTTTGGCATATACCGTGGACCCATACGGAGTCGATATTATGAGCAGAAAACCCAAACCGCTGGATGAGAACATACTCCCAGGAAGAAAACTTGCCCTTATCGGCATCCTCGGCACCGTGGGCACCATCTTTGCTATTTCTTTATTCTCCATGTTCGGGGGTCGCTCAACAACAAATGAAGAATTGATTATTGGTCAGACCATGGTCTTTAATTTTGTCGTGCTCTACGAGGTTATACTCATCTTTGTCATCCGCAAGGATTACCAGGTGCCCCTTTTTACCAATAAATGGGTCTGGGCAGCTGCTATACTGTCCTTAGGCTTGCAGGCACTGCTTATGTATACCCCGGCCCGACACGCCTTTAAAATTGCTGCACTTGGCACGACAGAACTACTCGCTTTGGGTATTACCGGGCTTTTCTTTTATCTAGCCAGCCTGCTGTACCATTACCTGGCGCGTAGAAACGGCATGAATGCGCAAAAAATGATGTAATCGGTCAAAGCGGCCGAAGAGTGATAGCAGTGTGGCTTGCTCACACTGCGCAAGAAAATAAAGAAAAAAACCCGAGATAAAAGCAAAGGCCATGTCCGACACCACAGTCACCATAGAAGCAACGGACAAGAGCATCGCCCTTAGCCAAGGGGCGAGCCGGCTTGGTGTTTCGCCTGATGAAGTGGACATTGAAGAGCTCGGTGAAGGGACATTTTCCGTCTCAATCAAAGACATGCCCGGCCGCTTTGAGATTTTTGTGCAAGCGGACAAGATGGCGGCATACCTCAAAAGCATTGGCCCTCCCATAAAAAACGGCAAGGCAGTTACAGCCGAAGAGGTCCTGCAGGCATTAGAAAAAGAAAATATCACCTTTGGCCTTAATAAGGAGCTTATTGAGGAAACCACAACCAAGGTGGCACAAGGCCGTGAACCGCAGCATAATATCACTATTGCCACAGGGAAGGAGACGGTAAACGGAGCCGATAGCACCCTGGATATCAGGGTGGGGAAAAATGCCGAAAACAAAGATTCGGAAGCCTCCCTGATGGTTAACCCCGGCCAGGTGATCGCTGTCAAGAATCCGCCTGGCAAAGGAACTAACGGAATAACTGTGCATGGTGACGAGATTCCCGCCATGCCCGGGGCAGACAAAGCCTTAAGCGCCGGGGAAAATATCGACGTTGCTAAAGACGGCCTGAGCTATTCCGCAGCAATTTACGGCAAGGTGGTAATAAGTGCCACCTCCATCTCCATATCCAGTGCCGTGGATATAAGCGAAGACAAGATGTCGGCCACGCTTTCCATTTACCCAACCCTATCCGATAATAGCCAACTGACCTTTGAAGATATCCAGCACTGCCTGAAAAAAAGCGGTGTGACCCAGGGCATCAAAGAAGATGTCATTAAAGAGGTCCTGGCCAAGGAATCGCCACAAACAGAACTCGAAATTGCACGCGGTGTACCAGCCAAAGACGGAGTGGACGGCAAGATACGATTTGCCTTTCATCTCAATAACGCCTCACCGGAGAAGATTGATAGCGAATGCAAAGAGGGTAATATCGATCCCCAGGGTGTACATAAAGAGCTTTTTTTGGCCAGTGAAGTCTTGGCCAAGAAGGTTCCCCAACAACAGCCGAGCGATGGCTATACCGTATGCGGAGAAACGCTCAGTGGTAAACCTTCTACAGATAAGGACATCACAGCAGGCGATAATGTTGTAATCCAGGAGGATGGGCTTACCTTTGTGGTAGCCGACGATTTCACCTGCGGTTATGTTGATTTTAATGGTGGCACAATCAGTGTTGCGCCTCCACTGCGCATCAGTGACGACCGCATGCAGGTACTGCTCGATATCCACCCTCCTTCAAAATTTCGTAAATCGCTGACCAAACTCCTGATCAGCAAACTGATCAAAGAAAGTGATGTGCACTTCGGCGTGAGTCTGAAAACCATTGAGAAAGCCATATCACATGCCTACGAGAAAAATAAGGTGCTGCACGATGTGGTCATCGCTAAAGGAAAAGCACCGGTCAAAGGGCAAGATGCCGTCATCGGCATGAAGATCTTTCTGGATAAAACCGCAGGTGAACATAAGGGCAAGACAGATCTGGTAGATTTTCGGGAACGCGGTTCTATCCGCAATGTCGAAGCCGGAGACATCCTAGCACAAAAACTCCCAGCCAAAGAGGGGGAGTGCGGTCACGACGTGTATGGCAACGAACTGCCGGCTGAGCCAGGAGAGGACAAATCCCTTACCGCTCTTGAGAATGTCAAGGTTTCGGAAGATGGCCTGACCTACAGCTCAGAAATTAACGGCATGGTCAACCTTGTGGATGGCGACAAGATCGGAGTTTTCGAGCAATTCGAGGTGGCTGGAGACGTAGACTACTCCACAGGCAACCTGGACATGAAAGGGATCATCACGGTCAAAGGTTGGGTACGCACCGGTTTTAAGGTTAAGGCCAGCGGCGATATCATCATTAACGGCGGTGTGGAGGACAGTATTGTCGACTCTGGCTCCAACATCTTTGTCGGTGGCGGCATCATCGGTGGGGAAACAGGGAAGGTAAAGGCCCGTGGCAGTGTTGAGGCCGCCTTTTTGGAAGAAGCTTATATTTATGCGGGTGGCGACATCATCATCAAAGATGTGATCATGCGCAGCAAGCTTATCAGCGGCGGCAGCCTGTTTGCCACCTCAGGCAAGGGCAGAATTCGCGGCGGAACGATCTCAGCTATGAACGGTGTTGAGGCCAACGAAATTGGCTCCGTGGCCGGGGTAAAAACCGTGGTTATGGCAGGCATAGATTTCAGCTGCCAACAACGCCTCCTCCAGGTCAGCAAAAAGCTGAAGGAATACACAAAAAAACGGGCCAAAATGGACAAAATTCTGGCCAAATATGTGGCCCAGAATAGGGCTGCCAAGAAAAACGTGCCCAAGGACCTCACCCGCAAGATGGCAATGCTTGCCAAAAAACGACGAAACTCGGTACTGGCAGAGGCGAAACTGACTCGGGCCAGAAAAGAGGCATGCGAACGCCTGGATGCCATTGATCTCAAAAAAGTAAAAATCGTTGTTCACAAGGCAATTTATGCAGGATCAGCCGTGGCAATCGGAAAAAATATTTATAAAGTTACAGAGGATATCATGCACTCGGTCACCTTTATATTGAATGACCGGGGACAGGTTGTCCGCCTTGATTAATAATCAACCAGGGGAAAATATATGAAAGCCAACAAAACGCGAATCAGCGATATTATGCAAAAATCCGTCAAAACCATATCCAAGAAGGCATCTCTTGAAAAGGCAGTGGCTGTTATGCATGAACTTGAAGTATCTTGCCTGATTATCGAGCCGGACAATGACCTTGATGCGTACGGTGTCATTACCAGAAAAGATGTGGTTGAGGCGTTGTTGATCGATGCCCAGGATGATTTCAATTACCTGGTGGAAGATGTGATGAGTAAACCCGCCATCACTGTTGGAGGAAATCTCTCCATCCTTAACTGCCTGAGTATGATGCGCATGGCAGGCACACGCAGATTGCCGGTGCTTGAAGGGACAAAACTGATTGGCATAATCAGCAACACGGATATTTTTAATACACTTACTAAATAAAACCGCCTGCTTTTACAGAATTAAAATACGAATACATCCGGTAAAACTCGGACGAACATTTTTTTTGGGGGGGGGATTCATGAGTGGATGTTACAAAAATTCCGTTTAATAAATTCATCGGCCTCGATAAGGCAAAAACAGATAAAGACGGCCTGGTACTGCACGTAAAAGAGGATTTGAGCAATCATCTCGGCACCATACACGCCGGGGCTCAATTTTCCCTGGCAGAAGCAGCAAGCGGTCTTTGCCTGATGCAGAATTTTCCGGATATGGCAGACAGTGTTCTTCCACTGCTGAGAAAGTCCGAGATCAAATTCAGTCGACCGGCCCAATCGGACATCCGGGCAGAGGCCAATATCGATGCGGAAGAAAAAGAAAAATTCCATGCCCGGTTCGAGCGGAAAGGACGGGGAGTTATCCGGGTCTCAGCAGAGGTGAGGGACACGGACAATGCACTCACCATGTCCGGCACCTTTGAGTGGTATATCCAGAAACGTTCCTAAATTGTAGTTGCTCATATCTGATCTGACACTTTTGCGAGTAAGTTTGGATAACATCTGACATGTTCAGGAAACATTTTCAATTAAGCAAAATCTTGAACAATTAAGATTGCCACCAACAAGAGTCAGATTGTTCATAATAATCTTGACCAGAAGGAAGTCCGTTTTCAGATCAAAATGTAAAAATGAAAGCCATGAGCGAAGAAACGCACTGGCATCAATAGAAAATATTCAAAGAGAAATCGGTTCAAGGGCACCTTGCCCTTGAGAATTTTCAATCGTTTAAGTTTAGGATTATTCCTTCAGGTTTTAAATAAAAGCCGACTTGTGATTCAGCAATAATCATCATAACTGCTGGCATGCCTTCTGTTTGAAGCGCGCTGGATATGAATTTAAGTTGGCCAATATCATCTGGACTTGGCATGGCGCCAGAACTTGGTGGGTGTGAATGCCACTCTCCAACGTATGTCACGATACCAGCTGTACGTTCACGACACTCATCTAGAACATCCGTTGAATGGTAAGCCCCACGCTCGAAGCTTGAAGGAGTGGCTTCGCTATTTTCAGGAGCTGAACAGACTTTAAGTGAGTCTCCTCCTGCAGAGCAGGAGGCCTCAGGATATGCCCCCCTGAGGGGGGCGTTAACATTGGGAAAGCCCCGCTGGGGCTCTTAACGTTTAGTCAAATAGTTCCCGTTGCTGTTTCTCATACTTTTCTTGGTCTCGAATATACTTCCGGATAGTTGCCTCATCGAGACCTACTGTACTGACGCAATACCCCCGGGACCAAAAATGTAATCCCGTTACTCGTTTATTGCCGGCGCTCCGATGGATACGGACTGCGCTTTTACCTTTCAGAAATCCTATTACAAAAGCTATGCTGAACTTCGGTGGCACACGCAAACACATATGGATATGGTCGGGCATCAGGTGCCCTTCCAAAATTTCCACCCCACGTTGTCTGCATAAATCTCGCAATATCTCTCCTGCACGGCGCTTCATCTCGCCATACAGAGTTCTCTTGCGATACTTTGGGGCGATAACCACATGGTATTTGCAATCCCACCTGACGTGCGATAAACTTTCCCATTCGTGCATAGGTTCTTCCTCCTTGTTTGCCTTCATTCAGGGCTTTCCCGGAGGAGGAACCTATTTTATTTCTCCCCGGATCGGTAGAACCTATCCGGGTCCACCGCTAGAAGCGGTGGGTTTATTGATAACTAAAAAGAGCCGTTAAAAAAAATATTTGCACGAAAATGAGACAAGTGGTCTTTTGTTCTGGTTCATAAAA
>CAYLQA010000024.1:0-54743 GCA_964385695.1 uncultured Desulfobulbia bacterium | reverse complement strand
ACTATTTCTTCCTGAAAATAAAAGCTGCTTTTCCCGGACATCGACGATGAACCTAAAAAAAGCCGTCTCGGTTAAAAAACAGAGACGGCCTCTCGCACCAGCTGGCGTTAACTCGCTACGCCTCATCCTCACTGCATGGATCCATGACATACTCATCATCGTTTACCGATGATTTTGCCAACGGATGTGCAGGCAACAAATCACCCCCATACCCCTGTGATGCCTGCAGCTGCACCTTGCTCTCGACGACGCCCCCCCTGCGCCACATTGACCATTGCCAAGAGAGCAAGCACTCCCCCAAGTAATACCTTCTTCATAAAAATCCCCCCTCTAAAAACTTGAAAATATAAAGCAACCCAAACCCGAAATAGCGCTACATTTTTACCAGGCAGGATTGCTTGTGGTCAAACACAAAGGAAGCGGTGAAAAAAAATGGGGAGAGCCCCCCAGGGGACAAGTAAAATAAGATATAAAATCAGGATGTTACAACACTCGGACTACCTAGTGCTCCTTACGGCCAAACTCTGCCCATGCCTTATGATAGAGTTCGTTAAGCCGTTTTTCTCCTTCCAGGCGATACTCTTCCAACTCGGCGGACTTCAGTTTTGCCGGAATATAAAGGGGCTCGCCGTACCACATGGAGATACGGGAAAAAGGCTTTGGCAACACGGTCCGATCCCAGCTGCCAAAGGCAATATACTTGTCTACAGCCCAGGCAATGGGCAGGATGGGGGCGCCGGTCTTGCTGGCCAAGAGAATTGCCCCGGCCTGCAACTCGCGGGCAGGGCCTTGGGAGCCATCGGCAACGATGCCTGCGCAGCGCCCCTCCTTGACCATGGGAATCATCTTCTTCAGCGCAGCAATCCCACCCCGGTTGCGCGAACCCCGGGCCGTATCCAGGCCCATACTGTGCAAAACTGCGGCAATAAACTCTGCATCACGGCTGGTGCTGACCATGAAGGCCCAGCGCAGGCCATGCTCCTTCCTGGTTTTATAGGCCCGGTAGATATTGTAAAAAATCGTGTAATGCCAGCCGCTGAATATGCACGGCTTTTTTTCCTCAATGAAGGGCTGAAAATAGTGTTGATCGTGCTCTTCCAGCTTGCAGGTAGCAAAGAGCAAGGCAGTGAGCCCCTTAAACACGGGCGGCACCACCTTAAGGGCCAATCTAAAGCCGAATCCTTCTTTTAAAGCCATTCCAATTCCTTCTTCTGCATATCAGCCCACGTGGCACCACATCTTCGCACGATCACACTTGTCTGCATAGCCGAGCTATAGCAAACAAGTGTGCTTGCACGAAACTGCAGCACCACCTGGGCTGATACAAATCCTTCAAAATTTAAACCCAATAAATGCTTTAACATTCCATCAAAGCCATTCTAACTCTTTTTTCTGTAAATCCTTTATCCGGTCACGGATCTCAGCGGCCTCTTCAAATGCCAACTCCTTGGCAGCGGCCTGCATCTCTTTTTCCAGGGCCTTGATCTCTTTTCTCAGCCCGGCAAGGGTTGTAAACTCAACATCCTCTTCGGCACTGCCAACATCCACGGTCACATAATCCTGCTCATAGACCGTCTCCATGAGGTCCTTGATCTTGGACTTGATGGTCTGCGGCGTTATGCCGTGTTCTTCATTATAGGCCGCCTGGATTTCCCTACGACGCTGCGTCTCTTCCATGGTCCGTTCCATGGAGTTGGTCACGGTGTCGCCGTAGAGAATGACCAGACCCTCGGCGTTGCGTGCCGCTCTTCCGCAGGTCTGAATCAGGGAACGCTCACTGCGTAAAAAGCCCTCCTTGTCCGCATCGAGCACCGCCACCAGGGAGACCTCCGGGATATCGAGGCCCTCACGCAGGAGGTTGATCCCCACCAACACCTGGTACTCGCCCTTTCTCAAATCGCGGATCAACTCCATGCGCTCAAGGGTCTTGATATCCGAATGGAGGTAACGCACAGCCACTTCAAGCTTTTCATAATACTCGGTAAGATCCTCGGCCATGCGTTTGGTCAGGGTGGTGACCAGCACCGCTTCGCCCTTTTGCTCTCTGAGACGGATCTCTTCCAGCAGGTCATCCACCTGGTTTGCCGCAGGCCGCACTTCGATCATGGGGTCCATGAGCCCGGTGGGGCGGATGATCTGCTCAACCACCCTGCCCTCGGCCCGCTCCATTTCCAGATCCCCGGGGGTGGCCGAAACATAGACCACCTGGTTGACCCGCTGGTTAAACTCCTCAAACCGTAAAGGCCGGTTGTCCAAGGCTGAAGGCAGGCGGAAGCCAAACCCGGCCAGGGTTTCCTTGCGGGAGCGGTCGCCTTTGTACATACCATGAACCTGGGGCACGGTCACATGGCTTTCATCGATAAAGGTCACATAATCGGGTGGGAAATAATCAAGCAGGGTGGGCGGCGGCTCGCCCACGGCACGACCGGTGAAATGACGACTGTAATTCTCAATGCCATGGCAATAACCCAGCTCCTGCAACATCTCCAGATCAAACATGGTCCGCTGCTCAAGCCTTTGCGCCTCCACCAGTCGATTCTCCGTCTCAAAATAGGCAAGCCGCTCCTTGAGTTCTTCCTTGATGGTGAGAGTGGCCTGCTGCAGCCTATCCTTTGAGGTAACAAAATGGCTGCCCGGATATACGGTCAGCTCTTCAAGCCGGGTGAGTACTTTGCCCCGTAGGGGATCGATGATGGAAATCGCATCGATGGTGTCGCCGAACAGTTCCACGCGCACGGCCTGATCCTCCTCATAGGCAGGAAAAATCTCGAGGACATCGCCGCGAACCCGAAAAGTGCCGCGGTGGAACGAAACATCGTTACGCTCATACAGCATGTAAACCAGCCGACGCTGGATCTCCTCCATGGGATACTCTTCATCACGCCTGAGGAAGAGATGCATGTTCTTGTATTCATCAGGCGAGCCCAGTCCGTAGATACAGGAAACCGAGGCCACGATGATCACGTCCCGCCGGGTGAGAAGGGAACGGGTTGCCGAGTGGCGCATCTTGTCGATGGCCTCATTGATGGAGGAATCCTTTTCAATATAGGTGTCGGACTGGGGGATGTAGGCCTCGGGCTGGTAGTAATCGTAGTAGCTGACAAAGTACTCCACCGCATTCTCGGGAAAGAGCTCTTTGAACTCGGCATAAAGCTGGGCGGCCAGGGTCTTGTTGGGCGCAAGCACCAGGGCCGGGCGCTGGGTCTCGGCAATGACCTGGGCCACGGTAAAGGTCTTGCCCGAACCGGTCACCCCAAGCAGGACCTGATCCCTCAAGCCCGCATCAATACCCTCACTCAACTGGGTAATTGCCTTGGGCTGATCGCCGGAGGGCTCAAATATGGTGTCGATCTGAAACTGCATGAAAATGCGCGCCCCTAATGGCGGAGGGAAAAGGTACTGGCAAGGATTATTTTTTGCAGAATGCTGCGGCTCATGGAATTATTTCTTTGCGGCATGAAAATGCTCATAGCCCTGGTAGGTTATGTCTTGGCGTTCTTCCCCATTAAGCAGATACACCCTGCTGCCGGCAACAATACGCCCCACGCAAAACAGTGTACATCCGATTGTCTTTTGCACCAAGTCCTGCAATTTCTCTTTGGCCGCAACAGGGACCGTAAAGAGGAGTTTGTAATCTTCGCCCCCGGCAAGAGCCCAGTTCAAGGGATCATGCCCGCAAAAATCCGCAGCCCTATGCAATGCATCTGAAATGGGAATATCCCGGGTCATCACCTCAGCCCCTACCCCGCTCTCCTTACAGATATGGGCAAGGTCGGTGGCCAGGCCGTCGGAGAGATCCAGCATGGCATGGACCAAACCGCTTTGGGCCAAGACCCGGCCAAATTCGATCTGGGGCGTGGGCTGAAGGTGGGCCGCGATAAGATCATGCCAGGCCTCATTATCCTGCTCCCCCCTTTGACAGAGGGCAAGCCCGGCCGCTGCCTCGCCAAGCAGACCACCGACAAAGACCAAATCACCCACCTTGGCACCCGAACGGTAGCAGACTTCATCGGCTGCTGCCTCACCGATAACGGTGATCGTAAGCATGATCTCATGCTGTGATTTCACGGTATCCCCGCCAATCAGCAGACAATCATGCTCTCTCAGCATGGCCAGAAAACCATCCATGAAACTGTCGATCCACTCCGGCGCTACCGACTCGGGCAGGGCCAGAGAAAGCAAGGCATAACGCGGGGCCGCCCCCATGGCCGCAATATCGCTCAAATTCACTGCCGCTGCCTTACGGCCAAGTTTCTCGGGCGTATGCCAGACACGGTCGAAATGCACCTTCTCCACCAGGGTATCGGTGGTGGTGACAAAACGGCCTTCCTTTGCCCCGGCAAAGACGGCGCAGTCATCTCCGATGCCTTTAAGCAGGCGCTCGCCCTCCGGTGCCACCTGGGCCCGGATTTTGGCAATGATCTCCCGCTCTCCCCGGACCTTGCTCATGGGTTCACACCCACGACTTCCTGCCCCTCTTCCATCACCACGGAGCAACAACATTTTCGCAAATAATGCACACCGCCCTTGCCGAACTCCGTTGGGTAGCGCTCCGGCAGATAATGGACAAGAAAATTATGCACCTCCTGGGCGGAAGCGCAACGCAAAACCTCCTGGACAATTTTTTCACTCTCCTCG
Source organism: uncultured Desulfobulbia bacterium (assembly GCA_964385695.1). GTDB lineage: Bacteria > Desulfobacterota > Desulfobulbia > Desulfobulbales > Desulfurivibrionaceae > CAYLQA01. The sequence goes on along the minus strand of CAYLQA010000024.1, from coordinate 50,105 downwards.
GCCGTGCTGCTGCGAACCATACGTTTCACATAAGGAATGGCAAGAGGATACATGCTGAGCTGATCGAGCCCCAGGCCGATAAGCAAGGGCAAATAGCTGATGTCTCCAGCCATTTCGCCGCAGAGCCCCACTTCGATCCCCGCATCATGCCCGGCCTCAACCACCTGCCGAATCATGCGCAAAACTGCTGGATGCAGCGGTTCATACATATGGGCCACATGTTCGTTGCCGCGATCAATGGCCAGAGCATACTGGATCAGATCGTTGGTCCCGATACTGAAAAAGTTCACCTCCTTGGCCAGGACATCGGCAATGGAGACCGCGCTGGGCACCTCGATCATTATCCCGATTTCGATGTCGGTTTTAAATGCCTGCCCCCCTGCGCTAAGCTCGCTTTGCACCTCGGCCAGGATTCCCTTAATCCTCTTAATCTCGCAAAGGGAGGTAATCATGGGAAACATAATGCGCAGGTTGCCCACAGTGCTGGCCCGCAACAAGGCGCGCAGCTGGGTCTTAAAAACCGATGGTTCCCGTAAGGAATAACGAATGGCTCTAAGGCCCAAGGCAGGGTTTGTCTCATCCGAAGGGACCAAGCCGGCCATGAATTTATCCCCGCCCACATCCAGGGTGCGAATGGTCACAGGAAAGGGAGCAACCAGGGAGAGCAAATCCGAGTAAAGGGTATACAGCTCTTCCTCTTCGGGCAATGTATTGCGGCTGAGGTAATAATACTCGCTACGAAAAAGACCTATTCCGCCAGAGCCGAATTCAACGGCCTGGGCTGCCTCTTCCGCCATCTCGATATTTGCCTCCACCTTCAAGCGCAGGCCATCCTCGGTCTCTGCGGCCAGGTGGGTAAACATGGCCACCTGCTCACTGTATTGCCGATACTGACGCTGATATTCCTGATATTGCTCCAGCTGCCTCTGGTTCGGGTTGATAATCACCTTGCCGGAGTTGCCGTCCAAAATAACAGCATCGCCGCTGGCCGCATGCCGGGTAGCCCCTTCAGCGCCGACAACGGAAGGCACGCCCAAGGTCCTGGCAACAATGGCGGTATGGGAGGTCTCGCCGCCCTTTTCCGTGAAAAAGCCCAGGATCTTATCCGAGCGCATGTGCAACACGTCTTCCGGGGCAAAATCACGGGCCGCAACGATCACCTTTTCAGTCAGTTCTGAAAAGCGAACCTCGGCCTTGCCCGCCAACAGCCGGAACATACGCTCGGCCACCTGCTCCACGTCATGGACCCGCTCACGCAGATATTGATCCTCAATACGGTTAAAGGCCTCGCGCGCCTCGTTCAGCGCACGCTCAAGAGCCCATTCCGCATCCTTTTGCTCCTGCTCGATGATGGCCAAGGTGCGGTCATACAGCATCTTATCCCGCAGCATGAGAATATGGGTGTCGATGATGGGAGCATAACCGCTGAGATGTTCGGAGAACTGGCTGCGCACCTCTTTGAGTTGCCTCTCGGCAAGCTCAACGGTGTCGATAAAACGCCGGCACTCATTGGCGATCTCTGCCGCATCGAGATTACGATGGCTCCTACGGCTCGTCTTGCGTCGGCCAAGATACAGAACCGGACCCACAACTATGCCCGGTGAGGCGCCGACGCCAAAGAGGGTTATGGATGTTTCGCTTTTTACCATCTCTTTTTTTAAGGAAAAGCTTACTCTTCGCCGAATTTATTCTTCACCAGCTCTGCCAGGGCCGTGACCGCCTTTTCTGCATCCGCTCCACGGGCCTTGACCTGAAGAGGGGTGCCCTTGGTGCAAGCCATGGTCATCACATCGAGGATGCTTTTGCAGTCTGCCTCTGCATCCTCCCGCACCAGCCAGATTTCAGCTTCAAAACGGCGGGCCGTTTCCACCAGCTTGGCACTGGCGCGGCCATGGAGACCGCTCTGGTTGCTGATAGTAAGTTTTCTTTCAATGGTTTCCATAAGATAAATATTCTGCCCAAAATCCGGGCAGATGAAAAATATTAAAGGTTTTTGCAAAAAATCCCGATCTGAAGGGCAAAGACAGACAAAGGAGGATGACCATGCGGGTTGTCTGCTGTAACTGCAACAAAACAAAAGAGCAAGGTCAGTGGGTCAAGCTACCGCTGGGCGACAACAACATGCTGTCCCACGGCTACTGCCCTAAATGCTATAACGAGGCCGTCCAGGCTATACACACATTCTTCAAACGCCCCGACTACCCAAAAGTTGCCTAGACTGCTTTTCTTCCCCCGCCCCTTTATTTGATAACCTTCAGTACCGGACGTTTCTTGTCCTTTTTTACCTCTTTCAACTTCGGTTCCGGTTTATCCTTTTCGCCAAAATCAATGGCCTTGATGAACCGCTCCTCGCCACCCATGGTAAAAATCTCCTGGCCGGTAAACTGCTCGGTCCGCAAGGTCCAGGTCATCTTTTGCGGAGGAATGGTCAGAAGCTGCAGGCTGACATGCCACCACTCATCCTTTTTATTGCTGTCCCGCTCAATATCGGTCACCAAAGCGTAAAAAATCTGATCCGCCACTACCAACACGATGTCGCCAATGACAGTGCTTTCCTTAAAAACAAATATATTTTTGAGATCATCAATGATTTTTTGCATCATAACTGCACCAATTTACCACTGTTATTCATAATAATTTTTCCTGACCGTTAACGGTTGCCCGCAGAGTACCATAGAGGACAACCACCTTTCAACAACGCAGGGTGAATGGTAGATTTCCTTTTTAAGTTGTTCTTTGGTCGTTTTTTTTGTTAAACCTCTGGTTTATTTTTTTACCCATAACTGGAACTTTCAGACCCGCAACCTGTCATAAAAACAAAGACAACCGTTCACCGGGTCATCGGCGAAGTGAAAAATAGTAATGTCCCACAATGAAACAACGGAACTTGTCCGCCGGTTACGCCAAGGTGATACAGAGGCTTTTGACAGGCTGGTCATGCTCTACCAGACAAAAATTTATAACCTGGCCTATGGTTTTGTTAAACAGGAAGACGAGGCAAAAGACCTTACCCAGGATATTTTCATCACGGTCTTTCGCAAGATAGACAGACTGCGTGAAGAGAAAAAATTCGTTTCCTGGCTTTATCAGGTTGCCATGAACCATTGCCGCAACCGCTATAAAAAGTTGGCTAGGCGTGGTTTTTTCACCAGCCAGTCCATTGATGATCCGGACACGGGGTTTCAACTGTCTTCAAACTCGTCACCGGAAAACGACTTAGAGCGCTCTGGTACTGTAAAGATGGTGCGCAAGGCCATCAACACCTTAGCCCCGGCTGAAAAGGAGATCATCCTCCTGCGAGATATCCAGGATCTCTCCTATGATGAAATCAGTGAAATTTTAAAGGTTCCTTTGGGAACTGTGAAGTCTAAATTAAACCGGGCGCGACTCGCTTTAAAAAGCCGCCTTACCAACATGATGGAATAAAGGTGATGTCCATGAACTGCTCAGAAGTCCACAACCTGTTCACAGACTATACGGATCACGCCCTCACCGAGGCGACTCTGGCCATTGTTGACAACCACCTGACCGCCTGCCCGGCTTGCAGGCAAGAGCTTGCCCGATTTGAACAAACCGTCTCCCTGCTCCAGGCAACCCCAATGCTCAAGCCGCCGCCTGATCTGCTCATTGGCATCCATGAAAAAATGGAGCAAAGCTTCTGGCATCGTTTTTTCGGCTTTTGGAGCGGCAAGGATTTTTCCCTCTCCATGCCTGCGGCCATGGCAACGGTGAGTGTGGCCATGTTTGCCGGTTTTTTGGTCAAGACCACTTTTTTTGCTGAGCTGCCCCAGAATAAGCAACCAACACAGCAGATCGCCCGCACGGCTCCCCAAGCCAACCAGGGCTCCCTGCCGCCCAGAACACGGGTTCCCAATGCCCTCTTTGCCACCACAGGCGCAAGCAGAAGATCACAAAATCAATCCTCACTTCATGGTGTGCCCTTTGATGCCTTAACCGCCCATCCCTCGCCCACCAGCCCGCACGGCAACCTGCTTTCCCCGGATATGCTGGTAACAGTGAATATTGCAGAACAGGGCAGCAAGAATCATCTTCTGCACGGCATGCTGCATCGTGGCTGGCATGTGAGAGGCACCCGCCAGGGAGTACTCTATGTTCAGCTGCCGGCAACGGAAATCATGCAGCTGCACAACCTGCTTTCCGGTCATCAGTCCGTTATGGTTCCGCCTGAAGCGCGCTCACCCCATTTCGGCGTAGGCAAAAAAGTTCTCACCGTTGCGGTACGCCTCAAATAATTTCATTTTTTTAGGGAACATTTTTTCCCCCTCTCAGGTCTTAATAAACAGATGCCCACAACAGCATCAATCTTCCCTTTCCTTCTTCCCCAAGAAGGGCCCTTTCGGGACCGCGACTCCCCCCAAGGTTGCGGTCCCATTTTTTTCAAAAAAATGTAAGCCTGGGCAAGCTTGCTTGACAAGCTCGCTAGACGACTTACACAATACTAAAAGGGATAACCTGCAAAGAGAATTACCAAGTTGAGAACTCCTCACATCTTATAGTCATTACCCACCTTTTTTCGTTCAAGGAGTAGATATGAGACACACAAACCATTCACACAAATTCCATTTTTCCCGATCAATCCTGTTCCCATTATGCTGCTTTATGCTGGCTCTTTTCTGCCAGGCACAGCTGGCCCACGCTGCCAGAACTCCGGATTCCTTTGCCGATTTGGCCGAGGAAATGGGTCCCACCGTCGTGAACATCTATACGACCCAGGTCGTTAAGGCGCCCCGCTCGCCCCATGAGTTCTTTTTTAAAGATCAGGAGGTGCCGGAGATGTTCAAGCGCTTTTTCGGCCTGCCCGACCAGTTTAACCATAACGGTCAACAGCCCCCTGCCCGTGAGATGAAGCGAACCAGCCTCGGAAGCGGCGTTATCATCTCAAAAGACGGCTATATCATCACCAACAATCATGTGGTTGCGAATGCGGACACCATTAATGTACGCCTTTCCAGCATCGATGAATTTGAAGCGCAGATTATTGGCCGTGATCCAAAAACCGATCTTGCACTGATCAAAATCGAACCTAAAAAGTCTCTCCCTGCCGCCAAATTCGGCAACTCGGACAAACTCCGGGTAGGCGATTGGGTCATGGCCATCGGCAACCCCTTCGGCTTTGAGCAGACCGTTACCGCCGGCATTGTCTCCGGCAAAGGCCGCTCCCTGGGCAGCGGCCCCTATGAAAACTTTATCCAGACCGATGCCTCCATCAACCCGGGTAATTCAGGCGGCCCACTCTTTGACATGAGTGGCCGCATGGTGGGTATTAACACCGCCATTTACAGCCGAAACGGCGGCAACATCGGTATCGGCTTTGCCATTCCCATCAATATGGCACAGAATGTCATCAACCAGATTAAAGAGCACGGCACTGTCGTACGCGGTTGGCTCGGCGTCATCATCCAGCAGGTCACCCCGGAACTGGCAGAACAATTCAAGCTTGAACGGCCCATAGGCGCCCTGGTAGGCGATGTGGCTCCGGATAGCCCCGCTGCCAAGGCCGGGATCAAGCCCGGTGACGTCATTACCTCCTTTAACGGCAAAGAGATTTTACAGATGAGCATGCTGCCGGCCCTGGTTGCCCAAACCAAGGTGGGCAGCAAGGCGGAGGTTGCCTTGGTCCGTAAGGGTAAAAAGAAAAGGCTGACCGTCACCATTGCCAAGCTTGACGAAGAACAGCTCGCCATGGGCCGCGGTCCCAGTTCCCTGGGCAAAAAACTGGGCCTGACCGTCCAGGATCTGACCCCGGAATTGGCCCAGTCCCTTGGCCTTGAAAAGAAAAGCGGTGTACTCATCGCCAGTGTAGTGCCGGGTTCCCCAGCCCATCAGGCTGGTATGCGCAAGGGCGACCTCATCCTCGAGGTGAACCAGGCACCGGTAAAGAACCTGGCCGCCTATCGCAAGGAACTAAAAGAAGCGGCAAAACGCCCACTGGTCTCCTTCTTTGTTGAGCGCGACGGCCATACACGTTTTGTAGCTATGAAGTGGAAATAATGATTATCCCGTAATAATACTGGGATAGTGCATTGAACAATCTCACTCAGGATAGAGAATAAAACAGGAGGTCATTATGACAGCGCTTAGAAAGCAGACAAGGCTCGTTGCCCTTTTTTTGTCCTTCGTTTTTTGTTCCTGGATCGTAAATGGCTGCACCTATAAAGATCGTGTAGCCCCGGTAGAGATCCCTGATGCCAAAACCGGCTTGGTACTCGACAATGGCCTGCGTCTCTCGGCCCAGGTCTATGCCGATGCAAAAAAGGCGGAAAAGGCTTTTGGCTTTAATGCCATCAAGGCAGGGCTTTTGCCTGTTCAACTCATCTTTGTGAACGACAGCAACTCCCCGGTACAGATCAACCCGGAGCAGACCTTCCTTGTTGATAATGCAAACAAGGCTTGGCCCATCTTAAGCCAGGAACGCGCCTATAAACGGGCATCCGCCCATGTGGATATCGGCGAGACCGCCAAGAGCGCTGCCAAACCTTCCGTGCTTATGGGTGCGGCAGGAGCTCTGGCCGGCTTGGCGGTAAGTGTTATTACAGGGGAAAATGTCGGAGATGCCATGGGAAAAGGCGCCGTGGCCGGAGCCTCAGCCGGAGCCATAATTGGCGGTGCAAAGGGATATGCCACAGTCCAAGATAAGGTCCGCAAAGATATAGCGGAAAAGTCCATGCAGAACGATCAGATCCTGCCCCAGCAGATTGCCTATGGCGTCCTCTTTTTCCCGGGTATCCCCGGGGAAGAGGCGCAAGGGGCTAAAGAAATCCGCCTGTCGCTTACCATCGGCCGGACCCAACGCATCGTTACCCTGCAGTTGACGACCCCACGCTAAAAAACAATTCCCCTGCGGCACATCGTGTTTTAGAACGGGCCGCAGGGGAACTTTTTCTAAGATTTACCCTTCCCCCACTCATTAAGGCAGCATCTTCTACAGATTAGCCTTTACCAGTGCGAGATGATCGTACTCTGCCTCCAACAGGGCCTGAAAAATATCCTTTACTCTCGGCTCGGTGGATTGCTTAAGAAATTTTGTGTAATGCTCGATTGCGTTTGCTTCCAGCATCTTTGTCTTGTTCAGCGATTCCTGCCGGTCTTCGGTACAGAGATTCTCCATAAAGGGAATTTCACACTTGGGATCTTTGCCGATAAGTTTTCCGACAAGCTCGGCATGCTCCAATTCCACTTTAGATATGGCCTTGAACATACCAAGGATAAACTCATCCGCAGTTTTCTGCCTGATACAATGGTAAATCCTGGATGCCTGGACCTCCAGCTTATAGGTGAATTCAAGATTTTTTCTCGACACCTCGGTCAACTCAAAGGGCTGCGGCGCAGCATAGTCCTGCGCCTCAACCACCCATCGTTCATGGGCGCCACAAAAGGGGCAATGAGAGGGGCGTTCGTTTATAACATGAGCCTCTCCGCAAATTTCACATCGGTAAATAGTAGCCATTTTATTTCTTGTCAGTCTGATTATTTATCTGTCTGCCTAAGTTCAACGTAGATATTCCCCTGGCTATTAGCTGTCATAGCGGAACTATGCATTGCAGGTTGGGTTCTGGCCTTTAAGAAGATCCTGGGCCTTTTTCATTCTCTCCTGCCCGTCCTCTTCGTGGTGAATGCAAATACAATTCGCCTCATTTTCTTTGAAGCAATCCTGCTTATCGTGCTCTTTTAATACCTGGGATAAATCATCGGCCTCTCCAACATACAAAACCTTATGGCCGAGCCGCGTTCCGGCAGAGACTTGATGTCGCAGGGTGACCATATACACCCCGGCAAACTCCTTTAAATCCGTATCAAACGGAAACACTTTAAAATCGTATTCCTGTCCACTCTCCCCACTGAAGACGACGTCTGCTAATTTCGGCATGATATCCTCCTGCACTCATCCTATTTTTATCTCTTGCGTGCTCTGCCAAAGTCCATGGATATTGCAAAGCGCGGTCGCGCAAAGCACACCGGCCTTATTAATTTTCATTTCTGCCCGGATGGTGTGATTGGTATAGACAGGACCACTATTCGGCCCCTCAACTGATTCACCGTGGGCGGTAAATTCAAAATTTCCAACCTGGTAACTGAACTTGTCATCATCGGGCTTGAAAAAAAGTTGTATCCAGCGAATATGATGCTCGGTGGTATTGGGGTGTGCTACTTCCTTACCCAGAGAGACTTTTACCTCAAACATCTCATCTTCCGAAACCGTTGCCGGACACTCGATGACCGGCACATGCTTTTCAATTTTCCAATCTGCGCTTTTATAGAGATCTCCAATGTTCATTCTGTCCCTCCTTTCATGTGGTCTTTTTTCAACGGAGTGAGATACCCCATACCTAGATGCTGCCAAACGCTGCCCTTTGCACTTTGGCGACACGGTGCGTCATGCCATTAAAGGGCAAGATCACCAAACAATCCACGCTCAATCAAAACGACAGGCAAGCCTTATTGTATTAATATGCATTGTTGTTTGTCAAAGTAATGGAGTCCCGTTGTCATGCTTTCCGGTCAGCGTAACTACACAGAGGACAAAACATGGATGAGGCAAGAAAAAAGGCCCATGGCTGTGCGCCAGGGCCTTCTCTTTTCCTACTCTATATTGAAGATATTTTTCAGGCAGTGTCGTCAGCGGCTTTGATCTGAGCCACGGCTGCGCGGACTTTTTCAAGATCCTTGCGCCCAGGCTCAATCTCGACACCGGAGTTGAGATCCACCGCATGGGGTCTGACTCTTCTGACCGCCTCGCCGACATTCTCGGGGTGAAGCCCACCGGCCAACACAATGGGCCCTGGCGGTTGCACCTTTTCAATCAATGACCAATCAAAGGTTTCACCGGTGCCACCAGCCATTTTTTCCTGGTAGGTATCAAGCAAAAAACCAGAGGTCACACCGGCATACGGGGCCAAATCCTGAGCAACACTGTGGACGCCGACACGGAATGCCTTCATGACCCGGCAGGTCATCTCCCTGCAATAATCAGGGGGCTCATTGCCATGGAGTTGCACCACGCTCAAGCCGCAGTACTGGGAAATTTCCTGCGCGGCCTCAAGCTCTTCATCAACAAAAACGCCCACCGCATCCACAAAGGGCGGCAGGGTTTTGATCACTGCCTTGGCCTGCTCCGGCTCGATATAGCGCGGACTTTTTTTAGCAAAAATAAAGCCCACGGCATCCACCCCGGCCGCAACAATCTGGGCAACCTCGCCCGGCTCTCGCATGCCGCATATTTTGATACGTGTCCGGCTCATTTTATTCCCCGAAGAAAGCGCGTAATGCCTTGACCGGATCATCAGCCCGCATCAGAGATTCACCGATCAGCGCGGCAGCCACATTCTGTTCGGCAAGACGCTCAATCTCGTCATAGCCCTTAATGCCTGACTCACTCACCAAGGGAACGTCATCGGGCACCATCTCCTTGATACGGAAGGTGGTATTGAGATCCATGGAAAAATCCCTGAGGTCTCGATTGTTGACGCCAAGCAGCCTGGTCCCAGCCTCCAAGGCCATCTCCGCCTCCTGTTCGTCATGAACCTCAACCAGGACATCCATGCCAAGTCCATGGGCCATATCCTGGTAATCCTTGAGCTGGACCTTATCGAGAATGGCAACGATCAAAAGGATGGCATCGGCGCCATAAACCCGGGCCTCCTTGATCTGCTCCTCATGGATGAGAAAATCCTTTCTGATGACCGGCAGGTCCACGGCCTCGCGCACTGCAAGCAGATAGGAGAGTGAGCCCTGGAAAAACTGTTCATCGGTGAGTACGGACATACACTGGGCCCCGCCGGCCTTGTACTGCTTGGCAATGGCAACCGGATCAAAATCCGGCTGAATAACCCCTTTTGAGGGAGAGGCCTTCTTGGCCTCGGCAATGATGGAGACCCCAGCAAAATCAAGCAAAGCCTGGCGAAATCCACGGGGCGGAGCAACCTCTGTCTGTGGCGGCATGATACCGCGGGCCAGCAGGTCCTTCACCTCATTCTTTTTATGGGCAACAATCTTATCGAGAATCATCTTTTTCTATTTAGTATCTTCCTGAACTACTCAGATGTGCCCCAGATGTGGGCGATTGGATCGGCTGACTATACCTCGGTATACCCTAAAGGGCACAAGTGCCAGACAATCAAAGCGTTCACAGGTGGGGTGCAGCTGAGTGGTTCTTTATTTACAAAAATTGACCAGGGCATCAACCTTGGCCAGCGCTGCACCACTGGCAACCACCTTGCGGGCCAGCTCCACACCGCCTTTAAAATCATCAGCCTTGCCGGCAGACATAAGGGCAGCACCTGCATTCATCAGCACCATATCCAGGCAGGCGCTCTTCTCCCCGCCCAGAACCTGGCGCAGATGCGCGGCCGCTCCTTCTGCGGTCTCTTCCCCTTTGATATCGGCAAGGGTTGCCGTTGCCAGCCCCATCTCCTCGGGATGAACTGAATAGGTAGTGACCTTACCATCCTGAAAATCAGAGACCCGGGTGGAACCGGTTACAGTGATCTCATCAAGGTTCCCCTCGCCACAAACCACCAAGGCTCGCTTTGCACCGAGCTTGCCGAGAACAGCCGCTAAAACCTCGGTAAGAGCCGGGGTGAAGACACCCATGACCTGGACATTAGCCCCGGCCGGGTTGGTCAGAGGACCAAGAATATTGAAGATGGTGCGGATACCGATTTCCTGGCGTGGTCCGATAGCATGTTTCATCGCCCCATGCAAAGCCGGAGCAAACATAAAACCGATGCCCACCTCCTTGATGGCCCGGCTGATATCTTCGGCCGAAAGGCTCAAATCAACGCCCAGGGCTTCCAGCACGTCGGCACTGCCGCAGGTGCTGGAAATGGAACGGTTACCATGCTTTGCCACCGGGATACCGGCACCGGCCACGACAAAGGCGGCGGTAGTAGAAACATTGAAGGTGCCGGAGGCATCTCCACCGGTTCCGCAGGTGTCCACCAGGATCTCACCATCAAAATCAGCAACAACACGGGTGGCCTTTTCCCGCATAACCCGGGCAGCGCCGGTAATCTCATCCACGGTCTCGCCTTTGAGACGCAGGGCGGTGATAAAGGCGCCAATCTGAGCCGGCGTGGCATTACCGCTCATCACCTCATCCATGACGCCAACCATTTCCTGTACGGTGAGGTCTGTACCCTCAACCACCTTACCGATGGCCTCTTTAATCATTTTTCATCTCCTTCCGCTGCTTTGCAAGAATCTCCGGATATGCCGGATCTATAAAATTTTTCAGAAGCGTCACGCCGTCGGGCGTCATGATGGACTCGGGGTGAAATTGAACCCCCTCCACGGGCAATTCCTTATGACGGATACCCATGAGTTCGCCTTGGTCGGTCTTGGCCGTCACCATCAGGCAATCCGGCAAATCCGCCTCATCGACAATGAGAGAATGATAGCGCATGGCATCAAAAGGATCGGGCAGCGCGGTAAAAACGCCGAAACCGTCATGATTGATGGGGCTGGTCTTGCCATGCATTAATCTGCTGGCTCGGATCGTCCTACCGCCAAATGCCTCTCCCATGGACTGATGACCAAGGCAAACGCCGAGGACCGGAATTTTATCGCTGAAGTAACGAATCGCCTCAATGGAAATCCCTGCCTGGACCGGGCTACAGGGACCGGGTGAAATAAGCAGACGGTCAGGATTCAGGCCCGCAATATAGGAAACATCCACTTGGTCATTGCGGAAGATCTGCATCTGAGCCCCCAAGCCGCCCAAGGTCTGGACAATGTTATAGGTAAATGAATCGTAATTATCTATTATAACTAGCATGTTCTATTTCCCGCCCGAAGACAAAAACTCCTTTCCCACATTAATTTTTTCTAACTCTTCAGGTGTGCCTCAGATGTGGGCAGGCAGGATGGTCAGCAATACATCAGTATGCTGGTCAGCCTGATCGCCCGCAGATGGGGTGTAGCTGAAGAGTTAAAATTCTTTTTCCGCAAGCTCCACAGCCCGTCTCAGGCCCATGGATTTATTAATCGTCTCTTCGTATTCATTCTCCGGCACCGAGTCAGCCACGATACCGGCCCCGGCCTGGACCCAAAGGTCATCACCCTTCATGACAAAGGTGCGGATGGTGATACAAAAATCCATATTGCCGGAAAAGCCGAAGTAGCCGACGGCCCCGGCATAAGGGCCCCTGCGCTCAGGCTCAAGCTCTTCGATTATCTCCATGGCCCGAATCTTGGGAGCGCCGCTCACCGTTCCTGCCGGGAAACAGGCCTTGAGCACATCAAACTGATCCTTGGCCGGATCAAGCTTGCCGTTCACTCCGGAGACAATATGCATTACATGGCTGTAACGCTCAACCACCATGAGATCCTGTACCTCCACCGAACCGTACTGGGCCACCCGCCCCACATCGTTACGACCGAGATCCACCAGCATAAGATGTTCGGCCCGCTCCTTGGGATCGGCCAGGAGTTCCTGTTCCAGGGCCAGATCCTCATCCTTGGTCTTGCCCCGTTTACGGGTACCGGCAATGGGACGAAGCTCTATATTGCCCTGCTCAAGGCGGACCAGAATCTCAGGCGAAGAGCCGATCTGCACCAGGTCGCCGAGCTTGATGTAAAAAAGATAGGGACTGGGATTGATATGCCTCAGCGCCCGGTAAAGCTTGAAGGGCGGCAGTTGGGTCTTGCTGTGAAAACGCTGGGAGAGCACGACCTGGATAATATCGCCTGCCAGGACATACTCCTTGGCCTGGCGCACCATCTCATGGAAGGCCTCCTCACTCATATTGGAGGTGAAATCATGGGACTCATTTTTAGCGTTTGTTGTTCCCACATAATCATCAGGCACCGGCCTTTTCAGGCGGGCGACAATCTCGTCAATTTCAGCCAGGGCTTTTGTGTAGAGCGCCTCGGCATCATCACTTTTGCCGGTCTGAACCAGATTGACAACGGTAAGCATCTGCTTGAGGTTGTCGTAAATCAATACGATACGGGGCACCATAAAGGCACTGTCCGGAAAGGTATCCAGCGGTTCATTAACCACCGGCATCCGTTCCATGAAACGCACCATGTCGTAACCCAAAAATCCGACTGCCCCACCGAAAAATCGCGGGAGCAATTCCGGGTCGCAGTCGGTACCGGATTTACAGGCCTGAAAACTTTCCAGCAGCTCTTTGAGGATGACGAGCGGATCACCGCTCTGCTTTGTGCTTTCGCCGTCCTGATCAATGATGATCTCTTCGCCCCGGCTTTCAAAGGTGACAATGGGGTCAAGGCCGATAAAGGAGTAGCGCCCCCACTTCTCCCCTCCCTCAAGGCTTTCAAATAAAAAGGCATGGGACTCGTCGCCGGCCACCTTGGCAAAGATGGTCAGCGGTGTGTCAAGATCGGCCACGGTCTCCCGGTAGACCGGGATCAGGCCGGCCCTGGTGGCCAGGGCTATAAATTCATCTTCGGCAGGACGATACATGGAGATTCCTTAGCTCAAATAAAAAAAGCCATGTGACGAGTTACGTCCCATGGCTTTAATAATCGTTTTACTTCCAACACAAAGGGGGGCAGAAATGATGTTGGGGCAGAATCACACTTTTTGCCCGCTAGTGGTACAACCTCTGTTACGGATGGCAGTGCCACTGCTCCCCTCGAATTGGCTGGTACAACCGAGTCCGGTTGCCCGCTCTACTGCATGCTGCTGATAAAGGCGTTAACCCGTCTGGTCAGACGTGAAACCTTGCGGGAAGCGTTCTTCCGGTGAATAGCACCTTTAACCGCAGTTCTCTGAATAACGGGGATCGCTGCCTTGAGTGCCTCCTGGGCGCCCTCTGCAGACTGTTGGTCCATGGCCAGCTCAATTTTCTTGATAACGGATTTCATGCGAGTCCGGTTGGACTTGTTGCGCATTCTGCGGACCTGGTTCTGACGATTTCTTTTTTCTGCGGACTTATGGTTAGCCAACGTTATGCTCCTATTGCTTTTTTAATGCTTATGTTTGTCGCAAAAACAAGTAAAAAACCGCAACCCGAATAGATGCTTTGGATTACGGTATTAAATTCACGTCCCATATAGTGGTGTGATTAAGTCACACGACGATGGGGTGGAAAACTTTGGGATCATAATAAACTTGTCTTGGCCTGTCAAGCATCAACTTCATGTCAAATTGGATTGATTTTTCACTTTTTTTGACACAGAAATGCTGTCGGTTTGACAGGACCATTGGCAGCCGATATTCATTTTTTACAAAAAATCTTAATTTTTATAAAAAAATCAGCTGAATACTCTTGCTTCGGCATGCATTTTTCGTTTACTTTATAAGAATTAGGTTATTCGTTGTTTTTTCAAAGATTTTCCGTTGTTCGGCGAGCCTCTCCATGTCCAAGGTTTTTTTCATTTATGCTTGAGATTTTACAGTCCATCAGATGGCAGGATGTCTGCGATATTTTGATCGTCTCCTTTATCATCTATCGCCTCATGCTGCTCATCCGCGGTACCCGCGCCGTACAAATGCTGGCAGGTATTGTTGTTCTCATCGTTGTCTATTTCGGGGCCCGCGAACTGGAGTTCATGACCCTTTACTGGCTGCTGGGCACCTTTTTAAGCTCCATCTTCCTCATCATTATCATCATCTTCCAACGTGATATCCGCCGTGCCCTGACCCAGGTCGGCCAGACCCCGTTTTCCAAACCGTATGAGGATACGGTCCATGCCCTGGTTGAGCTGGTTAGGGCCTCAAAGGTCATGGCCCACCAGAAGATCGGCGGCCTCATCGTGATTGAGCGGGAAACCGGGCTCAAGGATTTCATCGAATCCGGCCATACCCTTGATGCCAAGGTAAGCAAGGATCTGCTGGTCAGCATTTTTCAAACATCTTCGCCACTGCATGACGGTGCGGCGGTAATTCGCAAGGATCGCATTTTATCGGCTGGTTCACTCTTGCCGCTGACACGTAACCCCTTTATCAGTAAGCAACTCGGCACTCGGCACCGTGCGGCAATCGGATTGTCCGAAGAGACCGATGCGGTGATTATAGTTGTCTCGGAAGAGACCCAAAAGATATCCCTGGTCCAACATGGGGCCATGACAACGGATCTTGACGAAAGCGCGCTCAGGAACAGGCTTGACGCAATCTTTGTCCCTAAAGAATATACGACTCCCCTTCTATGGAAAAGCTGGTTAAACAGGTCTTAAAACGCCCGACACCATTATTATTCAACTGGCCCCAGAACTGGGTCCTCAAATTGATGTCGCTCTTTTTTGCCATCTTCCTGTGGTATTTCGTGGTTGGCGAAGACAAGGTGGACACCAACGTCAATATCCCGGTGGAGATTGTTAACCTGCCGCGGGACCTTGTCATCTCCAACCAGTACAAGAAACAGGTCGAGGTTACGCTCAGCGGCCCTCGCGGCCTCATCAACGGCCTTGAAAGACAACACGTCTCCCGCTCCATCAATCTGTCCAAGGCATCTGCCGGTACGGTGGTGATTCGCAATGAGCTTGACTCCATCAAGTTCCCCCGCGGCATTTTGGTGCAAAATATCCGCCCCACCCACATTACCCTGCGCTTGGACCGCTTGATAGAAAAAGAGCTGAACGTCCAGGCCACCCTCATCGGAAAACCAGCTAAAGGGTACGAGGTCACCGGGGTTGTCTTTGATCCGCCTTTTATCACGGTAAGCGGCCCCAAGGCCACCCTGAACAAAGAGTCCCAACTGGCCACCCAGCCCTTGGATATTAATGGGCTGAAGACTTCGCTCAATACACAAATCGCCCTGGACCTGAACCCGGAGATCCTGGATCTCATCGGCGAAACCGTTGTTACCGCAACGGTGATCATCAAGGAAAAGGTTGTTGAAAAAAATGTCCGTAAAATTCCGGTCAAGGTACTCTCCGTTGCCGGCAAGAAAAGGCTCATACGCATGAGCCCCATAACCGTCGGTGTCCGTGTCAGCATGCCTTTGAGCTTTGCCGGATCAAAAAAGAAGATTGCCGATTTGGTTCAGGCTCGCATCTGGCTGGACACCCTGCCTGCAGGAAAACATGAGGTGAAGGTTGAGGCCTCTGCCTCCGATCCGGTGAGCATCGTTGAGGTGACGCCGGCCACCATTGCCGTTGAACTGAAACAGGCCGCTCCCTCAAAAAAATAACATCAACAGGGCTGGATTACCTGTGCCCACCACTCCCTACCCGGTATCCGGACAGGGGATTGCAAGGACGTATTATGCGAAGATTATTTGGAACAGACGGCGTGCGGGGGGTGGCAAACATCTACCCCATGACAACGGAAATAGCCATGCAGATCGGTCGCGGTATTGCCTTTCTGGTTAAGGACATGAAGCATGGCCACCGCATAGTTATTGGCAAAGACACGCGCCTTTCCGGATACATGATCGAAAACGCCCTGGCCGCAGGAATTTGCTCCATGGGAGTAGACATCCTCCTGGTCGGCCCTTTGCCCACCCCGGCCATAGCCTTTATCACCACCAGCATGCGGGCGGATGCCGGTGTGGTTATCTCCGCCTCCCACAATCCCTTCCAAGACAACGGTATCAAAATATTCTCCCGCAACGGCTTCAAACTGCCGGATGAACAGGAGCTTGAAATCGAGGACCTGATCTTCTCACAAAAAATGGCGGCCTTACGGCCGGTGGCCGAAGAGGTTGGCCGCGCAACACGTATCGATGACGCCCGCGGACGTTACATTGTTTACTTAAAAAACACCTTTCCCAAAAACTATACCCTGGATGATTTTCACATCGTGCTCGACTGCGCCAACGGTGCAACGTACGGTGTTGCTCCCCATGTCTTTGAAGAGCTCGGCGCCAAGGTTACTACCATCGGTGTTACGCCGGACGGCAAAAACATCAATGAAAACTGCGGGGCCTTGCATCCGGAACAGGTCGCGCAAAAGGTCAAGGAACTGGGCGCCGATATCGGTATCGCTTTGGATGGTGATGGCGACCGCCTCATTGTATCCGACGAAAAGGGCAATATCGTGGATGGAGACCATATCATGGCCATCTGTGCCGCCGACCTTCTGGCACGCAAAAAGCTGAAAAAGAAGACCCTGGTTGCCACGGTGATGAGCAACCTCGGGCTTGAAGTTGCCATGCAGAAAATGGGCGGCAGCATGATCCGTACCCAGGTTGGCGACCGCTACGTGGTGGAGGCCATGCGCCAGAAGGGCTATAATTTTGGCGGCGAGCAGTCAGGCCATCTTGTCTTTTTGGATCACAACACAACCGGCGATGGAACCCTGGCCGCTCTGCAGCTTTTGGGCGTGATGCTCAAAAAGAATAAACCGCTTTCCGAACTCGCCACCATCATGGAGAGCTTTCCCCAGGTTCTCAAAAACGTCCGCACTGCTCGTAAAATGCAACCGGAAAACATTCCTGGATTTACCAAACAGGTTGCCGCCATGGAGAAAAAACTCGGCTCCGACGGACGCATTCTCGTGCGTCCATCCGGCACGGAACCGGTGATTCGCGTCATGGCCGAGGGTAAAAAGTTTGCCCAGATCGACACCATGGCCGACGAGCTTTGCGACTTGATCCGTAAGGCGGATGAAGTGGCGTGAAGATTCGCCTGGATAAACTTCTCACCCTGCGCAACCTGGCCCCGACTCAGCAAAAAGCCCAGGCCCTCATCGGTGCAGGGCTGGTGGTGGTAAACGGCCACCGGGTGGATAAGGCCGGGACCATGGTGGATGATGAGTGCGAGTTGCACCTCAAGGGGGATAACTGCCCCTATGTCAGCCGAGGCGGCCTCAAGCTTGCCGCCGGTCTGGACGGCTTCAATCTCGACCCCAGCAACATGATCTGCGCGGATATCGGTGCCTCAACCGGCGGTTTTACCGACTGCCTCTTGCAGCGCGGGGCAGCTAAGGTCTATGCCATTGATGTGGGATATGGCCAGCTTGCCTGGAAGCTCAGACAGGACCCGCGGGTGGTGGTCATGGAACGAACCAACGCCAGAAAGCTCACCCCCAACGATCTGGCCGATAACCTGGACCTGGTGGTGATTGATGCCTCCTTTATCTCCCTGCAACTCCTGCTCCCCCCCTTGCTGCCTTTGTTTGCAAAATCAGCCGCCATTGTGGCCTTGATCAAACCGCAGTTCGAGGTGAGTAAAGGAAAGGTGGGCAAAGGCGGGGTGGTGCGAGACAGCTCGCTCCACGAAGAGGTTATCGAAAGCACCAAGGAGTTTGCCCAGGCCAACGGGCTGGTAACGGTAGACGTTGTTCCTTCTCCGGTATTAGGGCCAAAAGGCAACCGGGAATTTCTGATTTACTTGGTTTCAAAATCCGAGGCGGCAAGCAACCCTTCAACCGAGTAGCCCACCCCGCGCCACTCAAAGCCATCCACCTGCTTATTTGGGATGATTTCATCGGCGTAACGGGCGATCAACCCGGAATGAACCAGCAGATCGCAGAGATCACCGTCTATCTCGCCATGATCGGCCATCGCCTCTAGAATCGCCATGGTTTCAGAAAGCATCTTGCCCCGTTTATAAGGCCTGTCGGGAGCGGTCAAGGCCTCAACAATATCAGCCAGGGCCAGCATCCGTGCAGGCAGAGGGATCTCCTCCCCCCGCAGCCCCAGAGGATAGCCGCTACCATTCATCTTCTCGTGATGCATGCCGGCATAAGCCGGTACATTGCGCAGCTTCTTGGGAAACGGCAACCGCTGAAGCATCCTGATGGTCATCACCACATGGTGATTCATCACTTCCCGCTCCTCCTGCGTGAGGGTGCCCCGCTGGATACTGAGATTTTTCACCTCTTCGGAATTGAGCAGGGGGACCTGTTTCCCATCAAAGGGGTAAGTCAACTTGGCCAGGTCCTTAATTTGGGCAAGACTCTCATCGGCCAAGGATTCCCCGCCCTGATTGACCCGGGCCAAAAACTCCTTGGCCTCCTGCCACTTGTCGGAAAAGGCAGAGCAGGATGAACTTGCAGCCTGCATGTTCCCGTCCTGGGACTGACGCAGAATCTCCAGGCGATGCTGAACCAGATCTATACGGTCAAAAACCGCTTCCAGCTTGGTGGACTTATCCATCAAAAACTCAGGGGTAGTGATCTTGCCCACATCATGCAACCAGGCAGCCATGCGAATTTCCGTCAACTCTTCAGGGGAGTAGCTCACCCCGGCAAAAGGACCGGACGTGGTGCGAGCCGCCTCCATGGCAATCTTTTCCGTCAACTCGGAAACCCGGTGGATATGGCCCGCGGTATAAGGGGACTTTTCATCGATGGCATCACCGATAGTCTGGACAAAGGCCTGCATCAGGTCTTCAAGGCCTTGAACCAATCGCATATTGGTCAAGGCGATGGCCGCCTCCGAGGCAAGGCTTGTCACCATTTCCACCTCATCGGCAGGAAACGAGAGCACGCCCCCGGTTTCCTTATCGCGGGCATTGAGCAGCTGCAACACACCTATGACCTCATCCTCATGATCCCGCATGGGGATAAGCAGCATGGATTTTGACCGATAGCCGGTGGAGGCGTCGAAATCCTTTGTTCCCTGAAAATCAAAGCCCTCGGCCTCGTAGACATCCGCAATATTCACCGCCTTGCCGGAGAGAGCGCAGTAAGCCGAAACATTGCTGTGGTTCTCTTTGCCGCCCCTTTCCACCAGGGCCACCGGAGGCCAGGATATCTGCTGGCCGCTACCGCCCATATGCACATGCAAGGTTTCATTCTGCACTATGGCAAAATCCAAGGCACGGTTCTCGTCGTTCATTATATAAAGAGTGCCGCCATCGGCATTGGTGAAGCGCCTTGCTTCGCTGACGATCATCTCAAGCAACCGATCTATACGCTTTTCCGAGGAAAGCCCCAGACCGATCTGGACCAGCTCATAAATATGATTGACCTGACTTTCGGTAAAGCGCCGTACCTCGCCGACGACCAGGTCGGTAAAGTCACGTATCACCTCATTGGATACCGCCCCCATGCGCTCACCGACAAAGGTGTTCATGGATTGGACCAGTTTTTTTAACATCTTGTCTACTGACGGATGCCGACTGAGTCCTTCTTGTTGTGAAGCAGCATGCATTATAAATGAACCAAATAACGGATTATCAATTTGCCCCTTGCAAGCAGCCTGCTTACTGAATACTGTAAAGATTTTCGCCGCAACAATCGGCGATTTTATCGGAGCCGTTTTCCATGAAAAAATCATGCACCGTCGGCTTTTTTTTCTCCGTGCTCTGTCTCGCCATCTGGTCTGTGAGCCATGCCGAAATGGAGAAAAAAATATTCCTCGACGATTACCGGAATGGACTAACTGCCTGGAAAAGTAAGTCTTTCCGCGGTAACACCCATTATACGGTAGAAAAATCAGACAAGCAAACATACGTTCTGGCCAAGAGCAAGGCGGCGGCCTCGGGCATGTTCTTTGAAATAGAATACGACCCAAAGGAGCGCCCCATCCTGCGCTGGAGTTGGCGCGTGGACAATATCCTGCAAAAGGGTAATGCCCGTCACAAAGACGGTGATGACTACGCGGCCCGAATCTACGTGGTCTTTCCCTCTTTTTTCTTTTGGAGAACCACGGCCCTGAATTATATCTGGGCCAATAAGCTGCCCAAGGGAGAGGCCGTTGCCAACGCTTACACCGAAAACTCCATCATGCTGGCCGTTGAGAGCGGCCCGGAGCATCTGGGCAAATGGCTGAGCGAAGAACGCAATATATATGAAGATTACAAAAGATTCTTTGGCAAGGAACCGCCCAAGGTGGGGGCGATCGCCATTATGACCGATACGGACAACACCGGGGAGTCGGCCACAGCCGCCTATGGCATCATCAGCCTGGAGCGCCCGTGAACTGAGTACATCATTAGAGTGATCGAAAAAAATGCCCCGGCCCCGAAAGCCCCGCTCAACTGTTGACTTCAGCCACCTGAGATGCTACCGTATCCAAGAAGGCTAGATCCGCTGTCCCCTAGGACTCAGGCACCATCGCCGTGTGATCAATTCACACCGCTTTCCTCAAAATTCGTTTGGAGCATTTTTGGCATGTTGACCAGATTTTTTTCTTCCTTTCGCCCCGGCGTTGTTTTTCTCTCCCTGTTTCTTGCCTGCACCATGGCATCCACAGTTTCCGCAGCCGAATATGTCAGCGTGGCCAAGGATGGCGTGAATATCCGTTCCGGCCCCGACACCGGCAAAGAAATTCTGTGGGAGGTCTTCAAGGGCTTTCCCCTGAAAGTCGCCAAACGCCGGGGCAAATGGGCCCAGGTTATCGATTTTGAAGGAGACAAGGGCTGGATCTATGCCCCCCTGCTCTCTAAAAAGAAAACCCTCATCGTCACGGCCAACATTTCCAATATGCGCATTGGCCCGGGCAAGGATTATGAGGTCATGGCCACGGTCAAATACGGCGTGGTTTTCTCCCCGGTGGAAACCGAAGGAGATTGGGTCAAGGTCAAGCATGAAGACGGCACCAGCGGCTGGATCTACAAAAAACTTCTTTGGCCGCCCAGATAGTGACGCGGCAAACAATGTTTCTTCAGGCGGCATCTTTTCAGGTGCCGCCTTTTTTATTGGCCCCACCGCCCTTTATTTCTTGTCACATGCCTGCTATGATGACTTATAGATGTGTAGAAGATAACCGACTGAGAATGTTCAGTAATTTAGGAATATCCATCCCATGGCTACACCCTTATTACCCCATCATCCTATTCTCCTGGTAGACGACGAGCCCCACGCCTTGGCAAGCTTTGATATTGCCCTGCGCTCTCAAGGCATCAGCAATACCGTTCGTTGCCAAGACAGCCGCGAGGTCGCTCCTCTTCTTGAAAAACAGGAGGTTGAGGTTATCCTGCTCGATTTGATGATGCCCCATGTGTCCGGCCAGGAAATCCTAACACATATAGCCAGGACAAATCCCGACATCCCGGTCATTATCGTTACCGGGGTCAATGAAGTGGAAACCGCGGTGCAGTGTATCCGCGATGGCGCCTTTGATTACGTACTCAAGCCGGTGGATGGCGAGAGGCTTATCACCAGCATCAACCGCGCCATCGAGATGCGTTCCCTGCGTCGCGAAAACTCCCGCCTCAACAGCCGATTTTTTGACAGCAGCCTCAACAACCCAGAAGTTTTTAAAGATATCATAACGGCCAACGACCAGATGCAGACCATGTTCCGTTACTGCGAGGCCATTGCCGAAGGGCAGCAACCGGTGCTTATCTCCGGCGAAACCGGATCCGGCAAAGAATGCGTTGCCAAGGCGGTACACGATCTCAGCGGCCGGACAGGCGAATATGTGGCGGTGAACGTTGCCGGGCTGGATGACCAGGTCTTTACCGACACCTTGTTCGGCCATGCCAAAGGAGCCTTTACCGGCGCAGACCACACTCGAAGCGGCCTTGTGGAAAAGGCGGCCAGTGGCTCCCTCTTTCTTGACGAAATCGGCGACCTCAGCGAATCATCCCAAGTCAAGCTTCTACGTTTTTTGGAGGAGCGGGAGTACTACCCCCTTGGTTCTGATTCTGCCAAAAAATCAAATACCAGGGTGATCGTCGCCACCCACAGAAACCTTGAGCAACTGCATAAGGAAGAGCGTTTTCGCACGGATCTCTTTTATCGGCTTCGCACCCATTGCATCCAGGTTCCACCGCTCAGGGAACGCAAGGATGACCTGCCTCTGCTGCTCGATTACTTTCTTGCCCAGGCAGCAAGCGAGTTTAACAAGAAAAAACCGACCTACCCCAAGGAATTGCTCACCCTGCTCAAAGGGTATTCCTATCCAGGCAATGTTCGGGAACTCAAGGGGATAATATTCGATGCGGTAAGCAATCATAAAGGGCGCATGCTTTCCACTGAAATCTTTAAAAAAGTTATTGTAGAAGATCTCCAGACAAACGGATCTTCGACCAGCGGCGAACAGGGCCGGGCAGAAAACTGTTTCGCAGACCAGGAAACCCTGCCCAGTCTTAAAGAAGCGACACAGACCTTGATCAAGGAAGCATTGCGGCGCAACAACAACAACCAGCGTTTGGCCGCACTCACCCTCGGCATCTCCCCGCAGGCCCTCAACCAACGCCTCAAAAGGCAGGAGTAGCGGGCACCAATGGCAAGCAAAGGCACAATCCTAGCCGTCGATGACGAGCCCATTGTCCTCCGGCTCTTGGTCCTTCAGGTCGAACGCCTGGATTATAAGGTGTTTTCCGCCACCAGCGGTGAAGAGGCCCTCAAAATCCTCAAGCTACAACCCGTTGACATCCTGATCACCGATGTGATCATGCCGCAGATGGACGGCATCACCCTGATGAGCGAAGCGGCAAAAATCCAGCCGGACATTGAGTGCCTGGTTGTTTCTGGCCAGGCAGAGGTTTCCACCGCTGTTGAGGCCATGAAGTCCGGTGCCATCAACTATATTCAAAAACCAATCTCCATCCTGGAGCTTGAGGTCTCGCTCACCAAGGGCATGGAGCGTATCCAGCTCCAACAACAGCTCAAGAAAAACCAGATTGCCCTGCAGGAGGCTGCCCAAGAGCTTGCCGCTGAGACCAGCAAAAACAAGATGATCCTGGAGGCGGCAGGCGAAGGCATCGTCGGCCTCGACCCCGAAGGGCGGGTAACCCTGATGAATCCAGCCGCTCTCAAAATGTTGGGCCTAAAAAAGGAGACCGCGCTGGATACCCCCTTTGCCGACTTTATCGGGCCCAAAAAGAAAAAGGCCGCCCCAAGCCATCCGCCGCCTTCGACCTGGCTCAAAAAGACTAGGCATGATGGTACCGCCACTTTTTATCGGCGAGGGGATAAATCGCTTGAGGTGGAGTACGTTAGCTCCCCCATTAAAAGTGAGGGTCAATTTGCCGGTTCCGTTGTCGTCTTCAACGATATAACCGAACGGCGTAAATCTGAACGTGCCCTTGAAAAAAGCGAAGCCCAGCTCAGGACCTTGATGGAGTCGACCCAGGTCGGTATTTTCCTTTACCAGGACGACCAGGTGGTTTTTGCCAACCCGGTTCTGGAAAACATCATCGGCTACAGCCTCGCCGAAATCAACAAAATGAAGCGCTGGGAATTTATCCACCCAGAGCACCAACAGATGGTCAAGGAGTATGGCTGGGCGCGCCTTGCCGGAAAACACGCCCCAGCACGCTATGAGGTAAAAATACTCACCAAAAAGGGTGAGGAACGCTGGCTGGACCTGTTAGTCAACATGATCACCCTGGAAGATACCCTTACCGGCCTCGTGAGCATCAACGACATCACCGAACGCAAGCGTATTGAGACGGAACTCAGCCAATACCAGGAGCAGTTGGAGCAACTGGTGGAAGAGCGTACCGCCGAGTTGGCCCAGACCAACAAACAACTTGAACAGGATATCAAGGCCAGAAAAAAAGCGGAAAAAGAGGCGGAACAGCGCAGGCAGCAGCTCATTGAAGCGGATAAAATGGTCTCTTTGGGAATCCTGGTGGCCGGGGTGGCGCATGAGATCAACAACCCCAATAACTTTATCACCATGAACACCCCCATCCTGCATCGGGCCTGGGATGATTTTCACCCTGTTCTTGAGCGATTTTACGAGGAGGAAGGTGACTTTAACGTGGCGGGCATCCCATACTCCGAAATGCGCGGCCATATTCCGGAACTCTTTTCCGGTATCCTAGACGGCTCGGAACGCATCCGTAAAATTGTCTCCAATCTCCGGGATTATGCCCGCCAAGGCGTTTCCGACATGAGCCAGCTTTTCGACCTCAACGATGCACTTCGAGCCGCACTGGTTCTGCTGGCCAACCCCATAAAAAAATCAACCCATCACCTGCAGGTGGAGTACGACCGCAGTCTGCCTAAAATCAAAGGCAATTTTCAGCGCTCCGAACAGGTCATCATCAACCTCATCCAGAATGCTTATCAATCACTGAAAAGCCAGGATAAGGGATTGGTCATTAGCACCGGCCATGATCCCAAAAGTAAAACCGCCTATATAGAGGTGCGGGACGAAGGCTGCGGCATTCCCCCAAAACACCTCAAGAGGATCCAGGATCCGTTTTTCACCACCAAGCGCGATTGCGGTGGCAGCGGGCTTGGCCTTTCCATCTCCGCCGGTATTATGGAAGAACATGGCGGCAGGCTGGAGTTCCAGTCAAATCCGAACACAGGCACCACGGCCAGGGCCTCCTTTCCAACCACGAAAAACGGCGATTAAACACGCCTGCCTTCTCCCCACAGAAACACCATCAATTTTTATTGATTACTCAACTTTTCTTACTGGTGAGATAAGCACCCGTCACTCCGCGTATCTTTGCATCTCCCCCCCTCACACAATAAACATTTGTTGACAGGGTTAACCAACTCCTCCCCTGGTCTGATTTTCTTATTTTTTTCTTTGATAACAGTGCCTTATTGAAAAATATCTCTTTTTGGCACGCTTCTTCCATTACAACGAGGCAACACCGCAAAATTCAGCGGCCAACCAAGGCAAGGAGGGGAGCAATGTGTACATCAGCAAAGCATAACGCAACAATCCCCAATGAAATACGTTTTAAAGAGATTCTCGGTATCGTCCACGCCAGCGCACTTCCCATGGCCGACGATCACATGATGGGAGTCATTAACTTTCGCGGCAAGACAGTACCTGTCATAGACTTACGAGTAAATACGATCGCCGGGCTTGGTGGTTATGCCGAACATATCTGCATCCTCTCCGCAGAGGAGAATGACCAGCACGGCAACCCGGTAATTTTTGGAGCATTAGTCGACTCGGAGGCAGATGCTTACGAATTGATCAGTGGCAACACCCACTAAAATCCCTCTTTCCCGACCAGGGAAGTTAGTAAAAGCCGTTTGGATCGGTCCCCCCCCTCGCCGATCCAAGACTTCCTGCCAAGTCCTCTTACGAGGCTTGGCAGGAGGTTGGCTTGTTAAACCGAGGGGACGGCAGCTCGCACTTCTTGAATCGTCTACTTTGTATTGAAGGTCAGCAATGTTACAAGCCTGTGAAATGCATACACCCCTAACAACTAGCCCGATCCTGGAGCTTGTTCAGGACGATGCTTCACCGGCTGAAGGTTCTCAACCGACTATTCCCTCGATAAATCTCCCTCCGGGAAAAGTGCTCATCACCCAACAAACCCGACTCCTTTCCACCATTCTCGGCTCCTGCGTGGCCGTTTGTCTGCATAGCAAAAAGGCAAAGGTTGGTGCGATGTGCCATAGTGTTCTGCCTTTTCAGAAGGAAAATAAAGAACACAAACTGGGTCAGTTCCCGTTTGTTGATTCCGCCATCAACCACATGCTCAGCGTGATGCATAACAAGTACGGCGTGGGAAAAAAGGATATCACGATCAAGGTATTTGGCGGCGCCAATGTCCTCAAGTCAGTGATCTATGGTGACGATTGCGCAAAATCCGTCGGCCATCAAAATATTTTTGCAGCCCGGCGCACCTTGGCCCATTACGGTTTAAAGACTCAAGTTGAAAAGGTGGGTGGCAAACAGGGATATAAAATTTATTTCAACACCGATTCCGGTGAAGTGTATATGCGACGCATATCATCAAAACTGGCAGAGAAACATGCCAAGTAAGAAATGGTGCCCAGCTCGTCTGGGGGGTGGCGAGCATGGCAAACAGCAAGTAGTTAAGGCCTCATGAACAACAATCAAATCCTCATAGCAGATGACGAAAAGCATACCCGCCTTGCTTTGCATCTTGTCCTGCGCCAGGCGGGCTTTGAGGTAGTCTTGGCAAAAAACGGGCGTGACGCCTACGAGAAAATTCAGCAAACGGTGGCGCAAGGCTCCACCATCAGCCTGATCATTACAGATTTTAAAATGCCGGAGCTTGACGGCCTTGGATTGATAGACAGGCTCAAGGCCGACAATATCACCATCCCCACCATAGTTATCACCGGGTACGGCGACAACAACCTGGCCCTGGAGCTACAGGACAGGGGCTGCGCCGCCTACCTGGACAAGCCTTTCATTCCCGAAGAGGTGCTGAACCGGGTTGAAACGGTTTTGCAGCTTCAGGTCCACTAGCCCGATTTCTCACAAAGATCGTTGCGAGAAGTCGGGAAGTGCTGTGGATACAGATAGCGAGCCTGCGAGACCTTCGAGACATGCGCCGAAAAAACACTCGCAGGCATACTTTCAGTATGTCGAGAATGTTTTTCAAGCGTAACGTAGTAGACGCAGTGCTTAGCGGCTTCGTAGCAAAACGCTTGTGAGAAATACGGGCTAGCCCTTCAAAATTCCACCGGGCAGCGCACAATCATCCCCGCCTTATTTTTAAAGAGCAAATGTTTGTTCTTTTGCCCGAAAAGGTAGAGATCCCGCGTGATCTCCACATCCTTTCGGCAGTAATGCACGATCTTATCGATCGCCCCTTCCTTGTACCACTTCAATGCCAGAAGCCCATCCGCCGACTTTTTTACCCCTAGAGTATGCTCGGCCAGGTGATCGAGACTCAGGCGATAACCGAGCCGATCACGAACGACCTGCAACAAATCCAGGGAGGGCAAAGTTTGTAACTTCATATCGGTGTAGGCGGTAAGAACCTGGTAATCAAAACGGGTGGAATTAAAGCCGATAACAAGATCAAGCTCGCCCAGATGCTTGACCAGTTCATCGATCTCATCTTCCAAATAAACAAGATACTTGTCGGGTCCGCTGTCGTAGACCACCCCAACACTGATGCCCATTTTCTCGGCCCGGTGCCAGCCGCCCACCTCGGCGGCAGAGCGCTGCGTCTCAAGATCAAATACGCCAAAGCGCAGGCTGGATTTATCCCCAGACTCGACCTCTGGTTCCTCCAACACCTCTATCGCATCCGGCTCGGTAATGATTTGCACACTGGGGGATTTTTCATACTGGGGGAACTCGCCCTTGAGCAATCCCTTTAAGACCTTACCCGCCGCAGCCTTGTCAATGGGGCGGTTCCCGGAGCCGCACTTTGGTGAGTGCACACAGGAGGGACAGCCCACCTCGCAATCACAGGACTCAATATTTTCCAAGGTGATCTGCAAAAGCTCTTCAACTGAGGCAAAGGCCTGGCGGCAAAGTCCCACGCCCCCGCCATAGCCATCATAAATAAAGACCGCGGCCGAGTCGACCTGGGGATGAAAGGGGTAGGCAATTCCGCCGATATCGTTGCGATCGCAAAGAACCATCAGGGGAAACATACCGATCACCCCGTGTTCAACGGCGTGGATGCCTCCCATAAAATGGACCTGTTTTTTTTCAAGCTGCTGCTGGAGGCCAAGGGGCACCTCGATCCACATGCCTTCGGTCTCAAAGACCTGGGGCGGCAGCTCCAGCTTCTGAGTGGTGAGCAGGCGTTGCCCCTTGACCAGCCGTTTCTGAAAGCCGGTCACCCTGTCCGTGACCTTGAGCCTGCCCCAGCTGACCTGGAAGTTCTTCAGCGTGGTGGTGCCGCAGACCTCAAGAATCTCGGTCTCCTTATTACTGAGAGCCCGGGTAAAGTAATTCACATTTTTGCGCATGGCCGAAACACTGTGGCCAAGGAGATCCAAATCCAGCACCAGCCAGGTTTGGCCGCGGTGCAGATAAACCGCTCCGGGGTGGCACTCCTTGAGGCAGCGTACTCCGTCGATCTGCCCCAGGATCTCCTCACTACCCGCCTTTTTAATGGCAAAAGACCTGCCGCTGCCCCTGAGGTCTACCTCCCGGTGCGGGTACTTGCGATTGGTAAACCAGGTTTTACCGTCCGCCCCAAGAAGTAATTCCCCGGCTTCGGTGAGATGATCAACTCCGGAGCGCACCTCCTTGTCGGCAAGCATTTCCTCATCGGCAGACAAAGGGCCTTCAGCCACCGCACAGATCAGGTGGCGCTCCATGATCACCTGGTTGTACGGGTTGAGAACCGCCGCCTCCACCCCGCGCTCAAAAAAACTCTTGGGGTTGCGCAGAAAGTACTGATCCAGGGCATCCTCTTGGCCCACCAGGATGGTCAGAGATTCCTTGAGCTTGCGCCCCACCCTGCCGCTACGCTGCCAGGTCTGCATGACCGTGCCCGGGTATCCTACGAGAATGCAGATATCCAAAGCACCGATATCTATGCCGAGTTCCAATGCGCTGGTGGCCACCACGGCATACAGTTCGCCACTGGTCAGCCTGGCCTCGATCTCGCGCCGCTCTTCAGGCAGGTATCCGGCCCGGTAGGATGTCAGCTTGTCGGAAAATTCCCCAAGCCTTGCCTGGGTCCAGACCGAGATGAGCTCGGTCATCTTCCTGGACTGGGTATAAACAATGGTCCGCAGCCCCCGCTTGATGGCTGACTCCAACAATTGGCAGACCGTATAGGAGGCACTGTCCAGAGGGTCCATAAAGAGAAAATGCCGCGGCCCTTGAGGGGCCCCGGTTTCGCTGATTACCGTGACATCAAGACCGAGCAAATCTTGAGCCAGTTCCTGGGGGTTGCCGATGGTGGCGGAAGAGAGAATAAATTGGGGGTTTGCCCCGTACATGGCGCAGATCCGGCGTAAGCGGCGGATGACCCAGGCCATGTGCGAGCCGAAAACACCGCGATAGGTATGGGCCTCATCAAGGATGACATGGGTCAAACCGCTCCAGAACCCGGCCCAGCTCTCATGGTAGCCGAGCATGGAAAGATGGAGCATATCAGGATTGCTGATCAGAATATCTGGCGGTTCTTCCCTGAGTTTCTTGCGCCGGTAGTCAGAGGTGTCTCCATCACAGATGGCTGCATGGGGGCGCAGTTTCTCGGGCAAGCCTGCGGCTAATTCTTCAACGGCCCTCAGCTGATCCTGGGCAAGGGCCTTGAGGGGGAAAAGGTAGAGGGCCTTGGCCTCCGGGTCTTCAAGGATCTTTTCAAAGACCGGCAGATTATAAATCAAGCTCTTGCCGCTGGCCGTGGGGGTTGCCACCATCAGGTTTCGCCCCTGGCGGATCAAATCCATGGCCTGCGCCTGATGTTGGTAGAGCTCACCGATGCCCATTGCAGCCAAAGCCTCGGCCAACTCCACGGACCAGGCTGACTTGGGCGCAGCACAATGGGCCGGTTGCCCACTATCTTCATGGTGGTAGACTACCTGCCGGCCAAAACGCTGCGAGCCCTTAAGCGCGCCAATATACTCGGCCACCGTGCCATCGCCCACCAACTGCGGCAAAGAGCCATCCTTATCTTTCTTCTCAGCCATACAATTGTTACATCATGCGGAAATTTTAGGAAAAGCTATTGACCCCCTTTCAAGAACAAACTAAAAAAGGGGCTGTATCATCAAGGAGTTGCGCTTATCTTTGAGTTTCTTGTGCGGAAAAACAGCAAGCTCCTGCATAGCAAAAAGCATAAATTAATGTAACTGATCCCGGGGGAGCAGCAAGAGAAATTGCTCAGCCCCCACAACTATAAGCAAAAATAGGTCACCCCATGGTTTCCATTGCCACCCTCGGGCCCCAAGGTTCCTACGCATGGCAGGCGGCGAGACAGTACAACGAAAAAGCAACGGTTAAAACCCTGCCCAGCCTCAGCGGAGTTTTTGACTCCTTTGCCAAAGGCGAGGTGGATCTGGCTGTTGTGCCGGTCTACAATACCCGTGAAGGCCAGGTAAAAGAGTACGCCCGCCTTGTCAAAACCATGGACAAAGGCTTTTGGGTGGATAACGTGGTCCTGCCCATCCATCTCTCTTTGGGAAGCATCTCAGCTGACTCCGAGATCAAGATGCTGCTCGGCACCAGCCGGGTATTGCGCCAGTGCGAAGAGTACATTGCCACCACATATCCGGATATCTCCCTGATCGCGGTGCATAACCTGGATCAGGCAGTGGCGGAGATCAAAGAGCAAAACCTCACGGACCGGGGAATTATCGAATCGGAAGAGGCCTTAAAAAGCTTTGGCCTTACCATCCGGGAGCGGGAGATCGTCCCCCACAACCTGACTCGTTTTGCCATTATGGGCCGGGAAATGGCCCCGCGTACCGGCTACGATGCCACGGCCATCATCACCACGCCCTTGAAGGACAGAGTAGGTATGCTGGTGGATGTCTTAAGCGAATTCACCAACCGCGGCATCAACCTTTTGGACATGCAGTCCGAGACCGATCCCCAGAGCCAGAAGCTGCAGTTTGCCTTTGAGCTTGAGGGACATATCGATGACGATAAAATTCAAGTCGCCCTTGATCGCGTAGAAAACCAGGTCATCCAGGAACCGGGCTCCATCAGGGTTTTAGGAAGCTATCCCCGGGTGGACATGCGGGTCAAGCGCATCAAGTCCTTGGGCTTTATAGGTAGCGGCGCCATGAGCAAATGGTTTGCCGATGAGTTGGAAAGCGAAGGCTACGAGACCACAATCACCGGCCGCTCAAGCAAGGTCACACCGGAAGAGATGATCCCCCAGGTGGATGTGGTGGTGGTCTGTGTTCCCATCAGCGCCACGCCGGGCACCATTGAGCAATACGGCCCCTTGCTGGCGGAGAATCAGGCCCTCGTCCTTCTGGCCGGTGAGGCGGAGAACGTCATCAACACCGCATTGCAGAAGACCAAGCCAGGCGTGGAGGTTCTTCTGGTACACAACCTCTGGGGCCCCCAGGCGGCAACAATGAAGGACAAAAATGCCTCGGTGGTCCGCACCACCAGAAGCGGGGTTTTATGCAGCGAGTTTGAGGCCTTTCTTTACAAGCATGGGGCAAATATCTCCATCGATCTTCCCGGTCAGCACGATTTGATGATGGGAGTAAGCCAAAAGCTGCCCAGTGCCATCTCAGTTGCTCTGGGCATGGCGCTCAAACAGAACCAAATCCCCCCCGAGGATATCGGCACCCATTCGACCCTGACCTCGCTGTACTCGATCCTCTCCATGTCCCGGATCCATTTTCAGAATCCGCGGACCTATGCGGAGATTCTGGCGACCAAGGGCGAAGGGCGCAAGATCGTTAAGAATTTTGCCGAGAACCTTATCTCCATTATGGATTTAGCGGATGAGGGCAAAATAGAGGAGCTCTGCCAGGCCATCGAAGAAAATCGCCGGTACCTGACCGACGACTTTCTTTCCGACCGCATGCAGCAGGCCCTGGCCGTTGACCAAACACTGGGCAAGGTTATCAGGAAGCGCTAATGGAACCACTTCTTACCTATCTCGCCCCCCCGGTTGTCGGCGCCTTTATCGGTTACTCCACAAACTACGTGGCCATTCGCATGCTCTTCAGGCCGCTTACGCCCTGGAAGTTCATGGGCCTGCGCGTGCCCATGACCCCTGGGGTCATCCCGTCCAAGCGGCATCAGTTGGCGGAAAACATCGGTGAGATGGTGGGCCGGCACCTGCTCACCAGCGAGGATGTGCAACGGGCCTTGAGCCAGGCGGATTTCCAAAACGATCTCTGGCTCTTAATCGACAAGCGGGTCAACGAGATATTGGAGCGGGACCTGGGGCCGGTGAGCAGCATTGTGCCGAAACATTTTCGTTCCTATTTCAGGGTCGGGGTCAAAATCCTGCGCTGGCGCTTTTTAAAACACCTCCATGCCCACCTTGACAGCGACCAGCTTGCCGAGCAGCTCGGGGAGAGCATCAAGATCCACCTTGCCGAATTCCTTAACACAGAGGTCGGTGCCTGTTTTGATAAGACAAGCCAGGAAAAGTTCTACGCTGTCGTTGAAAGTGGCCTCAGTAGCTTTATCGCAAGCCCCGGCGTGCAAGAGTGGGTCAGAAACCTGCTTAGCGAAAAGATCGACGGTTTTATCCAGGAAGGCGGCTCCCTTGGGGACTTGGTGCCGGAAAGTATGCGCGAGCCGCTCCTGGCCCGGCTTGAGGCAGAGACACCCAGCCTGCTTAAAAAACTCGCCGCCATGGTGGAAGAACCCATCATGCAGGATCGCATTGCCCGCGCCATAGGCCAAGCTGTGCAGAATTTTGCCGGTTCTCTTGGACCCATGGCCGCCCTGTTGGGCAATTTCCTCTCCCCGGAGCTTATCGATCAAAAGATCCGGGGCTACTTGGCGGACAAGGGCAAGGATATCGGCCAATGGCTGATCGACGATACGGTACAGGAAAAACTCGGCTCAACCCTGCGGGCCAAGGCCGAAGATCTCCTTGCCAGCCCGTTAAGTCAACTGCTGGCAGATGTGGACCCGGCACAAATGGATCAGGCCCGCGACTGGCTTGCCGATCTGGTAGTGGGACACCTGAAAAACGAAGAAACCGCCCGTTCCTTGACCACTCTCGTCAGGCAGGTACTGACCAGCCAGGAGAGCAAACCCTTGGGGCAGCTGATCACGGATCTCTTCGGCCAGGAAGGGTTGGAAAAAGCCACCTCCTGGGGTGGAGCCGAGGTCGTTAAAATCGTGCGCTCGGTCAAGACCAAACGCATGCTCGATGGACTGGTCATTGACCTGGTGGAGAACAAGCTCATGGCCCAGCCCATCGGCAAGCTCTCCGATTTTCTCCCCAAGGAGGTGCAATCCGGCATCAGCACCTATCTGCTTGACCAGGTCAGCAAGCTCCTCATCCGCGAGGTGCCGGAACTGGTCGACTCCCTGAACATCCAGCAGGTCGTTGCCCGCAAGGTGGATTCGCTGGACCTGTTGCGCCTTGAAGGGCTATTGCTCAGCATCATGCAGGAGCAGTTCAAGTACATCAACCTTTTTGGCGGAATTCTGGGCTTCCTCATCGGCCTGTTCAACCTGTTTTTTCTGCTCGGCAACTAGCCTTACTTCAGCTTTTTCCCTCTGATTCTCCATTTTTTATTTTACCTCCCAAATGGAATGTTGTGGTTTTCCAAAAACTACTTGATAAAAATTATCAAAAAGCTCTAAACTGATGGTATCAGAGTTTGAGGGGTACATAATTTCTCGCCTTTATACGGATTGAGGAGGCAGCAATGAATCAGTCTCTTGGCAAAAAAATGCTTGTTTTAGGAGTGCTTGTAGTTCTGGGATTATCCTTTTTCGGCGTAACCACCATCGGCACCAATTTCATGGTCCAAAAAAAGTTCGACGTTATGGGCGAACGCCATGAGCAAATTACCATTGTCGGCAGGATGCTTACCTCCCACCTGCACACCATGCTCGCGGCAATGGATTCCATTATCGACAAGGATGAAGGCACAATTCACCCCGAACGCCGGGAGACCATCAACAAAAACCTCTCCTACATGGAAAAAACCGTGGGGGCCCTTGTTGACTTGGCAGACACAGACCAGGAAAAGCAAGAAGCCCTGAAGATTAAAGAGTCACTGGGTGCGTTAAAGACCGGCCTTCAGGTCGACCTGGTTGACTTAATCAACCGCCGTGCCTCGAGCGAGGAATTCACCAAAATCGACGATGTGCTTGATAATTATGGAGACGGCATCGAAGAGAGCCTGACCATTATCCACGAATCTGTAGAAGCAGAGATCATGGAGGCCATGCATGAGGCGGGAAGCATTATCAAGTTCTCAACCATGTCCTCAATTATCCTTTTTGCTGCAGGGCTTGTTATCACTATAGGCTTGATGGTGTTTATTACCCGATCTACCACCAAGGCCCTGGGCACGGTCAGCGCAGAGCTTGACGATACCTCTCTCCAAGTCAATGCGGCCGCAGCAGAGGTTGCCTCCTCCAGCCAGTCCTTGGCCGAGGGTGCCTCGCAACAGGCAGCCTCCATTGAAGAGACTTCCGCCTCCCTTGAAGAAGTCGGGGCCATGATTAAGCAGGATGCAGACAACCTGAAACAGGCAAACGAGTTGATGACCGAGACCAACGAGGTCATCCATGAGTCGGATGAGTCCATGAAAAAACTCACCGCCTCCATGGCTGATATCTCAGCAGCCAGTGCCGAGACCCAAAAAATTGTTAAAACCATCGATGAAATTGCATTTCAGACCAATCTCCTGGCTCTCAATGCAGCTGTG
This sequence comes from uncultured Desulfobulbia bacterium, assembly GCA_964385695.1. GTDB lineage: Bacteria > Desulfobacterota > Desulfobulbia > Desulfobulbales > Desulfurivibrionaceae > CAYLQA01. Next base: position 15,316 of record CAYLQA010000024.1, on the reverse strand, counting down.
GAGGCCGCCCGGGCAGGTGAAGCAGGCGCAGGCTTTGCCGTGGTCGCCGACGAGGTCCGTAACCTGGCCATGCGTGCGGCAGATGCTGCCAAGGATACCTCGCAACTCATCGAAGAAACCGTACAGAAAATCGGTGTCGGTTCAGACTTGGTCACAGAGACAAGTGAATCATTCTATGTTGCAGCCCAGTCAACAGACCGGGTGGGAACTATTGTCGGTGAAATTGCAGGTTCCGCAGGTGAGCAGGCCCGAGCCGTTGACCAGGTCACTCAGGCCATCCATCAAATCGACACCGTCACCCAGAGTAATGCGGCCGCAGCAGAAGAAGCAGCCTCCGCCTCTGAGGAGCTCAGTGCCCAGTCTGAGATGATGAAAGGCTCTGTTGGCGTTTTGGCGCAACTTGCAGGCAACTCACGCCGCTCCGGCGGCGGTGGGCAATACACCCCCATGGAGGTGAGGCGTCCGGAACCAAGCGGACCGGCTGTTACGGAAACAAAACACTCAGCCCCGCCGCAGGCTAGACAGGCCCTGCCACCGGCTCCTAAAAAGGAAACCGCTCCAGCCAAAGGAATGAGCGCGGAAGAGATCATCCCAATGGATGATGACGAGTTTGAGGATTTTTAAGCCAAGCTGAGGAAAAGCAAAAAAAATTGGAACCTTTTCCCGGCAAGAGAGCTCTTATATATAAACAATGTGTAAAAAAGGGGAACACTCCTTCTTAAACCTTTTTTTCCTTGTTTCTTCCCTCTCCTTCTGTTGCCTAAATGGCAACAAACAAAGGCCGTTTCCTCCCTCAGGAAATGGCCTTTGTCTTTTGGGCTTTACCTTGCCAGGAGGATACACATGAAATGCCGAATAATGGTTGACTCATATCGTTGTAATAGTTGCGGAGGGTGTGCGGAAGTATGCCCTGAGATTTTCATCATCAACGAGGTAACGGACAAGGCTGAGTGTCTCAAGGATGAGGCCGAATGCAGCGACGAATTGCTGCACGCTGCTGCTTTATGCCCTACGGATTGTATTGAGATAGAGGAGGTTGGCTGACTATCGCCCTTTTTTTCTTTCTACGTAAAAAGTGTAGGAGCCCCTTTAGGGGCGATTATTCCCACTTTACTAATCGCCCCTAAAGGGGCTCCTACAACAGTGTGACTTGATCTCACGGCGAAGGCACAAAAAAAGCGGCCGTCCTTTGGAGGACAACCGCTTTTGTTTTTTTTATTGCTGTAAACCTTCTACCCAACGCCCACCTCGATTTTTTTGGGCTGGGCCGGGGCCACCTTGGGTAGGATTAGGGTTAAGACACCGTCTGCCATCTTGGCCTCTATTTTTTCCTGGTCAATGCTCTCGGCCACGGAAAAACGCCTCAAAAAATTACCGCTGACAAATTCCTGCAAAAGCATGGTTTCTCCCTCTCCATTTTGCAACGCTTTAAAGCCCTTAATGGTCAAGGTGTCGTCTTCAAGATTGATCTCAACGCCATCCTTGTTTACCCCCGGCATCTCGGCCAAGACAGTTACAGCGTTTTGTGTTTCAAATATATCCACAGCAGGAACAAAGTACTTTTCCGGCTTGGTGGGCTCACCGGCCTGCTGCACCTCCTGCTTTTGCTTTACTTGCATTTCCTGAGTCATATTAAATCCTCCATACGCAAACAGGTTGGTAAATCTACCCGGCATTGATACTGATCTGTCGCGGTTTCACCTCATCCGCCTTGGGCAGGATAATGGTGAGAATACCGTCCTGGGAATTGGCCGCCACCTTGTCCACATTAATCCTGGTAGGCAGGGTCACAGCTCGGCTGAAGCTGCCGCAATCCAATTCGCGACGGTGATAGGAACCCTGCGCCTCATCCTTACCGCACGAGCCCCTTTCCCCTTTGATGGTCAGGGTGTCTCCCTCAATGGAAATATCAAGATCCGCAGCCGGTACGCCCGGGATCTCAGCCCGGATATAGATGGTGGAACTGTCCTCGGAGATATTCAATGCAGGAAAGACAGTGGGGGCGAATCGGCCGCTCAGGTCTTGGGCCACGCCTTCAAACATGGTATCCAGCTCACGCCGCATCCGTTCAAAATCGGCCCAGGGGTTTCTGAAAAAGGGTCGGTCCCCAAATCGAATAATTGCCATATGCGCCTCCTCTTTAACACATATAATTACCTGATTTAACTAAACTAATATTGCCTGCTGCTAAAAAAATAAGTCCCATTTTGCCCGTGTCAAGATCTTGCCTGAAATGTTCAGAATAAAGCATGAACAGTTAGCGCAATTTTATCCGCGCATCCGTGGGGATTTTCGCAAACACCCTTTTGCAAAAAAGCACACTTTTACGCTATCATCCATTGCAAAAATCGGGTATAGTCGGGCCCGATTCAATGACTGACCTACCGCTGATAAATTTCGGCAAAATCGTAAGAGAAAAAACGACTGTATACATTTCAGGAGGAAGACGATGAAATTGATTCTTTTGGGCGCTCCCGGCGCTGGTAAAGGTACCGTTGCAAAAATGCTCACCGCCATTGACGGCTCTGTTCAGATTTCCACCGGCGACATCCTGCGCGGTGCTGTTCAGGCTGGCACTGATCTCGGTAAAGAGGCGGACGGCTACATGAAGCGCGGCGACCTGGTTCCCGATTCCCTGATCATGGGCATCATGGAAAATCGCCTGCAGGAAGATGACTGCAAGAGCGGTTTTCTCCTGGACGGTTTTCCCCGCACCATTCCCCAGGCAGAGGCCCTGACCGAGCTGCTTGAGAAACTGAACATCAAGCTGGACATGGTTGTGGACATCGATGTGCCCCGCGACGTGATCTTCGACCGTCTCTGCACCCGCCGCACCTGCGCCAATGCAGACTGCCAGGCAATCTACAACGTTAAAAGCAATCCGACCAAGGTTGAGGGAATCTGCGACAAATGCGGCAGCCCTGCCGTACAGCGCGCCGACGAGACCGAAGAGGCCATCGGCCACCGTCTGGACACCTACAATGAGAAGACCGCACCCCTTGCCGGCTTCTACGACAAGATGGGTCTGAAAAAGACCATCACCGGCACCTCCAGTGATGTGGTTGTTGACGCCATCAAGAAAGAGCTGAGCCTGTAGTTTTTTGTTTTGCATAATCCGGGCCGGGTGTTAGGTTTATCCTCAACACCCGGCAACGGTCTATTAACGCCATGCTGCCAAGGTGCTGCGTAATTCGCACCTGTCTCCTGGCGTTTTTTTTTTCACCTTTACGAAGTAGGCAATTGTGAACAAACCTCTTATTTCCATTATCGGCGGCGGCCTGGCCGGTTGCGAAGCAGCATGGCAAGCGGTGCAGCGAGGTTGCGCTGTCCGCCTGCACGAAATGAAACCGGCCAAATTCAGCCCGGCCCATGAATCACCAGATCTAGCCGAACTTGTCTGCAGCAACTCCTTCCGCTCCGATGCTCCAAACTCTGCCGTGGGCCTGCTCAAAGAGGAAATGCGTACCCTCGGTTCCTTGATCATGGCCGCAGCGAACGAGACCAAGGTGCCTGCCGGGCAAGCATTGGCCGTTGATCGTAAAAACTTTGCCCGCTTTATTACCGAGCGCATCGAAAACCACCCGGACATTGAGATAGTCCACGGCGAGGTGCAACAACTGCCCGAACCTGGCGATTCACCGCTCATTCTCTCTTCCGGGCCCCTCACGGCCTCGGATCTTGCCTCTTCCTTGGCAGAGCTAACCGGCCAAGGGCACTTGGCATTTTACGACGCCATCGCCCCCATTGTGTATGCCGAATCCCTGGACATGGATATCGTTTACCAGGCCTCCCGCTACGATGACGGACCTGGAGATTACCTCAACTGCCCCATGAACAAGGAAGAGTACCTTGCCTTTTACGAAGCAGCCCTTGCTGCCGACAAGGTGCCGCTCAAGGAGTTTGAGGAACAAAAATACTTTGAGGGCTGTCTACCCATAGAGATCATGATGGAGCGGGGGGTGGACACCCTGCGCTTCGGCCCCATGAAACCGGTGGGGCTTCCGGACCCGAGAACCGGCAAGGACCCGTATGCCGTGGTCCAGCTACGCATGGAGAATCGAGAGGGCATCCTCTATAACCTGGTAGGATTTCAGACAAAATTGAGTTACCCGGCCCAAAAAGAGGTTTTCACCATGATCCCGGGGCTGGCCAAGGCGGAGTTTGCCCGCCTGGGCAGCATCCACCGCAACACCTTTGTCTGTGCGCCCGAATTGCTCATGCCCACCCTGCAGATGAAAAAACGGCCGGATCTTTTTCTGGCCGGACAACTCAGCGGAGTGGAAGGCTATGTGGAGTCTACGGCCATGGGATTGTTGGCCGGCATCAGTGCTGCCCGTATTGCCCAAGGCGGAGCCGGCATTGTCCCGCCGCCGGATACGGCCTGCGGTGCCCTGATCACCCACCTGACCCAGACCGAGGTCAAGAGGTTCCAGCCATCCAATGTAAATTTCGGGCTTTTCCCGCCCCTTAATAAAAAGATGCCCAAAAAGATGCGAGGACAATTTCGTGCCGAACAAGCCATGGCTTCTCTCAAAGATTGGTGCACCAAAGAAAACATCAAACCCGCCGCTGCAAGTTAATGCCTTACTCGTTCTTTTTGCACTGGCACTGATGGTGAGCATTCCAATCCCAGCTTATGCAGCCCCACCCACTCCCAAGGTGGACCTCACCGTTTCATTTGACCTGACGCAAAGCTCTCTTAGCGGCCATGCGGACATACAACTTCCCCCATCAGAAGAATCAACTACTGTCTATTTAGGCAACCTTACCGTTAATGCGATACAGCTTGGTGCTGCTTCGCTTGAGCCTGCCCCTTCCCTGGATATCCCAGCCTCCCAGGCAACGCAGCATCTCAGCATTGATTACGCCTTGCAGCTTGATGCCAAGGACCATGCCGGCCTCATTGGTAAAAACGGCATTGCCCTGACCAACTTATGGCATCCGCAACCGGAGAGGGACTGCCTTTATAAACTTACGGCAACTATCCCGAATACATTCTCCGCTATCTCGGAAGCGGAACAAATCACAAGCCAAGTGATAGGCCCTGAGAAAAAAGTCTCCTTTGATTTCCCCTATCCCATCGCCGGACTCAATTTCGTAGCCGGCCCCTATGTGGTGGAGAAAGAATCCTTTGGTAACGGCAAGATCCTCGCCTCCTACTTCTTTGCCGAGGACCAGGAGCTGGCCGCATCGTACCGCAAGAAGACCAGAGCCTACCTTGAGCGTTATGAAAAACTGATCGGCCCCTACCCTTATCAACGCTTCAGTATCGTGGAAAATCGCCTGCCCACCGGCTACGCCATGCCCACCTTTACCCTGCTGGGCCAGGCCGTTGTCCGGCTGCCCTTTATCACTGCCACCTCTTTGGGACATGAGGTGTTGCACAGTTGGTTCGGCAACTCGGTCTTTATCAAAACAGAGGAAGGCAACTGGTGCGAGGGCCTGACCACCTATCTTGCTGATCAGGCCTATGCGGTGGACAAGGATAAGGACGGCCTTTTCCGTAAAGAGCAATTGATTAAGTATCACAACTATGTGCCTGAAGATAACACCATTGCCCTGAAGGACTTCAACGGCGGCGTGAGCCATCTTGCCCCCATGGGTAAGGAGCTACGGGCCGTGGGGTATAACAAATGCAGCATGGTCTTCCATATGCTCAGGCAAAAAATCGGCGAGAAGGACTTTACCAAGGGGCTGCGCATTTTTTATCAGAAAAACAAGTACCGGCGCGGGGGCTGGAGTGATCTTGAACAGGCCTTTGAGGAAGCATCCGGCCTGAACCTGGACCTTTTTTTCAGCCAATGGCTCAAATCCACCGACCTTGCCCAGATCAGCTTGCAGAAAATGACCCTGAGCGAAGAAAAAGGCCAGAGCATCCTTGCCTTCACCTTGGTACAGGAGCAGAAACAGCCGTACCAACTTCAGGTCCCCTTGCTTTTTGATCTGGGCAAAACAACCCGCCGCGAGCTTGTACAGGCCGAGGCAAAGGAAACCGCTGTCAGCCTCTCCTTTGCCGAGCCCCCTCTCAGCATGGTTGTCGACCCGGACTATGACCTCATGCGGACCCTGGAACCGGAGGAATTGCCCCCAACCTGGGCAGGCTTTATAGGCGCTAAAGAAAAGATCTGTGTCCTGCCGGAAGACGAGCAAAGCGCAACCTATGCCCCGCTGCTCTCATACTTTGAGGATTTGGGCTGTAAAACCATGACGCAGGATGAAGCAACGGATGTCACCCTTGCCGACAAGACCGTTGTCTTTCTCGGTACAGAGAGCGCCATTGTCCGCTCCCTTTTTGCCACCCCGAGCCATGCGGAAGAAGGCCTCACCGTTGATATCCGCATGAATCCATTGGCAAGGGATCAGGTCGCCGTACTTATCAGCGCACAAAACGAGGAACAAAGCAGGCAGGCCCTGCGTAAGCTGAGGCATTACGGCAAGTACAGCTTTCTTCATTTTATCTCGGGCCGAATCCAGGAAAAGCGCATCACAGAAACGGAAAGCGGCCATATCTTTACCATCGACGCTCCGCCGAGCGGCATGGCCCTGCCCCAGTCGCTCACCTTTGGCGAGATCATGGAGCGCCTGCAAGACTCAAAGGTCATCTATGTTGGAGAAACCCACACCCGCGTTGAAGACCACCAACTCCAGTTGCGGGTGATCCGCGACCAGTTCAAAAAAAATCCCGAACTGGCCATCGGCATGGAGATGTTCCCCCGCGAGGCCCAGAAGGCCTTGGACCAATACGTGGCCAAAGAGATTGATGAGTGGGAATTTTTAAAAAAATCGCATTACTTCAAGGTGTGGGGGTTTGATTACCGACTCTATCGGGGAATCATCGATTTTGCCCGCCATAACAATATCCCTGTCATCGGCCTGAACCTGAAAAAGGATATTGTCAGCAAGGTCTTTAAAAATGGCGGCATCGCAGGGCTCGCCAAAAACGAACTTGCCAAGATACCGGAAGAGAGGGATCTGGATGTCCCTGGCTATAAGCAGCGCATCACCAGGGTCTTTTCCATGCATGGCAAAAAGACCATGGGCTCCGGCCCCTTGAACAACTTCTTCCAGGCCCAGGCCCTGTGGGATGAAACCATGGCCGAATCCATTGTCAGCTACCTGAAAAAGCACCCACAAAAGCGCATGGTGATTGTGGCCGGCCAGGGTCACACCGCTAAAGATACGGCAATCCCGCCCCGCGTGACCCGCCGGATGCAGCTCAAACAAACCGTGTTGGTCAACAGCCAGCCCCAAGGGGTGGACGAAGAAGAGGCTGATTATGTCCTATTCTCACGCCCGGCAGATCTGCCCCCCAAGCCGTTGCTCGGGGTGATGCTGATGGATAGCAAGGATGGAGTCCTGGTGGCCGGTCTCTCGGATAAAGGGGCAGCGGGCAAGGCGGGGATCAAAAAGAAGGACGTGATCGAGTCCATCGACGATGAACCCGTGGCCACCATCGAGGATCTGAAAATCGTCATGTATTACAGAAAACACGGCGATAAGGTTGTACTCCGCATCAAACGGGGTGAGGAGGAACATACCTACTCCGTGACCATTTGATCAGCTAGCGACTATCCCGCATTAGGCAGGTTTACGCCGCACATTTTACAAAAATAAGCATCTCTCTCATGTCGGCAGTGCCCGCATCCCCTACAAACCCGGTCTCCTTTTCGGCATGAGGAGACCCGGGTTATCTCAACACCCAAAATCCCCGTAGGCACAGCGATGATGCTGTAACCGATGACCATGATTATGGATGCCAGTACCTGCCCCAAGGCTGTGACAGGTGAAATATCGCCATAACCCACCGTGGTCATAGTGACAATGGCCCAGTAAATACTGCGGGGAATGCTGGTAAAACCGGCGGCGGCATCTTCCACCACATACATCAGGGAGCCAAAGAGTACGACAAGGGTGAGCACCGTATAGAAAAAAACAAAAATCTTTCGGCGGCTGGCCGCGAGTGCCTCAAGCAGCAGGTTCGCCTCAGCCAGAAACTTGGCCAGCTTGAGCACACGGAAGATTCTCAGCACCCTGAAAACACGGATAACCAAGAGATACTGGCTGCCCGGCAATAAGAGGCTGAGGTAGGTGGGCAGGATAGCCAAGAGATCCACCATCCCGAAAAAGCTGCGGGCATAGCGGCTAGGTCTTCTGGCACAATAGAGGCGCAGAACATACTCCAGGGTGAAGAAAATAGTAAACCCCCACTCACACAACATGAGTATGGAGCCGTAACGGCTGCTGATCGTAACAACGCTGTCCAGCATGACAACCAGCACACTGAGCTTAATGGTAACAATGAGCAACACATCGAAAAACTTGCCCATTGGCGTATCCGCCTCAAAGATAATCCGGAAAATTCTCTCTCGCAGGGGGCTCAGCTTCAATTCCTTGCTCATTACAGATCCTCTTCAGTAACACTGCTCTGCCATAAAATGGCAAGAGGCGGCCTCACTCGGCCCTACTTATATCTCGGCCCCTCAGTAACCTTAAGGGGCAATGGGATGTCCTTTGTCTTCCAGCCTATATCATAGGATTGCCCGCAGGAGGGACAGATCAAACCAAGGGCCACCCTGTCACCCTCAGCCCTAAAACTCACATGAAAACCGCGCTCGTACCCACACGCCGGACAGATGCGAAACTCATCCATCACACTCTCCCTCTTCTCAATGGTTGACAAAAGGCCTCACCGCTGCTTTTTCCGTGGAGGGGGAACAGGTGTCTTACACCATTTGCAGGGAATCGTTTTCTCTCTCCAGCTCGGCCTCACAACCTGCTCCCTCCCGCATTTCGGGCAAATTCGCTTGAGGCGGAGTACTTTAAAAACCGACCAAAAGTGAAACATAATCCCCCCTTGAAAAAATGTTTTTCGTGATACCTGCCGCCTGCTCAACCTGGCCAGAGCGTAGGCAAAAAAAGATTGAGCAGATCACTAAGCCTCAATTTTATCAGAATAAATCGTGCTCCAGGACCAAGGAGGTCAAGTTAATCACACCGACAATCTCGCCGTTGACCTCAATGGGCGCCCTGCGAATATCAGCGCGATACAACAAGCGGGCGGCATAACGGATATCCATATCCGCATCAACCGTAATTACCGGCTTGGTCATAAGCTCGTAGACGTTGACCTCTTCCGGGGAGCGATCCGTCAGTAGCACTTCACGGATAATATCCTGGGTGGCGACTATCCCCCAAGCATCGTCCGGGTGACGTTTGTTGACCAGGATAACGGGAGTCTTTTTCTGCCGCATTATCTCCACGGCCTCTTTGGCGGTTGCCATGCCGTCGATCGTGACCACCTCTTTATTCATTACGTCCCGTACCCGAATAACCGGTTTTTTTTGGCCATCCATGTCTTTACCTCCCACGCTTTGTATGGTGATGGAAACAGTTGTCTACTCTTGTTTATCTGTAAAAATCCTAAAAGTAATTGTCACGAACCTCTTTCTTGAATTGCTCCATCTGGCTCTCCAAACCGATCACGTGCTCGACCGGTAAAACAAAGGCAATGCCTGTGCCCGGCTTCTGGAACTCTCCGGCCTCGCCGATGGCATAGAGAATATCCTTGGTCATGTGCTCCTCAACAAGGAACATAACGATATCCGTCTGCCCTTCCAGGGTCAGGCCGAAAAAGGTTTTTGCTTCATGGATACCGGTGCCGCGGGCCGGAATAATTGTAGCACCTGTTGCACCGGCCCCTTTACCGGCATCCACGATCCGGTCGGAAATATTCTCTTTTACGCTTGCCAGTATAATTTTAAATCGCATTGATATCCTCCTTGGCGGATTTCTTCGGTCGGGTTGCCAGCCAGTGGGTAAACTGGGCATATCCCAAAACGGCAATAATTGGAAACAAACTTGCAAAAGCGATAAGGCCGAACCCATCAAGAGCCGGGTTACGGCCTGGAATGGCCTCGGATAATCCGAGACCAAGAGCGGCTACCAGGGGGACGGTTACGGTCGAAGTGGTAACGCCTCCTGAGTCGTAGGCCAGGGAAATGATGTTTTTAGGAGTAAATATGGTCTGAGCCACTACAACCATATAGCCAACCATAATGTATAAATACAACGGGGTCCCAGTGACAATGCGAAAAGCGCCCAGGCCAATGCCGATGGCAACTCCGAAGGCCACGGTCAGCCTGAGCCCCCATTGGCTGATGGTTCCGGCCGATACTTCATGCGCTTTAAAGGCAACGGCAATGAGGGATGGTTCTGCAATGGTCGTGGAAAATCCTATCAGGGCAGCAAACAGGTAAATCCAGCCATAATCAGCCCAGTCGACCTCTCCGGGCGCGGAAGCCTGCCCGAAAATAAAAGCAGGATCGGAAAGCTGGGTAGCCATGATTTTGCCCAGTGGAAACAATGCTTTTTCCAGCCCGGCCAAAAATAGCGTCAGGCCAAGAATAACATAGACCACCCCGGCGATGACCCTGCGCAGGTGCGGAATCGGTTGCCGCAACACCACAACCTGGAAAAAACCAATAAGAAGGATAATGGGCGCCACATCCCTGCAAGTGGAAAGCAACCCTTTTGCAAAACCGATGAGAAAATCCAATATCACACCCTTAACCGAAAATGATTAATCCATATCCCATGACAAAAATCATGGGCAGAAGCGAGGCAAAAGCAATGAGGCCGAAGCCATCCGTAAGCGGGCTACGCCCCTTAATACTCGAGGCAAGCCCAACCCCAAGGGCAGCAACAAGAGGAACGGTCACAGTGGATGTTGTAACCCCGCCTGCATCATAGGCTATACCGATAATCTCCTTGGGAGCGATGGTTGTCATGAGCATAACAAGCACATAGCCGCTGATAATGAGATAATGGATAGGCCAGCCATAAAGAATGCGTACCACCCCGATAAGAATGGCAAGACCGACCGAGACAGCAACGCTTAAGCGCAGCCCAAGGGCATAGGAGCGCAAAGATTCTTTGCCCGGCTCAATGAAATTTTCAAGGCTTGCTATTTCCGCGGCCTCCCAGGAAACGGCAATGAGGGCAGGTTCCGCCACGGTAGTGGAAAAACCCAGGGCAAAAGCAAAAATCAACAGCCAGGCAAGGCTGCCCTTGCGGGCCAATGCCTGGGCCAAAACCTCGCCAATGGGAAACAGCCCCATCTCCAGCCCCTCAATGAACAGCATTAACCCCAAAACAACCAGGAGAGATCCGAAAAAAATCTCTCCGACCTGGGGCAGCGGTTGGCGGAGCACGGCAAACTGAAAAAAGGCAATAACCAGGATAATGGGTATCAGGTCGGTAAAAGCATGCCACAGCTTACTCAGGACCACCCGCGCAAAGGTAAAGAGTGCCAAAATCTTTTTATCAATGTTCATAGGTGAGTAAATAAAATCCGGATACCAAAATTCTCTTTTTAGGAAAAACGATCTGTAATAACCAACTCTTCAAGGGGCAGCTGGCCGCCGCGGGGCCAAGCCTCTTTGATGCCTTTGCCGATGGCGACGAACATGGCAATGACATGATCCTCTGGCAGGTTGATGAGTTTTCCCACCTCGGCAAAATCAAAGCCGTCCATGGGGCAGGACTCATAGCCCATGGCCTTTGCCGTCAGCATCAGGGTTTGAGCGGCCAGACCGCAGGAACGCATGGCCTCGTCCCGTTGCACCTGCTCCTTATCCCGGTAATAGCCGTCAATGGCGGGCAGAACAAAATCCTGTACCTCTTGGGGTGCATTGACCCAGTATCGATGGGGCTCCAGCTCCCAACTTTTGAGATTGGCGCAGAGCACGATAAGCAGAGAGGCATCGGTCACCTGGGCCTGATCCCAGGCTACTGCCCGAACCTGTTTGCGCTGCTCGGGGTCACGCAGCAGGACAAAGCGCCAATTCTGGATATTAAAGGCGGTGGGAGATTTTATGGCCAGGCCCATGAGCTGCCTGATTTCCGCATCGCTCATCCGGTGGGCCGGATCAAAATGCTTCACCGCCCGTCTCGTCTCAATGGCGGGGATGACCTCCATACCATACCTCCCGTTGGTGCTTACCTTTACCTCAGAAGACATTGCGCAGTTTAAGTACCCATCAGTGTAGATAATTTTCCCGGCTTAGACAAGAAAGCAAGAGATGGAAAATTCGGACAAAATTTCAGATTGGCCTTGTCCCCGGAAGCGGCTATGATAGGTGGCAAGGGGTAAAAAGCACATGACAGACTCGCAAACACCAACAAAAAACAACGATCCCAAACGCCCTCAAGCATGGCAACAGGCAGCCGTGGCCGCGATTGGGCAAATAAAAAAGCACCTGGCCTTTCAGCGGGAACTTGGCATTGAACTCTACCCGCTCAACGCCGAGGTTGATAAATTCATCAATACCTCTAAAGACCTGGAGCCTTGTCCGGGGCCAAAACAGGTCGGCCAACCAGAGCAGCTGGCCGCACAGCCTGCCCAAACGCCGGTAATTCCCCAGACCTCTTTACCGGACCTGGCAGAAGAATTGAACGATTGCAGCCGTTGCAACCTTGGCGCTATGCGCAAGAACCTGGTCTTTGGCGAAGGCAGCCTCACGGCCCAACTCATCATCATCGGCCAGTGGCCCGGTGAGGCTGAAAATCTCCGCGGCCTTCCCTTTCAGGGTGAGGCGGGCGAGTTGCTCAACAAAATGCTTGCTGCCATCGGGCTTAAGAGAGAACAGGTTTATCTCACCAATCTGACCAAATGTTTTTCTGCAACCACACCCGGTGCCGAGGCCATGGAGGCCTGCCTGCCCTTTCTCTTAAGGCAAATCGAGGCCATCCAGCCGAAACTGATCTGCGCCATGGGCACGGTAGCCGCCCAACGACTGCTGCATAGTACAAAGCCTTTAAGCCAGCTACGCGGCACGTTCCATACCTTCCGCAATATCCCGCTCATGCCCACCTTCCATCCAGATTTTCTCATAAAAAACCCGGAGATGAAACGGGCAGCCTGGGTGGACCTGCAGATGATTCAAAAAGAACTTAATTCATAGAGTGAGCAACAACCTTTCTGGCGAAGACATGAGCCCTTACAGCTCCTCAGGCGTAAAGGCCACCGCTTCATCAACGCTACCCAGCCCCAAAAACAACATCACCAAACGATCCACCCCCAGGGCAATGCCTGCCGCTTCAGGCATGTTCTGCAGATCCCGTAAAAATGATTCCGGCATGGGGCCTGGCGTGCGGCCAAATCTTTGCATCTGCCGCCGGTCTTCCTCAAAACGGGCGCGTTGCTCTCTGACATCGGTCAACTCGGAAAAGCCGTTGGCCAGCTCCAGCCCGCTGATATACAGCTCAAAGCGTTCCGCCACCATGGGATCGCTGGCTTTGATGCGAGCCAAGGCCCCAAGGGCCGCAGGGTAATCATACAAAAAGGTGGGGCGCACTTTGCCCAGCTGGGGTTCGATATGCAGCACCAGTGCCTCGTCAAACACATTCCGTTTGAGGGCCTCGTGCATATCGTAGGGGGCATAGCGCTCAAAGGCCTCTGCCACGCTGAGTTTTTCCCAACCGGGGCTGAGGTCAACTCGCCCATGCGCAACAGGCAGATGCGTGCCGAAACCGAAAAGCCCGGCCAACTCACGGATAAGCTCTTCGCAATCATTCATCAAATCTTGGTAATCGGCCCCGGTTCTGTACCACTCCAGCATGGTAAACTCGGGCAGGTGTTTGTCGCCGCGCTCCTGTTGGCGAAAGGATTTACAGATCTGAAAAATCCTCTCGACGCCTTGGGCAAGCAGCCGCTTCATGCACAGTTCGGGGGAGGCCTGCAGAAACCATTCCCCGGCAGGTTCTGGGCTGATATGGACTTCCGGAGCAGGGGCAGGAATACGAAGGGGGGTATCGACCTCGATAAAATCCCGGTCAATAAAAAAGCTGCGCAGCCCCTGAAGTAAAACGGCCCGCTTGCGCAGGCCGTCGATGGTCATCATAAATGTATTAGCTGTGTCTGGTAAATTATTCTTTAACTAAAAGGATTATCGTTTAAAAAGTTGCTGGATGCGTGAGCATTTCGTAAATGCATTCAGCCTATTCTTTGACCCGGGTCACATACTCGCCGGTGCGGGTGTCGATCTGGATCTTCTCGCCCTCTTCGATGAAGGGAGGCACCTGCAACTCAAAACCGCTCTCAACAGTGACCGGCTTGGTATCGCTGCCACTGGTATCGCCTTTCACCCAGGGATCAGCCTTGGTCACGGTCAGGGCGACGAAGTTGGGCAAGGTTACCCCGATGGGTCGGCCATTAAAGAGCAGCACGTCCACATCCATATTATCGATCAAAAAGTAGGTGTCGTCGCCGAGCTGATCTTTAGAAATCTCAAGCTGCTCATAGCTGATGTTATCCATAAAAACATATTCATCGCCCTGGGAGTAGAGGTACTGCATCTTACGCTCTTCCAGGGGAGGTTTTTCCAGCTTGTCGTTTGAACGAAAGGTCTTGTCAAAGGCATTGCCGGTAATCATGTTCTTGAGCCGGCAGCGGTACAAGGCCTGGCCCTTGCCGGGCTTGGAAAACTGAAAATCCGTGATGATATAAGGCTCACCGTCTATCTGAACCTTTAAGCCTTTCCGCAAATCAGAGGCAGAAAACATATGCGTTTCTCCTATACAATCTTTGTAGTAAAAAAATACTCTGCGGCACCTTACTACCTGGAAATGCATGGTTTTGCAAGGGTGATTTACGCCGCTCGAACTTAGTTTTTGATTTCCTTCTTGCTGATGGCCTCAGCCTTGACCCTATCCAAAAGATCCGCCAGGGCAGGTTTGACGTTTTCCCGAATGTCACCTGCCACCACCATGTACAAAAGGTCGTCACCGGGATAGAACAGGCCGCTTTTCGCCTCAATTATGATATCGAAAATGCCGGGCCGGGTTAAAAACTCCTGGCGGATGGACTCTATTTTATCTAAATCCGGCGTCACCTCGAGGCACTTCACATCTGCCTTGTCCGCTCGGGACCAAGCCCTGACCACACCATTGTGAACCAAAACCATACCGACGTTCTCGGCAAAGGCAGGGTTCTCTTTCATTTTGGCAATGGTTTTTGAAATATCCATAACAACACTCCTTTATCTACGAATCAAGACTGCAATGGCTGGCAACTTATTCCATTTTTCATTGAATAGCATCTTATAATTTCCTAGGCAGGCCGGGCTTAAATCATTTTTCCGCACGCAGATTTTTTCTTTTTCAACTATAATGAACGAAACGTTTTTTTACTCAATAATATCCCGAAAGGCGATTATGAACTCTGCCCCTATTATAAGCCAACGCCCAAAAATCCTCCTGGTTGAAGACTCTCCATCGGTCCTGCGCGCACTTGAGGACCAGATGGACCAGGCGGGTT
>CAYLQA010000023.1:0-56030 GCA_964385695.1 uncultured Desulfobulbia bacterium | reverse complement strand
TAAAATCAGGTGGTTGTGGGCCTTGTGCCCTCAACCTGGAGCTGCCAGCTCGTTCTTCCCCGAAAATGATTCTTACTCAGGTGAAAGGCAACCTCAACCTCTTCGGACTCTATCTCTTTTTGTTTTTCTTTCATCCCAAACCCAATGGCCTCATAAATCGATCCATTACTCTTAAAAGAAAACTTTAGATGATTTAAGCCAACCACACGGCTCTGTTGCACAACCCCTTTTGCTGAAAAGATCGGCTCGGGGTTCCCAACACCAAATGGCGCAAGACGCTCATACATGCTAAGGAACCTTTTGGTAAAAACATTACTGTCTTCATCACGCAAGTCTATACAGAATTTCGGCGCTATATCGCCAAACCCAAACGCATCGCCAAAGGCATCCTGGAGCGTACGATCAAGCGTTGCCACCTTTTCTTCAGCAAGCGACAGGCCAATGGCCCCACTATGTCCGCCGAATGTATTCAACAAAGAACGGCAATGATCATCGACTATCGTGAATAAATTTATTCCGTCCACACTGCGCCCGGACCCTTTAGCTGTTATTCCGTCCGAACTTAACAGGATTACCGGCCGACTGTATTTATTTGCCAGCCTGCTTGCCACAATGCCTAACACGCCAAAGTGCCAGTCTCTCCCAGACACAACAAGGCCTTTGTCGCCTTTTTGGATCTTTTCTTCAGCAAGAATACAGGCTTCGGTAAATATCTCTTCACCAAGCAGCTTTCTTTTCTCGTTGATACTGTCTAGTTCTTGCGCAAAATTCTCTGCATCTGCCTGATCTTGGCACAAAAAAAGCTCCAGCGCTGCCTTGGGGCTTCCCATTCTCCCGGCTGCATTAACCCTTGGCCCCAGCCGAAAGCCGAGATCTTTTTCTGTAACATGGCCAATATTGCAGCCGGATACGCCAATAAGGCTGTTAAGGCCAGGACGTTTTCCTGAATTCATCACCTCAAGGCCAGCTGTGACCAAGATACGGTTTACACCTAACATGGGTACCATATCAGCAACTGTACCCAAGGCCACAAGATCAAGGAACTCCTTGAGATTTGGTGCTTTCTCTTTGCTGATTATGCCTCGATCTATTAATTCCTTTCTGAGCCCGATAATGAGATAAAATGCAACCCCAACCCCGGCCAACCCCTTAAAGGGAAAATCACATCCTGGTTGCAACGGGTTCACTATGGCAGCTGCAGGCGGAAGCATTTCTTGAGTGCGATGATGATCGGTTATGATCACCTCCATTCCCATACTGTTCAATTCCACAATGACTTCATTTTCGGTAATCCCGCAGTCCACGGTGATCAAAAGCGGCTTTGCATCCAAAATTTCACGGTCAACCTGATTGCATAAAGCCTCTAAATGCAGTCCATAGCCATGATTCAATCTATGTGGCTGCACCGAGCAAACATGCTCAAACCCAATTTTTCTTAAAAAAAGCTCGAGAATTGCCGTGCCAGTGGTGCCATCGACATCGTAATCACCATAAATGATGATCTTTCTTTGCTGTTCAATGGCTTGAATGATAAGCAAGACACTTTGCCCAATTCCTTTCATCAAGGACGGAGAAGGGAGTTTTGCAAGCGTTGGAGAGAAAAAATCCTGAATAGCCTCAGGAGACACCAGTCCGCGACTGTGCAATATTGAAACAATAGGACGAGGCAGGCCAAGCTTGCGGGCAATCTCTTCCAGCTCTTCTAAATCTTTGCTTCGGAACTGCCATTGCATGGTTTCCAAACCCACCAAAACCTCACATTAAACATTAGCTATTGATTGTATCGAGATGAATTCACAAAAATACTACCCATCATCACCGGATCGTTTGACTGTGTCTGGATTGCCAAGGATTCTGAACCCGATAATGATATAGCGGGTGCCGGAAAGAATGGTGAAAAAGGTGGTTAACGCTATCAGGATGATGTCCAGATTACCGGTGGGAGGCAGATAATCTCTGCCCAGGAAAAAGGCGATGGTGGCCAACTGCATGAATGTCGTGATCTTGCTGTCAAATGAGGGCTTGATATCAAATGGCCTGTTATAAGACATCAAAACCCCAATTCCGCCCACAATAAGTATATCGCGGCTCACCACAACAACCGTCAGCCATTTGGGAATTGTCTCAAGAACGGCCAGGGTAATATAAGAGGTAATGAGCAGCAGCTTGTCTGCAATGGGATCGATAAAGGCCCCGAAATCTGTTTTCTGCTTGAGCAGTCTGGCGAGAAATCCATCAAGGCCGTCTGTTACACCTGCTGCAACAAAGACCCAGAATGCATAACGCATCTCCCCTTCCAATAAAAAGATAACCAGCAGCGGTATAAGCAGGATCCTGGTAATTGTTAAAAAATTTGGAACGTTCATCCCCTCCCCTCTTCATCCTTATCGTAAAATTTCTGCACAGCAGCAAGTACACCATCCTGATCCGTTACATCGAACCATTGGATATCCGGATCATTGTTAAACCAGGTATACTGCCGCTTGGCGTAACGCCTGGTATCTCTGGCCAAGAGCTCCAATGTTTGCTCCCAGGTCCACTGTTTATTGAGATAATTGACCGTATGCCTGTAACCGATAGACTGCATGGACTTAAGGTTAGGCCCATAGCCCAGGGCGAGAATACTCTCCACCTCATCCAACAGGCCCTCTTCTACCATCATATTGACCCGTAAATTAATGCGCTCATAGAGTTTTTCACGCTCACAGGTCAGGCCGATCTTGAAAATTCTCTCAAAAGCAGGGGCTCGAACCTGTTTTTGAATATGCAGAGACCATGGAACTCCGGTTGTTTCAAATACCTCAAGGGCACGCAAAAGACGCTGGGTGTCGTTGGGGTGAATCCGTTCGGCGGAAAGCGGGTCACAGCGCTGAAGCTGTTCATACAAAGTCTCACGCCCCTCTGAGTCAAGCCGCGTTTTCAGCTCCTCTCGCACCTGCTGGTCAGCCGGTGCCGCATCAAAGAGTCCTTCGGTCAACCCCTTGAGATACAGTCCGGTGCCGCCCACAAGAAAAGGCCTTTTCCCATGCCGGATAATTATCCGGCAGGCAGCCTGGGCATCCTCTACAAAACGGGCAACATGATACTCCTGGTCAGGGTTTATAAAGTCAATGAGGTGGTGGGGGACCCTTTGTCGCTCTTCTTTGCTCGGTTTGGCTGTGCCGATATTCATATAGCGGTATATTTGCATGGAATCCATGCCGATAATCTCGCAAGAAAACCGTTCGGCAAGCCCTAAGGAAAGCTCTGTTTTGCCTATAGCAGTAGGACCAACCAGGGCCAGGAGCGGACGTTGGCTTATATCTGAGGATGATTTATTCAAAGGATCTGACAAAACAGGTGTAACCCACCAAACTAAGGCTTTGATTTATACGAAAGATCGGCAAGAAAAATCTATTGTCGATCTCTTTCACACGGGTTAAATTAACAGGTTCTCAGCGCTTTCGACAAGAGGCGCTTTTTTATTTTAAAAAATTGCTCACCAGCAATGAAGATCTTATCCCATGACACATTTTGCACGGTGAGTCGACACATTACCATAAAAGGAGAGAGACATGCCTGAGAGAATTTATAATTTCAGCCCGGGGCCCGGCACCCTGCCCTACGAGGTTCTTACCCAGGCTGCGCAGGATATTGTGAACTTCAACGATAAAGGCATTGGCCTTATCGAGTTAAGCCACCGCTCAAAGGAATTCATGGCCGTTGCCGAAGAGGCTGAGAGTAACCTGCGCGAGCTGATGGCTATTCCTGATAATTATAAGGTTCTCTTCCTTCAGGGAGGCGCCTCCAGCCAGTTTGCCATGGTCCCCATGAACCTCTTGGGCAACGGCAAAACCGCTACCTACCTCAACACCGGCACCTGGGCTAAAAAAGCCATCAAAGAAGCAAAACTCTTTGGTGATATTGATGTGGCCTACTCCAGCGAAGAGCAGAGCTTCAATCATGTCCCTCAAGATGGCGACTATTCAGTCAATGATGCCTCCGAGTACCTTTATTTTGTTTCAAACAACACCATTTACGGCACCCAGTTTCAGTCCATGCCCCAGACCGACAAAATACTGGTCTCGGATATGTCCTCTGATATCCTCTCCCGCAAGATCGATGTCAGCCGTTTTGGCCTGATCTTTGCCGGAGCGCAAAAAAACATGGGTCCGGCTGGTACCACCATTGTTATTGTCCGTGAAGATCTTCTTGATCGCACTCCCGAGAACGTGCCCACCATGTTCCGCTACAAAACCCATGCGGATAAAGACTCCATGTTCAACACACCACCTTGCTTTGCAATCTACACCGTTGGTCTGGTCCTCAAGTGGCTTAAGAAACAGGGTGGCGTAGCAGCCATGGAAGAGATGAACAAAGAAAAGGCCGGCATCCTTTACAATATGTTGGACAGCAGTGATTTTTACCGTCCCCATGCCAAGCTTGACAGCCGTTCTTTGATGAATGTGACCTTTAACCTGCCAACACCGGAGTTGGAGCAACAGTTCATTGCCGAGGCAACAACCATTGGTCTTGACGGCCTAAAGGGGCACCGCTCAATCGGCGGTTGCCGCGCATCCATTTATAATGCATTCCCCAAGGAAGGCGTGATCAAGCTGATCAACTTCATGGCCGAATTTGAAAAAAATCACGGCTGATTTTTTTTCTAGTGACGAGTGACAAGTTATTTCTCGTCACTCGTCACTCGTTACTATTCAATGCACTACGAAGGCGAACATATCATCCGCCCGCCCAGCGAGGCCGATTCCATTATCCTCCAGGTCACGGTTGGCTGCTCACATAACAGGTGCACCTTTTGCGGGACCTATAAGGCGGAAAAATTCCGTATTAAAGATGAGGCGATCGTTGACTCGGATCTTGCATTTGCCCAAAAACACTGTAAACGGCAAAAGCGAGTTTTTCTGGCCGATGGAGATGTTTTAAGCCTTTCACAAACACGCCTTACCAAACTCTTTACAAAAATAAAGACCGCATTGCCTTGGGTGAATCGAATCAGTCTCTATGGTAACGCCAAAGGCATACGGCAAAAAACAGTTGCCGACCTTTCAGCCCTCAAAAAAATGGGGTTGAGCCGGGTCTACCTGGGTATGGAAAGCGGCTCTGACCCTGTCCTTGAGAAGATCGACAAGGGGGCAACCAGCAAGCAACTGATCGAGGCGGCGCAGTTGGTCAATGATGCAGGCCTCTTTCTCTCTGTTACCGCCTTGCTTGGAATTGGAGGAAGGGATCACTCCCTTGAGCATGCCAAAGAGACAGGCAAGGTCCTTTCTCAGATGCAACCAAAACAGATTGGTGTTCTTACCCTGATGCTGCTCAGCAATACCCCACTTTATAAGGATGAAAAAGAGGGGCGTTTTGCCTTGCCAGACCAAAGGGGTTTTCTTGCAGAGTTACAGGTCCTGGTGCAACACCTGGAGTTAATACGTTGCCAGTTTCAGTCCAACCATGCTTCTAATTACCTGCCTATTAATGCAAGACTTCCAAGAGACAAAGAAACCATATTGCAGGCCATTGACCTTGCCCTTGGCGGCCAAACAAGCCTGAAGCCGGAGTTTTTACGAGCATTATGAGCAGCCTGCCAGATTTAAAGGATATGAGCCTTGATGAGCTCACAGATTGGGTCCAATCCCTTGGGCTGAAGCCCTTTCGCGCGCGGCAGATTTTTGCCTGGCTGTATCGACCGGGCATCACCAGCTTTGAACAGATGACGGATATTGCCAAGGATGTCCGCGCCCTTTTGGCAGAAAAATCCTACTTCAGTAACATCACGCCGGAGCTGGAAGAGGTAAGCCGAGACGGCACCATCAAATACGGCTTTCGCCTTCATGACGACAAGGTTATCGAGAGCGTGCTCATTCCAGAAGATGACCGCCTGACCCTCTGTGTCTCCTCCCAGGTTGGCTGTGCCATGGGCTGCCGTTTTTGTCTGACCGGCACCATGGGCTTTATCCGCAATTTGCGTCCTTCGGAAATCGTGGGCCAGGTGCAGGCCATAGGTGAAAAAGCCAAGGCCCTTGGGTACGAAAGGATTAACAACCTTGTTTTTATGGGGATGGGTGAGCCGCTGGCAAACTTTGACAACCTGATCATCTCCCTTAAAAATCTCATGGACCAACGGGGGCTTGATTTTTCCAGCCGCAGGATCACGGTTTCCACCTGCGGCCTGGTTCCAAAAATCAAGGCGCTTGGTGAGGCAGTGCCGGTAAACCTTGCCATCTCTTTGCATGCGGTGGACGATGAGACAAGAAGCAAGCTGATGCCCATCAACGACACCTACCCGGTTGACGAACTTCTTGCAGCCTGCCGTGAGTTTCCTCTGCCCAAACGACGCAAGATCATGATGGAGTATATAATGATCAAGGGTATCAATGATTCAGAGCGGCACGCAAGATTGCTGGTAAAAAAACTGCATAAAATACGTTGTAAGATCAACCTGTTACCTTACAACGAAAACGATGTGTATCTCTACAAAAGCCCCTCCCTTGAAACCACTCAAAAATTCCAGGATATTCTCTGCCAGGCTGGCTTCACCACCTTGGTCCGTGATTCTCGCGGATCAGATATCTCAGCCGCCTGCGGCCAGCTTGCTGTACAAGAAGAAGAGGAGTAGGTTACTATAATATGTAGCAAGCATCACCTTGCCCTATTACCCTAAACAGGAGCAGTGAATGCGACCCAAAAAGGGTTACAAGGTACTCATTGTTGACGGCGCGTACAAGGTACGCGAGGCTCTGGAGGTCTTGTTCTGCAACCGTTTCGGCTGCTCAAAGGTCCATGTTGTCAGCAGCGGGGTTGAAGCCTGGGATATCATTCGGAAATACAGCCTGGACCTGGTTATTTGCAACCGTAAGCTCCAAGGCATCAGCGGCTTTGAACTCCTTCTCAAGATCCGCGAATCCAAACGTTTTCAACATCTCCCTGTCCTCATTATCTTTAACAAGGAAGATCAAGAGAGTGCGCTCAAGGCCCTTCATCTCGGCGCCACGGACTTTATCGCTAAACCATTCAGTCCTCGAGACTTCACTCTTAAAATCCGCAAAATGTTGTTTACCGAGGACCACAGGGCGGATGAACGTTTTGACGTACCCTTTGAAAGCAAGGTTACCATTGTTGACCCCTCATACCAATCGACCAGTGGCACTATCGTCAATATTGGCACAGGTGGGCTCTTAGCCCAGATGTCCTTTAGCCGCACCCTCAGCGTTTATGATCGCGGAGATCTGAGGCTGCAGTTTTTGATGAGCAAAAGTACCAACCTGGCCAAAACAATACAGGGCCAGGTTATCCGGGTGGAATGGGATCCAAGACGAACCAAACAACACCTGGCCTACTACGCCTTTCAGTTTGCCATGCTCCGTGAAGATCAGATTAAATTCCTGCGCGAAGTCATCGAACTCCTCGAAATCCCGATTCCTGAGTTAATCAGATAAAAAAAAAGGGCCGCGGCATTACTGCCACGGCCCTAGATATATCTCAATGTAAAGCTGGTTTATCTAGCCAGCCAGACACCACTTCTTCTTTTTCTGCTCCACCTTGCCCTGCTTGCTCATGGTGGTGAGCAGCTTCTCAACAACATCCTTCTTGCTGTTCAGCGCTTTCACTAAGGCAGTCATGGAAAGAGGCTCTTTAGCGAGAACGGTCAGCAGACCTTCTTCTACCAAACCGGAGCTGATGGATTTTTCCATTTTGGAGTCAATCACCGAGGTGATGGTCTCCTGGTCCATGACATTATCCTTGCGCAGTGCCTTGGTCGCGTTACCAAACCCGACACGCAGCTTGCGCCCACTGACCAAATTTGCCGCCGTGGCCAGGCGTGCTTTAAGCTCCTCTGGATCAAGTCCTTCAGCCTGACCAATCGGCCCAAGCTCTTTCATCTCCTGGGTAAAATCGGTGATGAGCTTGACAAAACGAGGCGCCTCGGCAGCAGAGGCCCATTGCAGATTAAAACGCTCAGGTTTGATCCCAACCTCGGCCAGAACCTTTTTCACCAGCGCGCTTACTCCCATAGCATCGTAATTACCTACCTGGTAATGACATTCGCCAAGTTGTCAGCCGCCTGTAAAAATGGCATCCGCTCCCTCGGCAAAGCCGCGCAGAACAAAGGCCGGATCAAGGCGTCCGGTACACATGACTCTGATGGTACGCAGGTTGGGCGGATACTGATAACGGGAGACACCCGCACTATCCGCGGCTGCATAACAGCACCAGTTACAGAGGAACCCCAGGATCTTGGGGTTGAATTCTTCCTTACTCATTATGCTGACTCCTCTTCGGTTGCACCAAAGGCGGTAATTTGCGCAGTAATCTGTTCATCGGTAAAGCCCCCCATGGAGATGGCGAATACCGGACAGCGTGAGGCACAGATACCACAACCTTTACATGAGGCGGTGATGGTCTCGGCCTTACGTTTTTTATCATCACCCTTGACCATGCGGATTGCCTGGTAGGGACAGAGTGCCTCACAGATGCCGCAGCCGATACAGGCATCTTTATCGACGTTGCTGACAGTGGGCTCAACAGAGACATACCCTTTGACCAATGGGATGGAAGCTTTCGCTGCCGCAGCCTGGGCCTGGACAACGATCTCATCTACAGGTTTTGGCGAGTGGGCTAAGCCGCAGACAAAGACACCGGAAACAGGAAGCTCGACCGGGCGCAGCTTAACATGGGCCTCAAGGTAAAAACTGTCGGCATTGACAGGAATCTTTAGAAGCTTGCTCAGCTCCTCTGTGCCCTCTGGCACGATTCCAACACTCATGGTCAGAAGATCCGGGGCAATAGTGACATCTTCGCGCAAGATCGGATCGTTATAGGTCACTTTTAGATTCTTGCCGCTGCCTTTGATCACGGGTTTCTCATCCATGGTGTAAGGCACAAAGATAACACCCTTCTCACGCGCTTCACGGTAGGCATCCTCGGCAAATCCATAGGTGCGCATGTCGCGATAGAGCACAATTACCTGAGAGTCGGGATTAATCTCTTTTATCTTCAGTGAATTCTTCACCGCATGACTACAACAGACCTTGCTACAGTAGTTCAAGTCATCGCCGCGGCTCCCGGCACACTGGATCATGACCGTGGTCTGGGGCGCGCGGTTCTTTGCACGTCCGGCCAGGCGTTTTTCAAGCTCGCGCTGGGTTACAACCTTATCAGAGAACTTGACCTTATTATCAAGGATCTTTTCAGGGCGATGCTCGCTGCCACCGGTGGCGACAATAATCACACCATGGTCGATGGTGTTTTCAACGTTCTTCTTGCCCTTCTTGGTCTTAACAATAGAAGAGAAGTTGCCGACAAACCCGCTGACTTCGGCAAGCTCGCTCTTGGTCAGGATATCGATTTTCTTGCTCTTCTTCACCTTGTCGGACAAAGATTTCAGGACCGTATCAACATTCTCTCCCTGCAAGGTGTAGCTCAAGTGCTGAAGGTGGCCGCCAAGCTTGTCTTCCTTTTCCACAACCGTGGTATGGAATCCCTGCTCAGCCAAGGTCAAGGCCGAGGTAAGTCCGGCAACACCACCACCAAGAACCAATGCCTTATCTGTTACAGGCACAGTCTGCTCAGGCAGGGGCTGAATATGGCGCGCCTTGGCAATACCCATGCGCACTAGGTCTTTTGATTTATCAGTCGCTGCCTCAGGCTCATTGGCATGGACCCAAGAGCAATGGTCGCGAATATTAACCATCTCAATCAAGCAACGGTTGAGTCCTGCATCCTTCAGGGTCTCTTGAAAAAGCGGCTCATGGGTTCTGGGTGAACAGGCAGCAATAACCACACGGTTGAGGTCATGTTCCTTGATCTTGTCTTTAAGGATCTCCTGGGCATCCTGGGAGCAGCTATACAACTGCTGGGCATGATAAACAACACCGTCCATACCCTCGGTGTACTGCTCAACCTGGGGCACATCGACTACAGAGGCGATGTTGATACCGCAGTGGCAGACAAAGACACCGATACGTACCTCTTCGGGCATCTCCTGCTCATCAGGATAGGCCTTATGGACAATACCCTTACCGCGATCCTTCTTGATCAAACCGGCCGCAATACCAGCGGCAGCACTGGACTGGGTCACAGACTCAGGAATATCCTTGGGTCCCTGGAAGGCACCGGCTACCATCACACCGGGGCGGGTGGTCAAGAGCGGGGCAAAAGTATCTGTTTTACAGAAATCGTAGTCGTTGAGTTCGATGCCGGCAATCTCGGAAAGATTTTTGGCATCGGACGGAGCATCAAGGCCCACAGAGAGTACGACCATGTCATAGGCATCAAAATGATGGGTGCCGTCCATCAGGGAGTAGGTCAGCTTAAGATTCTCCTCCCATGGCATAACATCGGCAACCTTGGCCCGGACAAACTTAATGCCCATGGCCTCGGCTTTGATGCGTGCGTTGTCAAAGTCCTTACCCTGGGTTCGCATGTCCATATAATAGATGGTGATATCGCACTCAGGATCATGCTCCTTGGTAACCAAAGCCTCCTTGATCGCATACATACAGCAAACAGAAGAGCAGTAGCCATTGTCACAACCAAGGTCGCGGGAACCGACACACTGGATCATGGCGATCTTCTTGGGATGCTTGCGATCAGAAAGACGCAGGATCTCACCCTCAAAAGGACCTGAAGCACACATCAGACGCTCGAACTCAAGACTGGTCAAAACGTCAGGATGCTTTCCGTAGCTGTATTTGGCCAGAGTCTCATCTGATACTCGACCGAAACCAGGCGCCATGATAACGGCACCAACGTTCAGGTCCATCTCTGTAGGCTTCTGGGAAAAATCAATGGCCTTTTGCATACAGGAAGACACACAGATTTGGCAAGTATCATGCTTGAGGTACAGGCATGCTTCCGGATCAATAAAGTATGTTGCAGGTACGGCCTGGGGATAGTCGATATGGATAGGCCGGGTTACAGCCAATCCCTCGTTGTACTCATCAACAAGGTGACGAGGACAGTACTTGGTACAGACACCACAGGCAGTACATTTATCAGCATCGATGTAACGGGGACGCTGACGAATTTTTGCGGTAAAATTTCCTGGTTTGCCGTCAACAGCAAGCAAATCAGCGTTGCTCAGAATCTCGATGTTTGGAGACCGACCGGCCTCTACCAACTTAGGTGCGAGTATTCAAAGCGAACAATCATTGGTGGGAAAGGTCTTATCGAGCTGGGCCATGGCACCGCCGACTGCAGCTGATTTTTCCACCAGGTAGACGTAGTAGCCAAGATCGGTCAGATCGAGTGCCGCTTGGACACCGGCGACACCGCCGCCGACAACCATTACGGTACCAGACCGTTTATCTTTTGCTTGAGCCATACATTACTCCACTTATAAAAATATTGTATTGCCGAGGTTAGTTCGGCAACTCATCTCCTAATACTTCAACTTTGATCGCGCAAAGCTTGTACTCAGGCGTTCTGGATAACCTATCCAAAGCATCCAAGGTGAGAAGGTTCACCAGGGTCTCAAGATGATTATAGGTTGTAAAAATTGTACCCTCTTGCGAGCGTTCAGTGAGCTTGGCACGGATATCAATCGAGCCACGGCGGGAACTCAGACGCAACCAATCAAGGTCTTTGATTCCCATACGCTCAGCATCAACAGGATTAACCTCTGCAAAACACTCAGGGCTGATTTCATCAATTTCAGTGGTCTTGCCGGTCATGCTGGAGAAGTTATAACGGGCAAGGTCACGGCCGGTGGTAAAGAGCATGGGATATTCTTCATCAGCAAGCTCAACCGGAGGAATATATTCTTCAGGAATGAAGAGGCCGCGCCCACGAGTAAAGGACTCTGTATGCAGAACCGGGGTGCCGGGATGATCCTCATTGGGCACAGGCCACTGCAAACCGACCTCTTCAATACGCTCGTAGGTTATACCTTTGTACTGAGGAAGCAGGTTCCGAATCTCCTCAAAGATGTCCTCGGCAGAGTTGTACTCCATCTCGTAGCCCATCTTCTTGGAAAGTTCGGTAAAGATCTGCCAATCAGGTCGAGCCTGTCCTGGGGGATCAACCGCTTTACGCACACGCTGCACGCGACGCTCTGTACAAGCGAAGGTCCCGTCTTTTTCCGCAAAACATGCGGCAGGTAAGACAACGTCGGCCATCTTCGCCGTATCGGTGAGGAAGAGATCCTGAACCACAACAAAGTCAGCCTCTCCCAATGCTTCCTGCACATGGGAAATATTAGCATCGGCAACAGCCGGATCTTCACCAAAGATGTAAAGGGCACGGATATCACCCTTGATAACATTCTCCCAAACCTCAGTGGCTGGCTTACCTGGCCTCCTGGGCAGCTTGACCTTCCAAACATCCTCATATTTATCAAGCAGCTCGTCGTTATCAAGAGAACCGTAACCAGGCAAGGTGTTGAACAGAGCACCCATATCACAGGCACCCTGGACATTGTTCTGGCCACGTAGCGGGTTGCAACCACCACCTTCAACACCAACCTTGCCGCAAAGCATGGCCATGTTGGCGATACTCTTCACACGGTCAGTACCTGTGGTGTAATGAGTAATGCCCATTCCGTGGTAGATGGCGTGACGTCCCTCAGCAGCATACATACGCGCTGCGGTATACAGGTCATCCTGGGCAATACCGGTAATCTGTTCAACCTTTTCAGGGGTATACTTTTTCACGAGGTTTTGAAGTTCATCAAAATCCTCAGTTCGATTCTCAACAAAGGACTTATCCCAGAGGTCTTCTTCAAGGATGATATTCATCAAGCCATTAAGCAAGGCAACATCAGTACCGGGATTAATGCGCAACCAAAGATCAGCCCGCTCAGCAAGATTGGTCTTTCGTGGGTCTACAACTACCAACTTGGCGCCTTTACTGACAGCCTGGTTGATGCGAAGACCTATGGTCGGATGAGAGGTGTCCGGGTTGGAACCAATCATAAAGAAAAGATCTGTTTTATTGTTGACCGCGTCTCCGATGGAGTTGGTCATTGCGCCGCTGCCGAAGGTGAGGGCCAAACTGGCCACCGTGGGAGCGTGTCAGAGTCGAGCACAGTGATCGATATTATTCGTTCCGATCGCTGTCCGCATAAATTTTTGCATCAAAAAGTTTTCTTCGTTGGTGGCCCTTGCACAACTGAAGCCGGAAATTGCGTCAGCTCCGTACATGGACTTGATATCGAAGAAACGCTTAGCAACTACATTCAGTGCATCTTCCCAAGTGGTCTCAACCAGTTGACCGTTGCGCCGAACCAAAGGCTGGGTCAAGCGATCCTTATGCTGGACAAAGTTATGGGCAAAACGTCCTTTCACACAAAGTGCGCCGTAGTTCGGTGCCAAATCAGGGTCAGAGGTAACCTCCATCAAGGTATTACCCTTAACCCGGAGAATCATCTGACAGCCTGCACCACAGTAAGGACAAGTCGTGCGCACCTCGCGCATTTCCTCGCTTACCACTGGAACCATGGCATCCTTTTTGTTAAGCGCACCGGTTGAACAGTTATCCACACAGGCACCACAGGAAACACAGTTTTCCTTGAACTGAAAGGAAAGCCCTTGAGGTCTACCCTGCTCATCAGTCCCTTCGGCTGAAATGCTCAGGGCATCGTAATCGCAGCTATTCTCGCAACGCTTACAATAGATACACTTATTCATATCCACCATGATGGTGGGATGGGATATATCTTTGGAGTAATCAGGCGTTTTCCCCATACCAGTGCGGTTGGGATCAAGGCCGAGTTCCAAAGCCTCTTTCTTGAGATCGCATCGCTCAAATGCCGAGCAACCGCAGGACAAACAACGCTTAGCCTCATTCACGGCCATCTTTTCATTGAAGCCGAGTTTGTACTCGTCAAAATCTTGAGTGCTGATCTCAGGCGGACGGCCAGGCATTTTTTCGCGCAGCTTGATGTTGATGCCTTCAAAGTTTTTAAGATCAACATCATCAAAGGTGCGTCCACGGTGAAAGTTAAAACGACTTTCAGCCGGTGGCTTTGGTACACCCATTACCTGGGAATGCACATTCTCAGCTGCACGACGAGCAGCTACCACAGCCTGAATCACAGAGCGCGGGCCACTGGTCACATCACCGGCAGCAAAAATCCCTGGGTGATTGGTCAGAGCGGTTCTCGGATTGGCCTTGAGATTTCCCTTTGGTGTAAGCTCAAGGGTTTCTTCAAGTTCGCCGCCTTCAAATTTATCTTTACAGGCCTTCAGTCCCTGGGAGACAACAACCGTATCAACGAGGATGTTAACACTAGAACCAGGAATTGCCTCAGGATGACGTACACCCTTTTTATCCGGCTCGCCGAGTTTCATTCTGATCAACTCAACGTTAATACCGTTGTCTGTATCAACAAAATTAACAGGAGAAGCCATCAAGAGGAACTGCACACCATCGCGCTCTGCCTCGCGAATTGTCCGCTGGTTAGCAGGCATTTCGGTCTGAGCCCGAGGATAGATGATGGTTACCTCGTCAACACCACTACGAATCAAGGAACGAGCGGTTTCCATGGCAATGTTGTTGCCACCGAACACAACAGCTGAACGGCCGTAATCTTTGACCTTGCCCTCATTGACGTCGCGCAGGAATTTACCGGCCTTCACTACCTTGGGTAATGCGCAACCGGGGATATCAAGACTTTCGTCAACAGGGGTACCAGTGGAGATAAGTATGGAATCAAATCCCTGCTCGCGCAGTTCCTGCAGGGTGAAATCAACCCCCCATTTCTGACTCAAGCGAACATTGATGCCCATTCTCAAGATCATGTTGATCTCATAATCAAGGACATCGCTGGGGATTTTATATTCAGGCAGACCGTAGCGCAGCATTCCACCAAGCTTGGGTGAAGACTCAAGAACGGTCACATCGTGGCCCTTGCGAGCAAGGAAATATGCAGCGCTAAGGCCGGATGGGCCACCCCCAATAACAGCAATTCTTTTGCCTGTATGTTTTTCCCTGGGGATCTTCAGGTCGACCTTGTTGGCCATGGCCCAGTCAGCAACAAACCGCTTGAGATGGTTGATGGAAACAGACTCATCGACAAGGATTCGACGACATCGGGTCTCACAAAAACGCGGGCAAACACGACCAACGGAAAATGGAAACGGATTCCGTTCCATGACAAGGCGCAAGGCCTCTTCATATTGTCCTTTGGCAACATGGGCAATATAACCTTGAACGTTAATCTGACCGGGACAGGTAAGATTACAAGGTGCCTTGCAATCGCCAAAGTGACTGGACATTATCGTGCTCAAGCGCTCTTTGCGCTGGGCAACAAGCTGCTCGGAATCGGTCACAACAACCATTGACTCGGCAATGGGAGTACTACATGAACGAACAGGCTCATCTGCACCTTCAACCTCGACAATACAAAGCTCACAAGGGACGTCCGAGGTGCCCTGCTTCACATGACAGAGGGTGGGGATTTCAATATCTGCACGTTTTGCCGCTTCAAGGATAGTTATCCCTTCTTCAGCAACAATTTCGTTACCGTTTATTGTAATATTCATGCGTCAACTCAAAATTCAGCAAGAGGAAACAAGATTAAAGGTATCGATGTTTCCTCATTACTTATCACTATCTTTTATGCTGAAGGTTTCCATTCTTTCAAAAAGGCGGGAAGATGACCAGCCTCGCGAGGACCAATGGTGATATTCCAATCGGGAAGCTCCTCTTCAAGCTCACCCTTCATGGAGGCAAGGTACCCCGGGATAATCAAATCACGATGTTTCACCTTTTCCAGAATGCCTGATTTATTGATAAACTGGGCAACCATGTCCGCGCCAAACTTGCCTGCAGCCCAGGCGGTGAGCACGGAAAGCCCCTCAGTATCCTTGATCAGCAGCCAGCTGGGCACCTTGCTTCCCTCAATCTCACCGGAAACAATAAAGTAGGTGAGAGAGAAATTACAGGTGATAAGAACAGGTGCATCCTCTGCCGGACCATTGATGGAGTAAGTATCCTCCTGAACAACCATGGGACGCTGTGGATCGGTGAAGATGTTCAGACGCTCAAGCAAGAGCGGGAAGAGTACATCACCCTGCAGGTCGGAAAGGACAACAATACCGGCATATTTCGCAATCAGGATCGAAGCGACCATGGCTTCCATGAGCGGATCATCGGAGATCTCACAAGGAAAGGTAATGGAGGAAAAGCCAAGGGGCTTGTACTTTGACTTGATGGCTGAACGGCGAGCTACGATATTGTCCTCAAAGGCAGCCTTCATGGTTCTGGCGCCGGTATCGATCATCAGGTCTTTCAGGCCGGAATCCATAAGCTTTTCTGATACGGCAACAGCATCATCAAGATTGCTGCCTTTCACAGAAAGCGGACAGTCAAGTTCTTTGGCAACATCAGCCATAACATCTGAATTATCAAGGGTCGCACCGTAAAGCAAAGGCTTGCGATCACCACACTCTTGGGCAGCAGCCTTGAGGTTGTCGGCATTATCGCTCATGAGAATCAGGTTGGCATCCTCTGCGCCGTCAAGAACCTTCTTGGTCAGAGCGGTAAAAGCAGCAGAGTCGCCATTTGCATCTTTAATTGCAATGAGGTCTGCCTTGAGCATAACGCCGACACGCTCATAGCGAAGATCTTTAAAACGGCTGATACGTCCGTCGACATCACTGTCGCCCATGTCGGTGGTAACAAGGACAGCGATACCGGTGGGGTTTTCAAAGCGCTTTTCATGACGGTAGAGACAGGTCTCACCACCAGTGGTAAAGGCAGAATCACCAGCACCGATTTTCACAGAGCGAATTGGAGGTGCAGAGGCCTCACCAATCTGCTCTTTGACCTCATCGCTCACATACGGACACTCACCAATCTCGGTCTGTCCGGCAGCTACCTTCATGGCAAAGGCAAGACAGGTCGGAATGCCACACTCCCCGCAATTCTTCTTGGGAAGCATTTTGAGGATTTGAATACCTGTTAAAGCCATCTGTCTGTTCCTCCCATATATAGAGAACTCAAATTAAATAAAGTCGTAATGTATTCGTTGTTGCCCAAAGCAAGGGCTAAACAGCTGTTTCCATTTCAAGGCAGGGATGTCCTACCTTTTTGAGGAACTCAAGGATCTCCTCCTCAGTGGTGCCCTGCTCTTCTGTAGCAATCATGTCAAACAGCTCAGGCATGCCGATCTCTTCACAGCGCTCCTTAAGCTTATCCGCAATCTCATCCTTCATCGCCTTAGGCAACCAGGCCACACGCTTGAGTCCGCCCTCGGCCAGAAAGAGTTTGGGGCTGGTCATGAAATGCTTGGAAACACCCATGAAGCCAGGAGTCTGTGCACCACCACCGGTCATACCGGCAAGGGTGGTGAACTTCATACCCGATGGGGTCATGCCGAGGAAGTCACGGTTGACAACCATGATACCGTTACATTGCGGCAGCATGGCGGCAATGGCCTCAAAGCAACCACAGGCGGTCATGGGGCTGTTCATCAAGGAGTAGCAGGCAAGTTCCTCCACCGCTCCGCGGGAAGCCTGATTGACAAACTCGTTGATACCCTTGAAGATACCAAGTTCACCATCAATAACCTCGCCCTTTTCAATGGGCTGGTTGGGGCCGGTGGGGTTGATGTTGTATGATGCCTTACCATCGAGCCAGTTGTAGGCGCCGCACATGCCGATCCGCTCCGGGGTAATGACACAGATATGGCTGGGGGCAAAGGACTGACAGAGCGAGCAGGAGTAGTAAATCTCCTCGGTCTCGTCGGTCATGGAGCCAAGGCGCTCATCACGCTCGGCATATGTCTTACGGGCCAGTTCCTGTACCTCTTCTACCTTGTCCAACTCAGTGAAGATCTTGACCTGAATTTTGTCAACAATGGCACCGAACTCCTGGTGCAGTTTGCCGTGCAGGACCTTACCGAAATGGGTAAAGGAAAATCCTTTTTCAACAGCAGCCTTACCGATACGGACCCACATGATGTTTCGTTGGCCCATATGCATAATGCCCTGAATATAATTGATCAGGTGATGAAACTGGCGCTCAAGGATCGGCTCAAAGTCAGATTGCATCTCACGACCAGCAACCTCAACCAAGATACCGATTGGCAGGTTCTGGCCCTGCTCGATATCCTTGATGTCCGGTCCTTCAATAGTGACCAGGCCATCTTCAACCTCACTCATGTCTTTGGAGACCAGAACCTCAACACCTGAGGTCCGACCACCACCACACTCCATAAAGAGATCATCCTTACGGACACGCTCACCCTCAAAGGCCGGGCCAAAAGACATGGGGATATCGATCTTAGTCACGTTGACCTTAAGTCCACGAACCTCGATAGCCTTCTGTACGATCTCCTCATGGGGAACCTTGCTGACAACATGCTCGTAGGTGCAGATACCGGTCGGCAATACCTCAGGAATATCATAGTCGGATATGGTTGGGAAGCCCCAGTTGATGGCACCGGCAGCATTTGCATACCACTCGTCGGAAACATCACCAAAGGCCATAACAAAAGCAAAGGTCCGATCTTTATTGTACAAAAGGTTACCAGCATAATCGCCAGGCTTAATACCACCAAATGCCATGGCCACACGACAGGCAAAACCAATGGCAAAGACTGCTGAGGTATAGCTCTTACCAAAGGGAACCAGACGGGTGTTCCAACCGACCTGAACATCCTGTTCCACCAGACGTTCGGCCATGTTCTTGCCGTTGGTCTGGTCATGCATAAAGATGTAGAGATTTTTCTCCTGCAGCTCAAGAGCTATCTTGGCGGCCATCTCAGAATCATCCGGGGTACCCATGATAGCAGCAAATCCCGGTGCTGAACCGTCTACGAACTCAACACCACGCTTACGAAAAACAACGTCGTCGGCAGCGCCAAGCCAGAGGTTATCATCGGTTGGATCTTCGGTCTTGGTATAGAATTCCGGAGAATTAAGATAGCGAATAGCTTCGTACATTTCCTCGGCAAAGAAGGTAGCCATACCAGCATCAAGAGCCGGCGCGAGATATGGGAGCCAGAGGTTCTCACTGACCTCAGCCGGCAAAAGTTTGCGACACTCTGCGAAAATATCCTTCATGTCACCAACGGTTTGCACCTTGGCGCCGAGCATACTGTATATAATAGGCAGAAAATAAGCGGTGTTGGGCAAGGACACCTCTTGTTCGGGGCCATATTTCTTCAAGGCCTCCTCGAACTGCTCCTCCGCCATATCGATTATCTTGTGTGCCCCGCGAATGGCGGCTGAACAGATTATCTTAGACATTGGTAAACTCCTCTAAACTCGTAATGGTATTTTAATATTTATAAAGTTCGAGGTTGATTATCCCATCAAACCGTTAATTAAGGATTTGGTCAGAGCAATGGCACGCGGATGACGCATGATCATTACCTCACCACCAGCCATGAGCATACAAGAAGCGGTAATGGCCTCCATGAGGACACCGCGTGTCTCCTGATCGCCGATCATGTCATCACTCGGCAGGCGACACTCTTTTGCCTTCCAGACCTCGCGGCCGAGATTACAGATAAAGGGCACCTGTAATTTCTCATCCTGCTGGGTGAGAGCGGCTAAGCGAATACGCTCCATAACAGAGTAGGTGTACTCAATACCGTAACCGAGAGCACCGATGGATGGATCGATCAGGACATTCTCGAGATTTACACCAAGGTTTTCAAGTAGGATATTCAGCTGCTTGGCCAAGTTAACATCAATGGGTGATGCAGCAACAACCGGGTGCTGAAAAGCCATGGCAGTAGCGCCGATTGAGCGATAGTTTGCATCGGACAACGGGGCCAGGCAGACCTTCTTGTCGCCAACGATAGCTGTCAATTCGCGCAGTGTGTCTGTATCTTTTTCGCCATTGCCACAACCCCAAACAATAATAGGAACGTCAACGGCGTTAATAACTTCCGATGCATCCTTAGCCGCATCGGCTGAGGAGCGATTCTGACCATTGGGGTCAGTGGAAACCAAGGAGATACAAAGTGCGTCTGCATTAAAATCATTGACGCATTTTTTAGCCCAATCAACAGGGCTGTCCATGGCACCCTCAAAATGACGGGTTAAGGTCTCGGGCCACTCTTCGGGCTTAACGTCAACGATATCCATGGCGATCATGGGCTTGCGTGGCATATCGCCTTCAAAGAGTTGGAACGGCATGGTGTTGGCACCACCAACTGTAATGGCACTGTCGCCATTACCCAATGCGCTCTCTCGAATTGTGCCGGTATACTTTTCCGTATATGAGTCAGCAGGAACCTTGCTTGCTCGATCTGCCAAAGGAGTAGATTCTGAGGCAAGTTCAGCAGCTTCAATTCCACCGGTGGCAGCAAGAGCTGCCTTTGCCGGAGCAGGTTCTGCCTTTTTGGTCTCTTCAGCTGCTTTCGCTTCGGCAGCTTTTTTAGACTCTTCAGCAGCCTTGGC
This sequence comes from uncultured Desulfobulbia bacterium, assembly GCA_964385695.1. GTDB lineage: Bacteria > Desulfobacterota > Desulfobulbia > Desulfobulbales > Desulfurivibrionaceae > CAYLQA01. The sequence goes on along the minus strand of CAYLQA010000023.1, from coordinate 35,682 downwards.
CTCGGCAGCCTTCTTAGCCTCTTCAGCGGCCTTCGCTTCTGCGACTTTTTTAGCTTCTTCAGCCTTCTTGGCATCTTCAGCAGCCTGTGCTTCAGCAGCTTTCTTGGCCTCCTGCGCTTTCTTGGCGTCTTCAGCAGCCTTGGCCTCGGCAGCCTTTTTGGCATCCTCTGCACTGGTATCAACTACCGGAGCAGCAGGTGTGGCTGCCGGTGCTCCTTGACTTGCAGGAGCCGACGCTGCCTGTGGCTCGCGTGTGAGAATAGCCTCAGCGCCGGCAAATTTAGCCAGTGCATCAAACTGATCATCCGACAGACCAAAGGCCTTCCTGAGCGCATCAAGTCCTTGCTGGACAGACGCAAGCGCCATTTGACGTTCTCTTTCGTTCATTTCATCTTCTCCTGCTTCATCTATTTCAAGACTTGCCTGGTCAGGCGCTATGGACTCTCCAGCAGTTGATTGTGCCCGAAGCTTTGCAGCTTCTTCTTGAGCGGCGGCAACAATCTTCGCTGCTTCTTCCTTAGCGGCGGCCAGAACGCTATCTTTTTCTTCTTCACTCGTCTCTGAGGTACGAACCTCAATGCTTTCGTCGGCAACAGGTGCACTCACTGCATCATCGTCAAAGACAGGACGCTCGGCAAGGCCAGCGCGACTGACGATTTCAGGAACGGCAGTCTCCCATTCAATTGCCATAACATGGGCACCGGCAACACCTTCTATCTCACGCACCTGATTGATAATATCAACGCAGATGTTAATACCTTCGTCTTCTTTGTCTTTGGCGCCTTGAAGACGTTTGATGACATCATCCGTCACATCCATACCCGGAACAAAATTTTTCATGTACCGAGCCATGCCAACGGAGCGAGGAGGTGTAACACCAGCGAGAATATGAACTTTCTCATGCAGTCCGATATCGCGCACAGCTTCCATGAATTTTGCAAAGCGCTCAACATTATATATGATCTGGGTCTGAACAAAGTCAGCACCATTTGCAACCTTCTTGGCCAGGCGTTGAGCTCTGAACTGTTCGGAGGGGCCGGCAAAAGGATTAGCGGCACAACCTAAAAACAGCTTCGGCTCATCACTTTTAATGACCTCACCGCATTGAAATTTCTTCTCATCACGTAAGGTCTTCATCATGCCCATGAGCTGGATGGAATCCATATCAAAGACTCCCTTAGAGCCTGGATGATTACCGAATTTTTGATGATCGCCAGTCAGGCATAAAAGGTTTTTTAATCCCAGGGCAGTGGCGCCCAGGATATCACTCTGCATTCCGATCCTGTTCCGGTCGCGGCAGGTCATCTGAATAACCGGCTCGACACCTTCGGATTGGGTAATGAGACCAGCGCTGATGCTGGACATCCTGACAATAGCGGTTTGACAGTCGGTGATATTGACTGCATCGACATTGCCTTTCAGGATGCGAGCCTTTTCCCGAACCACCTCAGCATTGCTGTTCTTAGGTGGACCGAGTTCGCCCGTGACCGCAAACTCTCCAGATTCTAATACCCGTTCTAAACGGCTTCCCGATTTCATCGGTTAATATTCCTTATCCTCAAATCTTTCTTAGAAAAAACCAGTTACTCGCAGCTTATGCAGGTCCGTGGCAGCCGACGTCTTTAAGGCCATCACCGCCCATGTCACGACGCATTTCCATGTCGAAAAGAACGCGATCCTGCTTCTTGTTGATACCTAAAGCGTCACGTTTCTGGTCGATCTTGCTGATCATCAGCTGGGCAATCTTAAGCGGATCCTCTTCAACATTCCAGTGTGCGCCAAGGGGTCCCATGAGTCCTTCACAAAGGTACTCATTGAATTCCTTGGAACCGGTAACCGGCAGGCTCTGGAAAACAACCTGTGCGCCACTGGCTACAAAATATTGGCCAATCGCCACAGCCTTTTCACTCATCCACAAGGGGGCAGTACCGATTGCCGGCAGGTCTGAAATATCTTCACCAAGACCACCCTGCTTGACCATCTGAGTCAAAGCAATCAGGATACGGCTGTTGTCAACACAGGACCCCATGTGAAGGACCGGAGGCATACCAACAGTCTCACAGACCTCTGCCAAACTCTCGCCGCAGTACTTAGCTGCCTCAGGGTTAACAAGCCCTGCCTTACCAAGGCTTGTTGCTGCACAACCGGTTGCGACTACAAGTACGTTGTTTTTGATCAGCTCACGGGCAATGATCTCATGCGCTTCGTCAGAGAGCTTAAAGTTGTCACAACCAACGATTGCGGCAACACCACGAATACGACCATTGATAATGTTATCGTTCAAAGGACGATAACTGGCGCGGAACCGACCACCAAGCATGTAGTTGATGGTCTCATGGCTGAAACCGACGACTACATCGAGTTTCTCTTTTTTCGGAATGTAAGCCTTGCCGCGCTTCTTATAATTTTTGATGGCATGAGACAGAATGCTCTTAGCAGACTCCAGAGCCGCATGCTCTTCAAACTGAATGTGTACGCCACCAGGCATCTTGGCGCGGTAATTGGTGGTAATGATGTCGGTATGCATATTCTTGACAACGTCAGTCAATGACTGCATGACACACTGAACATCTACAACCATGGCCTCGACTGCGCCGGTTGCAAGTGCAATTTCCTGCTGGACAAAGCCAGCAGCAACAGGAATACCGCGACGCATCAGAATCTCATTACCGGTACAACACACACCGGCAAGGTTGATTCCCTTGGCTCCAGCCTTTTTGGCAAGAGCAAGCATTTCAGGATCCTGCGCGGCAATACAAAGAGACTCAGCAAGGAGCGGTTCATGGCCATGGACAGTAACGTTAACCTGGTCGTCTTTTAAAACACCAAGATCAACAATTGCACGTCGGGGTACCGGAGTGCCGAACATAATGTCGGTCAACTCGGTGGAAAGCATGGAAGAACCCCAGCCGTCCCCCAAAGCACAACGTGAGGCCTGAAGCATGATGTTCTTGTAATCCTGGTCAACACCCATATGGGTGCGGTGCATCATCTCGACAACCTCGCGATCAATTCCACGGGGGGCGATATCCAATTCCTTCCAAAGCTTCTGGCGTTTTTCAACGGCGCGCTTGGTCATGGTCACAGGAGTATCATCCTGTTTACCGAACTCGGCAAGTGCCTTCTCTCCGATCTCAAGGGCAATGTCGTTTACCTCACGACCTTCGGTTTCAACCTCGAAAAGCTCGGCAAGACTCATGAGCTTATCCACATCCTTGATCTCGTGTGGGCCGTTACCCTTAGCGGTATCAATAAAACCCTTTACCATCTCACGGGCGTGATCCGTATGGGCTGCAGAACCGGCAGCAACAATACGGGCAAAGTTTCTGGCCACAACCGTATCTGCCGTTGCACCGCAGATACCGACCATGTCATCAACACCGTCGATGATCTGGCAAGGTCCCATATTGCAGTTGCGGCAACAAGTACCGCCGGAACCGAAGAGACAGGCTGACATGCCGCGAGCCTGCACCCTGTCATAGGCAGTGGTGACATCTTTGGCAACTTCAGATTTGGAAAGAACTTCTTTAGTGGAAGTGCAGGTGATCTCTGTGCAACCTTCACATCCGTTTCTTGTGATCGCCATCTTGAGTCCTCAATAAATATTTAGGGGATTCACTCATTGACAGAAAGACAATGCTTTCTGAAATCTCTTTACGCTAATCCTGCAGCCTGCTTGGCAGCCTGGACAGTATTTTTCATTAACATGGTAATGGTCATGGGGCCAACACCGCCTGGCACAGGGGTAATGGCACCAGCCTTTTCCTTCACCGCATCAAAATCAACATCACCGGCAAGGATGGCTTTTCCGGAATCGGTTTTACCAATACGATTCACACCGACATCGATGATAACAGCACCATCTTTTACCATGTCCGCGGTAACCATGTTGGGCACACCAACGGCAGCAATGATGATATCAGCGCGCTTGCAGTGTGCAGCCATATCTTTCGTACGGGTGTGACAAAGGGTAATTGTAGCGTTTCCGGCATCACGCTTCTGCAGCATGAGGTTGGCAATGGGCTTACCAACGATGTTACTGCGGCCGATAATAACAACCTCTGCTCCGCTGGTCTCGGTGCCACTGCGCTTTAAAAGCTCAAGAATTCCATGGGGGGTGCAAGGCAGGTAACATTGCTCACCAAGAACCATTTTGCCGACGTTTACGGGGTGAAACCCGTCAACGTCCTTATCTGGGTTAATGGCATACAGAACCTTGTTGTCATTGATATGCTTAGGCAGGGGGAGCTGAACCAGAATACCGTTGATCTTGTCGTCGTTGTTATACTTCTCAACGGTAGCCAACAGATCTTCTTCGCTGGTGTCGGCAGGCAGGGTCACCTGCTCAGAGTAAATACCAAGCGCCTTAGCGGTTTTATTCTTAGCACTTACATAAGATTGAGAGGCAGGATCCTCTCCGACAAGGATGGTTACCAAACCAGGAACAACATTATGCTTCTCAGTCAGTTCGGCAACTTCAACCTTCAGTTCCTCACGAATCTCCTTGGCGACCTCGGTACCGCTAATAATCTTGGCACTCATTATCATTTACTCCTTATATCCAAAAGTTATAGTGATCTATTAATTTCTTACATACAAATAAAGACAAAAGTATCCACTCTGACCATTTATTTTGGCAGCTAAAAATCGCTAAAAAACCAGGGGGCCTATTGAGCGAAATTTCAGGACTAAGGATGCTCAAAATACTCAATTACATTGGTTATTTCAATAGGTATATGTACCGGTTACAGGCGGTAAATGGGATTTTTTTGGACTTAGAGAGTGGTAGAGAAAAAAATGTCACCAGGGAGAAATGTGAAAAAAATATTGGTCAAAAACTATCCTGACAAACGCCTACTTTTTTGTTCGATCGTTTGCAAGTTTGACAATGATATTGTTTGCCTGGTTCAAACGGACAACAACGGTTTTAAAAAGGTGTCTGGCAACATCAGGGTATTTTTCAATAACCTCCATGAGTTTATCGCCGGGAAAGCGTTTAATTTTAGAGCGGCCCTTTGAAAGAATCGAGGCAGAGCGCGGCTCCCCGGAAATCGCACTCATCTCACCGAAATATTCACCGGGCTCGGTAATCTCGGCAATCTTCTTGCCGTCTTTAACAACGCTGACCGCTCCGTTCACCAACTTAAAGAAATCGATATCCTTATTATTCTGACGAATAATGTAATCTCCGTCGTCATATTCTTCAATATCAGGGTGCACAAGGTAGGCAGGGAGACTTTCCTCGGTAACAACAGTCCGACGCAGCACCTCTTCGATGCTGGTAACACCCTCTATAACCTTGTGAATACCAGCGCGACGCAAGGGGACCATGCCTTCTTGCGCCGCAATTTTACGCAATTGATCCTCGGGAACCTCAGCATTGATGGCCTTGGCAACCTCGTCAGTCACCTCCATCAACTCAAAGAGCCCCACCCTGCCCTTGTAGCCGACACCGTTGCACGTTGAACAGCCCTTTGGCCCGTAAATCGTGAAATCTTGCCCCAGCTCCTCTTCGGTAAACCCCATGCCCAACATTTCTTCTTTGGGAGGACGTTCCATCTCTTGCTTGCATTCACCACAGAGGCGACGACCAAGACGCTGGGACAAGACCATGGTAACGGAAGAGGCAACCATAAATGGAGGGATGCCAATGTCGACCAAACGACCGATAGTGGCGGGACAATCATTGGTGTGCAGAGTACTAAAAACCAAATGACCGGTCATCGCCGCCTTGATTGCAATCTCAGCGGTTTCCATATCACGAATCTCACCAACCATGATAATGTCGGGATCTTGGCGTAAAAATGCCTTCAACGCGGCGGCAAAGGTCATGCCCACCTCGGTGTGGACGTTAACCTGGTTAATCCCCTTGAAGTTAAACTCTACCGGGTCCTCTGCGGTGAGGATCTTGGTGTCTTCACTGTTGAGTGAGTTAAGAACTGAGTACAAGGTTACGGTTTTACCGCTACCCGTTGGGCCGGTAACGAGCAAAAGCCCCTGGGGGCGATAGATACAACGCTTTAAGGTCTCAAAGGTGGTGGTTTCAAAACCGAGTTTGGTCAAATCGACATTCAAACTGCCCTTATCGAGAATACGCAGAACAATACTCTCACCAAAAAGTGTGGGCAGAGAGGAAACACGAAAATCAACCGCCCTATTCCGCCCCATCTTAATGCGGATACGACCATCCTGCGGAACACGGCGCTCGGTAATATCAAGTTGCGCCATAATCTTTACACGGGAGTTCAGGGCATTTTTAATACCAAGGGGAAGGTTCATCGACTTATAAAGCGAACCATCCATACGATAACGAACCTGGAGAGACTTTTCATAGGGTTCGATATGAATATCACTTACGCCGTCATTGACAGCCTTGATAAGGATTCCGTTCACCAGTTTGATAATAGGCGCATCGGTAGCAGAATACTGATCTGTCCCGGCTTCCTCACCAATGGTCTCAAGCTCCATGCCCTCGGCTGCTTCCGATGCAAGGGCACCAAAGTCGTCGACCTGGGTAACGGGCATCTCTTCTTCCGGCTCTTCCTTGCCTGCATCTTCAAAAAAGGATTGATAATCCTCATCACTGATCTTGTAATGCTCTTTATAAGCATCAACAATGTCCTTTTCCGAGGAGACACAGACAGTCAGGGGGGTCTTGATCTCTGCTTGCAGGTTCTCTACCGCAGCCGTGTCAGTGGGCTCAGCCATGGTGATCTGCAGATTTTTGCCGATCATCCGAAGCGGGAAGGCAAGATACTTTTTAGCAACATCAAAGGGAAGAAGTTCAAGAGCCTCAGGCTTGGGCGGCTCTCGCTTTATCTCAACGGTCTGGTAGTTATGGAGTCGGCTGAGAAAGTTGAGGACAGTCGTATCATCAATATGCCCAAGCTTTAAAAGAATGGAACTGAGGCGGCCGCCCTTCTTCTTTTGGATGGCAACGGCCTCGTCAAACTGGGTACTGCTGATCTGGGCCTCTTTACGCAACAACTCGCCAATTTTGATCTTGCCGGCACCGGACTGATCTTTGACTGTTCCGCGCAATGTGGATTTTTTATCTGCCTTGGCCATAATCGCTATCGAGAAAAACGTAACTTGCTGAATGAGTAGTTATTATCGTCATTTATAGTATCACAGGATTATTTTATACAAACTCTTTTTTCAAGGTTCAGGCCATTTTTCCTTACAAAAAAAGCATAAAAAAAGGCTGCCGGAAATTACTCCGACAGCCCGTAAAACACAGTAGCAAATAAGGCTTAAAATACGCCTTTCACTCGACCGGTCTCAACATCTACATCAATCCGGCGGTATGCTGGATCGGATGCAGTACCAGGCATCAGACTGATGGCACCGGCAACCGGCACGACAAAGCCTGCACCTTTATAGGTAAGGATGTCGCGAATCGGCAGGGTCCAACCGGTGGGAACACCCTTCTTGGTCGGATCGTGGGAAAGGGAAAGATGGGTCTTAACCATACAGGTACCCATTTCCTTGAGCTCAGGATCATTCTCCATACGATCAAGCTTGGTCTTAGCCTCAGCAGAGTAGCTGACACCGTCAGCGCCGTAAACCTCTTTGGCGATCTTGTCGATGCGCTCACTGAGCGGCGCCTCAAGGTCATAGAGGAACTTGAAGTCGTTGGGCTCTTCACAGGCATCCACAACAGCGTCGGCAAACTCAAGGGCTCCCTCTCCGCCGTGCTCCCAATGACGGGACAAGGCAACGCGGGCACCGGCTGCCTCACAGATGCGGCGTACAGCCTTAATCTCATTGTCAGTATCGGTGTAAAAAGCATTGATACAGACAACAGGATTGATACCAGCCTTCTTAACGGTCTCAATGTGGTGGATAAGGTTTTTACAACCTTCTTCAACCCAACCGACGTTCTCTTTGCCGTACTCGTCAGGCATGGGCTTACCAGGTACAGGAATCGGTGCGCCACCGTGGCATTTAAGAGCACGGATAGTGGCAACAACAACTGCACAGTTGGGCTTATTGCCGGAGAAGCGGCACTTCAGGTTCCAGAATTTCTCAAAACCGATGTCAGCACCAAAGCCGGACTCGGTAACGTTGTAATCGGCAACCTTCAAGGCAACGCGGTCAGCGATAACAGAAGATTGACCAATAGCGATGTTGGCAAAAGGACCGGCATGAACAACAACAGGCTGACCCTCAAGAGTCTGCATCAGGTTGGGATTCAGGGCCTCAACCATCCAGGCGGTCATGGCGCCAGCAACGTCCAGGTCCTCGGTAGTAATGGGTTTGTCGTTGCGATCGTAACCGACAACAATCTTACCCATTCTGCGGCGCATATCCTCAAGGTCGTTGGCAATAGAGAGAATGGCCATAACCTCGGAGCTTACCGCAATGGCAAACTTACTCTGCATGGTCATGCCGTCCATCTTGCCGCCGAGGCCGATGGTGATATTTCTAAGAGATTGGGCACAGTAGTCGATAATCCAACCCATCTCTACCTTCTTGGGATGGATATCAAGACGCTTGAGGCCACGACGGGTCAGTACCTCGTCAGAGTAGTTGGACTCATGCTGCATACGGGAGGTGACAGCGACCATGGCCAGGTTGTGGGCGTTCATGATAGCGTTGATGTCACCGGTAAGTCCCAATGAGAACGGGGTCAAAGGAATACACTGGGCAAGACCACCACCGGCAGCGGAACCTTTGATGTTCATGGTCGGGCCGCCGGAAGGCTGGCGGATGGCACCGACAACCGACTTGTTGCGCTTACCAAGACCCTGAACAAGACCCATGGCACAGGTTGACTTACCCTCACCAAGGGGAGTCGGGCTGATAGCGGTAACATCGATGTACTTACCGTCAGGCTTGTCGCCAAGCCTGTTCATAATCTTACGATAATCAAGCTTGCCGATGTAATGGCCGTAAGGCAGCAATTCTTCTTTTTCCAGACCGAGCTGCTCACCGAGCTCGTAAACAGTCTTCATGCGGCTCTCTGCTTCCTCCGCAATCTCCCAATCTGCATGTTTTGTCGGATCTAAAGCCATCTACTTCCTCCTTAAATAAAATTCTTTGGGTCCTAAAAGGACCGTTATACATTTCCCCAAATGTATAGAAAAAAATAAAAAGGACTGAGAGGTCCTTCTTGAACGCTATGTATTACAACTCCGGTGTGGGCAGAGGTTCAAACACACTCGGGAACTTCACCTTCATCGCATCCAACAGCGGAATCATCACCTCGCGCATGGAAGGCTCTGCATTGCGCGGTGTGCGCAAGCGGAAGATATGCAGCCACTCCAAAAGGTTGGCAAAAACAATAATCTCCGTCTTGCAAGAGTTTGGCAGAACTGTCCGGGCCGCCTGGGCTGTCGAGGTCTCTAGCAGCTTGAGGTAGAGTTTTTCCGTCTCAACCATGGCCTGCTCCCACAAGCCATATTCCTCACTGCCTTCTTTATAAAACATCGGCTTTATAAAGGTGACCTCGCTTCCGAACTTGTCTTCAGAGTAACGACAGTACCGTTGACTCTCCTGCAAATAAGAACATGGCCGATGCCTTACTAGCTCATGGGTAACCGCCCGATTCGTGATCAGGCGTACGGCAATGTGGCGATGTTTAGCAAGAAGATCAGCAGACAAATCGTCTATCTCTTCCTGGCTCAACTGCTCCACAATCACACCTGACTGTGGAACCCAGCCACGCTTTGGCACCAAGTCATAAAAAAAGAGCGGATAACGCTCTCCCAAATAAGTGGCAATTGCCTTGATCAGCTTACCGCTGCCATGATCACGGTACAATTCTCGAAAGGCACGAACCGTGGCGGAGATAAGCAGTTCCTTTTTCTCCAGCCGGTCAAACTGCACATATTTGGGGATAACACTTAAAAACTGCGTTATATGCGACTCTGTGTCCACCTCAACCTTGAGGCTGATAGCAGCCATTTCCATGACCGAATTATGGCCATGTTTTACGATGCCACGAATAAAAGGATCAGCAGAGTCTTCGGTGATCTTGTCCTCACTCTTATAACAAAGCCTTCCACATGCCTCGATACGTACGGCCATGGATTGACGGTCAAGATCTTCTAAAATCTCAAATGATGCAGGAATTACCTTCATGCAAATAGTCCCCTATCTCCTGAGTTAAGAACAGCTACATTTACACTGGCTACCACCTTTCTTGCCGCTGTGCTCGCTTTGCCAAAAAGGCGACATCTCACGAAGCTGGGCAATGACAGGAGGAAGCTTTTCTAAAACGTAATCAATCTCTTCCTCAGTGTTATAGATACTGAGACTTAAACGAATAGAGCCGTGCGCCGCGGTAAACGGTACACCCATAGCTCTCATAACATGCGAAGGTTCGAGAGACCCTGAGGTACAGGCCGAACCGGATGAGGCACAGATGCCGAAGCGGTCAAGATGCAAAAGGATGGATTCGCCTTCTACATATTCAAAGCTGATATTCGTCGTATTGGGCAGGCGTAAGGTCTTGTGACCATTGAGTATGGAGCTGGGGATTGCTTTTAGCAGTCCGTCTTCAAGTTTATCTCGTAATGCCTTAACCCGATCATTCTCTTCATCTAAATGTTGCGCCGCCAACTCGCAGGCCTTGCCAAGACCGATTATCGCAGCAACATTTTCAGTTCCGCCGCGACGACCATGCTCTTGGTGCCCGCCTATCATAAAGGGTGCAAAAGGTGTCCCTTTTCGGACATACAAAACACCTATTCCCTTTGGCGCATGTAATTTATGGCCGGAAAGAGAAAGGAAATCAATAGGTACTTGTGACAGGTCGATGGGAATTTTCCCCACGGCCTGCACTGCATCGGTATGAAAAAGTACTCCTTTTTCTTGAGCAATCTCAGCCATTTCCTGAATGGGAAACAAAACACCGGTTTCATTGTTTGCCCACATCACACTTACGATTGCGGTGTCCTCACTCAGGGCCTCTTCATACATTTTCAGATCAAGAGTGCCGTCCGCATTGACAGGCAATTGGGTGACTTTATGTTTATGTCCGGTAAGTGAATCAATATTTTCACAAAGATTTTTTACGGCAGGATGCTCAACCCTGGTGGTAATAATGTGACGTTTTTCCGGAAAGGTCTGCAGGGCGGATAAAATTGCGGTGGAATCACTCTCTGTCCCGCAACTTGTAAAAATGATCTCTTCCGGCATGGCACCTATAAGGTCAGCGATTTTCTGCCGGGCTTCGGTCACAGCAGCGCCGACTTGTCCGCCAAAACGATGCATGCTCGATGGGTTGCCGTACAGATCGGAAAAATAAGGCAACATCTCCTCCACAACCTCAGGTGCAACCCGGGTGGTGGCATTGTTGTCCATATAGATGACCTTATCCATTATTTGGCCTCCTCAACGATCAGGCTGTCAAGAACCTGCTCACGCAGCTTCTTTTCAACATACTCTTTCAAGGTTGTTTGGGATTTTTTACAAGAGACGCAGGCACCGCGCAGGGAAACTGTAACAAAGTCGCCATCCACATCCACCAGTTCAATGTCGCCGCCGTCTTTTTTCAGGGTCGGGCGAATCTCACGCTCCAAAACATCCTCGACCATCTTGATCTTCTGGATGTTAGTCAACCTTGGCCGCATATCAGGGATGACCTCCTGCTTGACCGCATGGTGGGTCTCGCGCAGGATCTCCTCGAGGCGATCATGACACTTGCCGCAGCCACCTCCAGCCTTAGTAAAGTTGGTAATCTCTTCAACAGTCTTGAGGTTGCTCTCCTCAATGGCGCGTTTCACCTCAAGATCGGTCACACCAAAACATTCGCAAACCACCTCGCCTTCTGCCATGGGAATGGGTATGCCGCGATAATTGGCAATGGCAGCCTCCAGGGCCTCACGACCCATGACCGAGCAGTGCATCTTCTCTTTGGGCAAGCCGCCAAGAAATTCAGCAATATCCTCATTGGTGATTTTTTCAGCCTCATCAAGAGTCTTGCCCTTGATCATTTCGGTCAGAGCGGAAGAAGAGGCAATGGCGCTGGCACAGCCAAAGGTTTTGAACTTGGCATCGGCAATACGTTCATCATCACCAAGTTTAAAGGTAAGCTTTAAGGCATCACCGCAGGCCAAAGAACCAACATCGCCAACACCATCGGCGTTTTCAATCTCACCCACGTTACGAGGGTTTAAAAAATGCTCTTTTACTTCATCGGTATATTCCCACATACAATTACTCCAGGTTCAAATCAAAATATGAAGCCGTACAAGCATGATTCAAGACTAAGCATTGGCTTGCCCGACAGTTCGAAAACATAATAATCGCAATTTAAAATGACGAATTTCCGATATTAATTACTGGACCATTAAAAAGCAACCATAATGATACGGATGGGTTACGTGCGACTGAAGATGCAATGGATGGTGCGGCTCAGCTCTTTCCGTGCAGGTGTTGCCAGATGTGACGGGCAAGCTCCGGCCCTATCCCATTCACCTGGGAAAGCTCCTCCTCGTTTGCAGCAAGAACCCTTTTCAGGCTGCCGATTTCCCTGAGCAGTGACTCCTTACGCACCTTGCCTACTCCCGCAATAGCGTCGAGCTTTGAGGTAAGGGTCTTTTTATTGCGTAACTTACGATGAAAGGTGACGCCGTAGCGATGAGATTCATCCCTGATCCGCATGAGATAGAGCAGTGTTGCCGAGTGTTTGCCCAAGAGAATAGGATTCTTTCGCCCTGGGCGATAGAGCTTTTCCCCCTCCTCTTCCCGTTCCTTGGCAATACCGGCAAGGTCAATCAGATCATATAAATTCAGTTCTTTCAGCACGGTCACGGCCATGTGCAGTTGTCCTTTGCCCCCGTCGACCAAAAATAGATCCGGCAGGTCGTCTTCTTCCTTGCCCCTGGTAAAACGGCGGCGCAATACCTCAAGCATCATGGCATAATCATTGGGGCCTTCCACCGTGCGAATCTTATAATGACGAAAAAGACTCTTGGCCTTTTGGCCCTTAACAAAGCAGACCAACGAACCAACAGCCTGCTGGCCGCTGATATTTGAGATATCCAGGCATTCGATGCGTTCTGGCAGTCGCTCAAGGCCCAGGCTTTTTTGCAGGGATACACCCAGTGCCTGCCAAGATTCCTCCTGCTTGGCTCGATCCTGAAAAACATGCTCCCCATTGGCCTTGGCCATCTGGATAAGCTGAACCTTTTGCCCCCGTTGCGGGCAGATTATCGCAACATTAGTCCCACGCAGCTCAGTCAGCCATTCGCTCAGTAACGCTGCCTCCGGCAATTCATGGGAGAGCAAGACCTCATGGGGGACAAACTCCTTATCCTCATAATAACGGCTCACCACCTCGGCAAGGATCTCCGTATCATTGCCCACCGGATCGGGCAGGAAAAAGGAACGCTGACCGGTCACCGCGCCCCTTCGAACAAAAAGCAATGACACTGCCACTGCCGCATCTTTACGCACCAAGGCGAATATATCTTGGTCGATATGCCTGCCGCTCACTACCTGCTGCTTTTCCAGGGTTTTGCTCAGAGCTGCTATACGGTCGCGGAGAATTGCTGCCCGCTCAAAATCAAGCTCAGCAGATGCTGATTCCATCTGGATCTGCAGCTGCCTGATAAGCTTTTTGTTTTTCCCCTCCAAAACAAGGATTACACTGCGCACCAATTCCTGGTACTCTTCGCTCGTGACCTCACCGATACAAGGGGCAAGACAACGCCCCATCTGGTAATTGAGACAGGCGCGTTTCTTTGCCTTGAGTGCCTTCTCCTTGCAGCGCCGCAAAGGAAAAAGGGAGTTCAGGTAGCGCAAGGTTTCCCACATTGCAGAGGAAGAGGAAAACGGGCCAAAATACCTTGCACCATCCTTGCTGCGCTGCCGGGCCATCATGACCCTGGGGAATTTTTCCTGCACCGTTACCTTGATCAAGGGATAGTTTTTATCATCGCGCAAGATCACATTGTATTTTGGACGGTACTGCTTGATCAGCGATGCCTCAAGGATCAAGGCATCCTTTTCAGAGTTGGTGACAATGGTCTCGATTGAGTCGACCTGGTTCAGCATGACCGCTGTCTTGGTGGAAAGGGCTAGATCGACACGGGCATAGGAGGAGAGTCTTTTTCGCAGCTCGCCTGCCTTGCCAACGTAGAGCACCTCCCCTGCCCTGCTTTTCATTAAATATACGCCGGGCGCCAGAGAGACGGTTTTAAGAAATCGCTTGAAGTTAAAAGAAGCCATCGAAGATAATTTAGTAACTTTAGCCATTAATAAAACAAAAAAGTTTCAATCCATGCCGCAAAACACCATCTACGATTGCATCATTATCGGCGCAGGCCCCGGCGGCTTGCAAGCCGCCATCCACTTGGCCCGATACAACCGCAAGGTACTTCTCTTTGATGTGGGCGGTGGACGCACGCGCCATGCCATGCATATTGAGAACTATCTGGGGCTCAAGCAAACCACCGGCATGCATGTCATCAAAACCGGCCTTGAGCAGGTACTGTCCTTTGGCGTTGAAATAAAGCGAGAAAAGGTTCTCAAGCTCAGCAAAGAAGAGCATTTTGTTGCACGCACAGAGTCGGGGGATTATGCCGCACATTATGTTGTCGCCTCATCCGGAGTGAATGAGGTTTTACCTCAAGCGACAGGCTTCAACCGATTTTTCGGCCGTTCAATTCACACCTGTGTCGACTGTGACGGCTATCTCACCACAGGCAAAAACCTATTGGTGCTGGGGAACAGTGTCAGCGCAGTACGCGTTTGCCTGGGCATGCAGCAAATGTACACCAGAGATATCACTCTTCTCATGACATCAGGCACTCTGCCGCCTGATTACGCTGAAGCTCTAGAGGATGAATCCATCCCTGTGATTTACAGCAACATCAAAGAGTTTTTAGGCGAGGAAAAGCTTAACGGTGTGCGCTTGGCAAGTGATGAAACACTTCCGTGTGGGGCAGTGATGGTCAACCTGGGAGTTACCCTGAACGATGCGTATCTGGAGGAATTGGCACTAACCCGTGAGCAAAGTGAAAATGATAACAAAATAATTACCAACAATATCTATGAGACATCAATACCAGGCCTCTTTGCAGTGGGTGCTTTACGGGCAGGAAAATCTCAAGCCATCATCGTGGCCGGTCATGGCGCCTCGGTAGCCATCGAAATAAACCAAAGAATGCTTGCCATATAAAAACCCCCGTTGCCAAACAAGTCGGCAACGGGGGTGTAAATACAGAGTCGAGAGTTAAGGCCTACTTGCTCTCTTCCTTTTCGCTCAACCCTTTGGCGATGAGAGCGCCAGCCACTCCAAGCAGACCAAGGTTCTTGGCCTGATCCATGGCAGGTTTCATCATGCGGGCCATCATCCGACGACGGACATTGGCCTCAGGCATCTCCTGCGGGGTTGAGGTAGACATCAAAAGCCCCATGTCCTTTTTGTTGCCATAGTAGCGTACATTCGGACCGATCTGCACGTTGGCAGACTCCATCTTCTTTGCACCATTCTTCACGTATTTGGCAACAGCGGAATTGGGATCGCTCAAATCGCCAAAGATACGCGCCTCGGCAAGACAGGTCTGCACACAGGCAGGCTCAAGTCCCTCTGCTACGCGGGGCATACAGAAGGTACACTTATCAGCCTTAGGCTCATCACCCTCTTCATTGACATAACGGGCAGCATAAGGACAGGCGTCAGCACAGGCACCACAGCCAATGCAACGCTCTTTGTCCATCTGCACAGTCCCGTCAAAGGGATCCTTCCAGGTTGCAGCAACCTCCATCTTCTTGGTCTGGCCGTTAGCACCTTTAAAGGTATGCTCTACGGTGTCTGCAGGGCAAACCTCAACACAGGCAGGCTTGTCGCAGTGGTTACACAGGCCGGGATAGTAAGTAGATGCAAGGCCATGGGGGGTATTGCTCGGCCCAAGGCGCTTGACCCAGTTTCTCCCTTGATCGGCCGGAACCTCCCACTCTGCCTTACAAGCAATGGCACAGGCATGGCAGCCGACACATTTATCAAGATCTATAATCATTCCGTATTGACTCACGGTAATTACCTCCTAAAAAAGTAAATAATAGCTTTACGGTTACAGAACAATAACTTTATCGGCTTTTATGCCTTTACCAATTTGACAAAGTTATTGCGCATGCCGTGGGCACCGGTCTCAGGGTCAACGGCCAGCTTACTGATCAAGTTCTGGTCGTCAATACCCGTACCTGCACCAACAGAAAGAGCCTTGCTCATGGAGCCATAACCATGGGCCATATATACGGTGTCCTTACGAATACCCGGGGTAACCTTGACAATGGAGCTGTTCCTGGACTTCACGCCGTCCTGGTTCACCATGGTAATACGATCACCATCGGCAAGACCCATCTTCTTGGCAACCTCATCGTTAACCCAAACAGGATTTTCCGGCATCTCATTATGGAGCCAGACATTGTTCTGTGAACGGTTAAAGGTATGTACCGGAGCACGGCCATAAACCAGGCGGGCAAATCCTTTAGGGGGCTCAGGCACAGGAATATAGGTCGGAGCGCCCGGGAACCCGGCATCGGCGACATCTTCATTAAAAAAGGTAACATCAAATTTCTTGCCGTAGGGGTCCTTACCAGGCTGCACATGAATACCACCGGCAGCTACGAGCTTGTCAACGGAAAGGTTTGCCTTGGCAAGACGCTTGTTAACCATCTCTTTGGCAGACTGGACAGGAATATGCTGCCCGTACCCCATGCGCTTGGCAAGCTCATTGGTAATCCAGACAGAATCCTTACGCTCATGGTCGGCAGAAGTGGAGGAAACCAACGGCATACGGGCAGAAATATACTGCTCGTGCTTGTCGGCAAAGTTCCACTGGGTGCCGGCTTTAATGTAGTCGTAGCGTTCAAGATAGGAAAGCTCAGGCAGGAGAATGTCGGCATACATGGTGATATCGGTCGGCATAACATCGCAGACCATGACAAAATCCATCTGCTGAATCATCTTAACGGTGAGGTCCTGTCCAGGACAGGTCTGGATCGGGTTCTGGCCCCAAGCGATAAAGCCCTTAATCGGATAAGGCTTGCCGCTCACAGCAGCATTACGAATCAGGTCGGTGGGAGTTCCCGGAGGAGAGAACGGGTGAACCTCAGCCATATGGTGCAGGGCGTGCTCTTCAGCATGCTCATGCATGGGCTTGGGCCAACCTACCTTGCCTACTTTCGGGCCTTTGGGTTTAACAAAACCACCCTTAACACCGATGGCGCCCAACAGACCGGTCAGACAGGCCAGTGCACGCTCGCGCTGGAAGTCATTACCGTGCCAGCTTACGTGGCGGCCGGGGTGAATAGAAACGCCCGGGGCATTGGCTGCAAGAACATCGGCAACCTCTTTAATCTGCTTGGCAGGCACGTCACAAATCTTAGCGGCCCAGTCCATGGAAGCGTGGGAAATAGCCTTGGCAAACTCATCAAAACCCTCGCCATACTCATCCACATACGCTTTGTCGTATTTACCTTCTTTGACCAGGTAATTCATGATGGCCAACAGAAAGGCGGTATCTGTACCGGGTTTGATTTTGACCCAGATATCAGCTTTAGAGGCAGAGGCAGAAAAACGAGGATCTACGACGATGAACTTTGCACCGTTCTCAAGTCCCTTAAGATAACGCTTAAGATGGGATACATGGACGTTTTCGCCGAAATGACCACCAAGAACCATAATTGCTTTGGCATTGGCCATGTCGACATGCTCACCCGGAGGTGTGCCCAGAGTTGCAACATAAGCGGTGTCGCGAATACCACGGCACTGGAAAAACGATGCCTCGGAGTTATTCGGCGTACCAACCACATGTTCAAAAAATGTCATGGGGTATTTGGCGGATGAGCCATGCGGAAAGATGGCTAAACCGTGCGGCCCATATTTATCGACCACGCCTTTGAGTTTTTTGGCACAGGTATCAAGCGCCTCTTCCCAGGAAATTTTCTTCCATTTCGGGGCGCCGCGCTTACCAACATTCTTCAGAGGATGTGTCAGTCTGTCCGGGTCATACAGCAACTTCACACCGGCATTACCACGAGCACAGATAGCGGTTCCGTTATCAATACTCTTGGGGTTCCCCTCCAGCTTTACCAATTGGCCGTCACGCACCTTTCCGACCAGCTGACAACGCCAGAAACACATTTCGCAGATACCACCCACGGCATCTTTTGTTCCCGCAAAACTGCCAGGAGCCGTATACGGTTTCCTGACAAACGGAGCGCTCGCTTCCGCCTGTTTTACGAGACAGCCGGACATTGCAGCAGAAGCTGCAGCAACCGACGCGGTCTGAAGGAATTTACGTCTCGTCAGATTCAAAGCCATACTACTGTTCCTCCCTTGTGAAAAAATCGATTAAATTAACCAAAACCCTATAAAAGGGATGACGCACCTCGTTAAGCACCTTGTCCCGAAAGGCAGGAAACCACGTCCGGAAACACTCATTTAAAAACCGCTCTTCTTCGTCTTCCTGCCCCTCTTCAGCCAAAAGGGCGAGAAACTCCAGCTCCAAACAGATATGATCAGGCATGTCCCATTCGCTGGACATATCAAAGCCACAGCTACGGTAGAACTCCTTGGTCTTCACGGCACTAGGACCATACAGCTTGCCGTCGGAGCTGAGATACACGGAGCCGTATAGCGGAGCGATCACACCGGGAACCGCATTAATGAACAGCCGGGTGTATTCGACCTGAAGGTCTTCAAGATAATTGTCTGTTTGGGGAAGATCGGCGATCATCTCGGCCTCTTCCTGCCAGCCAAGATTTTCGAAAAATGTGTGGAGAACGGAAAAGATATTTTGATCAAGCCAACCAGACTCGGGATACTGCATGGCTTGGGCAAGAAAGCGGTAAACATCCGCCATTTTCAAAGAGGTTGTAGTTTCTTGAGTCATGCGATGCCTATTCCACTTTGGTATTTATTGTAAGTGAAGAAAGTAAAGTTGTTCCTTCCTCACCCCAACCGACAACCAAAGTTTTGACTATTCAGCAAACACAGCTCTTTCAAAATGAGTCGGCCAATATGTCTACTTCTAAATTGTTAGCGCGCCCACCGAGTGAATTACCCACGTTAACAAGGAGCCACCTTCCGCGAGAAATCCACCGATGAGCGTTATAAGGAAAGAAAACAATGCTTTTCCCTATAACACAGGCATCCACGCTTTCATATGTGGCAAATTGTCGCACCAACTTGTACGGAAGCGGTTAATAATATTGACAATTTCTATTGGTAAAATAAAGGTGTGACCCCCTCATTCGGTAGCCAAAAAAATGGGGCTGTGCTAAATTGTCAAAGTTTGAACAGGTCAAAAAACAAGGTAAACTCGCTTGTTGCAAAGCAGTTTCGCTCTGTCGGCCTATTTTGAAAGCACCATGCTCGCCAGAGCATCAAATACACAAAGGTTCCCGCTTCCGTGCAACAGACCTCACCCTATAGACATCTTTCCGAAGGCTCTGAAACCGAGGCTTCAACACATATTACCTTCACTCTGCTTCTTAATCTGCGCTGGGGTGCGGTCATTGCCCAGGCCTTATTGGTTTTTGCGGTCTACTATTTTTTAAAACTTCAAGACCTGCCATACCGCATCCTCATGTTTATTCTGGCCTTTGAGTGTGCGACCAATATCTTCTTTGCCTATTTAAAAAACAAAAAAGCCATTATTAATGAATGGATTTTCGCCACCGTGATGGTGCTGGATGTAATGCTCCTCACCCTGCTCCTGCACTATAGCGGCGGCCCCATGAACCCCTTTACCTTTCTCTACCTTATCCACATAACCATTGGCGCTATTATCATGCGGCCTCTCTGGGCTTGGTGCTTAGCTGCCTTCACGACAATTTGTTATGCCTTGCTCTTTTATATGCCGGCAAACAGCGGCATCAGCCAGCCTTGTCATCCTGTGCCCTCGGCCATGGATGTTTTAAGCGACCCCATGCAGATTCACTTGCAGGGGATGTGGGTTGCCTTTGCCATTACAGCCTTTTTTATTGTCTTTTTTGTCGGCAGGATCCAACGAGCGCTTGCCAAACACCAAAATACACTCTCGGCCCTGGCAGCAGAAAAAATGCGCAGCGAAAAACTCGCCTCCCTTGCTACTTTGGCAGCCGGGGCAGCACATGAATTTTCTACCCCACTTTCTACCATTGCCGTTGCAGCCGGGGAGATGCATTACGTTTTAAAAGATCGTCCGGATGACCATGACCTGGTTGAAGATGCGACCTTGATCCGCGATCAGGTGAGCCGCTGCAAAGACATTCTCTACCAGATGGCAGCGGACGCAGGAGAACATCTTGGCGAGGAGATGACTGAATTTTATATTGAGAGCTTTGTGGATGCGCTTGTGGACAAGTTTCCACAGGAACAGCAGGATCAAATTATCATACATAACAATGTAAAAGGATTAGCCGTTCGCATGCCCTTGCGCACCTTGGGCCGAATTGTACGAGGCCTGATAAAAAACGGCCTCGATGCAACAACGGACGACTCCTCTGTTGCCTTGACCTGCAGCCATGATTCCAGTTACCTTTACTTTGAGGTGAGTGATAAAGGTACTGGTATGGATCAGGAGAAAGTACGCCGTGCTACAGAACCTTTTTACACCACAAAAGAACCGGGAAAGGGGTTGGGGCTCGGTCTCTTTTTGGCAAAGTCGGCAGCAGAACGTTTTGGAGGGGACATTCTGTTGCACTCATCAGTAGGTGGAGGGAGCAGGGTTACTCTTTCCTTTGCCCTTGAGCACATACTGGCCCAACACCTTGAACAACGAACAAGCTAGAGGGATCGCTCTCCATGGAACAAACAATATTATTAGTCGACGATGAAGAACTCTTTCGGGACCGCATGGCCAAGGCCTTTAGCCGTAGGGGGTTCATCGTCTATACCGCGGCAAATTATGACGAAGGTGTCGAGGTTGTCAAAAAAGAGCAGCCGGAACTTGCCGTGGTTGACCTCAGGATGCCTGGGAAATCAGGGCTTGAGCTCATTGCTACGGCAAAAACAATCTGCCCGGAGATGCAGATTGTGGTTCTCACTGGTTACGGCAGCATTGCCACAGCCACAGAGGCGGTGAAACTCGGGGCTCTTTATTATCTGCCCAAGCCGGCTGACGTTGATGACATTCTTGGCGCTTTTGCCAAAGATCCGTCAACGGACATTGATGTGGACCAAGGTAACTTTGCCGCCCCCTCCCTGGCCCGGGCAGAATGGGAGCACATCAACCGGGTGTTGACCGACTGTGGCGGTAATATCTCCATGGCTGCAAAAAAACTCGGCGTCCACCGACGCACCTTGCAACGCAAATTACAGAAGTATCCACCTAATAAATAATTGAGGGAAGAATGATGAACAAACATTTGAGCAAAATAGGAGGCCTTCTCGCACTTCTGGTCGCTTTTACCATTGGCCAGCCAGCCTTTGCAATTTCGCAGAGCGGTGCGGAAGCGATTGCTCCGCAGGTAATTACCGACTCAATGCATTGCAAGACTTGCGGCATGTTTCCGGCTCGCTACCCAAAATGGCAGACCCAAATACAGTTTAAGGACGGAAATTTCTCCGCCTTTGACGGTGGCAAATGCATGTTTCGCTTTATTTTTATGATGGCGAAGTTTGACCAGCAGCACACGGCAAAGGATATTTCCGCTATTTTGGTAAAGGACTTTAATACGGGGAACTGGATTGACGGCACCGAAGCAACCTTTGTCATTGGCAGCAAGGTCATGGGCCCTATGGGTAAAGAGCTTATTCCCTTTTCTTCCAGTGATGCCGCCAAAAAATTCCAGGCCGCTAATGGCGGCACGATTGCTGCCTACGATGCCATTGAGCAGTCCACCATCAAGCCCCTCATGATGATGAAGAAAAACAAAATGGGCATGGGCAAACACAGGATGTAATTCTCTCGTAATCACCTCATCAGGCAGTCAGTTTTCATCACTGGCTGCCTGATCTTTCCGCATCGACCTACCAACCAGCACTGTCAGCTTCACCTTAAAAAGATTACTACCGATATCCTTCAAACGAACACCCCGCCTGATCCTTACATTGCAAACTTACACACAACTAGCTGATTTTACTAGATTTTTAACTTGCCTTCCGTTTGGTGTCTTCTTATACTCTTAAGTATGAGGTGCAGTCGGGTGAGAGTTCCCTGACTCGTTATGAAGTAACCCAAAATCGGGAGGCGGATCATGACTAACAACACATTGGTTAAAAGCAGAACGCGGACAGAGCAAGCAGATATCGCCCATGCTGAGGCGCAAATTTCACAAAGTGCCCTTGCTACGATGGGAGCAACCTCCACTGTGATTGGACTGTGGGCAGTGGCCTGTTTTGTTGGTGGCATGATCGCAAGCGGTGGACCGCTTTCAATGGCTAAGGCATGGTTCACAGCAGTCACCGGTATCTAATGAAAGGTATATAGCTTGCTATGAAACACGCAATTGCCATCGCAAAGGCAAAGGTAAAAAAACAAATAAAGGGTGTATCCAATCGGCCCGAACAATCGTCCGATATTGACCAGGAAGTATCCAAGGCTGGCCTTGGGGTACTCTTTGTGGCCGGTGCACTCATTGGAATCGGAGGATTCATTTCACTTATGGGAGGGCTTATACACAGTGGCGGCTTAGGGGATTTAGTCGTTGGCTGGCTCTCAGCAATGAGCGGGATGTAGACTGACTATAAGAATCCAAGGCACACCTACACAAAAGCCTGAGTCGTGCATATGTCACGACTCAGGCTTTTTTTATTGCTTGGTTGGAAGCAAAATAATGCATACAATACAATTAATTGAAACCTTGACCGACACGAAACTGGGAATTTTGGCAGTATAAATAATCGGAGCAATCCATGGCCAGAGTGATTTACAGCGTTTTTATTTTAGGTTTAGCAACCCTTATTGGCATCAGCGTTGCTCTCTTTTGGAACCTTGAGCACAAACTTCCCCCCTTAAAATATAACGAGTTTTTAACAAATCTCGAAAATAACGAAATCAAAGAGGTCCACTTAAAGGGCGGGCAACTCAAGGTTTATGATATTTATGGGCGCGAATACGCCACCTATTCTCCTGATCCCGGCATCCTCATGCCCAAGTTAAATGCCAAAAATGTTGCAATCACTGCTGAAGATGACCGCCCTTCTCCACTGTGGAACCTTTTGACCATCACCCTGCCCATCAGCATCATACTTATTGGCTGGCTTTTGACCATGCGACGAGGTCACGCTAAGCAGGAAGAATCGGAATCTGATTTTGCTAAAAACAAGGTGATTCATTTTGACGCCCAAAACAGGCCGGTCTGTTTTGATGATGTAGCCGGTATACCCGAGGCTATTGCCGAACTCAGAGAGATTGTCGACTTCTTAAAAAACCCTGGCAAATTCAGCAAACTTGGAGCAAGCATCCCTAAAGGTGTTTTGCTTCAAGGGCCTCCAGGTACAGGTAAAACAATGCTTGCAAAGGCTATTGCCGGTGAGGCAGAGGTTCCCTTTTACAGTTTTTCCGGTTCGGATTTTGTCGAGATGTTTGTCGGTGTGGGCGCATCAAGGGTACGCGACCTCTTTAAAGAGGCCAAAGAACATACCCCCTGTATCGTTTTTATCGATGAGATAGATGCGGTCGGTGCTCACCGGAGCGCAGCCGGCGGTGTTGGCGGCCAGGATGAACGCGGCCAGACCCTGAATGCACTGCTTGTTGAGATGGATGGTTTTGGCCGGGATGATACAATTATTGTGCTGGCAGCCACCAACCGCCCTGATATTCTTGACCCTGCTTTGCGGCGACCTGGCCGCTTTGACAGACAGATCACCATTTTGGCCCCTGATGTTAAAGGCCGCCTGAAAATCCTTGAGGTACACACAAAAGGAGTCACCATCTCCGAAAATGTCGACATGGCTGATATTGCCAGAAACACGCCGGGCTTTACCGGAGCCGAACTGGCTAACCTTGTGAATGAAGCTGCCCTTATTGCTGCCCGAGAAAATAAAGAATCCATTGAAGAAACCGATTTTAACGAGGCCAAGGATCGTATCCTGATCGGTGTTGAGCGCAAAGGTCTTGTAATCAGTAAAGACGACCGAAAAACCATGGCCTATCACGAAGCAGGCCATGCAATAGTAGCCAAGTTCCTCACCGATGCCGACCCCATCCAAAAAATCACCATTATTCCTCGCGGAAGGGCTATGGGCCACACCCAGCAACAACCTCTTACGGATCGCCATGCCTATAAAAAAGAGTACCTAAGAAACAGGATTACTATTCTGATGGGCGGACGTGCCGCTGAGGAAATTGGCCTGCAGCAACAAACCACCGGTGCAGAGGACGACCTCTTACGGGCTACCCAGATTGCCACCAAGATGGTGTGCCAGTGGGGCATGAATGATGTTGTCGGACCATTAGCCTACGTTAAAGCGGCTGAAGGATTTTTAGGCGAAGAAGGCACTCAGACCATGTACAGCGAAACCACGGCCAGACATATAGATATGGCTGTACGTAAAATGGTTGAGGATTGTTACTCTGAAGCACACACCATTTTAAGTCAGCATAAAAGCTTTCTTGGGCATCTGGCTGAGATCCTTTTACAGACCGAGACTCTAGACAGTGAGGAGATGGATATCATCTTTGACTGCTCTCAGAAAAAAGAGATTGAAGAAGAAGAAAGCGAGGGCGCTCCCCATGAGTGTATGACCTGCCCTGCTGCCGCTCATTGTAATCATCTTCCCTCTTCTGATCATCACTAACCAAACTGCACACCATGAACGCTGCAATTTACGTTTTATGGAATTTCTAGATTTAAAATTAGCCTTAAGGTTTGAGATTCAGCAAATACTATTGATAATTTCGCCCCTAATCCTAACATCGTAAACTACACCTTAAGTTATTAAAATTACTTTATTTTTTTAGCAAAGACCCGTATTATTAATATCCAAGGAGGAAGCAATTATTAGCAAAATAGATCATTAAAACACATAACAAATGGAGGGAGAAGGAGTGGTAAAATTCACAGATATTTTGAAGGCCTTTGTCAGTGGGATTGCCAGAAGTAAGGTATCCTTAATCGGGGCCATTATAGCCACGGTAACGTTTCCGGTACTGTTGGTTTCTGCGGTGCTAGATCTACAGGGGGTTGTGCATAATCCATACTTTGGCTTTATCATTTATATGGTCTTAGGACCTCTCTTTATTACCGGCCTGGTTCTTGTTTTTCTGGGCCTTTTCTTTTTTAAGGGCAAAGAAGACGTCGGGATCTTCACCTATGATTACCTGAAGGATCAATTTACCGCTCCAGAGCGCTTTAAAAAGGTCAGAAAACTGATCATTCTGGCCACGGCATTAACCGTGCTTAATATTTTTGTCATCGCTCTCATTTCATACACCGGTTACCACTATACTGAGTCCGTCGGGTTTTGCGGTCAGTTCTGCCACACGGTCATGGAGCCGGAGTATGTGGCCTACCAAAACTCACCCCACTCCAGGGTACGCTGCGTTGATTGCCATATTGGTGAGGGTGCACAGTGGTTTGTAAAATCAAAAATATCCGGGGCAAGGCAGTTGGCTGCCGTTGCGCTGAAAACCTATAGCACTCCCATTGAAACTCCGGTACACGGCCTGCGCCCGGCCCGAGATACCTGTGAACAATGTCACAGGCCGGAGCTCTTTCACGGCGAGAAACTCTATATTAAGGATAAGTTCCTTGATGATGAGAAAAACACCCACGTTCAAACCGTTTTGCTGATGAAAATCGGTTCCGGCGGCTACCGCGGCTCTGAGGCGCACGGCATTCACTGGCATGTGGCGCCGGAAAATCAGATCTCTTACACCCATACCGACAGGGGGCGTGAGAATATTACCGAAGTCACTCTTACCAAACCCAACGGCACCAAAGTTCTTTTTAAAGGTGAAAGCGAAGAGGAATCTGCCGAGGTTGGTGCATCAGACGGCCATGAGGGCGGCCAGCGGGTCATGGATTGTATCGATTGCCATAACCGTCCGACACATGTTTATCTTGGGCCCAACGAGGCATTGGACAACAAGATTCTCCATGACGAGATTCCCAGAGAGCTTCCCTTTATCAAACGGCAAGCCATGGAGCTGATCACCATGGAGTACCCAACCCACGAGGAGGCGAAAAACAACATCGCCACCGAGTTACGCGCCTGGTATCGTCAAAACTACCCCGAGCTGGTAAATGACAATATGCCGCTTCTTGAAAAGGCCATAATCGGTATCCAAAACGCCTATGTGGAAAACGTATTCCCGGAAATGAAAATTGAGTGGAATACTTACGAGAGCTTCCTGGGCCACAACAACGAGTCCGGCTGCTTCCGTTGCCACGATGACACCCACGAAACAAAGGCTGGTGAGACAATCTCCATGGACTGCGAGACATGTCACATCATTCTGGCTGAAGATGAGGAAGCCCCGGAAATTCTTAATACTTTACGTGGCATATAATACTGAAAAACTTTATAGTATAGTAATAGTGGATACCCTAGTTTATAGGGTATCCACCCCAATCCCCCCAACGCATTGTTTTTACTAAGACTTTGCCACGGAGCTATACATGAGTGTTGACAATAGTGAACCGATTTATCCGATCAGCGTAGCAGCCAAGCTACTCTCAGTGCATCCTCGGACCTTGCGCATTTACGAAGAGGAAGGCCTGATTAAACCTGCCCGACAGGGCAACAAACGCTACTACTCCAATAACGACATCGAGTGGATCCGCTGCCTGCGCGCCCTGATCCATGAAAAGGGTATCAGTATCCCCGGCATCAAGATGCTGCTCGATCTTACACCGTGCTGGGAGATAACCAAATGCCCGGAAGAAAAACGGGAAAGCTGCTCAGCCTTTATTGATCGCACCATCCCCTGCTGGCAACGAGCCAGCACAGCCTGCTCCAAAGAACTTGAGCACTGTGAGGAGTGTGAGGTCTATATTCAGGCCATGAAAAAGGCAAGAGAAGTGGCAGATTCATCCTCGGATGATAATCCGGCCGAGTAAGCACTAAACGTATTTTCAATCAGGGATTCAGAGGAAGATCCTCTTCTGCCTGAGTCCCTTATTTCTCAATTATTTCCTGAAGTAAAATCATGATTCACCGCCTGCAATACGGTAAATGAGGTAGTGGTATGAGGAGAGCATAGTAAATACCACGAGCAAAACAAGGGAGGCAGTCACAGCACCCTTTTGATAGCGGCGCACCACCTGGCCTAAACCGGCAGCATTTCTTACCATCTCGACTACTCCGACGCTCATCCCAAAAAAGGCAGCAGGAATCAAAGTGCCGTAGAGGATAAAACCAATGTAATGGTACTCCGGTTTTAAGATGCAAAAAGGGCATTTGTGGTATGGCATGGCATAGATATAAGAAGATACCACCGTTACAAGCATTGCCAGCGAAACAAGAAAAAACCAGAGCCAGGCGCCACTATATAGGAAACCGAGGACACTGTGCCACTTTCTGCACAGATACAGCCCCAGGAGCAATAAACCAACCGCAGTACCATAAAAACTTGGGAATAAAACCGACAAGGGAATGGCTGCCAAGAGATTGGTTCCCCCTCCTGCACTGCCACTAAAAACCACAGCGCAGCATGAGGTGATAATGTCCGGCTTCAAGAGGCCGATATACATGCTTTGCAGAACGATGTCGGCAATAAGTACGGGAAAAAGGATAAGCAGATAAACATACTTCCTGCGGACCAAGGGATATTGTTCGGAACGAATATCTAATTGATGCAGCAGAATCCAGCCACCATACAGAAACACACCGACAAGTTTGATAACCAGGGCCGGGACGCCATAGTCATTGGCCAAAAGTGAGCCGGTTGCACACATGGCTCCGACAATGGCTCCGGAGAACTGGTCTGCGGCAATGACAAAAAGGATCAGGGTTAAGATCTGGAAAGCCAGGGCATAGGCAACTAAAGTTGAAGAGAGCCAGATCTCACTTTCAAGGCTGATCTGGCGGTTGCTATCGCTTGCAGGATCCCAAAAGCGCAAAACCCGCACAGCAGTTCGACCAGCGATAAGCAGCAAAAACAAAACCACGACGCTGCAAAGGGTCAGGGCAAGGCTCCAGATGTTAAGGAACATGGACCTGGCCGTCTTTGATGTGAATAAGGTGGTCCACTGCCTCGTGTTCCGCGACTAAAGGGTCATGGGAGGTGATGACTATGGTCTTGCCGCTATCTTTTAGATCAGCCATGAACTGCATGAACAAAAGGCTGAGCTTGGTATCCAAATGGGCTGTGGGCTCATCAGCCAAAATTATGGGTGGATCGTTTATCAGAGCCCTGGCAATGGCGACTCGTTGCAACTCTCCTCCTGAAATCTGCCCTGCCGGAAAATGCTCCCGGTGAGAGATACCAAAGCGTTCAAGCAGTTCCTGGGCCTGTTTTTTCCGATCTGCCGGCCCAACCCCCAAAGGCAAAAGCGGCAACATGACATTATCAAGCACGGAAAGCTCAGGCAGAACATTGAACTTTTGAAAGATAAAGCCGATGGACTCTCTTCTGTGAAGCGTAAGGAATCGATCCGGCAACCGGGCCAACTGTTTCCCGGCAATGGCCGCCTTGCCACTGGTTGGCGGAAAAATACAGCCGATAATGGAGAGCAACGTACTCTTGCCGGAACCACTCGGACCTTGAAGGCAGACCATGGATCGTGGCTCAATGGTCAGGCTCACGTCGTTCACGGCCTGGACCTCATTGGCCCTGCCCTGATTGTATATTTTGCTCACCTTATCAAGTTCTATCAGCATCATTAACCACCCAATACCGAATCTGCAGGCACGCTGGCACTGCGCCAGGCCGGAATAACGGTTGCAGCAAGATAAGGAAGCACGGAAAAGGCGAATATCAAAAGTATATCCCCAACAGCAAGATCAGGAATAAGTCTCAGGTTGGGATAGATCACAGACCAGCCCATGAGCACCGGCCGAAATATGGAGGCATCGAAAAAGACAACATGGATATAGGCCAAGGTACAGCCGATAACAAAGGCAAGACCGGATATGATAAGTGATTCCCAGAAACGCACCGTGAGTACGTCGGTGGTTTCCCAACCCAAAATTTTGAGGATACCGATCTCTTTTTTCTCTTCGGGGGAAAGGCCGGAAGCTTTGTCCCAGGCAAGGATTACAAAGGCAGCCAGGGCCGTGAGCAAACAGATGGAGGCAAAACCGCTACGCCAGCCAAAAACAACCTGGTATGTCTTCTGCACCTGGGTTCGGGTCACGACCCGGGTGTCGGGCAACATCTCGGAGACCCTTTTGGCAATGGTATCGATCTCGTTTTTATTGGCCACATAAAGGGCAAGGTCTGTCACACTATCGGCTGGCAGGTGAAAAAGATCCCTGGCTCCATCAAGGCTCATAAGAACAAGATCATGGGTCAGGATGTCGGTTTCCGCAGAAAAGACCCCGGTCATCTTAAGGGGCTTCAGGGTAAGATCCGGGCGAAAGAAAGAAAAAACCGGGCGCTCGGCAAGGTTCAGAATATCGCGCACCGATGAGCCAACCACCACACCATTACGGTCTGACTTGCCAGGCAGGGTGCCGCTTTCCAGGGCCAGCCCCAGACGAGAGGCCTTGGGCATGCGTTTTACATCAAGGCCCATAACCGTGTAGTTTGCTTCCTGTACTTCATCAAAGTAATATCCCCAGATCCGGGGCACGACACGGCGGATACCGAATATATCATCCAGCTTATTTCTGTACGCAAGGGGAATCGACTCTTGGCGCCCTGCTGTCATCTTCTGAAGGGTAATGTCCGGAGACTGGGCAAGAAGATCCCGTCCATGATCGGTCAGGGCCTGGGTAACCATCTGGAATGAACCAAGCAAAAAGATTACCGCGGCAAAAACGAACAGGATCGCCCCGCTCTTCAACCTGCGTCGCCACAGCGATGAAAGGGCGTAATCCAAAAGGTTCAGTTGTTTTTCAAGACCTGACATGTAACTCATTTATAGTCCTGGCGGAACCGCCCAAAAGGTTCCAGACGGAAAATGTTCAATGGCACCGGGGTGGTCCATAAAAGGGGCCATGGGATCACTCACTGCCGGATGCCTTGTATAACGGGCCTCTGTGGAAACAGCAAGATCAGTCAATCCCAAGGCACTGGTCACAATAGCCCCTTTGGAGAGAACACGCTCCTCTCTTTCTATCTGGGAAACTCCGTGAAGGTAGAGAGACAGATCCACCATGATCAAAACAAGGCAGAACAGGAAGAATCGAGTGGAGGGTCGCATTATCAGTTTGTCATCTTTTGCCCGACCCGCATGGATTGCACCAAGGCGTCGGTTATATCGTTAAATCGCAAGATCTGCTTACCCTTGTGGTCTTTCAAAAAGTTACGTGCCGCTTTTTCCTTGGTAAAAGGAATAAATTCATGGCCCATTGGCCCGTATACGTCACTGCCGGTGACGTACCACGCCTCTTTGGCATCAAACCAATCCAGCGTGTAATAGTCTTTTATCCAGACTTCAACAATTTCAGAAGCCTGGGTCTTGTAATATTGTGAGTTGTGGTAATAGACCAGCATATCCTTAACTCCGTCAAAAAAACGCACAGAGTTATCTGCCAGACGTACCTGACTCAGCCAATCCTCATATTTAGCAACAAACATTCCGCAGACAGGACAACGCTCTTTGGCAGAAGGCTCGGCAACAGGCTCGGCCAAAGAATTTAAAGGTGTGACAAAGAGAAACACAGCAATAAAGGCGGCAACGACTAAACATTTGAAATTTCCCGCGACAGGCAGCGGGGAACTCATTTCGCTTTGCATGTTCATAAAAGTCTCCCTCTAATCAGTTAGATATTTGCCTATCAAACTCTCAAGCTCTGTCTCACTGACACCGCCAAGTATTGCAGCCAGTATTTTATGATCCGGGCTTATGACAATGGTCTGCGGCTCTAAACGAATATTGTAACTTTTGGAAATTGATCCGTCATGATCTATTACCACAGGAAAGACTATATCAAGATCTGCAACAAAATCATGTACGGTTTGTTCTTCGGAATTACGGTTGATATAAACAACCTTCAATCCCTTGTCCTTATACTTATCAAAATAACGATTAAAGATAGGTGTATCGGCCCGACAATACTTGCAGTCAGTTGACCAAAAACGTAAGACCACCGGATTGCCGGCATAAAGGTCCATGGAAACCGGAGCCCCTTTCAGGTCTTTGGTGCCGAACGTGGGAGCGGAGTCGCCTATTTTTAACGAAGATGCTTTTTTGGCAGGCTCACTGGAACAACCGGCAAAGAAAAAAATCGCGGAAAGACAGAGAAAAGAGGCTATTTTTTTAATCATAAACTGTTTCAGCAAGACTTATTGACCGTTATCTTCATTTAATATGGCCTGGCGCATTGTCAAAACGCGGGGATTATTTTGCGACTTGGCCAGATCACTATTGTGGGTAACAACAACAAAGGTTGTTCCCTTTTCATTAAAATCTTTAAACAAATTCAGTATATCGCGTTCTGTCTCTTCATCCAAGTCGCCGGTCGGTTCATCTGCCAAAACAATATCAGGTTTATTAATAAAGGCCCGGGCAATTGCAATACGGCGCTGTTGCCCACCGGAAAGCTGCCCCGGAAAAGAGTTTGCCTTGTCTGCTAGGCCGACCTTGTCAAGAATGGAAAGGGCAAAATCACGATCCCCTGCCGGGCTGGCTCCAAAACTAAGGGGCAAAAGAATGTTCTCAAGCACGGTCAGGGAGGGGATCAGGCTGGCAAACTGAAAGATAAAGCCGATTTTTGAGTTACGCATGGTAGAAAGTGCCTTATCAGACTGTTGCCAATTCTCCACTCCATCAACATACACCTGACCTGAATCAGGAGTTGTCAGACCACCGACAAGGCTCAAAAGGGTTGTTTTGCCGGAACCGGAATGACCCAGGATCACAAGGAAATCGCCTTTTTTGATCTCTAAATTCACATTGGTAACAGCAGCAACCTTCTGCCCGTCTGAGATGTACGATTTGTTCAGCTTTTCACATGCAATAATCAATTCTTTTTTCTCAACCATCTTGTAGAGCACTCCTTATTAAAAAACTGCCAAACGCCATTAACATATTTTCTTTGAATTGTAAGAGAATTTACTCTTACTTAATAGACATCTAACAGGAGAGATTGTTTATATTTTTTTGCAAAAATGAGCTTGCTAATATACCACCACATGGTAATATCGCAATTGCTTAATGCGGCAAATTGTCGCAGCGCGTTAACTCACCTGTAGAGATCAAGGAGCCACCTGATTTCATGTGCAGGGATAATTATGGATTTGGTAGAGCCACTGCCAAAACATTTATAGGCCTGCCACCGGCCTGAAAGCGTTATTAAGGAGGAGAAGAGAATGCAGATTTCAAAAAAAGCCATCATCACCGGTGCTGTTGCGCTCGGTCTGCTTGGCGCCACCGCCACCACCCAGGCTGAGGAATACAAAGGCACTGCCTATGTAGCTGGTATGGGCGGTCACTTTGCCGTTGCCGAGTTTACCGTTGACCCTGACGAGACTCGCCCCTTTGTTATCGACAGTCTGGAGAAGTTGGATATCGGTACCGGTACCACCCACCCGACCCATGATGCACGTATCGATGATAAAGACCGTAACATCATGTACTGGTCTACCTACAAGCTTGACAAAGAAGATCCCAAGAAGCGCACCCATGTTGGAAAAACCGATCTTTCCACCGGCGATATCATTCAGGACGTAATGCTGGATGTACCTGCTCCGGTTATCAACACCGCGAAAAACTACTGTGCTTCCGGTCAGACCTCTGACTACTACATGCCCATCACCATGACCAAGCCCGGTTACATCTCTGTCATTCGCAAAAGCGACATGAAACTGATGCACCAGGTATTCCTTGAGGGCACCGAGGCTGACATCAAGAAGCCTTACAAGTACATGCACGGTATCACCTCTCCGGACATGACCGAGTACTTTGTTACCCTGAACGAGTCTGACTCTCCGGTAAACAACAAGGCTTACGGAAACACCATCGGCAAGATGCACATGCTGGTTCTCGATGCCAAAGCACTTGAGCAGGGTAAAGTGAAGCTTCTGCGCAAAGGTGTTGCGGACGGTAACTTCAAGAAGACCATCAGCTTCCGTCAGTACTACTCTCCGGATGGTAAATACATTGCCAACGCAACCGGCGACATCCTCTTCATCGTCGACGCCAAGACCCTCAAGGTTATCGATGCTGAGACCGTCGGTCCCCTGGAGCAGCTGCATGATGCTATCTTCACCCCGGATGGTAAGTTCATTGTTACCACCTCTCGCTCCAAGAGCATTTTTCCTGACTGTGCCGATCCTGTGAAGCCCAAGCCGGACGAGTACCTGATGGACGGTCACTTCAAGCTTTACAGCATGGAAGATGGTGAGTTCATCGGCAAGACCGCTTCTGTTTGTCTTGACTGCCATGACCAAGAACTTGGTACTGGCGAAGATGCAGTACATGCCGTACTTTGCGGACTGGATGTAAACTGGTCTAAGTAATTATTTTTTCGACCAGCGTAGTACTTATTGTTATCATGAAAACCGGAGGGCATAAGCCCTCCGGTTTTCTTTTTTGCACAACAAACATTTTTAAATAGTAGTTATGAGCGCATCTAATTCATACTCCATAAGTTCCATTGCCTGGAAAACCGTGATCCGTAAGATCTTTCGTAACGTTGTCCTGGTCTTAGCGGTTTCCATGCTGGTTGCCCTCTTGGTTTTCGCCCTTCTTTTTGACAAAGCCGTAAAAGAAGATATTGAACTGGCTACCAAAAGACTTGGGGCGGACATTGTCCTGGTTCCCTCCGAGGCCAAGGGAATTGCCGAAGAGTTTATCCTTGAGAGCAGCATCAAAACATTTTACATGGATGAATTTCTTTATGAGGCGGTTGCAGACATGCCGGAGATAAAGAACGCTACATATCATGTGTATCTGAATACCTTGGACTCTGGTTGCTGCAGTATCGACGAAGGACAGGTCATTGCCTTTGATGCGGACTCGGATTTTGTCATCAAGCCCTGGATCGCAGAAGGACCGGAAAAACTTGCCAATGGCGAGGTTTATGTCGGCAGCTATGTCTATGAATTTTTAGGGCTGATTGATACGGCCACCCTTTTTGGCCAAGGCGTAAAGGTCGTCGGCAACCTGCAGCAGACCGGAACCGGCCTGGACCATGGTATTTTCATGCGCCTGGATGATCTTGCCAAGGTATCTGAAGACGCCCGAGGTGGCTATAAACCCGGCCAGATTTCCATCATCTTTTTAAAGGTTCAACCTGGCCTTAATATCGAGGAAGTGGTTGCCAAAATCCGCAATATCAATCCCAGGGTCGGAATCATGACCCGTGGTGATATCGGTAGCGATGTACGCTCCACTTTACGAGACATTATTAAGGTATTTTCCATTACCATCCTTATCTCTTCTATTCTTTCCGTGCTTCTTGCCTGGTCTACCTTTACTGCCCTGGCTAATGAAAGAAAGCGTGAGGTTGGAATCCTGCGGGCCATTGGCGCACACCGCTCACACATTATGAAGATCTTCCTGACCGAGGCCATGATCATCAGTGTTCTTGGCGGCATTATCGGCATCGGCTTAGGACATTACCTTATTCATTACCTGGCAGGAGACTTCAATCTGCTGACCAAGCTCGGTGCGGTGGCCGCAACCACCAGCAGCAACATTATTATCAGCGGGATTGCCATGGGTGCAGGTGTTCTGGTCTGCCTCATCGGTGCAGCCATGCCGGTCATACGCCTTGCCAAGATGGAGCCCTTGCTGGCTATCAAGGAAGAGTAATTATCTTTTTTTGTTTACCTATTAAGGGAGAAAGGCCAAACCGGTCTTTCTCCTTTTTTTTTACCAGCCCTCCCCTGCCTGAATATTTGACTCTTCCAAAGATGCCTTTCCTGTTCTGTAATCTTGCCACTGTAGGAGCCCCTTTAGGGGCGATATGTAAGGCCGGACAAATCGCCCATGAAGGGGCTCCTACAAAAAACCAGAGCAAAAAAAATGGCTGAAGATTGATTGTAATCAGGTTAAAGATAGATCTTTGATGCTAATTATTTCCTCCCTGAGAGGTATTGGAGTTCTTATGGAAAGTTTCGAAGTACTGCTGGAGCGTTCGACTAAAATTCATGGCCACATCTGTGCCGGCCAGGTTATCGGCGTGCGGATGAGCATGATCGGTTTACGGGAAATCGGCATTAACGACCCAAAGGCCCAGCGCAAAGAGTTTTATGTCTTGGTCGAAATCGATCGCTGCGCTACCGACGCAATTCAGTCTGTCACAGGGGCAACCTTGGGCAAACGCTCTCTCAAATGGCTCGATTACGGCATCATGGCAGCCACCTTTGTTAACCTCAACACAGACAAGGCTGTGCGCATTACTGCCCTGGAAGAGGCACGAGAGGCATCAAAAAAATACTGCCCGGAAATCACAGATAAATACAAGCAACAACTTGAGGCTTACCGGGTTATGCCTGAGGAAGAACTCTTTCTCATCCAACAGGTGAAGATCAAGGTCCCGGATGAGGATATGCCGGGGCGACCGAAACGGCGCGTACAATGTGAGTCATGCGGTGATTGGGTTCAGGATTGCCGAGATGTGGAGAAAGACGGCAAGATCCTTTGTAAGCCCTGTGCCCGAGGACGTTATTACGAGGTAATAACGAGTAACGAGTAACGAGTAACGAGTAACGAGTAACGAGTAACGAGTAACGA
>CAYLQA010000022.1:0-56171 GCA_964385695.1 uncultured Desulfobulbia bacterium | reverse complement strand
GATGATTCGTCCAGTAAGTCCCCTGAAATTACTGCTGTTTTTAAGAAAAAAGGCATAAAGCCGAGCCGTACCTCATCCCTTGATGAGGCCGTTGATTGGTTTCAAAGCAACCAATGCCAGGCCGTCTTGCTCCATGTTGACTCCTGTGAGGAGTATGCCCCCTTGCTGAAGGAACTGCATGAGCAGGAGGTTGCTTTTATTGTTGCCACCAGGGAGCCCTCGGTCAACGATGCTGTCGTTGCCATGCGCTACGGGGCCAGCGATTACCTTGAGCCTCCTCTTACCGGCAAGATGCTGGAAGAAGCCCTTGCCAGAATCGGGCTTTACGATGATGAACAGGAAGCCAAGCCGCAAGGGCAAGGCGTACAAAGGGGCTGCTCTTGTATAGTTGGCAAAAGTAAGCAAATTGAGAGGGTGTTCACCCTCATAAAAAAGGTGTGCGATACCGACACCACAGTACTTATTCGTGGTGAATCCGGAACCGGCAAGGAGCTTATTGCCCAAGCCCTGCATTTTGAAGGATCAAGAAAGCAGAGTCCTTTTGTGCCGGTAAACTGCGGTGCGATTCCGGCCGAGCTTCTTGAGAGTGAGCTTTTCGGCCATGAAAAGGGGGCCTTTACCCACGCCATCCGAACCAGGGTCGGCCGTTTTGAAATGGCCCACGGCGGCACGGTATTTCTCGATGAGATTTCAGAGATGAGCCCCATGCTCCAGGTCAAACTGCTCCGCGTGTTACAGGAAAAACAGTTTGAGCGTATCGGTGGGACCAAGACCATCACTTCGGATTTCAGGGTGGTGGCAGCCACCAACCGCGATCTTGAAGAAGAGGTCAAGGAGGGTCGTTTCCGGGAGGATCTCTACTATCGCCTCAATGTTATTCCCCTCGACGCCCCGCCCTTAAGGGAGAGGGGCCAAGATGTGCCGCTGTTGGTAGAACATTTTGTGAAAAAGTTTAACCGCAGCAAGAAAAAGGGAATCAAAAAAGTCTCTGACGATGCCATGGCGCAACTGCTGCGTTACCCTTGGCCTGGTAATGTGCGGGAACTTGAGAATATGGTTGAGCGCATGGTTATTCTGGCAATGGGAGACAAGATTACCATGGAGGACCTGCCGGAGCGCATTCTCGCAGCCACAGGTGCTCAACGTGCTCCCAGCACAAGCAACGGGCAACAGTTTGATGAGATTCCGGCAGAAGGCTTTTTCCTCAACCGGACCGTGGCGGATTTTGAAAAACAACTGATCATCCAGGCGCTCGGCCAGACGAATTGGGTGAAAAATCGTGCTGCCAAACTGCTTAATGTGAACCGAACAACCTTGATAGAAAAGATGAAACGGTTCAAGTTGAACAAGCCTTAAGCCGAGGGGTAACTCATAAGGGAAAGTCTGTTTCCCAAATGGGAACCCAATATCAACCCTGTCAGGGGCCAAGCAAAATGAAGACACAGCAGAAAAAGGAGAAACATGGCAGCGTTGTATTCCGCTGTTTTGTCTGCCTCTGCCTGCTGGCCCTTTCCCCGATGTATCTCTCTTCTCCCGTCCAGGCCGAAGAAGTAAAAGCTGCTGAACTGGCTGCGCCTAAGATTGATCCGGAAAAGCTGTGGCAGGATGCCCTTGACCTTCAGAAGGAGGGGAAGCTTGCCAAGGCGAAAAGAAAATTTAAAAAGTTTTACGACACCTTTCGTGATGATGAGAAGGGGCAGGAGGCCCTGTGGCAGGCCGCCCAAGCCGCCAAGGCCCTGGCTGAGACTGAGGAAGATCCCAGATGGGAAGAGGTGCGCAACCTCTTCAGGATGTTTACCACGGATTTTCCTGAGGCCGATCGGGCGCCGGAGGCCTATTTTGAAGTGGGCAAGGCCCATTACCACATGCGGTTTTTCCGTGAGGCCCTGATCTATTTTAAGCTTTTTGCCCAGCGCTACCCGGATTCCCCATTGGTGAACAACGCCAAGTTCTGGCAGGGGACAACCCTTTTTGTTGTCGGGCGCCTTGATGAGGCCGCCAAAGTCTTTCGGGCTGTTGCCGAGGTTGCAGACCAGGATCTTATGGTCAAGGCCATGATGGGGCTGGGTGACACCCAGACCGCCAATAAAAAATACGCCGCAGCCCTTGCCACCTTTGCCACCCTTACCCGCAAATTTCCCAATTACTATCTTGGCGATCCCGAACTCTATCGTAAGCTCGGTGCGGCCTATATGAAAATGGGTAATTTTAAAAAGGGGCGCAAGTATCTCTATCATTACCTCAACCTGGCCGAGAATTCCCGCTATCAAAATGAGGTACTCTTTGAGGTGGCGGAAAGTTATTTCCGGCAAGATGCGGAAAAGACTGCCCTGAAGCTGTATGAAAAGATTATTGATGCGGGTCGGCCAAAAGAGCGCGCCGTTGTTTTATCCAAGTTTCGTCTGGCCGAATACCTGGATGATCCGGAGCGTATACTGCCCAAATGGCAAAAACGTGGCGATTTGACAAAGCCCGCCGGAGATCGCCCCTACCTGGATGTGTTGGACAAGTATTATAAAGAATTCATTGCCCAGGATGCCCGGCGGGGTCTTTTTTTGCGTTATAAGGCTCGGGAGAAGTTTGAGTACGCCTATGAGACCGGGAAAAGTTACCTGCGCTACGATGCGCCCGGGCTGCAAAAGTATGAAAAGCCCGGTTTTACCGAAAAGGTTCTTATCTATATTGCCGAGGGTCTTTTAGCCCAGGAAGAGTATGAGAAACTGTATCAGATCTATAAGGCGGAACATCGCCATGTAAAGCCGTTGGAAGGCGGGCGTTTTTTGTATCTGGTCGGCCAGGCCCTTGAGGCCCTCAGCCTGTTCGATCAGGCCGCAGTGGTTTATTACCGTGCCCTGGCGTTGCCCCTCTCCGAAGAAGATAAGGTGGATCTTTACTACCGTCGGGCAGAGGTATACTTGCTCAAGAACGATCTTGTAGCCGCAGGGCGGCTTTTAAGGTACATGCGCAAGATTTATAAAGGTTCTGCCAGGGCGGCGGAGGCCCTGTATTTAAGCGGCAGGCTCAGTGAAGAGCAGGGCAAACCCCAGGAGGCCATGGGGTACTATGATAAGGCTATAAAACTTATGCCCATCCCCGAGAGAAGGTCCGATTATGGGCAGGGGAGGCTGAGGACCCTTTTTAGCCTCAAGCGATATGATGATGTTTTGGCGGCTCTTTCGATTTACCGTGATGAGGAATGGTTGAGCCCTGAGGATTTGCAGGCCTGGTACATGAGAGTTGGCGATGTGTTGCGCCGCCAGGAGGCAACAAGAACGACCGTTGAGGCGTATCTTGCTGCCGTCAGTGAGAAGATGCCGCAAGAGGGCGAGGCGGTCCAGCATATCCATTTGCAACTCGGTGCCCTCTACAATAAGCTTGGTGATACGGAAAAAAGCCGCTCGCATTTATGGAAGGCCAAAGACGGACCCAATGAGCTTTTGACCAAAAGGGCACGTGAGCGGCTCAACCAGGTAGATATCGAGGATAATCTGACCATCTTAAACATCGAGGATGGTTCATAAAGCAGCATGACCCAAGTCTCTTTTGATACCCCGGAAAATATACGGGAATTTCTCTTTACCATTATCGAAAGCCTGCCCGGCGGCATTGTCTTTGCCGACGCTGAGGGCAATCTATTGGCTGTCAACCGTAAGGCTGCACGTCTTTTGGGCCTCAAGGGAAGTGCCATTCAGAACAAAACCTGTTGGGAGGTTTTATCTTCCGGCCTGAGGGTAAGTCTGGATGAATGCGCCCGGTTGCATTCGCCGGAAAGCCGTTTGCTCGTTGAGGTCCAGGCAAATGAGAGCGACCAGGAGAAGCAGTTCTTGCTGATCAGCCGCAACGAGCTGCAAAGCCCATTCTTGCATGTTTCCGGTTTTTTTCTCTCCATTGAAGATATGACCTTTCCGGCTGTTGTTGAGTCGCACCTGGACCGTCAGAAACGATTTGGCGGCATGCAGGAGATGGCTGCGGCCATGAGCCAGGAATTAAAAAATCCTTTAGGCAGCCTTGAACTCTACGCCTCTATTCTGAAACGGGAGCTGGCCGGGGATCCGGACAACGAGCGGGTAGCCAACCAGATGCTGGGTGCGGTGCGAACCATGGATTGTCTTATTGATAATTTCGTGGCCATGAGCCGCTTGCCGCAACCGCAAAAAACATTTTTTACTATCTCCGAGTTGTTTAATGATGCTGCCACTGTGCTGAATGATCTTGCGCAAAAGACAAGCGGCATGAAGCTGACCATTAAGAATGGTTGCAAGGAAACTGAGTTTTTTGCAGATCCGGCCCTGTTGAAGCAACTGCTCGTTAACCTTGGCGTTAATGGTATGGAAAGTATGGCATCGGGTGGCGAGGTGATTCTCTCCGGTGGCTTTGTCTCCCCAGGCGGGCGGCAGGGTGATTTTCTGCAGCTGACGGTGTCGGATCAGGGTGACGGTATCCAGCCTGAAAACTTTACGAAAATATTTGATCCCTTCTTTTCTACCCGGGATCATAAAAAAGGTTTGGGCTTAGCGGTCTGTCATCATATAGTTGATGTACACAACGGATTTATTGAGGTGGAGAGTGAGATTGGCAAGGGCTCGATCATAAAAGTTTTTCTGCCCGTGGTGAAGTCCAGTTAAAGCTGTCTACCCAAAATGATAGAAGGTTTGATGTCGAACAAGGCGCGAAAAATATTGGTGGTAGACGATGAGCAGAATATGCGCATCGCTCTGTTTGAGGCCTTAAGCCGGAGCGGCCATGAGGTCGCGGTGGCCGAGAACGGCCGTATGGCCCTGGACATGATCAAAAAGGGTTGTCCGGAATTGCTCATCGCCGACATCAAGATGCCGGAGATGGATGGTATTGAACTGCTCAGGCAGGTGAAAACACTTGAGCCGCAGCTGCCCGTGGTGATTATTACCGGCTATGCCACGGTGGACACCGCGGTGGAGGCCATGAAGCAGGGCGCCTTTGATTACATCCTCAAGCCCTTTCCGGTTGAGGTCATCGAAGAGACGGTCCTTCGCGTTTTTAATTCACAGGCACAAGTCCAGGTTCGGGCTGCCCAGCCCGTACGCAGTAAAACTACCTTTGCTGAAAAGGCCATCGTCGGCCAGGATACTAAATTGCTGCAGATCATGGAGCGGGCGAAAAGCGTTGCCTCCAGTAAGGCCACTGTTTTGATCCTTGGCGAGTCCGGTACCGGTAAGGAGGTTTTTGCCCGCTACATTCACCAGGAAAGCGATAGGGTAAATGGCCCCTTTGTTGCCTTAAACTGCGCGGCCTTGCCCGAGGGGCTTTTGGAAAGTGAGCTTTTCGGTCATGAAAAGGGTGCTTTTACCGGTGCTATAGTGACTAAAAAGGGCAAGTTTGAGCTGGCCGATGGCGGCACCCTCTTGCTTGATGAAATCGGTGAGATTCCCCTGCACCTGCAAGCAAAACTTCTTCGCGTGCTCCAAGAGGAAGAAGTAGATCGCCTGGGAGGCAGTGCTCCGGTTCATGTCGACGTTCATGTGGTTGCTACCACCAACCGAGTGTTGGAAGAGGCGGTCCAAGAGGGCACCTTTCGCCAGGATCTCTATTATCGTCTCAATGTAATTCCCTTGAATCTTCCGTCACTGAAGGACCGTCGGGGCGATATTCCGTTGCTGGCCGAGTTTTTTATCAAAAAATACACCAGCCAGTATAGCAAAGAGTTAAAAGAACTTTCCCCTGCCACCATGAGCCGGTTTCAGGAATATGAGTGGCCAGGAAACGTGCGTGAGATGGAGAATCTCATCGAGCGCGCCGTGTTGCTCAGTAATGGCGCGGCCCTTGAGCCCTGGGATTTTTGGGATGATGTTGAGCGCCCGGCCCAGACAGAGGTGCAGCATGTCGCTTCATCCAGCGCAGCCGAGGCTGGTGAGGTCCAGGCGGCAAATACTTCCGCTGCCGTTGATATCGGCCTGCAGCCGCTCAAGGATGTTGAGCGTCAAATGATCTTACAGGCCCTGACCCAGACCGACAATAATCGGACACATGCGGCCAAGATTCTCGGCATCAGTGTTCGTACCCTTCGCAACAAACTTCATGAATACCGCTCCCAAGGCCTTGTCGAATAGGAAATAGGGCGCATGCGGCGCATCTTCGCACGATCAAATTTGCCCGTATAGCAGGCTATAACGGGCAAATTTGCTTGCGCGAATCTACACCACCTGCGCCCTATTTCCTGGAGGCTTCCTGCTGCCTTTTCATCCCTCACTTTTTTTATTTATAGCTAAAAACTCCCTGCATGAAAAGTTTCGGCACAGATATTGCTTTAAAAAATGGTCAAGACCACTTTTTTGGCAATGGAGGAAACCATGCCCATCAATAAAATGTTTGGCGGAAATATTGAGCTGATGCGACAGGCCTTGAACCTGCGTTCAGAGCGTCAGGGGCTGATCCAGTCCAATATCGCCAAT
The DNA here is from genome assembly GCA_964385695.1 of uncultured Desulfobulbia bacterium. Classification (GTDB taxonomy): domain Bacteria; phylum Desulfobacterota; class Desulfobulbia; order Desulfobulbales; family Desulfurivibrionaceae; genus CAYLQA01. Next base: position 49,743 of record CAYLQA010000022.1, on the reverse strand, counting down.
ATGGAAACCCCCGGCTATAAGGTGCAGGAGTTCGATTTTGCCAAGGTTATGGAGGGTGTGATGACCGGCCAGGGTGAGCTTTCCCGCACCAACAGTAAACACATCAAGCTCGATGCGGTCGAGGTCAGTAAAACCCGCGCCTTTCGTGAAGAGGAACGGCCGGTGGATATGGATGAAGAGATGGTCAAACTGTCAGAAAACCAACTCATGTACCAGGTTGCTACGCGGCTCATGGCCAAAAAGCTTGAAGGCCTGAAGTATGCGATAGATGAAGGAGGCAAATAATCATGGACGTTTTAACGGCAATGAAAATTAGCGGCTCTGCCCTGAAGGCTGAGCGTACCAGGCTGAACATCACCACCATGAACCTGGCCAACGCCAATACCACTCGGACCATTGAGGGCGGCCCCTATAAGGCAAAATCCGTGGTCTTTCAGGCCAAGCCCCTTGAGGGTGCCAATTTTCAGGAAACTCTGAATTCAACGGCCGAGCGGATGCGCACGGTTGAGGTGGCTAAGGTGGTCGAGGATAAGGCCCCGTTCAAGGAGGTTTATGATCCGTCCCACCCGGATGCCGATGCAAACGGAATCGTCAAGTACCCCAATGTGAACGTGGTTGAGCAGATGGTGGATATGATGGAGGCCCGCCGGGCATACGAAGCAAACGTTACCGCCCTTGATGCTGTCAAAAATATGGCGCTCAAGGCGTTGGATATCGGCAGGTAGTTGTGCGAGGTGGTGAGTAGCCGGGTGGGAAACCCCGCATCCTTTACCCCGTTACTTGCCACCTTCACACCACTGATTATATTTTTATCAAGTACGTGATTACAAGGAAACGAAAATGGTTAACAAAGTAGGCATGCAGCCGCTGAACATAGTCACCCCCCAAGGGACAAAGCAGCCCATGGCAGCGGCAAAGGCAGAGGGAACGGATTTTGCCAGTGTGATCAAAAAGGCAGTGGACGGTGTCAGTGCCCAGGGCAATGAGGCGAACAAGTTGGTGGAAGGTCTGGCAAGCGGAGAGCATGCCAATATTCACGAGACCATGATCGCCGTGGAAAAGGCTGGGATCTCGTTTCGGCTTATGACCAAGGTGTCGCAAAAGGTTATCGATGCCTATCGGGAAGTAATGAGGATGCAGATTTAAGCTGTTTCGGCTTGGCCCTTTAGTTATAAAACGTATACGGAGAAAGGATAAGACACATGGCACCCCCGAAAGAAATTTTTGAACAGATCGCCTCCATCCTCGGAGGGCTTTCCGTTTCACAACGCATTATAGGCATTGTGGTTTTTGTAGTGGTTATTGGCGGTCTTATCGCCCTCAACACAACGGGTGGGGGAACGGATTACAAGGTGCTGTATGCCGGTTTGAGCCAAGAGGATGCTTCGGAAGTAGTGGTCAAGCTCCAAGAGAAGCGTATTCCCTATGAGCTGACCAACGCAGGTACGGCCATTATGGTGCCTGCATCTCAGGTGTATGACGTACGGTTGGCCATGGCCGGTGAAGGGTTGCCCCGTGGCGGCGGTGTTGGATTTGAGATTTTTAACGAGACCAGCTTAGGTACCACCGATTTTGTCCAGCGCCTGAACTACCAGCGTGCCCTGCAAGGTGAACTTTCAAGGACCATTCGTAATTTTCATCAGGTGATCGAGGCCCGGGTCCATATTGCCACCCCTAAGGAATCCGTATTTATCGAAGATGAAAAGCCGCCCACCGCATCCATCAGCGTCAAGCTGCGCGGCCGCGAGAAATTGAGTAATCACCAGGTGCAGAGTATCGTCAACCTGGTTGCCAGTGCCGTGCCCGGGCTGTCCACCGAGAATATCACCTTGGTCGATACCCAGGGACGTCTTTTGTACCGCAAGCAAGGGGATGACAATTCCGTTCTTTCCGGCACCCAGCTTGAGTTCCAGTCCAAGGTCGAAGAGAACATGCGGCGCAAGGTTGAAAGCATGCTGGAAGAGGTTGTCGGTGTCAACAAGGTCCGCGCCCAGGTTACCGCGGAGATCGACTTTAAACGCACCGATCTTACCGAAGAGAATTTTGACCCGGAAGCACAGGTCGTGCGCAGCGAGCAGTTGTTGACAGAGCAAGACCAAAAGGGCGGCGCATCTCCCCTGGGCATTCCCGGGGCTAAAGGTGAGTTGGCCACCTTTGCCGAAGGTGAAGAGAAGGGTGCTGCCGGCAGCAGCTACCAGCGCAATAATGTTACCCGTAATTATGAGATCAGTCGCCAGACCAAACACGTGCAGGAAAATGGCGGCACTGTGCAGCGGCTGTCAGTGGCTGTAATGGTCGATGGGACCTATGAAAAGTCCGTTGACAAGGAGGGTGCTACAAGTCTAAAATACCAGGCAAGAAGCCCCGAGGAAATGCGTGATTTAGAGAAGTTGGTCAAAAACGCCATTGGCTTTAATCCTGAGCGGGGCGACCAAGTGGAAGTGGCAAGCTTACCCTTTGCCCTCTCCTCTCTTGTTGCGCCCAAGCCAGACGCCATGGAAAAATGGCGGGAGATGACGGAATGGCTGGCTATGCCCTTAGTGTACCTGCTCATCGCGGTACTGGTGATCCTATTTGTAATCAAACCATTTTTCAGACTGCTCGCCAGCAAACAAATCGAAGTTCAGCGTGCTGCCGATATGGCAGCTGCCGGAGGGGCCGGTTTGGGGCCTGAGGGAATGACTGAAGAGGACCTGAGCCTTTCTCCGAGAGGGTTGAGCGACCAAGAGCGTATTTACCGTCTGGCGCAGAGTGATCCTGATCGTGCCGCAGACCTTGTAAGACGCTGGTTGCGTGAAGAGGAATAAGAAGCATGAGTAAAAAGAAGGAGTTAATAGCTTCCAATCTTACAGGCCCGGAAAAGGCGGCGATCTTCCTCCTGGCCTGTGGTGAGGATTTCTCATCCCAGGTGTTCCAGAGGCTGGAGGCGGAAGAGATCAAACATGTCGGTCGGCAGATGGCCAGAATCGACAAGATTGATAAAGATGATCTCAATTCGTTGCTCACCGAGTTTAAAACAGATACCGGAACTTCGGACATGTTCCTTTCCGGTAACGATATGCTGGAACACGCTGTAAAAAAAGCGCTTTCCACCGATAAGGCCAGTGAAATCCTTGAGGAGATTCGCTCTGACTGGAAGCTGACCCTTTTCCAGAAGGCCAGGAAGCTTGAACCCAAGATTCTGGTCAACTTTCTGCGCAACGAGCATCCCCAGACCACGGCTCTGGTTCTTTCCGTTTTGGAACCTACTCAGTCCGCGCAAATTTTGGCCGAATTACCGGAAGATTCACAGGTCGAGATCGTCATGCGAATGGCCGAGCTCGACAAGGTGAGCCCGGAAATTCTTGTTGATGTTGATCGGGTGCTGCAGGATGAGTTGCTCTCTGTAGAAGGTATGGAAGGGCAGCGTCTTGGTGGTATTGAGGCCGTTGCCGAGGTACTGAACAATGCTGATCGTGCCCTTGAGGCATCTGTCCTTGAAGGTGTTGAGGAACAGCGTGAGACCCTGGCCGATGAAATACGACGCCTGATGTTCGTATTTGAAGATCTTATGGGCGTGGACGATCGCGGTATCCAGGCTATTCTCAAGGAGGTCAGCACGGACGACCTCAAAATCGCCCTCAAGATCGCTTCCGAAGAGCTGGCCGAGAAGATCTTCAGCTGTATGTCTTCCCGTGCCGTGGAAATGCTCAAGGAAGACATGGAGGTCATGGGTCCCACCCGTGTGCGCGATGTTGAGGCCGCACAGCAATCCATAATCAAGATCGCCAAGCGTCTGGAGCAGGAAGGCAAGATCCAGTTGATGGCCGGAGCAGGAGGCGAGGACGAATTTGTCTAACGTAAGCAAGTACCAGCCAGACGAACTTGGTGAGAATGGCCACATGGTGGCCGGCCCGGCAGCCGGGCAGGCTGTGGAGGGCGAGAGTTTCCTTTCCTTTACCGATTTTTGGCAGCAGAAGACCGGGGAGGATATCTCCGGCCAGGGTCATGATCCTCGTGAGAGTGCCCAAGAAGAGGCCGATGAGATTTTGCGTCAGGCAAAAGAAGAGGCCGGGCGGATCGAGCAGGAGGCGTATGATAAAGGTTTCAGCCAGGGAGAGGCCGAAGGCAAGACCCAGGGCGCGGCAGATTATAATGCCAAGATCCGGGAGCTGACCGCTCAGGTTGGGCGATTGGATGGGCAGCAGCTCAAGGTTTTGCACAGGTATAAAGAGGACATTCTTGTCCTGGTAAAGACCATGGTGGAACGGCTGGTACGCCATGAGGTGTCGGTTAATCCATTGGTTATTGAAAAATGCTTGAAAGAGGCCATGGGGTATGTGGTGGAAAACTCCATGGTTCATGTGCACCTGCACGCGGATGATTTTAACCGTATTAAAAAGGCGAGCCTGGAAGATCCATCCCTACTTGAGGGCAAAAACCGGGTCCAGCTGGTTGAAGACCCCAATATCAGCCCTGGCGGTTGCCTGCTCAAAACCGATTTCGGTGAGATCGACTCCACCCTTGAGTATGCCAAAGAGAAATTATATGAGGCAGTTGATAAGTCGTTTCTCGCTGCCCTTGCAGCTGCGCCGGGCGTTGACGAGATCGATCAGGATGCCTAAAATGGCCTTTTGCTAACGGGATTCTCCATGGATTTTTCCCACACCATACAATCTGCGCAAGACGCCTCTTTGGTTTCTGTCGGCGGCCGGGTGAACCAGGTCATCGGCATGGTGATCGAGAGCCTTGGCCCGGGAATTCCCGTGGGCAGTATCTGTGAGGTCGAGGTGTTTCGCGGCCAGGGTAAGGTTCCGGCTGAGGTGGTTGGTTTTCGCGAGGGACGTGTCTTGTTGATGCCCTTGGGTGAGATGCGCGGCGTTGAGCCGGGCAGCGCTATTCGCCTTGTCGGCGGCCAGGCCAGGGTGCCGGTGGCCGAATCCTTACTTGGCCGGGTTATCGATGGTCTGGGTAATCCCATGGATGGCAAAGGTCCATTGGACACAGCTGTAGAGTATCCGCTTTACGCTGACCCCTTAAACCCCATGGAGCGCGAACGCATCCTGGAGCCGGTTGATGTCGGCGTACGTGCCATTAATGGCCTGCTTACTTTGGGCAAGGGGCAGCGTATCGGCATTATGGCCGGTTCCGGCGTGGGCAAGAGTACTCTCCTGGGTATGATCGCCCGCCATACGGCTGCGGACGTCAGCGTTATCGCCCTTATTGGCGAGCGTGGCCGTGAGTTAAAGGATTTCATCGAGCGTGATCTCGGCCCCGAAGGCTTGGCGCGCTCGGTTGTTGTTGTCGCCACCTCAGACCAGCCTCCGCTGGTTCGTATGCGTGGTGCCTATCTGGCCATGGCCATTTCCGAATTTTTCAGGGATCAGCAGCGTGATGTAATCCTGATGATGGATTCCGTGACCCGTTTTGCCATGTCCAGCCGTGAGGTTGGCCTGGCCATCGGAGAGCCGCCCACCTCCCGCGGGTATACCCCGTCTGTCTTCGGTCAACTGCCCAAGTTGCTTGAGCGGGCCGGAACCTGCGAGGGTAAGGGCAGTATCACCGGTATTTACACCGTACTGGTGGAGGGTGACGATATGAACGAGCCCATTGCCGACGCCGTACGCTCCATTGTTGACGGGCATATTGTCTTAAGCCGTGATTTGGCCAGCCAGGGGCATTATCCCTCCATCGAGGTCATGGGTAGTGTCAGTCGTTGTATGACCGATGTGGTGCCGCAAGAGCAGGTGCAGAGTGCCCACCAGTTTTTGGATATCATGGCAACATACAGGCGCTCTGAAGACCTTATTAATATCGGGGCCTATGCCCAGGGCAGTAATCCGAAGATAGACAACGCTATTACCATGATCGATCAGCTCAATGGTTTTTTAAAGCAGCCGGTGGAAGAGAAGGTCTCCTTTGCCGAAAGTGCCGCACAGCTGCAAGCGATCTTTAACGGATAATAAATGGCGTATAAGTTCAAACTTGAAACAGTCCTGACCTATAAACGCAATCTTGAAGAGCTTGCCCAGCAGGCCCTTGCTAAGGAACTCATGCTTTTGGAGCATCATAAACAGCGAGTGGAAGATATTAAGCAGCAACGAGTCGAAACCATTGGGGACTTTGAGGAGCAGAAAAAAAAGGCCATGTCCGGCCCTCTGTTTTCCAGCTACATGGACTCCTTGAATTTTATGGATAAAGAGATCCATGGCGTGGCTCACCTGATTGAGAGCCAGCAACAAAAAGTCGCCCAAGCACGTGAGGCCTTGGCCGAAAAGATGCGTCAAAGAAAGGTGCTGGAAAAGGCACGGGAACGCGACAAACAAAAGTTCATGGCCGAAGAGTTTAAGAAGGAACAAAACGAGATCGACGAGCAGGTGGTGCTCCGTTTCGGTCGCCAGCAAAACCTGCACCAGTAGCACAGATTTAACAGGTGCCGTCACGGATTCCTGAGGAGCTAAACGAGTGAACATGATGCGAGTAAAACAACTCAAGGTTATTGCCCTCTGTCTTATCTTTACCTTGCTTGTCAGCCCTGCCATGGCAGCAGACAAAAAGGCGGTCAAGGTATCGGCCCAGGAAATAGCGCTTTCCGGCACCCTGCGTGAGCGTGAGGCCGCCATTGTTGCCAAGGAAAAGGAACTGGCAACGAAGGAAGAGGAGCTTAAGGCGCTTGAGAAAGAGATTGAGGCCAAGATTGAAAACCTCTTGGTGGTGCAGCAGGAGCTGAAGGGCAAGCTTGAGGATCTGAAAACCGAAAAAGATCAGCGTTTTCGTAATTTGATCAAGGTTTACAGTACCATGAGCGCTTCCAAGGTTGCCCCTCTCCTGAACAAGATGACCGATGATGAGGCGGTGGAGATTTTAAAGGCCATGAAGGCGGATCTTGTGGCCAAGATTATTCCCAAGTTGAACCAGGACAAGGCGGTGCGAGTCAGCAAACTGCTTGGCATGATGTGAAAATGCTCACAGCTACCGTATCTTCACGCGCTCGCAACCGCTCGTATAGCGGGCTATTACGAGCAGTTGCGATCACGCGAATCTACAGCACCTGTGAGCATTTTTTTGTATGAAGTGAAGTAGGTACTTTATCCACCAAATAACGTTATTTGTGCAATCCCCGTTGGCAACTGCCGACGGGGATTTTTTTGTTACTGTAGGAGCCATTTTAATGGCGAAAAAAGACCGTGCCAATCGCCATTAAAATGGCTCCTACCTTTTGCCTATCCCCTCACTTTTGCATCAAAAACCTTCCTTTGGAAATGATGGGGAAATTCTTTCCTACCCAATAAAAATCATCCTCCCATTTTATTCTTTAATGCAGGGAATTCTTTTCCAGAATCAGGCTGGAATCGCGGCGGAAAACTGTTCCTGTTTTGCCTTTTGTGTTGATGTAACTCTTTGTTTTTTCGTACTTGTTTCTTGTGGTCTCTTTGCGTTTTTTTGAGTTGGCACACCAATTGCTTTATAGGGGAAGCAAGTGTGTTGGGCTATGCACTACCTAAGAACAAAACAAACAAAGGAGAGCCCGTGGACGCATTCATGAATCCAATCATTCCCGCCAAACCGGCACCAAGCGCGGTGGAGGTCAAGGGAGTAGCCAGAGGCAAGGACGCTTCTAATTTTTCCGATTACATGGAAAAGAAGATGGCAGCCAAACGGCGTGAAGGCAAGGACATCCTCGGTGGAGAGCAGAGGCCAAGAGCTGCGGAGCATAAAACTCCTGCCGACAAATCAAACGACGTTGCCCAGAAGACCGAAACGATGGATCCGGATGATGTCTCCTCCATCGCAGGGCTTTTGGCTCAATTTATCAATGAAATCAAAGATGCGTCCCAGGATACGGAAAATACCCCTGGTGCTTGGGCCGTTGATGTAAGCGAAGTTGCACTGTTGCAACAGATCGCTGCTGACGCAGGCATGAGCGAGGCACAATTGTCCGCCCTTGTTGAGAAGATGAACAACCAGGATGGTTCCATGGAGTTGCCCGACTTTTTGGATTTCTTTGCCCGCCATTTTGAAGGGCTGGAAAATGAAAAGCCGGTCACCGTTCCAGAGCCGGAATTGCCCATGCTCGAAATCTTCCTCCAGCGTCTTGGCGCTGCTCCTGAAGATATTCAAAAGCTGGGTGAGCATTCTATTACCGGCGATAACAATCTGGATCTTGGCAAGTTTCTTGAAGGCTTAAAAGATATCACCGCCGACAAGACCACCACCTTAAGCGATGTCGAGTCCGAGCAGTTACAGGACCTCTTGCACAAGGCCGGGGTCTCCGAACCTTTGCAACGGGCCTTGCTGCCTGAGCGTTTTCCCACCTGGCAGAATCCTGATTTGGAAGCCCAGCCTGTTGAGCTGAGCCTGGAGAGGCTGAAAAACCTGCTTAGCCAGGGTGTGCAAGAGGTCAAATCCAGCCAACTGCAGGCAGACCTTCCCGCCTTTTTGTCCGACCTTGAAAATGTTTTGAAGCAGGCAGGTTTTGCCGAGCAGAAAATGGATTGGTCTCCGGCTGTTCAGGAAACAGTTGCCTCCATCTATGAAAATCTCATGGAAAGCGTGGATATGGCTAAGGTGCAGATCCAAAAGGGTGATGGCCAGACCAAGCTAAAACTGGGTGATGAGCTTCCTGAGGAGTTGACCGACGAGCAGATTGAAGAGGTCCTGATTGATACGGACAGTGACTCTCTTGCTACGGACGTGAAAAGAGCGGTTCTCTCCAAGGCCAATGTCCCGGACAAAGATGCTTCGGATCATGGTCAGAATTTGGCCCAGTCCATCACCGCAGAAAATCAATCAACTACGACATTTCAGGGCGAAGCAGTTGCCGCGGTAACCGCTCCTGAATCATCATCCGCAAGCCAGCAGACCCCTCAAGTTGAGGCCAGGGATTTTGTTCCTTCTCCCAGGATGCCCGTTGAGTTGCAGCAGCAGACCTTTGAGCGCCTCACCGTAGGCGTTATCCGCGGCCTGCAGAACCAGGAACACCATCTGATCATGAAGCTCTATCCCAAAGAGCTTGGTGAGGTTCGGGTTGAGCTGCTGGTTCGCGAAGAAAATGTGGCCGTGAACTTTGCCATGGAAAATTCCAAGGTCAAAGAGATCATGGAAAACAACATGAATGAGTTCCGCGACAACCTTGAGCGCCAGGGGTTCTCCCTTGAGGAGTGCATGGTCTCCGTAGATCAGCAGGATGACGGCCGCGAGAGTTGGCAGGAATTTACCAAGGCCTGGCAGGATTTGTCTGCGGCCCGCAAAGAGAGTCTGGCAGATCTGCCGGAAGACGTCTTCTATCACCATGCATCGCGCAATCAGGTGAGTGAAGACGGCGTAGACTTATTTGCCTAGAGAACGAGGATAACATAATGGCAACCGCAATCGACTCAGCTACATCAGGGCTTCCCGCTTACGAAGCCCCGGATCCTTTTGCTCCCGTGGGCAGTTCCACCCTGGATCGTCAAGATTTCATGAAGCTCTTTTTGGCCCAGATGCAATACCAGGACCCAATGGAGCCCATGAACAACTACGAGGTGGCGGCACAGTTGGCCCAGTTCTCCAACATGGAGGCCACCATGGGTATGGCCGACAATATGGAAAAATTGCTGGAATTCCAGACCTCGCAGAACAACCTGCAGCTTCTCACCTTGATGGACAAAGGCGTGCAAGGCTTCGGCAATACTATGGGGGTTGTGGGTGGAGTGAGCACTCCTACTCAATTCACCTTGTATGACGCAGCTGATTTTTGCGTGGTCGAGATTTACGATGCCGCCGGCAAATTGGCGGATACCATCAATGTTGGCTATGCAGCCGCAGGAAGCCATGATTTGGCCTGGGATGCCACAATGCCCAATGGCGATAAGGTGCCGGATGGTGCCTACACATATCGGGTAGATGCCTTAAGCCCGGCTGGCCAGCAGGTTGAAGTTGAATACCGTACCACCGGTAAAGTTACAGGATTAGAGTTCGACTCCGGTACAGCAACCGTGAGTGTGGATAAATATATACAAATGAACGTTAGCGATATTCTTTCTGTTAACTGATAGGGGAAACAATGGATGCAACGAATCAGGAGGTAGGTTATGGGTCTTTCTAACTCACTTTATGCAAGTATCAGTGGTCTTAACACAATGGGCAGCGCCATGTCCGTTCTGGGTGATAACGTCTCTAACGTTAACACCATCGCCTTTAAATCCAGCCGGGCCACCTTTCAGGATGTTCTTTCCCAGTCCGTGGCCACAGCGGCGGGCTCGGCCCAGGTAGGCCGTGGTGTTACCCTTGCCACCATCGACGGGCTCTTTGCCCAGGGTTCTTTTGAGTCCACCTCAACGGCAACCGATCTGGCCATTGGTGGCCAGGGCTTTTTCATGCTCCGCTCGCCAGAGAGCGCCTCTGCGGATATGTACACCCGCTCCGGTGAGTTCCGCTTTAACAAAGAGGGATTTTTGGTAAATCCCTCAGGCAGCTTTGTCCAGGGTTGGACCATTGATGAGACCACCGGTGATATTACCGGTACCATTGGTGATATCAACCTCGGTAAATCCACCCCGCCGGTTGAAACCACCAGCGTACAGGTTATTGCCAACGTTGATTCCCGCAAAGCAAACGAGGCTACCGAGTCCCGGCTTTATGATGCCTGGGATGGCCGTAATGCCGCGGCAGCCGTACCCACAGACCCCATTGCCTCGGCCGCATACGAGTACACCACAGCAATCAAGATTTTCGACTCCAAGGGTGCGAGCCATGATATCTCCATTTATTTTGATCGTACAACCAAGGATAACCAGTGGGAATTCCTCGTCACCTGCGAGCCCCAGGAAGACCAGCGGGTTCTCTCTGATGGACTTGATGCCTCAGGCAGCCTTGACGGTTCCAACGATGAAATAACCATCTACGCCCCGGACACGAGGTTTAATTATAACAACCATAAGGGTGCAGGTGCTCTGCTTTATGGCGTGGTTGATTTCTCCACCTCCGGTGCCATTGATAACATCTGGGCCTATAATGTGCCGCCCGATGGCGAGGTAGATCCGTCTCTGAATACAAATCGCATTGTTTTGAGCAACACGGATCAATATTACACCTTTGAGTCCAACTTCACCGGCGCTGCTACAAATCAGCAGGTCAAGTTGAACATGGGAGCAAAATACAGCGGCCAATCAACCAGTATCTCGCAAATTTTGGTCTCCCAGTCAGGTGCATTTACCAGCGCTGGCGGAACCAACAGCATTACCAAAGAAACCCTGTGGAGCAGTGTCTTTGACAGCGCTGGGCTGCAGATGAGCGATGGCGATGTCTTTTATTTCAGTGGCTTTGATAATGACGGGACGGCAGTCTCTTCAAGTTATACCGTCAACAGTGGCGACAAGGTGCAAAAGCTCCTCGATGCACTTGATACCACCTTTGGCTGTTCCGCAACTATTGATGCCTCCGGTCGCTTGGTGATGACCGACAAAACCGGCGGCGACTCCGGTATGTATGTTACTGCCTTTAATACCACCTCGGTCAATAATTCCTCTCCATTTGGCGGATCCGCCACAGTGGATACCCCTGTTGAGATTTCTGGTACGGCGGCAATTTTCTTTGCCAGTGATGCTGTGGGCACGGCCCTGTCCGATGAAACATTGGCTCTTGCTGGTAAATGGGATGCGACCGGTAATCTTATTGGTGCAGCTGATACCTGGACCTTTACAGGTGTTGATGTAGCTGGTGGTGCTGTCGGCCCTTCTGTTTTTACCGTAGCTGCCAATACCGGTCAGCAATTTCTAACGTGGTTGGAAGGTCAGTTTAATGGTGGTACTGCCGGGGCAGTTACGGCGACTTTGGGAGGCGACGGGCGTATTCGACTGATAGACAACACAGGTACTAACCCCAGTGTTTTGGCTGTTACCGATGTTGATACTGTAAGTGGTGGTGGTGCTGTTCCCATGGGGCCCAATAACTCGGTATTTGCCGATGGTACTGTGACTTCCACCCTAGTGGACATTACTACCTCAAAACGACAGGTTTTCTCCCCGTTGAGGGGTGTAAATACGGCGGCAGGAACCGAACCTGTTATCACAGCAAACACAGACTGGCTCAATGTATTTGAGTCGGGAGCAGGATCCACTGCAATAGCTTTAGGTGACACCATCACCGTCACCGGTACTCGTGGTGATGGTACTGCTGTAACAGCCCAGCAGTTTACCGTTGCAGCATCAGGCACCACCACGGCAAATACCTTTGGTGCCCCGCTGACCGCTGCAACCGGTACGGTGCAGGATTTCTTGACCTGGCTGGAAAGCGAGTTCAATGCGGAAGCAAGCATTGATGGTGCCGGTAGACTGGTTCTCACCGATCGTACTGCTGATGAAATTGCCACGGGTGGTTATACCAGTAGCCTTGCGATGACTACCATTGTTTATAGTGGTACATCCACACCTTGGGGTGGAACCGGCGTACCTTTCTCTGTCCTTCCTCCGGATACATCCGGCGAGGACGGCAGCCGTAACGGTGATGTGGTGAGTATCGATTTCACCACCGAGGCGTTGACCACCACCCAGTATGCAAACAGCTCCACCACCATCTTCCAGGATCAGAACGGCTTTGCCGCAGGTTTCCTGCAGTCTGTCTCCGTAGATACCGACGGTGTTATCACTGGTAACTACTCAAACGGCCAGGTTATCGAGAAGGCCCAGGTCTCCTTGGCCGGTTTTAACAACCTGGCCGGGTTGAACAAAGAGGGCGGTAACGTCTTCCGCGAGACCACCCAGTCCGGCGCGCCGGTAACCGGTGCCCCGGGTACCAACGGCTTGGGTTCCATCGCGCCCAACTCCCTTGAGCAATCAAACGTGGATCTGGGTACCGAGTTTGTAAAACTCATCACCACCCAGCGCGGATTCCAGGCCAACTCCAAAATTATTACCACCACGGATGAGATGCTGGCCGACTTGATCAACATCAAGCGTTAGTAGTTTCATCCTGCATCCACACCCCAACCTGACCGGCTGCTCGGCTCCCCTCCGAGCAGCCGGTTACCTGCTGGCGACTAGCTTGTCGCATTCCCCAACCCGGAATAAGCACCTTTTGTAGGAGCCATTTTAATGGCGAAAAAATACGGGTCTGTCTATCGCCATTAAAATGGCTCCTACCGTTTTTTTGTCCTCTGAACCTCAGAGGATTTTCAAAAAAATAAAAAAACTTGTCAACCGATCTCCTCCTTGTGCGTTTGGACCAGTAACAACGCATAAAAATCCTAAGGAGGAAAGTCATGCAAAAAACTGCTATTGTTATTGGAAGCCTGTTTGCCCTGTTGATGAGTGGTCCTGTTTTGGCCAGTGAAGATGAAACCGGCGAGGGTGTTTCCAACCGTTATGAGCGCCGTGGTGATCGTATTGACCGCCGTATGGACAACCGGGGCGAGAGAATGGACCAGCGCTGGGATCGTCGCGGTGATCGAGCCGAGAACCGGCTGGACAGGCGAGGCGATAGGGCTGAGCGAAGGCTTGATGCCAAGGGCGATCGCATCAATAATCGTCTGGACCGCAGATCGGATAGGGCAAGTGAAAATGGCCGGGATAAGCTGGCCAACCGCCTGGACCGTAAAGGGGATCGCATCGACCGCCGTATGGATCGCAAAGGCGACCGGCTCGATCGTAAGATGGACCGCCGGGGTGAGCGCATGGACAACAGAATGGACCGTAAGGGCGACCGTATGGAAAAGCGCATGGATCGCCGCGGCGACAGGGCTGAGCGCAGAGCGGACAGACGCGGTCAGAGAGCGCAGAAGAGAGCAAGGTGATAAAGTTGAACAAATTGTCTGAAAGTCTTCTTTCCCCTCCCCTGGTGGGAGGGGATCAAGGGGAGGGGGCTCGACTTATACCCTCACCCCAGCCCTCTCCCCTGGAGGGAGAGGGGGACTTTTGGCTTTTCGTGAACATGCAAAGCGAAACGTATTCTCCGCTGCCCGAAGTCTGCGCTATTTGCAACGGGGAGTTTCAGTAAAGGCATGACGCAGATTGCTGCCAATTCACTGGATGACTTCCTCGCCTCTGTCGAGCGCCAGGCCTTTCGCATGGCCATGGTCGCCACCTCCAGTCGCGAGGATGCTCTGGATATTGTGCAGGACGCCATGTTCGGATTGGTCAAGCGTTATGGGGACAAACCCCTTGCTCAGTTGAGGCCGCTTTTTTATAAGATATTGCAGAGCAGGATTCGCGATTGGTACCGGCGGCAATCCATACGAAATCGCTTTCGTTCCTGGTTTTCCAGTGACGATAATGATCCCGTTGCCGAGTACGCCGACCCTGTGGAGAGAAACCCGGCGGAGTTGGTGAGCGGCAAAAAGACCTTTGCTTTGCTGGAAGACGCCCTTGCCGACTTGCCGCTACGCCAACAGCAGACATTTTTGTTACGGGCCTGGCAGGGTATGAATGTAAAGGAGACAGCCTTAGCCATGGGGTGCTCCGAAGGAAGTGTAAAGACCCAGTACTCCCGGGCAGTGCAGAGATTACAAAAAAAGCTGGATGGGCTGTGGCCATGAAAGACGAACAGACAGATAAAAAATTCGAGGAGCATGCCAAAAAGGCATTGGATGAGAGTGTTGACGCTCTTGATCGCGATACCTTGAATAAGCTACGCATGATGCGCCGCTCTGCCCTTGATGCCACCGGTCCCAAGGAGCGGGTTTGGGATTGGCACTGGCTGCGCATGCCTGCCGGGGCAATGCTCATGGCCGCCCTCATTGTTTTGATCACTTTTACCATGTTTGATAAACCGCAGCCCCTTGCGCCTCTGCCCATAGAGGATCTGGAGATTCTTGCCAGCAATGAGGATGCGGAATTTTTTGCAGAGTTGGAATTTTACGAATGGCTGGCAGATGAAGAAAATAGTGCCGGTTAGTTTTAAGATATTGTTTGTCCTGGGTGCCTTGTCTTGTTTGGGCTCGGTAGCTTGGGGGCAAGAGGATGATGCCATGCCGGATATGGATCTCATAGAATTCTTGGGTGAGTGGGAGACAGGGAGCGGTGAATGGATCGATCCTCTGGAAGTTGAGGCAATGGAGATCCCCCATGAGGAGGGTAATGGCAGCGATGGAAATTAGAATGCTACGAAATATTCTGCTTGTTCTGGCTCTGTTCTTTGCTCTGCCCGGTCTTGCCTGGGCAGCAGATGAATCAGGCCTGGGCTGGAATGACTTGGGGCAGCAAGAACAACGGGTTTTAAAAAAATATCAAGATCGTTGGGGTAGCCTCACGCCTGCCAAACAACAGCAACTGCAACGCGGTGCTTCACGCTGGCTGAAGATGAGCCCGGATGAGAGAAAAGGGGCGCGGCAAAAGATGCAGCGCTGGAAGGCCATGGATCCCGCGCAAAAGGCCCGTGTCCGTGAGCGGTTCAAACGCTACAAAGACCTTTCCCCGGAACAGCGCCAAAAGCTGCGTAAAACCAGGCAGTGGTATAAGGATCTGCCCCAGGAAAGAAAGCAGCAGTTTAAAAAGCGCTGGCAGAATATGACCCCTGAGCAGAAAAAAGAGCTCAGGCAAAAAAGAAAGAACCGGCAGGATCGCTCCCTGAAACAGCGTCAGCAATTGCGCCAAAAGAGGCAGAACAGTACTCCTGCCCAGCGCCGGGATTATATCAAGCGTCAGCAGCGCAAGAAGAGAAATAACCGCAGATAGACCCCATCCTGCTCCCTCCATTTTTGTTTGACTTCATCTCGGCAGTTGTGCGATAGGTTTTGTTAGGTACTTTATTTTCTAACGCCACCTTTCAGGCAAAGGGCAGCCTGAAAGGTTTCTTTTTTCTGGGCAAATATTTTTACGCAGAACTTGGCTGAATCGGAGGGGAGTATGGCGCAGAAAATTTCCGTTGATACTATTCTCATTGTCGATGATGTGCAGGAGAACATCCAGCTTCTTGCTGCATTGTTACAGCATAAGTACAAGCTGCACTTCGCTACAGACGGGTTTCGCGCCTTAGAGATTGCCGCTTCGGCGCAGATGCCCGACCTCATCCTGCTTGATGTGATGATGCCTAATATCAACGGCTATGATATTTGTCGCAATCTCAAGAAAAACCCAGAGACAAAACATATCCCCATCATCTTTATTACTGCCCTGAGTAAGGATACGGAGGAGGCCAAGGGGCTGGAGCTGGGCGCTGTGGACTATATTACCAAGCCTTTTAACCCGGCCATAGTGAAGGCCAGGGTGGAAACCCATTTACAGCTGAAAAGGATGTTTGACGAGCAAAAGGATTTGGTTGCCCGGCTTGAGGAGTCGCTGAACAAGGTGAAGCTGCTCACCGGGCTTTTGCCCGTGTGTACCCATTGCAAGAAAATCCGCGCAAAACAAGGGGAGTGGCAGAACTTTGAGTCCTACATGACCACGCGCTCCGAGGCTCGCTTCAGCCACGGTATCTGCCCGGACTGTATGGACCGCTATTACCCGTTTGGATAGCTTCCTTTTTTTTGACAAACAATACCTTGTAGGAGCCACTTTAGTGGCGAAGGAGTTCATGTTTGTGGTTCGCCGCTAAAGTGGCTCCTACAGCAAGAATATAATGAACAAACATAATAATTCATTCGGGCAACAAGCCTTGCGCCGGGGTAGGTACTCGGAATTTGGCCGGGCATATCTCGTAACCACAACAACTTCCAATCGACAGCCGATTTTTGGCTCCTTTTCCGCTGCACGTGTAGTAATTCATGAAATGAGCAACCTGGAATTGAATGGGCACGTTAACAGTTTGGCTTGGGTGTTGATGCCTGATCATCTGCATTGGTTGTTTTCTTTGGGAGATAAATATTCCTTGTCAAAGACAATGGAAATTCTTAAAGGACGATCCGCCGTTAAGTTAAATAAGCAGCTGAGTCGCAACGGGAGGGTCTGGCAGAAGGGGTTTCATGATCACGCGTTGCGAAAGGAAGAGGACGTCAAAACGGTTGCACGCTACATTGTGGCGAATCCTTTACGCGCAGGGGCTGGTTGAAAAGCTGAATGATTATCCTCACTGGGATGCCATTTGGTTGTAGGAGCCATTTTAATGGCGAACTGCACGGCTTTACTTATCGCCATTAAAATGGCTCCTACAGGTTTGCTTGACTTACTACTCGATAAACTCATCAAAAATGGCAAAGGCCTTTTCCACCACCGGCACTTCGTCTGCCAACTCAATGTAAGACTGGCCGGTGATTTCCTGGGTGACCAACTCGTTACTTGCCGGCAGCAGGCCGCCAAGCGGCATATCCGTTGATTCCACAGTTTCGGTGATCTTGGCCATCAGCTCGTCGCTTGCAGGGTCAGGTACGCGGTTGACGATAAGGCATTTCTTTTTCACCTGCACCCCTAAAGGGCCTGTAAGCTCAGCGATACGTTTGGCGGTCATGATGCCGCGGGCAGACGGGTCAGAGACCACGATGAGGTAATCGATGTCGCGCAAGTTCATGCGGCTTAAGTGCTCCATACCCGCCTCATTATCCACAAGAATATACTTATAATTATCCTGCAGATGTTCCATGGTCATGGCCAGATGTTGATTGGCGGCACAATAACAGCCAGGCCCATCCGGTTGGCCCATGGCCATGAGGTCGTAGCCGGTGGATTCCACCAAGGATTGGTGTACTTTCATCTCCATGTACTGGTCTCGGGTCATGCCCGGCGGCATGTCACTTTTGAGCTCCTTACGGATCTGGCCGATAGTAATGTCGACATCAAGGTCCAAAAGCTCGTTCAGGTTTGCGTTGGAATCGGCATCCACGGCCAGGACCGGGGTTTGGCCCTTGCCGGTTAAATATTTGATTAAAAGGGCCGAGAGGGTGGTCTTGCCGACCCCTCCTTTTCCGGCCATGGCGATTACTTTGGGCATTGCGTTTCTCCTGTATAAAAAACTTTAAGTGTACAATTCTTTGATATTTCTAGCCACGAAACCCACGAAAGGACACAAAAAAAGATTTCGTGTTTTTTCGTGGGTTTCGTGGCAAATGTTTCTTTTCTATTCCGTTACGGCTTAAAATCAAAACTCATACTATAAGAACCATGCAAAATCATGTCAAATCAAGGCGCTGAAAAAGTTGCTAAAAAGCCACGAATATCGGCCACTTTCCCCTTGCAACTTAAGGACGAGCTGGTATTGTTGTCTGCTTAACCATTTTGCCCGCTGTGTATATTCGATCATCTTGATTTTACGAAATAATAAAGTGAGACCCCATGGACTATCGGGACACCCTGAATCTGCCCAAGACCAGTTTTAAAATGAAGGCCAACCTCTCCCAAAAGGAGCCTGAGTTCCTCAAGCGTTGGGACAAGGAAAATATGTATGCCAAGGTGCAGGAGGCCACCAAAGGGCGGCCTGTGTACACCCTGCATGACGGCCCGCCATATGCCAACGGTCACCTGCACATGGGCCATGCCCTGAATAAAATCCTCAAGGATATTATCCTCAAGTCCAAGCGTATGGCCGGGTTTCACTCCCCTTATGTTCCTGGTTGGGATTGCCATGGGCTGCCCATTGAACTGAACGTAGACAAGGAGCTTGGCAGCAAGAAAAAGGATATCCCCAAACTTTCTTTCCGTAGTGCCTGTCGAAAGTATGCAGGGAAGTGGATCAAGACCCAAAAGGCTGAGTTCAAGCGTTTGGGGGTGTTGGGCGACTGGGATAACCCTTACCTCACCATCGACTACAAATACGAGTCCAGCATTGCCAGGGAATTTAACCGTTTTCTCTTAAGCGGTGCCGTGACCCGAAGCAAAAAACCAGTGCATTGGTGCTCTTCCTGTACCACTGCTTTGGCCGAAGCTGAGGTTGAATATTATGATCATACCTCGCCCTCTATCTATGTGAAGTTCGCTTTGATCGATGACGTGAGCGATTCCATTCCTGAGCTTGCCGGGCAAAAGGTCTCTGCCGTAATCTGGACCACCACTCCCTGGACCTTGCCTGCCAACCTGGCGGTTGCCATGCATCCGGATTTTACCTATGCCGCGGTCAAGGTGGGTGACGAGGTGCTGATCCTGGCCGAAGGGCTCATGGAACAGGCACTTGAGGAGTTCGGGGTTGAAAACTACGAGGTTGTGACCACCTTCTCCGCCACCGTGCTTGAGGGCAAGAAATGCATGCATCCTTTCCTGGAGCGTGAGTCTCTCATCGTGCTGGCCGATTATGTGACCCTTGAGACCGGTACCGGTTGCGTGCATACTGCACCTGGCCATGGCCGCGAGGACTATATCACCGGATTGAATTATGATCTGCCCGTGCTATCTCCGGTAGGTAACGACGGTCGTTTTACAGACGAGGCCGGCCCCTATGCCGGGGAATTTATCTACGATGCCAACCCCAAGATCAATGCTGATATGGCGGCAAGCGGAGCCCTTATTAAGGAAAACAAACTCAGCCACAGCTATCCCCATTGCTGGCGTTGCAAAAAGCCGGTTATCTTCCGGGCTACCGAGCAGTGGTTTATCTCCATGGATCAGACCAAGCTTAGGGAGAAATCACTGGCGGCTATCAAAGAGGTGCAGTGGATTCCAAGCTGGGGTATGGAGCGTATTTACGGCATGGTGGAGAATCGGCCTGATTGGTGTTTGAGCCGCCAGCGTGCCTGGGGTGTTCCGCTTACGGTTATTCTTTGCGGCAAATGCGGCCACATCATGAACGATGAGGCCACCATGGAGCGCATTACCTCCCTGTTTGATAAAGAGGGAGCGGATGCCTGGTTCAGTCATGAGATTGCCGATTTTATCGGCGCCGATGCCAAATGTCCGGATTGCGGGGCAACCGAATTTGAAAAGGAAGAGGATATCCTCGATGTCTGGTTTGACTCCGGGGTGAGCTATGCCGCGGTCCTCGAAGAGCGCGATGAGCTTGATTCTCCCGCAGACCTCTACCTTGAAGGCAGTGACCAGCACCGTGGCTGGTTCCACAGCTCATTGCTTGCCAGCGTGGGCACCCGTGACAGTGCTCCTTACAAAGGCGTGCTTACCCATGGTTTTGTGGTGGACGGCGATGGTAAGAAGATGTCCAAGTCCATCGGTAACATCATCAAACCCGAGGAGATCATCAAGCAGTATGGTGCCGAGATTCTGCGCCTTTGGGTGGCGTGTGAGGATTACCGGGACGATATCAAGATCTCCGACGAGATCCTTAAACAGCTGGCCGATGCCTATCGTAAGATCCGTAATACCATCCGTTTTATCCTGGGCAATCTCAATGATTTTGACCCGGCCAAGGACACGGTTGCCGAGTCGGAGATGGACGAGTTGGACCGTTGGGCTCTTTACCAGTTGGAGTTGTTGAAAGAGAAGATCTTCGACTCCTATGATAACTATGAGTTTCACCCCATCTACCATGGGCTGCATAACTTCTGCACCGTGACCATGAGTAACCTCTACCTGGATGTGCTTAAGGACAGGTTGTATACCCTGCCCACCAATTCCAAGGAGCGCCGTGCGGCACAGACAGCACTGTATGAGATTCTTGATTCCCTGGTGCGGCTCATGGCCCCGGTGTTGACCTTTATGGCTGCAGAGGTTTGGGAGCACCTGCCAGCCGATGCGAAGCGGGAGGAGAATGTTTTTGTTGCCCAATTCCCTGAACGTAAGAAAGAGCGTCTTCAGGATGATGTCCATAACGCAAAATGGGAGAAAATCCTCAGGGTACGCTCCGAACTGACCAAGGCACTGGAGATTGCCCGTCGCGACAAGGTGATCGGCCACTCCCTGGAGGCCGAGGTGGCGGTTGCTGCGTCCGGCGAGTTGGGTGATTTCCTGAAAGAGTGTTGGGAAACCCTTGAGGGGGTGACCATTGTCTCCGGCCTTGAGCATGTGGAGACGGTACCTGCTCCTGGTTATGAGAGTGAGGAGTTCCCGGGCCTGAGTGTGGGGGTTACCCCGGCAACGTCTGAAAAATGCGAGCGTTGCTGGCTCAGGGTTGATTCCGTTGGGCAAAGCACGGAGCATCCAAGTCTGTGTAACCGCTGCGTGACTGTGGTGGACAGTTTATGAGAAGAAGCATCTCATATACCGTACCGCTTGTCTGGATCGTGCTTGTTGTTGTCTTGGACCAGTTGACCAAGATGAAGATCATGCAGGCCTTTCAGCTCTATGAAGCAAAGACCATCATCCCAGGTTTTTTCGACCTGACCTATATCACCAACACCGGCGCTGCCTTTGGCATGTTTGCCGGGGCAGAGTCAACCACCAGACAGCTTTTTTTTCTGGGCATCGGTGTGGTTGCCCTGGTTGCCATGTACTTTGCCTATCGTCACTACCATAGCGAGGGCAAGATCTATGGCCATGCAATCGGCATGATCGCCGGTGGTGCGGTGGGCAACCTCATTGATCGGTTGCGTTTCGGTTCGGTGGTGGATTTTCTGGACTTCTATGTGAATGGCCATCATTGGCCGGCCTTTAATGTGGCAGACTCCGCCATCACCGTGGGTGTCGGCCTCTTCATTCTCGGAGGGTTTATCTGCTCTCCGGACAAGGGCAAGTTGGAACTCAACATATAACGTTGTTTAAGGTAGGAGCCCCTTTAGGGGCGAATGCACGGCGTTATGATCGCCCCTAAAGGGGCTTTCCTACAGTAAGGAATAAGGATTTAAGATATGAGTAAAAAAAATGCAGTGCTGTTTCCCGGCCAGGGGTCACAGTTTTTGGGGATGGGTAAGGAATTTGTCGAGGCGGACGCTGATGCGGCTGCCCTCTTGGATATGGCGGAAAAGGTCAGCGGCTTTCCCTTAAAGCAACTTTGCCTGGAAGGCCCAATGGAGGATCTCACCCAAACCTTACACCTGCAACCAGCCATGACCGTGATCAACATGATATGCTGGCAGGCCTTGCAAAAGGCTGGGGTAAAGCCTGCATTTTTTGCCGGGCATAGTCTTGGCGAGTATGGAGCCCTTTACGCCTCGGGCATCTTGAGCGCCGAAGATACCATGAGCCTGGTGACCGAGCGCGGCAGGCTTATGGAGCGCGAGAGTGCTGCCAACCCTGGTGTGATGCGGGCCGTGGTCAAGCTTAGTATCGAAGATGTTGAGGAGATTGTTGCCAAGGCCAAGGCAAGCGGCAAGATCACCATTGCCAATCATAACTCGGCCGCACAGATTGTTATCTCCGGCGAGGCTGCCGCCCTGGATGCGGCCTCAGAGCTGGTTGCAGAGAAAAAGGGCAAGGCAATTCCACTCAAGGTCAGCGGCGCCTGGCACAGCGAGTTGGTTGCCGGAGCCATTCCCGATTTTGAAAAGGCCATGGCCAGTGCCAGCTTTAATGCACCGACCACTCCCATGCTCTTTAATGTGACTGCCGCGGAGGAGAATGATCCTGCAGCAATTAGGCAGATCATGGCCAAGCAGATTGCTTCTACAGTGCGTTGGTACGATATCGTGCAAAAGATGATGGCCGAGGATGTTCGCGTCTTCATCGAGGTAGGCCCAAAGAACGTTCTCTCCGGCCTGATGAAAAAAATCATCCCGGCAGATTACGAGTGCCAAATTTTTCAGGTCGACTCCCCGGAGAAACTTGAAAAAGTGCTGCAGGAGATGGAGTAAAGCGGCACTTTTTTTGCGATACTTTGCTGCTTGACAGAATAGGCGTATGGAAGTATCTTTGTCCGTTTTCCGATCCCGGTAGGGGAGAGGTTTATTTTTTCGATGGAATGTTAGGGAGTTACCAGTCAGCTTTAGGGTTGGTCTGATATATACGATATGTTTGAGAGTCTTTCCGATAGACTGAATGACGTCTTTAAAAAGCTCCGTGGCCACGGCAAGCTGACTGAGGAGAACATTCAAGAGGCCATGCGTGAGGTTCGCATGGCGCTGCTTGAGGCCGATGTCAACTTCAAGGTGGTTAAGGACTTTATTGCCGCGGTCACCCAAAAGGCCGTAGGTCAGGAGGTTCTTTCCAGCCTGGCCCCGGGGCAGCAGGTCGTTAAGGTTGTTCACGATGAGTTGGTCGAGCTTCTTGGCGGCCAAACCGCAGGCCTAGAGCTTGGCGGGCGTCAGCCCGTTGTGATCATGATGGTTGGTTTGCAAGGTTCCGGTAAGACAACCTCATCCGGTAAGCTTGCCAAGATGCTGCAAAAGAAAGGGCGTAAGCCCTATCTTGTTCCGGCAGACGTCTATCGCCCGGCGGCTATCGATCAGTTAACCGTCTTGGCCGGGGACCTCGGGTTGCCCGTGCATCCATCCACCACGGATCAAGACCCGGTGGCTATCTGCAAGAATGCTTTTCATGCGGCGCAGAATGGTGGCCATGATACGTTGATCATTGATACCGCCGGTCGTCTCCATGTGGACGAAGAGCTCATGGCCGAGCTCGGCAATATCAAGGGAGCCCTTGAGCCTGCCGAGATTCTGTTCGTGGCCGACGCCATGACCGGCCAGGATGCGGTTACCGTAGCGGATAAATTTAACCAGGACCTTGCCATCTCCGGTGTGGTTCTGACCAAGATGGATGGTGACGCCCGAGGCGGCGCCGCTTTGTCCATTAAAAAGGTCACCCAGCGTCCCATCAAGTTTGTGGGTGTGGGTGAGGGGCTCGATGCCCTGGAGCCGTTTCATCCCGACCGGCTTGCCTCTCGTATTTTGGGCATGGGTGATGTTCTTACCCTGATCGAAAAGGCCGAAGAGGCGGTTGATAAAGACAAGGCAGCCAAGCTTGCCAAGAAGCTCAAGAAGGACGGTTTTACCTTAGAGGATTTCCTTGATCAGATCCATCAGATCAAGAAAATGGGTTCTCTTGAGCAGATCATGGGCATGATTCCGGGCATGAACCGGGTCAAGCAACTCAAGAACATGCCCAAACCCGACGAGAAAGAGTTGGTTAAGGTAGAGGCTATTATCAACTCCATGACCTTAAAAGAGCGGCGTAATCATGCACTCATCAATGCCAGTCGCCGTCAACGCATTGCTCGAGGTAGCGGCACCGAGGTTCAGGATGTGAACAAGGTGCTCAAAAGCTATACCGAGATGCTCAAGGTCATGAAAAAAATGCGCGGCAAACCCGGCGGCATCGGCGGGGTTATGGCCGGTGGCAAGAAGAGGCGTAAGAGACCGAAAGGGCTCGCGCGCAGGTAGGCAAGATCTTCCTGTGCTTTTTATATGTATGTTAGTTTGAGCCAGTGGCTCGATTTTCAATAATCTAGGAGGAACAACAAAAATGGCAGTAAAGATCCGTTTGACCCGTATGGGCCGCAAAAAGCAACCCTTTTATCGTGTTGTCGTAGCCAACTCAGAGGCTCCCCGTGACGGGAAATTTCTTGAGATCGTTGGCACCTACGACCCGAATCAGGAGCCTGCCGCAGTTAACATCAAGCAGGACAGGGTTCAGGCGTGGCTCGATAAGGGTGCTACCCCTACCGACACCGTGAAAAGCCTGCTTGCCAAGAACACTGCGGAATAATCTGAATGAAGGATCTTGTAAGCTTTATCGCATCCGCCCTAGTTGACCAGCCCGACTCCGTAGATGTTAGCGAGGAGGAACGGGAGGACACCATTCATCTGGAGTTGCGGGTTGCCAAGGAAGACCTGGGTAAGGTTATCGGCAAGCAGGGCAGAACTGCACGGGCAATGCGCTCGTTGCTCTCCGCCTCTGCCAGCAGGGATAACAAGAAAGCGCGTCTTGAGATCGTGGAGTAGGCTTTTTTGCAAATCATCGACATCGGCCCATCCCACGGCCAGCATGTGGTGGTCGGCAAGGTAGCAAAACCCCACGGCGTGAAGGGTGAGGTAAAGATTTATCCTTACTCGCAGAATCCGCGCGACTTCAAGGCCTATAAAAGCCTTATCCTGGTTAACGAGGAGGATGAAAAGACCTCCTATAATATTGAGCAATGCCGGAGTCAGCCTCCCTTTGCAGTGCTTCGTCTGGAAGGGATAAACGATCGAGAAGGCTCAGAGTCTCTTAAGGGCTCGGAGGTTTGGGTGGAAAAAAAGACACTGCCCAAGCCTCCAAACGGAGCATATTTTCGCCACGATCTCGAAGGACTTGAGGTCGCGAAAAAGAACGGGCAGCAGGTGGGTATTCTCACTACCTTCATGCCCTCCACCGCCCATCCGATCATGGTGGTTAAAGACGACCAGCATGAGTATTTGATTCCGGTGGTTGACGAGTTCATTGTCAGTCTGGACATAACAGCAGGCACCCTGGTGATTGATCCACCTGAGGGTTTGCTTGAGATAAATTTGTAAGCGGCCAAAGTTTAACGACTTTTGGCCGTTTTTACTTTCTGGGTTGGGCTTCTATGCGATTTGACGTATTGACAATCTTTCCTGATTTGTTGGCCTCCCCCCTGAATGAGGGCATCATCCGCCGGGCCGTCCGGGCTGAACAGGTGGCGATCGGTGTCCATAATATCCGTGATTATGCTACCGATAAGCACTCCATGACCGATGACCGTCCCTTTGGCGGTGGCGAGGGCATGGTTATGAAACCCGAGCCCCTTGCCGCTTGTGTGCAGGATGTAAAACAACAGGCAGGGGCGGGCAGGGTGGTGCTCCTGAGTCCACAAGGGCGTCCCTATACGCAGAAAGTGGCCGAAGAGTTGGCTGCAACAGAACACCTGATCTTGGTCTGTGGGCGTTATGAGGGCGTGGATGAGCGCTTTAACGATCACTATGTGGATGATGAAATATCCATTGGCGATTACATCCTTACCGGCGGTGAACTGGCTGCCATGGTGCTCATTGATTCGGTAACCCGGTTACTGCCCGGTGTGCTTGGCTGCTCCGACTCCGTGGAATACGACACCTTCAGTCGCGGCGGATTGAAATTCCCGCAGTATACAAGACCGAGGGAGTTTGAAGATGCCTCGGCTCCGGAGGTTTTGTTTTCCGGTGATCACGCCGCAGTTGCCCAGTGGCGGCTGATTGAGGCGGTGAAAAGGACTTTTGAAAAACGCCCCGACCTGATCCGTGGTATGCGGTTCAACTCTCAGGAGAAAAAAATTCTCAAAAAACAGGGCCTGCTTGCCAAATTGAGCAAAGCGGGTTGGCAGGATGTGCCGGAATGAGTGAACAAAAGATAGAATTGCAAACCAGCAATAGCTTGCCCTTGGCCCTGGCTCTGGTTCATCATCCGGTGTGCAATAAGAACGGTGAGACCATCGGTTCTGCCGTAACCAATCTGGATATTCATGATATTGCCAGGGCAGGCAGAACTTTTGGTATTGAGCGCTACTACCTGGTAACGCCCTATAGCGACCAGCAGCAACTGGTTCGCGACATAGTCGGTCATTGGCTCACTGGCCATGGCGCGACCTATAATACCAAGAGAAAGGATGCGCTTTCTCTGGTTCGGCTCTGTTCCGATCTTGGCCAGTTATATGAAGAGGCCAGCGCGCATTTTAACCAGCGGCCAACCATCCTGGCGACCAGCGCCAAGGCCAGCGGTAAGCAGATGTCCTACGAGGATGTGCGGGGTGACTTGCTTTCCGGCAAGCCGTATCTGGTTCTTCTTGGTACGGCCTGGGGTATGGCGCCGGAAGTTTTTGAGGATGTGGACGGCTTTTTGCCTCCTATCTTAGGGCGGGGCAAATACAACCACCTGTCCGTCCGTTCGGCTGCTGCCATCATGCTTGATAGGCTCTGCTCGATAGGTTAGCTGCCTTGGGGAAAACAACTGCGCTTTATATGTTGAAAATATTGTTTAGGCGTGTATAATGGCCAGCTTACTTGCAGACATTGACGGACTTGTAAAGAGGGTGTTTGTCCCGAGTCCGTAACGATAAATCAATAAGTTACAACGCAATAAATGTTGAAGCCTTCAATGATTTCAACAAACATTGGCTTGAAAAGGGAATCGCTATGAACGTAATTGACATGATCGAAAAAGAAAATATGCGCTACGATGTGCCGGATTTTCGTCCGGGCGATACCGTAAAGGTTCATATCCGCATCATTGAGGGCACCAAGGAAAGGGTTCAGGTTTTCCAGGGCGTTGTTATCCGTCGTAAGCGCGGCACCATCGGCGCCAGCGTTACCGTACGCAAAATCTCCCACGGTGTTGGCGTGGAAAAGACCTTTCCCATCCACTCGCCCCGTCTTGAGAAAATCGAGGTTGTGACCCGGGGCCGCGTACGCCGCTCTCGCCTCTACTACCTCCGTGACCTTCGCGGTAAGGCTGCCCGTATCCGCGAGAAAGGTATTAGCTAGTCTTTTTGTTGTCTTATTCAAGAGCAGGCGGATCATACGATCTTCCTGCTCTTTTTTTTTGTTTGCAGTTCGAGCTTCAATCAAAAAAATAACCTGTTACGGATGAAGGTGGTGCATTTTGCCGAAGGTGCAATCACTGTGGCCTGAGTCTGCCTGTGAAAATACCTTTTCCATTGAGCAATCGCTTTTGGACCAAGGCTATGCTGCCATTGCCGGTACCGATGAGGTAGGGCGAGGGCCTTTGGCCGGTCCGGTGGTTGCCGCCTGTGTTGTTCTTCCTCCCTCCTGTGACTACACACAATTCCAGGATTCCAAAAAACTCACCCCTGCCGCCCGTAAAAAACTTTTTCTTAAGCTGCCGGAGATCGGGGCACAGATAGGCGTTGGCATTGTTTCACCCCAGGAAATCGACCGGGTTAACATTCTTCAGGCCTCTTTGTTGGCCATGAAAAAGTCTATCCTGGAGCTTGCCCAGGAGCCCGATTTCATCCTGGTGGACGGTAAATTTGAGGTGCCCATTGCCATTCCGCAACAGGCCCTTATCAAAGGAGATTCCCGAAGCGCCACCATTGCCGCGGCATCCATCATTGCCAAGGTTACCCGGGATGAGATGATGGAAAAATACCACGAGGAATTTCCTCAATATAATTTCATCAAGCACAAGGGCTATCCAACCAAGGAGCATTGTCGCCTGCTCAAGGAGCACGGCCCCTGCGACATACATCGTCGTAGCTTTAAACCGGTAAGACAATGTTTGGCAGAAAAAAGCTAAAAAAGGATCCGCGGCATCGCTTGGGGGAGCAGGGCGAGGAGTTGGCCTGCGACTATCTCAAAAAGCAGGGCTACCGTATTGTAAAAAGAAATTATCGTATCCAGGGCGCGGAGATCGATATCGTTGCCAAAGAGGGAGATACCCTGGCCTTTATCGAGGTGAAGACCCGAGGCCAGGATGCATTTGGTCATCCCTTGGAGTCCATCACTCCCACCAAATGCCGCCAGCTTTCAAAGGCCGCATTGCATTATCTTGCTTCGGAAGTAAAAAAAGAGTGCGCCGCTCGCTTTGATGTGGTGGCGGTGTGGCTGGAAGAGGGGAGTAAGCCCCGTTTTGAATTGATCAAAAATGCCTTTGAGTTAAGCTACTGAGAAAAGATATGAGTCAGTCAAAATCACCCATCGCTATCACCATGGGCTGCCCTGTCGGTATCGGCCCGGAGATAATCCTGCGTTTTTTGAGTATGGATCATAAGGCGTTGGCCATGCAGCCCGTTGTGTTGGGTGATGCCGGTGTCCTGCGCCGTTGTGCCAAGGATCTTGGGGTGAAGCTGGCGATCCATGAGTGGCAGGCGAGCTCGCCGCGCCGTGATGATGTGTTGAATGTTTTGAGCCTCTCCAATCTGCCCGATACTCTTTCCTGGGGCAAGCCCAGTCCTGAGACCGGTAAAGCCATGGGGAGTTATATTAATGAGGCGGTGCGTATGATCGGGCAGGGGGAACTTTCGGCCATGGTCACCTGTCCCATTACCAAGACCGCCCTGAATGCAGGGGGCTATCATTATCCGGGGCATACCGAGATGCTGGCCGAACTCTGCCGGACCGAAGAGTATGCCATGATGATGGCAGGCGATAGATTGCGGGTGACGCTGGTTAGCATCCACCAGGCCATTTCAACGGTTCCTGAAGCCGTGACTATTGATTCCGTAATTAGAATGATCCGTATCACCGGCACATCGCTGAAGCAGGATTTCGGAATTACGCAGCCGCGAATCGGGGTGGCAGGCCTGAATCCCCATGCAGGCGAGGACGGTATGTTCGGCCAGGAGGAACAGCTAGTGATCACTCCGGCCATCAAGGCGGCACAGGACGAAGGCTGGCTGGCGAGCGGGCCATTTCCGCCGGACACCATCTTTTTCAAGGCTGCCCAAGGGCAGTATGATGCCGTGGTTTGCATGTACCACGACCAAGGGCTTATTCCCTTTAAGTTGATACATTTTGCCGATGGGGTTAACGTGACAGTCGGTCTGCCCATCGTGCGCACCTCGGTGGATCATGGCACGGCCTATGACATTTCCGGCAAGGGGACTGCCGAATTTACCAGTCTGGCCGCTGCCTTTTACATGGCTGAGGATATTAGGCAAAATCGCTCACGCCTTGCCGGGTAGCCAATAAATATGAAAATCTACACAACTGCCGTATTTGTCCGCGGAAAAATAATATAGAATGACTACAGAAAGACGATCAGAAGGTCAGGGATTTCTCATTGCCTTTGAGGGGATCGACGGCACCGGTAAGACCACCCAGATAAAGATGCTTGCCCAGGCTTTGAACAAAAAAGGATTTGAGGTTGTTGCCACCCGTGAACCCACAGACGGAAAATTCGGCCGGCAGATCCGGGCCCTGTATACGGATCGTGGTTCCGTGACCCCGGAGCAGGAGCTGCAACTCTTTATTGATGATCGTAAGGAACACGTAAAAGAGCTTATTGCCCCTGCTATGGCGGCAGGCAAGGTGGTGTTGACGGATCGCTATTATTTTTCCACGGCAGCCTACCAGGGCGCCAATGGCCAGGATCCTGAATATATCCTGGCCGAGAATGAAAAGTTTGCCCCGCTGCCGGATTTGGTGCTTCTGCTTGAGGCCCCGGTGAGTGTGGGAATTCATCGGGTATCAACGATGCGCAACGAAACGCCCAATGATTTTGAGCAAGAGGAGATGCTGGCCAAGGTGGCGGCAATCTTTGCAGGACTTTCCGGCGAGTATATTAAGAGGGTTGATAGTACCGGCACTGCCGAGGCAGTGCATGAGGCGGTGATGGTACACGTGGAAGCAATGCTCGCTGCCGCAACCCAAGGATCAGTAGTCTAATTAATATGAAGAGATGGTTTACTTTCATAACCCTGGCGCTTGTCTGTGTCTCCTGCGCTCCAAAGTATAAGGGGGTTCCGGGGCAGCCGCCCTTTGCCGCGGAGTTGGAGCCCTATGAGGAGGCGGTTGATAGGGGCTGCTCCTATTTTAACTTTCTCTGGGGCAAGAACGCTGAGCTTGAGGAGCGCTTTGATGAGGCGCTTTATGCCTACAAGCAGGCCTTGCTTTGTGACCGTCGGGCCGATCATATTATGCGCTCTTTAGCCATGCTGCTGATTAAAACCGGGCAGAAACAGGAGGCTGCCAAGTGGATCAACAAGATCATCGAGCTCAAACCGGACGATGCCTCAGCCAAGAACTTGCTTGCAGGGCTTTACAGCTCCCTGAACATGATGGACAAGGCTGCTGAAATCTATGAAGGCGTCCTGGCCAAAGATCCCAAGAATTTTAACACCATGCTTCTTCTGGGCGGTCTCTATGCCCGGCACCGCCAGTACGATAAGGCAAAAGAGGTGCTGGAGCGGCTGGTGAACGAGAATGAAGACTCCTATGCCGGCTACTATTATCTCGCCAACCTCTACCGGGAAATGCGCATCTTTGACAAGGCAACTAAAGCCTATGAAAAGGCTCTTGCTCTGAATTGGTCAAGCCTGCTTGCCTTTGAGGTTGGTGAACTTTATGAGGAGTTGAAGCGTTACTCCGCGGCGGAAAAGATCTACCTGCGCGTTCTGGAAGAGGATATGTCCAGCGAGCGGGCACGCAGTTACCTGGCAGATGTTTATTTGCAGCTTAAAGAGGTTGATAAGGCCATTGCCCAACTCAACGAGTTGAAGAATATCTCTTCCGACCGGGTCAAGATCGACCTGACCATAGCCCGAATTCTAGTGGAAAATGAGCGGTATGGTGAGGCGATCACCTTGCTTGATAAAATGCTTGAAGAGGACCCTGAGTCACCTCGGGCCCGCTCTTTGTTGATTCTTGCCTATTACCAGAAAGGGGACATGGCCCAGACCAAGAAGGTATTGCATGGGGTGCAACCTGGCAGCCAAGCCTATGAGGAGTCCACCCTGATGTTGGCCCGATTGCTTCAGGACGAGGAGGACTTTGCCGGTGCCGAGACGGTGTTGAGCGAGGCACTTGCCACTGAGGATCGGCGACTGATCTTCTCTGTTGCCCTGGCCATGCTTTATTATAGGCAGGAGCTTGTAGAAAAGGGTCTTGCCGTATTTGACTCGGCCTTTACCCTGTTTGACGATAAAACCGAGGTGCGGTACGAGTTGGCCTTGTACCTCCATAAGATCGGCGAGCCTGAGCGGGCCATGGCTGAAATGGAAAGGGTGATCAAGGAAAACCCGCAGCATGGCCATGCCTTGAACTATGTCGGCTACACCTGGGCTGAAGAGGGGAAGAACCTGCAACAGGCCAAGGAGTATATTGAACAGGCCGTCACCCTTTTGCCCAAAGATGGCTTTGTTCGCGACAGCCTGGGCTGGGTGTATTATCAGCTGGGAGATTTTACAAGGGCTATCAAAGAGTTGCAACGTGCGGTGGAGCTTTCTTCCGCCGGAGATCCAGCCATTTGGGAGCATCTTGGCGATGCCTATTTAAAGGCGGACCAGCCTGAGGAGGCCAGGGGAGCCTATGAACGGTCCTTGAAGCTTTTTGATAAAGAGGAAGACAAGGAAAAGATTCGCGGTAAAATTAGGGCCCTTGGTGTCAAGAGCAAGGTGCCGGCGCAATGAGGCCCCTTAAAAAATGGTGGGCCTTGCTTTTCGTTGTTTGCTTGTTGAGTAGTTTATCCGCTTGCGCCACCCTGCCGCCCAGCCGATCCGTTCCCGATATTGATCAGAACCGTGTGGCACGAGAGTTTCGCGCAACCGTTGAGCGTCAGGCAGACTGTAGCTGCTGCCTGGATGCCCAAGTCCGGGTGAAGGTGAAATCCTGGTTGCAAAACGGAACCCTGGATGGATTTCTCCAGGCAAAAGAACCTTCTTTTTTCAAGTTTGTCGGCCTCACCCCCTTGGGGCAGCCCCTGTTGATCCTGACCAGTGACGGCACGAGTTTCCGTTATATCGTGGTGCCTGAGAAAAAGGGGTATGAGGGCAGTGTGGATGCGGAAAAGTTTATCAAGAACGCCCCCAAAGGGTTTCGGGCCGATCAGGCCTTTTCTTTGTTTTCCGGTCGGATGCCGCAAAAGGCTTTTGAGATTCTTGATGTGCGTCGCGATGCCGAGGGGATTGGCTACTGGTTGGAGCTTGCCTTTGCCCGAGAGAATGTGCGTCACCACGTGCAGTACCTGGAAGATGCCTTCCTCATCCGTCGTCATATCATTTTGGGTGATACTGGAGACATGGTGATCGATCTCTTGTATCAGGAGTATCAGCCTGTTTCAGGAAATATCGAGCAGGATTGTCGCTTGCCTGGACGTCTGACCATCCGCAGCAAAAAGCATAACGGTGCCTCCATGGAGGCTGTGTTCAGCGACTGGTTAAGCGATGCCAACTTTACAGCAGCGGATTTTGAGGTTAAGTTGCCCCCTGGCTTTATCCGTGAGGTTATCAAGTAAAAACAGGCCGCGGAGCACCGCATCTTCGCACGATCGCAACAGCCTGCATAGTTTACTATAGCGGACTGTTGCGCTCGAAGTCGGGACTTATCTGCACAAATCTGCAGCACTCCCTGCCCTGTTGGGGTTCCATGGTATTTTTTTCGGTGTAATTTCCAGTTTGATTACTCTTGAGAGATAGAATAAAGAGAAAAAATATGAGTTTTGATTTGGATGCTCAGTTGCCCCTTGTGCGTCAACCCAGTCGCTATATCGGCAATGAGTTTAATGTGGTGAAAAAGGATTGGCAGGATGTCGACCTGCGTATGGTCTTGGCCTTTCCTGATATGTATGAGATCGGCATGTCCCACCAGGGGCTGCAGATGCTGTATCACTTGGTTAATGACCAGCCCCATCTTCTGGCTGAACGCGTTTATGCGCCGGACAAGGATCTTGAGGCGCTTTTGCGTAAGGAAAAGCAGCCTTTGTTCGCCTTGGAGAGCCACCGCTCCCTGGCTGATTTTGATATCATCGGCATCACTCTGCCGTTTGAGCTGTGTTATACCAATATCCTCACCATTTTAGATCTGGGCGGTATTCCGCTTCGGGCAAGTGAGCGGGACAACGACCATCCCCTGGTTCTCGGTGGCGGGCCGTGTGCTTTTCACGCCGAGCCGGTGGCGGAATTTTTTGATGCCATTCTCCTTGGCGATGGTGAAGAGGCGATCATCGAGGTCGCTGATCTGGTCGCCGCAGCAAAAAAAGAAGGTATTTCCCGTTCGGTAATGCTTGGCCGCCTGCAAAAGATTAAGGGTATTTATATCCCCTCCTTTTTTGCGCCCAGTTATGACGAAGATGGGGAGTTAACAGCAATTGAGCCCCTGCATGAGGAATACCCCAAGGTGGAGCGGCGTATATTGTCCGACCTTGACGCAGTGCGCCGCGACCATCCCCCTCTGGTACCCACCACACGTATTGTCCATGATCGTTTAGGCCTTGAGATTGCCCGGGGCTGCACCCGTGGTTGCCGTTTCTGTCAGGCAGGTATGATCTACCGCCCGGTGAGGGAACGCATGCCGCAACGGTTTTTTGACCTGGCCCGTAAAGGTATTGATGAGGGTGGCTTCGATGAGCTCGCTCTGCTGTCGTTGAGTACAGGGGATTACTCCTGCCTCAGTGATCTTTTAATCCAGTTGATGGACACCTTTGCCAAGGAAAAGGTGTCTGTTTCACTGCCTTCCTTACGGGTAGGCACTTTGACCCCGGAAATAATGGAGCAGATCAAACGGGTACGCAAGACCGGTTTTACCTTGGCCCCAGAGGCTGGAACCGACCGTCTGCGGCGGGTGATCAACAAGGGGATCACCGAGGAGGATCTGCTGGATACGGCCGAGGCTG
Source organism: uncultured Desulfobulbia bacterium (assembly GCA_964385695.1). Lineage (GTDB taxonomy): Bacteria > Desulfobacterota > Desulfobulbia > Desulfobulbales > Desulfurivibrionaceae > CAYLQA01. The sequence continues at coordinate 15,841 of CAYLQA010000022.1, read as the reverse complement.
CCTATGGCCTCGGTTGGAAGTTGATCAAGCTCTACTTTATGTTCGGCCTGCCCACGGAGACAGAGGAGGACCTGGAGGCTATAGCTCATCTAGCTAAAAAGGTCATGGCCGCAGGTAAGGGCGGGCCTAATAAAGTAACGGTCAGCGCGGCAACCTTTGTACCCAAGCCGCATACCCCCTTTGAGCGGGAGCCCCAGCAATCGGTGGATGAGGGCTTTGCCTCCATCGACCGGCTCAAGCAACTGTTGCCCGGCAAAAAATACAAACTCAAGTGGCATGATCCCAGGCAGAGCTATCTTGAAGGTGTCTTTGCCCGTGGAGATCGGAAACTTTCGTCACTGATTGAAAAGGCCTGGCAGCGCGGAGCCCGTTTTGACGCCTGGTCCGACCATTACGATCTTGGCCTCTGGCAAGAGGTTGCCCAAGAATTGGGACTTGATCTTGATGGGTATCTCAGGCGTCGCAAGGCGGACGAAGTTTTGCCTTGGCAGCACCTGGACGTTGGAGTTGAGGAAGGCTTTTTGAGTGAGGAGTACGATAAGGCCCTGCAGGAGGAGTACACTCCGGACTGCCGGGTGCACGGCTGCCAAAAATGCGGGCTCTGTGATTTTAAAGAACTCAAGCCCATCACCCATGGCAAGAAAAAGGAGCAGGCTGAGGCCGCAGTTACTCAAGCCTCCACTCCTGCCACAGAAGCATCTGCCCCGTTAAAGAAGAGCGGCGCTGAGCAGCAGCTGCCCCATTTTTATTATCGACTACAATACTCCCGCCTGGGTGGGGCGCGCTTGTTCAGCCATCTGGAGTTGATCCAGGTCTTTTATCGGGTCTTCAGACGCCTTGAGCTGCCGCTGAACTATTCCCAGGGCTTTAACCCCACCCCCAAAGTAAGCTTCAGCCCGGCCCTGCCTTTGGGCACCGAAAGTTTGGCCGAGTATCTTGTCCTGGATTTGAATGAACCGATCAAGGATATTGATACGTTCATGGCCAAGCTTAACGAACAGTTGGTGGAGGGACTCACCATTACCAGTGTTACCTTGGGCGAAAAGGAAAAAAGCGCACCGGTTATTGTCCGTTATCATATTTGGCTGCCGGAGTTGCCCTCGCTCGACGCCTTGGCCGAGGTTATGGGCCTTGAGCATTATGAGATAAGTCTTATCCGCAAGGGCAAGCTGCGAAAATTGGACCTGCGGCCCTTGATCAAAGAACTGGCTGTTTCCGAGGATGGCGCTTTAAAGATAGCCCTTCTTTCCGAGCCCGGAAAGGCCGGGGTCAAGCCCATGGAAGCAGTTTCCTCCCTTTTTCAAATACCTGAGGAGCAAATTCCTTTACTCAGGGTCTTGAAACTGGCAAGCGAAGCGGCTACAGTACACCAATAATTGTCAGGGTGCCTTGTCACGAGTCCCTGTTTGTATCTGTGATTTTCTTGGAAGGGAACAAAGCCGCCACTGCGCTCCCGTACCCCGGATAACCGTGGTGCATACGCACATTCTTCTTTTTCCCCTTTTTGTTCACAGTCCGTACGTAAACCAGTTTTGGAATATATGGTTATTATATGTCTACAGAATTACTTATTAACGCGACTCCGTACGAGATCAGAATCGCCCTGGTCGAGCACGGCAACCTGGTTGAGTTTTACTTAGAACAGCCCACGGAAAAGGGGCTGGTCGGCAACATCTATCGTGGCAAGGTAGTCCGAGTTTTGCCTGGCATGCAGGCCGCTTTTGTCGATGTAGGGCTTGAACGGACCGGATTCCTCTACGTTGACGATGTGCACATCAGCACGGACGAGTTTGAAAAACGCATGGCCAAATGCGATCGCCATGACAGTGGCGACGGCAACGGCTGTTGTGGTAACGAGCCGCCGGATTCACTCTGCCGCCGTACCCCTGGACTCAATATCGAGGATCTCCTCACCGAGGGGCAAGACATTCTGGTCCAGATCTGTAAAGAGCCCATGGGTACCAAGGGCGCGCGTCTGACCTGCCATATCACCCTGCCGTGCCGGAACCTGGTCTTCATGCCCATGACCGATCATATCGGTATCTCCAGAAAGATTGAAGACGAGGAAGTGCGCAATCAGCTTCGTCAGGATATCGAGCAACTTCGGCCTGCCGGTACCGGTTTTATTGTCCGGACCGTGGCCGAGAACGCCGCCACCGAAGACCTTGAGGCGGATATGGAGTTTTTGCTTCATACTTGGGACGAGATCCAGGACATTTCCACCAAGGCGCCAATTCCCAGCCTGGTTTATGAGGATATTGATATCACCCTGCGTGTTGTCAGGGATATCTTTTCACCGGATGTTGACCGGGTAGTGGTGGACGAAGCCAAGACCTTTGAGCGGGTGTTGAACTTTGTCGAGACCTTTGCTCCGCGCCTGAAAGACAAGGTACACCTTGCCAAGAGTGAGGCGCCTATTTTCGATGCCTACGGTGTTGAGATGGATGTCAACCGGGCTCTGGATAAGAAGATCTGGCTGCGCTGCGGCGGGTATATCATTATCGAGGCCACCGAGGCCCTGACCGTGATCGATGTCAACACCGGCAGGTATGTTGGCAAGAGCGGTCTTGAGGAAACCATCTTCAAGACCAATATGGAGGCGGTCAAGGAGATTGCCTACCAGCTGCGGCTCAGAAATATCGGCGGTATCATCATTATTGATTATATCGATATGGAGGAAGAGGAGCACCGGGAAGAGGTCTTCAGCGCCATTAAAGAGGCAGTGAAAAAGGACAAGAGCCGGGTTAATATCCTCAAGGTCTCCGAGTTCGGTCTGGTGCAGATGACCAGAAAGCGCAACCGCGAAGATCTTTCCCATATCATGTGCGAGCCCTGTTTTTATTGCCATGGCGAGGGCATGCTCAAATCAAGCCGCACCATCTGTTATGAAATCTTCCGTAAACTAGAGCGCGAAGCAAAGCGGGCCAGTGCCAGTAAGGTAACACTCAAGGTGCACCCCAAGGTGGCTGCCATCATGCTCAAAGACGAGGCCTCAACCATCGATTACCTGGAGCATGCCACGGGAAAACAGATTACCATCGAGCCGGTCAAGGATCTGCATTTGGAGAAGTATGAGATTCTCTGGGGTGTGGTTCCTGTGTAGTCTTTTTCGAGGTTCATTTTTAAAAGACACTTTTGGTAAAAAAACTCCGATTATCACTGCCCAAAACACGAGAAAAAATATTGACAATTTGTCCGGTTGTGGTATGAATGTCGGTTTCACCCATCAGGGAAATGCTGGAGCCCCGTCCGGCCTTTTCTTTGTGGGAATTTTTTATTGTAGCTATTTACTGTAAGAACAAACAGTTCTGCATATATCGGCCGGATGGGCCGTAAAATTAGAGTTTAAGTCGTTGGAGGAAGCAATGTACGCAATCATTCGTACCGGCGGGAAACAATATCAGGTTGCACCTGGTGAGCGTCTTCGGGTTGAGAAACTCAGCGGTGAGGTTGGTGAAACTGTAGAGTTGGAAGATGTTCTGCTGGTTGCCGATGGTGACAATGTCAAAGTCGGTCAGCCCGCTGTTGACGGCGCCAAGGTTACTGCCCAGATCGTTGAGCAGGGCAAGTCCAAGAAGGTTTTGGTCTTCAAAAAGAAACGCCGGAAGGGTTACAAGGTAAAAAACGGTCATCGTCAGCAGTATACTGCTCTTGAGATCAAAGAAATTTCAGCATAATTTTTCCTCAGCACAAGAGGTGTTATCGTGGCACATAAGAAAGCAGGCGGTAGTTCAAAAAACGGTCGCGACAGTAACGCGCAAAGGCGCGGAGTAAAACGTTTTGGTGGTCAGATAGTACGTGCCGGCAACATTCTGGTTCGTCAGCTCGGCACCAAGATTCATCCCGGTACCAACGTCGGTTGTGGCCGTGATTACACATTGTTCGCCAAGGTTGACGGTATCGTGACCTTTGAAGAATTCGGTCGCAATAAAAAACGGGTCAGCGTTTATCCCGTTGAGGCCGCTTAGTTACAAGATGTTTCCTACACGGCTGCCTCCGGGCAGCCGTTTCTTTCTTTCCCTTAGACAACCAAGTTCAATCATATAGCGGACCGTTATGGCTTTTATTGATGAGGCAAAGTTCTTTGTCAAGGCCGGAGACGGCGGCAACGGTTGCGTCAGTTTCAGGCGGGAAAAGTTTGTCCCCAAAGGTGGGCCGGACGGCGGCGATGGTGGAGACGGTGGATCCGTTTTTATCGAGGCCTCCAAAAGGCTGACCTCCCTTCTTGATTTTAAATACCGTTCCCATTTTAAGGCAGAAAGCGGCACCCCAGGTATGGGTAAGCAGAGGTACGGCAAGGGTGGTAAAGACCACGTCCTGACCGTTCCCATGGGTTCCCTCATCAAAGATGTGGAGACAGGGGAGATTCTTGCGGACCTTATCAATGACGGCGATCGCTTTTTGGCGGCCCAAGGCGGCACTGGCGGCAAGGGCAATATGCATTTTGCCACGGCCCAGAACCGCGCTCCAAGAAAGGCCACCAAGGGAAGTCCAGGCGAAGAGATCTGGTACCGGATCGAACTGAAACTCCTTGCCGATGTGGGACTTATAGGCCTGCCCAATGCAGGAAAATCCACCCTTTTATCCAATCTTTCCGCAGCCAACCCCAAGGTGGCGGATTATCCCTTTACCACCCTTGAGCCGCAGCTTGGCGTGTTGAATCTTGAGATGGTCGGCCCGTGCATTATTGCCGATATTCCGGGCCTTATCGAGGGTGCCCATGACGGTGCTGGATTGGGTCATAAGTTCCTCAAGCATATTGAGCGGACCCAGATACTTCTCCACGTGATAGACGGCTCCGGGCCGGAAAATCAACCTCTGGACGAATACAGGGTACTCATGAACGAGCTTGAGAGCTATAATGAGGATCTTGTTGGAAGAATGCGGCTGGTTGCCTTAAATAAGATCGACCTTCTCGATGAGGAGCGCCTTGCCGAGTTGCAGGAATTATTTCAGGCCCAAGAGGGAGTCGAACTCTTGAATATTTCCGCCATGGAAGGTGATGGTTTGGGCGAGCTCAAAGAGGCTATTTCCGATACTTTGGAACGAACGCGATAACATGATACCGCATCTGCTGCGTTATCGGAGAGTTCGCATACCGACGTATAGCGAACTCTCCTCTGCCTTGCACCTGCAGCATCCTGTTATCGCTTAGGACTTAATTTTGGTATAAGTAATCACCTAGTTACTCAGTTTTTTGATAAACGAATATTATGACCATTCAAGTCGACTTAGAAAAAGGCCTGAGCCTTCGAAAAGAACATCTTGGCCGCGCCAAACGCGTGGTGGTGAAGGTCGGCAGCGCCGTGCTCACCGGAGATGATGGCTTGAACCTGCCCGTTGTCGAAGGCCTGGTCCAGGGAATCCATGATCTCAAACAGGCCGGAATCGAGGTGATCTTGGTCAGTTCGGGCGCTGTGGCCGCAGGCCGCAGAAAGCTTGGTATCGGCGAGCGGGTTTTAAGTCTCAAGGAAAAACAGGCCACCGCCGCTGTGGGCCAGAGCAGCCTTATTCGAGTGTATGAAAAGATTTTTGAGGGGTTGGGCGATAAGGTAGCGCAAGTCCTGCTGACCCATAATGCCCTTTCGCACCGAGACCGCTACATCAACGTGCGTAACACCATTTTCACTCTGCTTGAGTGGGGCATTGTGCCCATCATCAATGAGAACGATACCGTCTCTGTGGAGGAACTGCGCTTTGGCGACAACGATAGCCTCGGCGCAATGGTGACCAACATGATCGAGGCAGATCTTTTTGTCTGCCTTACCGATGTTGCTGGTCTGTACACAGGCAACCCTGCAACGGATGATACAGCAAAGCCGGTCTATACCATAGCCAAGGTAGATCGGAAAATAGAGTCCATGGCCGGGAATGTGAAGAGCGCTCTCGGAACCGGGGGCATGCAGAGTAAGATCAATGCCGCCAAAATGGTCGCTGCCTTGGGCGGTTGCTCCTTTATCGGGCCGGGCCGTGAGGTGGGAATCCTTTCCCGGTTATTTAAGGGCGAGGCCGTGGGCACCTTTTTTCTGCCCAACAAAGAAAAGCTTGCCAGCCGTAAGCACTGGATCGCCTATACTTTGCGGCCTAAAGGATTTCTGCACCTGGACAGCGGGGCCTGCAAGGCCTTGCTCAAAGGTGGCAAAAGTCTGCTGCCTTCTGGCATTGTTAAGGTTGAGGGTAAATTCGGCCTCGGCGCACCGGTGCACTGCCTTGATGAAGAGGGCAGGGCCGTGGCAGCGGGCCTGGTGAATTACACCTCTGTTGATGTCGAGAAGATCCAGGGAGCCCGCTCAGCAGATATCGGTAACCTGCTCGGCTACAAGGACAGCGATGAGGTGATTCATCGCGATAACCTGGTGATTTTATAATCCAAAATATATATATTCATTAAACTTTCGTTTAATTTTTTGAGAAGAAACCCCGGAGAGTACTAAACGATGTCCATCCAAGAAACACTACAGAACATGGCCATTGCCGCTAAAAAGGCGGGACGGGCCATGGCCGGTCTGTCCACCACTGCCAAGAATAACGCCCTGTTGAAAATGGCCGAAGCCCTTATTGAGCAAAAAACCTATATCCAGGAAGAGAACAAAAAGGACCTGGCCGCGGGCCGGGAGAAGAACCTCTCTGCTGCCATGCTGGATCGTTTGGAGCTTTCCGACAAGGTGATCGATTCCATGGTCACCGGTCTGAACGAGGTTGCCGCTCTGCCCGATCCGGTGGGAGAGGTCAGCGACATGAACAAGCGCCCTTCCGGCATCAGTGTCGGCCGCATGCGTATTCCTTTGGGCGTGATCGGTATGATCTACGAGTCCAGGCCCAATGTCACGGTGGATGCCGCAGCCCTTTGCCTCAAGGCGGGCAATGCCATCCTCCTCCGCGGCGGCTCCGAGGCCATCCACTCTAACCTGGCTCTGGCCAAGGTGTTGCAAGAGGCCTTGGCCAGCGAGAACATCGATAGCGCAGCTATCCAAGTGATTCCGGTAACCGATCGCGAGGCGGTCAATGTGATGCTCAGCCTGGAAGAGCAGATTGATCTCATCATCCCCCGTGGTGGTGAGGGCTTGATCCGTTTTGTTTCTGAAAATTCCCGTATTCCTGTGCTCAAGCATTATAAGGGTGTGTGCCACGTCTTTGTCGATGCCAGCGCGGATCATGAAATGGCAGTCAATATCGCCATGAACGGTAAGACCCAGCGCCCGGGCGTTTGTAACGCCCTGGAGACCCTGTTGGTGCATAAGGATTGCGCTGCCGAGTTTCTGCCCCAGGTTGCCGCTGCCCTTGAAGGGGCAGGGGTTGAATTGCGCGGTTGCCCGGCAACCCGCGCCATCGTGCCCACGGCCAAGGAGGCCTCACCCACGGACTGGGGCATGGAATTCTTGGAGCTGATCCTGGCGGTCAAGGTGGTGGATGATCTTGATGCGGCCATGGACCATATCGTGCAGTACGGCTCCCAGCACACCGAGGTTATCGTGACCAACGACTATGGCAACAGCCAGCGTTTTCTGCGCGAGGTAGATGCCTCTGCCGTTATGGTCAATGCCTCCACCCGTTTTTCCGACGGCGGCCAATTCGGCCTTGGTACGGAGATCGGCATCAGCACAACCAAACTGCATGCCTACGGACCCATGGGCCTGAAAGAGCTGACCACCAAGAAGTTTATTGTCTACGGAGCTGGAGAAATAAGAGAGTAAGATGGACCTTCCGGCTGGCCTCGGACAGCGTGTTGCCGTTTTGGGCGGCACTTTTGACCCAGTGCACAATGGGCACCTGGCCATTGCCGAGGCTGTCAGAGCCGAGCTTGATTGTGACATTCTCTTTATCCCGGCTTTTCTGCCGCCCCATAAGCTCACCTACTCCATAACCGATTTTCAAGATCGCTTGGCCATGTTGCAACTTGCCGTTGAGGCGCAACCCGGTTTTTTTATCTCCGACATTGAGGCCCTGCGCCAGGGGCCGTCCTATAGTATCGATACCCTCCGTGCCCTAAAGCCTGCCCTTGCTGAAAAGACAGAACTCTTTTTTATCATTGGCATGGATTCCTTTAACGAGTTTTCCTGCTGGAAATGTTTTGAGCAATTTCTTGATTATGCGCACCTGGTGGTTGTTGGCCGGCCTGATCAATGTGATGCGAGTGTGGCTCAGGTGGTGAGCAGAGACTTTGGCGACTATGCGGCCAGGGGCACGGAATCAATTTGGCAGAGCAAGCAACGACCCGGCCTGATATACTCAGTAACAATGGAGCCGGTTGATATTTCCTCTACCAGACTGCGCCGGATGCAGGCAGGTGGTGAGTTGATAGCAACCCATGTCCCGGCACAGGTAGCTGAATACATTGAGACAAGGCGGCTTTACCAGGAGCAGTGAGAAGGGCAAAGGAGAGAGCATGAACAAAGGTGTAAAACTATTCTTGCTTGTTTGTGTCTTGTTATTTCCCGTTCACCTCGGTTGCGCGCAACAAAAGAGAATATCGGCGCCGCAGCCTGTTGTCCAGAGTGCACCCGTCCGTGTTGCAGAGTTAAACCCCAATAACCATAAGCTGAAGATCATCTCCGATGCCGGTAAATGGCTGCCTGAAGAGCGGCGCGAGTATGTGACGCTCAAGGGCGAGCAATATGAGGTTTTGCGTCCGTGGCAAGGGCACAGGATCGAGGTGGATGCCAAAGAGGTGCGCAAATCACTGGTCTTGCTCTCTCCGGATGTCAGCTTTGCTGAGAGCAACATCTATGTGACGGCACCAACGGCTGCTGCTTTTTTGCGTATGGCCGCCCAGGCCCGGCTGGATGGTGTGGAGTTGCTCGTGGATTCCGGTTATCGTTCGCCAAGCTACCAACGGCATATTTTCGAGCGCTTGCTTGATGAGGGCAAGGATTTTGACGAGATCGCCATGGGGGTTGCGCCTCCTGGCTACTCCGAGCACATGAGCGGCACGGCCGTAGACCTTGTACCCAGCGATTGGAGCTTTCATACGTCGGAAGCAGAGCGCTGGATGCTGGAAAACGGCAATATTTTCGGTTTTTTCCAGTCCTACCCGGAAAAATCAAGTGCGGGTTTTACCTGGGAGCCCTGGCATTGGCGCTATATTGAGAAAAAAGTGGCCGGCAGCCACTAGGATGCTTCTTCCGCTGACTCTTCGCTCGGCTTTTGTTCCTTGACCTCGGTAAGGGTGGCAAGAAAGCGGGCACCCTTTTCAATCTGGTCGCCAATGCGGCGGATATCACTCATCAAATCTATTTGATAGACCATTTGCGCCACAGAAAGCTTGTTGCGGGTGCCGCCTTTGAGCAAGCTTGACTTAAGATGCCTGTACTCTGCTTCAGACTCCTGAAAATGCTGGGCGCACTCCTCTACTGAGTATTCCTCACGCTCTACATCGGCAAGGTTCAAGAGTTTGACCACGTTTTGTTTATAAAGGCCGATCTCTTGGGCCAGTTCATCATCCTCCACCGGCCGCGTCTGCTGCATCTTGGCAATGCGGACAGCGACATCTGCCACCTCCCGGTAATAGCTGGTCACCCTGAGGGCGTTGGGCAGAACATGGTCCAACTCTTCGGGCAGGTCGCGGCGCCGCACCAGGTTGATGAAATTGCCCACCTCTATTTCCAGCTGCAGCAAAATTTTGCGGTCCCGCTCCAGTTGCATACTTGGCCCGGTTTCACTGCTCATCGCTCCCTTGCCCATACGGCTGGCGATTTTTCCCATGCGCATAAGCTCGTTTGCCAAGGCATGGAAGGCAAGGACCGGGGTTGCGGCAATGTTCTTATCGAGATATTTCGGTTGTGCCTCGTCCTCCTCAGCCGTGTGGAACCAGCCGGCAAGGCTGCTCACGAGCTTTTGGGTAAAGGGCCACATCAGGCAGACGCCGAGAATATTAAAGATGGTATGGAACATGGCGAGCAAGGTGGTTGCCCCGGATTGCGACTGGAGATTTCCCGGCAAGAGGAAGAGAAAGTTCATCAACAAGGGCAAGATTAAAAGGGCGACCGCGCCGGTTGCCATGTTAAAGGTGACGTGGGCGGCTGCCACCCGCTTGGCATTGGGTGTGGCACCCAAGACGGCCAAGGCCGCAGTGGACGTGGTGCCGATGTTGGCGCCGATTACCACGGAGGCGGCATTTTCAAAAGGGATGATGCCTCCGGCCGTGGCGGTCAGGGCAATAGCCATGGCCGCACTTGAGGACTGCATGGCCAAGGTGAGAAGAAAGCCGATTGCCAAAAAGATACCATCGCTTAACAATCCGCCACCGCCAAGTCCTGCCAATTGAATGCCTTGCCCTATCCCGCTGAAGGTGGATTTGAGGATGTCGATCCCCATAAAAAAGACACCGAATCCTGCCAGAGCCATACCCAGTGCGCCGTAACGATCCGTGCCGCGAATCAGGCGGGCGAACATGCCCAAACCGATCATGGGCAGGGCAAAGACCTTGATGTGGAATTGAAAGCCGATCAGGGCCACGAGCCAGCCGGTCATGGTGGTACCAATGTTGCTGCCGTATATGATAGTCACGGCCTGTTTAAGATTCATCAGGCTGGCGTTGACAAAACCGATGGTGGCAACGGTGACCGCGCTTGAGGACTGCACCAGTGAGGTAATAAAGGCCCCGGAGAGCACGCCGCGCAACGGTGTGGAGGTGGATTTGGCCAGGATGTTACGCAGGGTATGGCCGGCGGCAATCTTCAACCCGTCGGTCATCAACTGCATACCGAGCATAAAAAGACCGATTCCGCCGATCAGGCTGCCAAGCATTATAAGGGACATAGGTTTTCCCGCTAGAAGTCTGAATAGATAATTGTTCTATGAACAGTGTAGCAAAATGGAAAAAACCAGGGAGGGAGTATTGCAAAAAGGTCTGGCGCCAGGAATTTTTTGTCAGTTGAACGTAACACCTCAACCTTCACCAGCTTGTCTCGTCACCAAGAGATTTTCATACACATCCTCAACCTCATCAACAACCAACTGCATGGTAATCACAATTTCATCACGAACTTTTTGCTGCATACTGACCAGTTCAGGATGGTAGCGCAGGGCTTCTTCGATTTTGGCAGCACCTCTGCTCAAAGAGCGAATCAACTCCTCAAGGCTGAAGCCTTCTTTAAACCGCTTTTCTGCCAGGGCACGGGAATAGTTGAAAATATGGCTTCTATGACCGTTGAGAATGGCGATTTCGAGCATTTCATGCATGCGTCTTACTCTCTTGGTCAACACCTCTTTTTTGAGCTTCTGGTAGTGTGGATACTTATTGCTGTTTTCAGGCAGAGAAATGTGGGCAACATGCTCTCTAATGAGATCCTCTTTGACAGAGAGCATGGCATTGTAAATTTTTAGGCCAGGGCGAACTTCCTCTTTCTTATGGGCCATGGCAATGTTTTTTTGTTTCCATAATAGGGGATTGGTCTTCATATTTTCAACCAGGAAGAGTAAGCGCCTCTTAAGATCGTAGCGTGCTTTAGGCTGCCAATCCAACTGTTCAAATGTTTTTGAGGCATCGACATCCATACGCTGATCGATATATCTCATCATCCACAGCTTTTCAAAGGGCGACGCATGAAAAATTTTGCCGAAAATGTTTGTGAGGATGACGCCGATTGAGGCCAGAACAACAGGGACGTATCTTGGGTAAATTGTTGTCCCGTAACAATACCTCTGGGCATGATCGAATAACCTATTGTGCGAGATACAACCGTTGGGGCTCGCAACAAGGGTATTACAATTTTCGAGCTGGCTGTGCTTTGCCACAATTTTAAAAAGACAGCTGTTTAAATCGGCAACATGCAGGTAGGGAAGAGCTGTTTTGCCTCTGCCGACAATTATTTTTGATTTCCAGCCTATCTGCAGCCAGGAGTTCAGTATGACATAGAGCGGACCATATTCGCACCAGTCACTGTAAATTGCAGCAAGGCGCAGGATTGTGCATGGGAATCTGTCAGCGTATTGTCGGACAAGTTCTTCCGCCTTTCTTTTACTGTTGGCATAGGGGTAATCCGCATCGGCCGGGCTTTTTTCATCGATGATTCGATTGGGGTCTGAAAAGTCGGTAACTGCCAGTGAGCTTGAGAAAATAAAGCGTTGAGGACTGAGTGGTTCAAGACATTTGAGGAGATTTTTTGTGCCGACGACATTGGTCCTTTCATACTCCGGCACATTTTTATATGTAAAGTCGTAATAGCAGGCAAAATGAAAAACAAAGTCGATGGATCTCTGGCGCTTGGCGATTTTTTGCATGGCGCGAGAAACCTCTTCTTCTTCGCCGATATCAACCCGCATCCAATGGATGTTTGGGTGGTCGCTTACTTCGGATTCCTTTTGACTTCGTCGGGCCAAGGCGTAAATGGTGTATTTTTCCTTTGCCTCCTCAATAAAGTAGTGGCCAACAAACCCTGAGGCGCCGGTAACGATTATGACTGGTTGCTCTCGTTTCTGTTCGCCCATGTCAGCTCTGATAATGCAGGTGGCTAGGATGAATTGTGAATCCCTTTATTGGTTAGTATAGCATTGTCGAAGGATAAATTTCTAACCCATAAAAAGAGTACTCATCTCCTGCAAAAAATCGGAGCAGCTGCTTGACGGCATGGCCTTGTCCAACGGAATGGGATAGAGAGCCCCCATAGGTGGTGACAGCGGGCAGCGCAAAGAGATCCCCTTGGTGATTTCTTGATAGTTTTCCCGTTTGTCTTCACTATGAAGATATAGTTTTCACGGATTCTTGTGTGTCAGTTTTGATGGAAACGGGGTGCTTTTCAATGATGCACAAGTAACAGTACTCTTGACAGTGCTGTTGGGCGTACCTATAGTAAGATTGTTAACAATCTTTTGTGAGGTAGCATTATGGCGAGTATTACTGCAAACGAACTGAAGACAAAGGGCGTATCCTCAATTAAAGAGCACCTTGCCGACGAGCCCGAGGCGGTGATTACGGTGCGCGGGAAAAGGCAGTATGTGGTGATGGACATCAACCACTATAATTATCTGCGTGAGTGCGAGCTGGAGGCTGCGTTGCTGGAGGCAAAGGCCGATGTGAGCAGCGGCAATGTGGTTGTCGAAGGTGTGGCCGCGCATATCGCCAGGATCAGCGATGGCCTATAAACTTATTTTCCCGCACAGCTATATCAAACGGGCCAAGGCCTTTATCAAGCGGCATCCGGATCTTCTTAAACAATACGAAAAGAGTCTGCTTTTGCTTGAGCACGACCCACATCATCCCTCCCTCCGTCTGCATCCCCTCAAAGGCAAACTCAAAGGGCTGCACAGTGTCTCCATCAATATCAGCTACCGGATCACAATCGAGCTTATTATCAGCAAACAGAGCATCACCCTGATCAACGTGGGCAGTCACGAAGAGGTGTATTGATTCATTCCTCTTCGGCACTGTCGGCTTTCGAGCCGTCGTAATGCTCCAGGAGCTTGTACAGAGCGGCGTTGGCTGCGGTGAGGCCAAAGATGCCCGGGAGGGTAGGCAGGCTTCCCAACACTCGCCTGGGTCTGCCTTTTTCACGGGTGGTCTGGCCCGGTAATAAAGCCGCTGCCGATGCATAGGGTTCGGGTTTACCATAGTCAAACTCGACCTTTTCCGTGGAGTAGACACAGGTAATCCCCTGTGCAACTCCTGCTGCTCGAAGTTGCTTGCGCAGTTTGCGGGCCAAGGGGCATTTCTTGGTTTGCGCTAAGTCGTCTACAAAAATTTGCCTGGGATCTGTGCGAAGAGATGCCCCCATGGAAGAAATGACCGGGATGCCCCGACTGTGGGCTTGAAGCAATAGCTCAAATTTTGAGTTTAGCGAATCAATGGCGTCTATAAGAATATCAGGAGTCGGCTCAAGAATATCACTGAGGGTGGAAGAATCAGCAAAAAGGGGCAAGGCTTCGACCTGGCAGTCGGGATTTATGTCAAGCACCCGCTTTTGCGCTTGTTCTACCTTGAGTTCGCCAAGCGTAGACATGAGGGCGTGGAGTTGGCGGTTTATGTTTGAGGGATTGACTCTGTCAAAATCAACAAGGCGCAGCTTGCCGATTCCGGCGCGGGCAAGACCTTCCAGGGCATAGCTTCCCACAGCCCCTATGCCGACAATGGTCGCAGATTTTTTTCTCAGCCAGGCGCATTCGGCCTTTCCTAAAATTTTTTCAATACGTACAAAGCGATCCATTCTTATCTATGCGAGCTATAAGTTCCGAAAGTGGTATTTGGCGAAGTTGGGCCACAAAGCTGTAAAGGTCGGTCAGCACTCGGCAATAGGTGCTGGCTGAGCCGTCGTCTTGTCCCTTATGATAGGGAAAGTCCGTCTCCAGCAGGAGGTTGTCCAGGGGGGTGCGCTTGAGAACGTCGGTGATTTTTGAGTTTTGTGCGTTCATGACCCTGGGTGAAAAGGAAACCATGCCTCCCATGGCGACCAGTCTTTCCATGACTTCTCTGGAGCCATTAAAACCGTGGACCATAAAGGCAAATTTCCCCTTAAACTTTTCAAGGATTTCCAGCAGCGGCCCCCAGGCCTTCACGCAATGGATGGCCGCAAAACCATTGTCTGCGGCAGCCAGTTCAAGCTGCTTTATCAAAAGCATTTTTTGTAAGCCAAAATCTGTTTTACAGGCCCGGTCCAGGCCAATCTCACCGTAAAAAGAACGTCGTTGTGAGGAAAAATCAGTGATTTTGTCAATCTCCGCCAACGAGTGGTCGCTAATATGCCAGGGGTGGATACCGTAAAAGGGAACAACTGATTGATGCTGTTGAGCCAAAAGGCGAAGGGCAGGCCACTGCTCCGGTTTTGTCGAGTTGCAAAACACTCTCCGAATCCCAGCCTCTTGTATGTCTGAGCAAAAGTTCTGCATGGGTAAATCTTTTACATCCAGCAGGTGGCAGTGGCTGTCGAGCATGGCTAGAGTCTCCAGCTGCAGTATGGGATTTGCTGGTATTGCCCAGCTCTTGCGGGAGGAAGGTTTCTACCGCATTTCGTCGCTGTCGACCAGGGCGTAGGCGCTGTGTTTATGAATGGACTCATAACTCTCCACCCCCACGGAAAACCAGGTGATGTCCGGGTGGGCATGGGCAAGTTCCGCCACCTTGCGCACCACGTCTTCGACAAACATGGGGTTGGTGTAGGCCTTTTCCGTCACGTATTTTTCATCGGGACGCTTGAGAAGGGAGTAGACTTCGCAGGAGGCGCCTTCCTCGGCCATGGCGATAAGATCCTCCATCCAGATAAAGCCGGTGTACTTGACGTTGATGTTCACTTCGCCGCGCTGGTTATGGGCTCCGAAATCGCTGATCTCTTTGGAGCAGGGGCAGAGGGTGGTTACCGGCACCCAGGTGGAGAGGATAAAATCCTCATCCTTGCCGATGCCGCCGGTAAAGCGGCAGGTGTATTCCATGAGCCCGGCAGTACCTGTGGCCGGCGCCTTTTTTTCCAAAAAGTAGGGGAAGGTCAACTCCACATGGGCGGAGTCGGCAGAGAGTTTTTCTTTCACCTCGGCCAAAAGGTTGCGGAAAATGCGATTGCTCATCTCATCTTGGTATTTGTTCAATACCTCGATAAAGGTGCTCACGCAGGAGTCACGATACTCGCGGGGCATGCTGACCTGCAGGCTGATACTGGCCACGGTCTGTTGCAGGCCGCCGGATTTCTCCCGCACGGTAATGGGATATTTGATATCTTTTATGCCAACTGTTTCAAGCTTCATGGTGGCCTGTATATACATAAATAAGTGACAAGTGACAAGTGACGAGTGACAGGTAAGCGAGCAAAGCGAGACTCCGAGTGATAAAAAAGGATTGACAACCATTTGTTTTGTAAGCATTTTTTTACTCGTTACTCGTTACTCGTTACTCGTTACTCGTTACTCGTTACTCGTT
>CAYLQA010000021.1:0-56306 GCA_964385695.1 uncultured Desulfobulbia bacterium | reverse complement strand
TTGGTCCCGAGCACCACCCCCTGGCAGGCAGGGCCAAAGACATGGGCTCAGCCGCGGTGTTTCTCGCCCTGATCAATGCACTTCTAACCTGGGCTCTCATCCTGTTCCGGTAGCATCCTCATCGTCAACAATCCCGCAGGCCAAACACGTACCACATTGTGGTATAGCACTTGACAACTTGCCCGTTGTCGGCAATAATCGGTGCTTTTCAAACCCGTGCATAACAAGTTATTTTCTCGCCAGATAAGGCCAGTTTGAGCATATAGGTATCCCCATGAAAAAAACACCCATCCGCCCCCAGGATTGTCTGAAGCATTTCACCGTTGACCAGGATAAATTTTGCTCCCCCATGGAGACGGTCAACCGCTTTAAAGATCGCCTCAAGGAGATCGATCTTGATATCTTGCAAGACGTCCGCCGCATTGATAACGGCCGCTTGGATATCCCTGTCTATTTCAGTGTCTGCGGCAAGGACGCCGTTAATATGATCGGCAACAAAAAGCAGATGGGTAAAGGCAGTTCACCGGAGCAATCCCAGGCCAGCGCCTGCATGGAGCTTGCCGAACGCTTCAGCTTTTTCAGCTTTAAGAAAAACCCGGATAATTTCATCACCGAGACCTATGCCAATCTCAAAAAGCAAGGCCAGCCCCTGCTGCCCCTGGTTCGGCTGTTGCTCTCTGTACACGATGAAACGACCGACATTGCCACCCTGGAAAAGCTCATCGAGGATATCCCCATCCAATGGACCTGGGCAACCAACCTCAATACGGAAGAAGAGTTGCTGGTGCCATTCAGTTGGTTTTACGCCATCAACGAGTTCAACGGCCCTTCAGCCGGCAACACATACGAAGAGGCAATTTTACAGGGGATCAGCGAGCTGGTGGAGCGGCATGTCTGTTCCGTGGTCAACCATGGTAAACTCACCACCCCGGCCATCGATCCGGACAGTGTCACCGACCCGGTTGCCAAGGAGCTTATCGAAAAATTCCGCAAGAACAATATCGAACTCTACCTCAACGATTTCACCCTGGATACAGGCATCCCCACGGTCACGGCCCTGGCCCTTGACCGTTCGACCTTTCCGGGGACCAGCGAAATCGTCTATACGGCCGGCACCACGCCTGACCCGGAAAAGGCTCTGATCCGAGCAGTCACCGAGGTAGCGCAACTCGCCGGTGACTTCAACAGCAAGTCAAACTATGTGGCCAGCGGCCTGCCAAAGCCCCTTTCCATGGATGAGGTTACCTATATCACCGACTCCAAGGAGACCGTCAGCATCCACGATTTGCCCAACATTCATGACAACAACATGAAGATGGAGATCGAAAACAGCCTCCAGGCCCTGGAAAAGCTGGGCATGGAGGTGCTGGTGATCAATACCATGCATGAAAAATTGCAAATCCCTACGATCTACAGCATTATCCCCGGCTGTCATTTCCGGGAGCGCTCCATGATCAACAATGTGGGACTCTTTGCGGCCAAGCTCGTTGCCGAGTTGATCACCGATCCGGCGGAACAGCAACGCCAACTCATCAAGATGCAACAATACCTGCCCGATGCCTATTATCTGGAATATTACCTCGGCAAGAACATGCAGAGCCAGGGTGATCTGTTAAGCGCGGTTGTACATCTGGAACGGGCCCTGACCCTTCAACCGGGGGAGGAGGATATCCCATATATCTATTCTCACCTTGGAGATTGCCTGAAGGACATCGGCGAGTTTGAACAGGCCATTGCTGCCCTGAAAAAGGGCGCGGAGTTTGATGACGAACGGCCTGACATCCACAACCTGCTTGGCTTTTGCCACTTCAAGCTGGAAAAATACGAGTCAGCCATCGACCACTTTCACCGGACCGTGGAACTCAACCCGGCCTCTGCCATTGATTACGCCAACCTGGGCGTGAATTACCGCCGGATTGAGCAAAATGACGAGGCGATCAAATACTTTGAGCTGGCCCTATCCATGGACCCGACCATCGAGTTTGCCCAGAGCCACCTGCTGGAGCTGACAGCAAACTAAAGCCTATAGAGCTTTGCCATCTCGTCGGTGTAGGCACCGTCTTTTTCCTGGTAGATATAAAAAGGCGGTAAAACCTGCAGCTCCTCCCCTCCGGCCATGACAGCCTCCACCAGGGCCAACCTCCCCACATCTCCAGGATAGCTGTGCACCAACTGCAGCCGTTTAGGCTCAAGCCCCCGGTCTTTGAGCGCGGCAAGCAGAGAAGCAAGTCGCGCGGCAGGATAGACGATAGCCACCCGTCCCTTAGTCCGAACCGCATAGGCTGCCGCCTGAACCATCTCTGCCAAAGTAAGGTTGATCTCATGGCGGGCTATGGCCTGTTCATCCTCCGGGTTCTGCCGTCCACTCAAAACCTTGCGATACGGCGGGTTGCAGACCACCCAGTCAAAGGAACCGCTCTCAACGAGGGTGTTCATTTGCCTGGCATCACCCTCAATTACCTCAATACGCCCGCTAAAGTTATTTAGCGCAACATTCCCACGGCAGAGTTCGGCCAGGGCCGGTTGCAATTCAATGGCACCAAGGCGCAGTTGCGGCCAGCGGAAGGCCAAAATCAACGAGACCACACCGCAGCCGGCACAGAGGTCTAAAACTCGATCTGATGGTTTGGGGGTTATGAAATGGGCCAGCAACACGGCATCGATAGAGAAACGATACCCATCCTTGTGCTGGCGACAGATAAGATCGCCGGAAAACAGGCTGTCCTCGGTGTACTGAGTAGCATTTTCCAGAGACATCACAAAGTCCTCAAATGGTCAGAAGTGCTCCATCTTCGCGCAAGCAGGCCTCCGAGTTATAGCTAGGCTATGCGAGGAGAACTGATCGCGCAGGTAAGCGAACGAAGTGATGACTCCGAAGATGGGGTGCTCCTGGCCATTTAAAGAATTTTTTCCTCGGGCACGATCTTATTGAGCATCAACCCGGTGAGAATCTTCGGGTAAAAGTAGGTGGATTTATGGGGCATGACCAGCTTCTCATCGGCAATGCGTTTTACCTGGCTCACCAGGGTGGCGTTCATCAAAAAGATCACCGGCGTACGGTCCACCCTACTCTCGCTCTCTTTAACAGCAGCGTCAAGGGCATCGTCCGGGTCGGCATAATATTCGATGAGGCTTTCACCCTCGCATTGCTTGTGAGAAAGAGAAAGCATCCGGGCAAGGATCAGATCCGAGAGCACCACTACATCAAGCTCGCGCAAGGCCTCGGGCTGCTCGGAGCCGAGCTCTTTTTCCATTACCCCGGATTTGAGGGTAAGCAAGAAGCAACGGTCTTCGCCAGGGTGGTAGAGCCCGAATTTTGTAGCCTGGTTTGGATTTTCCTCCATCCGGGCCAGAACCTCACCGACCAAGGTCTCTCTAGAACCTCCTGAGATCTCTTCCATCTCAAAGGCACCAGCTATCTTATCCTGCAACTGCTCTGCCCCGCAGACCTCGGGCAGACGGACCATGCGATGGGTGGGAAGAACGGACAGGCCGGTGTCCTCCATGCCGCAGAGGTACATCATAATATGGTTGTATGGGCTCTCCGGCGGGATTTCCTTTTTGCGCTCACGCATCAGGGCGCGGAACTGCAGAGAGGTGGTGTAACGATGATGGCCATCGGCAATATAGAGGGCCTTGTCTTCAAACAGCTCCTGAACTTGGCCCAGAATCTCTGGGTCGGTTACGGCCCAGAGTTTGTGCACGCAGCCATCGTTATCGGTGGACTCACAGAGCGGCTCCCTGGGGCACGCTCCTTCAAGCAGGGACATCACCTCACCCTGTGCATCGGGGTAGAGGGAAAAAATCGGGCTGAACTGACAGTGACAGGTATCAAGCAGCTGCAAGCGGTCTGTGGTCACACAGGCAAAGGTCTTTTCATGGGGCTTCACCACCCCTTCGGCAAACTCATGGAGCTGAACTAAGCTCAACAACCCTTTTCTGGTGCGTTTCTCCCCTGAAGGCAGGGTGTAATCCGTATGGTAAAGATAGATGGTCGGCTGCTCATCGCGAACCAGCACCCCCTCATCCTGCCAGTTGGCAAAGGTATCTTTAGCCAAGGCATAGCGGGCCTCGGTGAGCTCATCAAGAGTATAATTTTTGGAAAGATCCAGGTGAATCATATTGTAGGGATTCTTTTTAAGCAGAGCTTCCTGGGCCTGGGCATCAATCACGTCATAGGGAGGGGTAACGACCTCTTCCAAGGCTCCTACCTTTTCCGTGTTATATCGAACGCCTTTAAAGGGCGCTATTTTTGCCATGATATCTTTCTCCCTGACTGTTCGCTCTGGCGAGCAGCATTAACTGGATGATGAACCGTCTGTTGACTTCCTAAAGGCAAATGAATATCTTCTGTACGAAATTGTCGTCATACTTAGTAAAAAAACACTGGTAATGCAAGAGCTCATTATACCGTGTGTTCAAACTCTTGACGAGAAACTCTTCCCCATAAAATGGAGTTCTAACAATGTTTGATATTTTTACCAGATCACATTTTTCCTCGGGCCACCATCTGCGCAATTACCCGGGCAACTGCGAGAAACCACACGGCCATAATTGGAAGATCGAGGTTACTGTTCGTGCCACTGAACTTGACGAGCTGGGCATGGCCATTGATTTTCGTACGGTAAAAAATGCGGTCAAGGTGATCATTGACGAGTTGGATCACTGCGACCTCAACGAGCATCCCGCTTTCACAAAAGACAACCCCTCTTCAGAGAACATTGCAAAGTACATCTTTGAGGAGTTGAAAAAGAGCCTGACCACGGACCGCTATCGCCCATACAGCGTGCAGGTTCGTGAGACCGATAACGCAGGTGTTATCTACCGTGAAGGATGAGTTAACCCTCCAGATATCAGAGACATTTTACAGTATCCAAGGGGAGTCCACCTACGCCGGGCTTCCCTGTTTTTTTATTCGCCTGGCCGATTGCAACCTGCGCTGTAATTATTGCGATGCCCGCTATACCTATGAGGAGCCGGGTAAAACCGTGAGCATCAAAGATTTACTTGCCCAGGCGGCCGACTACCCGAAGGCAATTGTCGAGATCACCGGCGGCGAACCCCTCCTGCAGGAAAATGTCTACCCGCTCATGGAAGGCCTGCTTGCTGCCGGGCGTACTGTCTTGCTGGAAACAAACGGCAGTGTAGATATCTCCCGAGTGCCTGAAAAGGTCATCAAAATCGTTGACATGAAATGCCCTGAGAGCGGAATGGCGGAAAAGATGGACCTAGAAAACCTCAACCGCCTGGCCAAGCATGATGAGGTCAAATTTGTTGTCAGTTCCGAGGCAGATTACAGCTGGGCAAAACAACTCATTGAGGAATACCAGCTAACACAAAAGGCAACCGTGCTTTTCTCTCCTATCATCGGCAAGGTCAAGTCCGCCGATTTGGCCCAGTGGCTGCTTACCGACCAACTTCAGGCCCGCATCCAGCTACAATTGCATACCTTTCTTTGGCCTGATGAAACCAGAGGCTTCTAGCAGCCTGCTAGGGCTGAAAGAGCGGGTCCTTATAACCGAACACCTCGCTTCGCATAAAATCGGTCAGGGTCTTGCGGCGCTGGGCTATCTTTTTCTGCTCAGGGATTAAATCGCATGGGGCCATGCGGCTGATGGACATCTTGTACTCGATATGGCAGGCAAAACGGTTATCCAGGTACCAAGCGTAACTTAGCCCCAACAACAGGCCTGGCGGGGTGAATCCCTCATCGCTGTTAACCAAGCGCGTATACATTCGAGGATTAAGGGCTGACCGCCACATACGGACCAGACCCAGGTAGTGGTCAAGTTGCTCGGTGGTGAAGAAGCTTTCCAGCTTCTCTTCGGGCTGCAGGGTCAGGCGGAATTCATAACCAAGGATATCGCCATCTCGCTCCACGGGCAGCTTAGTTTTCTCCACGGCATAATTGCCAAGCAGCGACTGGCCCAGGGCAATGAGCAGCCCCACCTCAAACCGCATGGGCTCAACAAGAACATCCTCCCGGATCTTAATGTAACAGTCTTTGGGATCATAAAAGCTCATCACATTATCCCATTCCTGGCAACGGCTCCACTCCTCAGGACCAAGCAAGCTTATCCCTTTAACGTAGGCGAGATGTTCCACTGGCACATCCCAGTGCCGCCAGAAAATTTCCGAGAGGACCCCATTGATCCGCTGGTCAATATCCAACTCAGTCAAACGGGCTTCGATCTGTTTCTGGCGCCCATTGGGGGTCTGGCCCGTGGGATGCACGAGCAGTTCATATCTGCACGTTGAAGGAGCAAGGTGCTTATTTTCATCTTGGGGCAGCATGGTCCGAATACCCCACAAAGTCTTCACCGCCTGTGCCACCGAGGCAGCATCATGCTGGATCACCCGCCGCTCGTCTATATCATCCTGGGAATACAGCCTTGCCTCCACCGGGGCAAAGCCCATCTCCTTGACCCGCTCACGGTCAAGATAAATGGGCACCTTATTCTCCAAGGCATAATTCTGCAAAATGGAGCCGGGGATATCCCGCAAGCCCAGGACCAGCACCTGCTCAAAGAGCCCTTCTACCCCACCCGGAATATTGCGATGATAGGCGTTGATCAAATCGGAGACATGGAAACGTCGCCGCGGATCCTCCTTGGTGATGTCGGTCTCGCCGGTCTGGATCCAGAGATTGGCCACCAGCATCTTCATGGCTGCTTCGTTTTTGCGAATTGCCTCAGTAATGCCGGGAACCTGAAGAATCGGTACGATACTGGTAAAAAGGCTGCCCGGGGCAAAGAGGATAATATCCGCCGCCTCAACGGCGGAAAGCACCTCAGTAGGCACATGCGGCTGGCCGTGAAACTCCACAAAAACCCTGTCCATGGGGTAGCCGCGACGGGCGTGGCCGGATTTATGCTCACCGGTCACCAACACGCCGTTGCCGTAAAGAATCTTCAAAAAGGCAGGAGAGGTCACACAGGGTAAAACCGCATCCTGGTTGGCCCCGAGCAGATCGGCCAAGAAACGAATGCCTCCCAAGACGACCTCAGGCGGCATGACCTCGACCTCGGTTTGATCCTTTTGTTCATTATGCTGATAGATAGCTGCAGCGAGCAGAAGATTACCCAGGCAATGGGGGCGGCCGAGTTGTTGTTCAAACAGGGCATTGGAAAAAAGCTCATCAAGGAGCCAATACAGGGTGCGGCCCATGAACTCGGGCAGACTATCCAGACTGACACCGGCGCCGGAGAGAAGATTCTCCACCCCGGAGGGACGGATATTGAAACGGTAATTAAACAGCTGATGCAGGGCCGATACAATTCGGCCGCTTTCGTGTTCCGCCAAGCCATACTGCTTTTGCAGTTTCTCCTGGCGGACAGCGCTTAAAAGCACATGCCTGAGGTCCCCAAGGGCGATCAAGGGCAGATCCTTGAGCAACTCGCCGGTTGAACCGCCATCATCGGTAATACAAACAACCGCCGTGGTCTGGGGAAATACTTCTTTCAGACCGCGAAAAGGAGATCGAGGCCAAAGGGGGTTGCGACTGTCACCGCCGATAATATTGCTCAGACCTGTACCGCCGCCGAAAATGACGACCTTCAGCTCAGAGGTGTCTTGGCCGCGCAATTGTTTAGCCAGGCAGGAAAGCCGCCCGGCCAAGGCTGGAGGTGCCGGCGGGGAACCACTCAGGCTGAGGGCAACCAGCTTTTCAGCCAGATCCTCCTCAGGCAACAGGTCAAGGGGACTGAAACGACAATCCGCCAGTTCAGCCAAAACGTCCTGCAGGCTCGGTTCACTCACTCCCTAAACACCTCTCCTTAATTTATTTAGTAAACACCGTGCACTCGTTAGCTGGATGTAGAAGTCACAGGGTGTGACAGATGCGCGGAAGAGGTGGGTGCGCTATACTCCCGTATGCGCACCCACCGATGACAAAGCAGATGTTACGCCATGTGGCTTCTACAGGCCGGTGGCTGCCATTTGGCCGTGGACATGCGCCTCAGACTCGGCCATGGCGGCCTTTTCCTCATCGGTGAGCTGAAATTCGACAATACGCTCAATGCCGCCATCGCCTAATACAACCGGCACGCCCAAAAAGCAGCCGGAAAAACCGAACTCGCCTTCGAGATATGCGGCACATGGCAGCACGCGCTTGCTGTCGGTCAGGACAGCCTCGGCCATCTCCACGGCGGCCAGCCCAGGAGTATAGAAAGCAGAGCCGGTTTTGAGATGGTTGACAATCTCAGCTCCGCCATGTTGGGTCCGACTCACGATCGCTTCCAAGTCCTCTGCGGAAAGAAGATCAGTCACAGGGATACCGGAGACATTGGCCAAACGAACCAGGGGCAGCATCTTATCGCCGTGGATACCCATAACCATGGCGTTGACATCACGGGGTGCCACATTCAGGGCCTCGGCCAAGAAGGTGCGGTAGCGGGCAGAATCAAGCACACCAGCCATACCGATCACCCGCTCCTTGGGGAAGCCGGAAACCTTGTATGCAGTATGGACCATGGCATCGATGGGGTTGGTCACCACGATGAGTACGCAATTGGGAGCATATTTTTTGACCTGCTCGGTACAAGATTTGACGATCTCCACGTTCTTTGCCAAGAGGTCGTCGCGGCTCATGCCGGGCTTACGGGCAAGTCCTGCGGTGATGATCACCACGTCGGAATCAGCGCAATCGGCAAAATCATTAGAGCCGCTCACCTTGTTGGAAAAACCGTCCACAGGACCGGCCTGCAAAAGATCAAGGGCCTTGCCCTGGGGGATACCTTCTACGACATCGAGGAGGAGAACATCACCAAGGCCACGGCTTGCTGCCCAGTGGGCTGCCGTGGCGCCAACATTACCGGCACCGATTATAGTTATCTTGTTTCTTCTCATTTTCTTATCCTTTCTTGTGAGTTTGCATAAAAATTGTGGATCTATCTAGCCCATGCCGTCCTTACGCATGATCTCCTCCACCCGTTCCAGATCCTTGGGGGTGTCTACCTCTACAGAATCGTGCGGGGTCAAGAGTACCCGGATGGTGTAGCCGTATTCCAAGGCACGAAGCTGCTCAAGTTTTTCAAAACGCTCCCATTCTCCTTCGGGCAACCCGACAAAGGTAAGCAAAAAACCCTTGCGGTAGGCATAAAAGCCAAGATGCTTATAATAGGTCGGGGCCTCTTCCTCATCCGGGTTACGCTGGAATGGAATGGGGGAGCGAGAAAAATAGAGGGCATTTGCCCGGCGATCAAACACGGTTTTAACGTGGTTGGGATCGTTGATCTCCTCTTCGCGGACAATCTTATAGATCAGGGTGGACATGGGCAGAGAAGGGTCCTCAAGAAGCGGGGTCGCCACCTGGGAGACCACCTCGGCCTCGAACATGGGTTGGTCGCCCTGGATGTTCACCACCACATCCTGCTCACCGATCCCCATGAGCTCTGCTGCCTCGGCCAAGCGGTCGGTGCCTGAGACATGGTCGCTCCGGGTCATGACCACCTCACCACCAAAACCGCGCACACACTCGGCAATACGCTCATCGTCCGTGGCCACGGCCACACGGGAGAGCATGGTTACTCCCTGGGCACGTTCATAAACATGCTGGATCATGGGTTTGCCAAGGATCTTGGCCAGGGGTTTTCCCTCAAAACGATTGGAATGATAGCGGGCCGGAATGATGGCCACAACTTTGGGCTGTGCTTTCTGTTTTGAATCCATTATCTTTTGGTCGTTCTGTTATTAGTGGTGTGCCTCAGAGTCTCGCAAGCTCCCGTACCTGAGTACACGGCGAAAGGTCAGAATATACCACTTCCGGGATTGATAGACCAGTTGATATTTTAGGTTCGTTATATGGGGATTTTACAAAAAAAACAAGCCATCGGCATAAGCTGGATTTCTACTGCGCAAGAAGCTGACGCCGTGAAGCTTGCCGAGAAACTCGGACTCCCTATTACCGAAGCGAAGGAGGCATACCCACTCCTGCTCATGGTTACAGAATCACGTCTGGAACTGCGTCAAACCGGACCCAAGCCCCCGGGTCCCCTCTTTGTGGACTTTACCCAAGGTGCCGTAAACTACCGGAGAAAATTCGGCGGCGGACGCAAACAACCCATTGCCAAGGCTGTCGGCCTTAAGGGGAACAAATCACCCTCCGTGCTCGATGTTACAGCCGGATTGGGCAGGGACGCTTTTGTTTTAGCCTGCCTGGGCTGCAGGGTACACCTGATTGAACGCTCGCCCATTATCGGTGCTCTGTTGGCTGACGGCCTTGCCCGCGCCGCAAATGATCCGGAAATTGGCCCCATGGTGCGAGATCGCATGCAACTTACCGTTGGCAACAGCATTGCACTTCTCACCAACTGGCAAAACCCGCAACCCGAGGTGATTTATCTCGATCCAATGTACCCACACCGCACCAAGAGCGCCCTGGTTAAAAAGGAGATGCGAATACTGCGAGAATTGGTTGGGGATGATGAAGACGCACCGGCATTATTGCTGACCGCCCTCGGGCTTGCCGGCAAGCGGGTGGTGGTCAAACGCCCCCGTCTGGCCCCTGCCATTGACGGCCCCACCCCCAGCTTCGCCATCACAAGCAAAAACAGCCGCTTTGATGTGTATGTAATTGCTTAAGATCCAGGCACAAAAAAAACCCCGCCGAAGCGGGGCTTAATACTGCTTTACACTACCACCGTGTAAACTTTAATTCTTGCTTGGTCTGAGCAACCAGGAATGATTAACGCGTAAACGGGTCTGGGCAATACTTGCTGCATGTGACTCGCCATCCTCAACCACAGCTTTTTTCTCACTGAGTTTCAGGGTAAGTACCGCACCGAATACCAGAGCGATTCCGGCGATCATAAAAGACATGTTATAGCTGCCTGTGTTGGCCTGGATCATCTGTGAGGCACGGCCCATGACAAAGCCGCCCACGCCCCAGGCGGAAAAAAGAATGCCGTAGTTGGTACCAAAATTTTTCAGGCCCCAGAGATCCTTGGCAAAGGAAGGAAAAAGAGCAAGGTTGGTGCCGTAGTTAAAACCGATAAAAGTGGCAAGCAAGACCAGAAGTACAGCGCTGCCCGATGCCGCACCCATAACCGGAATGGCGGCAAACATGAGCAGGGCCTGGAAGAGAAGCATAATAACCAGAGTCTGGCTGCGACCAATACGATCGGAGAGCATGCCCGCCACGATGCGGCCGGAGGCATTACCGACAGCCACCAAGGCTACGGCCACAAAAGCCATCTCGCCCAAACTCTTTTTTGCCATACCGGCAACACTGCCGATTACCATGAGGCCTGCGCCCGAACCGATGAAGAAGATCGTCCACAACAGGTAAAACTTAACAGATTTTACCATTTGGGAGGGAGTGACTTCTAAATTGGAAGGAGTCGCTGTGGATGCAACCGTATCGGCATCGGACGCCGCCTCGGTAACCGAATACCCCTTGGGGGGGTTAACTAAAAGATTGGCAAAAACGCCTACCACAATGGCAAAGGCGACGCCAAATATAAGCATGGATGTCTGCAGGCCATAGCTGCCAAGCAGGTATTTGGCCAAGGGAGCGATGTAAACAGAGGCTAAGCCAAATCCGGAGACAACGATACCTGCTACCAGACCGGTCTTGGCCGGGGGAAACCATTTGAGGGCAGGCGGAGTGGCGGAAGAGTAACCAAAACCAAGGCCGGTACCGACTAAAACACCAAAACCGATGACCCAGCCCCAGTAGCTTGTGGTTTGGGAAATCATAATAAAACCGGCACCAACCAGCAGGCCGCCGATCAGAGCGGTAAATTTGGGACCAAGACGATCCTGGCATTTTCCTGCCAGAATCATGGCAAAGGCAAAGACCAGACAGCACACGGCATAGGGGTCGTTGATAGAGGCCAAATCCCATTGGAACAGGCCGGCACCGCTTTCGATGGAGGAACGAATCTCGCCTTTAAAAATGGACCAGGTATAAAGAATACCCAAGGCAAGATTGATTGTTGTCCCTGCCATTACTACGAGCCACCCCTTGTTCTTCACTTGCTTGCTCACGTGCACATTTCCTCCCTGATGAATTATTGGCCCCTCCCCGGGGCGCATTGCAAATTAGTTCCTTATAAAGCAATGGTCATGCCATGGTCTTTTCTACTTTCTTGCCAATATCTTTCTTCAATAATTACAACATGTTGTAATGCTACAGCATACCATTGGCAGATCACGACGTGAGGGCAGATTCGCAATATTGCAAACAACGCCTTGGGGACAGAGAGGTATTACTGGAATATATGGGTAAAAAGATCTGAGCTTGAGAAAGGAAACAACAGGCAACACGCTGAAATTAAAGAAAAAACAAGCACACCATTGCATAAATGCAAAAAAGATCGCTGTATTTTCGCACCTATGCGAAAGCAAACAACGGAGGGAATAATTACCGAACTAAGAGCGGAGGGCGTATTTTTTGATTTTACGATATATGGTGGCAAGATTGACCCCTGCCTTGCCGGCTGCGGCTTCCACATTGCCGGTGGTCTCTTGTAAAAGCCTGGAAAAATACCCCTGCTCGAAACGGGCCAGGGCGGCTGCATAATCTTGTTCGTCAGGAGATGCGGCATCTTCCTGGTCTACGCTTTTAAGCAAGCGGGCGATCACTTCGGCACTCAACCTCTCCCCACTCTCAATGGCAAGTCCGGCATCGATCACGTTACGTAACTCCCTGATATTGCCGGGCCAGTTATACTGCATAAGGATATCCATGGCAGGCGGTGAAATACCCTGCACCTCAGAAACAAAGCGTTCATTTTGCTCTTTGAAAAAATGGTTGGCCAAGAGAGGAATATCAGTCCGCCGCTCCCGCAACGCAGGCAGATGCAGGTTGACCACAGCCAACCTGTAGTAAAGGTCCTCGCGGAAGGCGCCTTGCTCCATCTGCTCTCTCAAGTCCGCATTGGTGGCAGAAAGAATGCGCACGTCCACCTGGGTCGGCTGGCTCTCGCCAACCCGGTAAAACTCCTTTTCCTGCAGGAATCTCAACAGGGTCTTCTGGACATGCATGGGCAGGTTGCCCACCTCATCAAGCAGCAGAGTCCCCTGATCCGCGGTCTCCAAAAGACCTTTTTTATCTTGATCCGCCCCGGTAAAGGCCCCCTTACGGTGACCGAAAAGCTCACTCTCCAGCAAGGTCTCGGGCAGGGCGCCGCAGTTGATGGCCACAAACCGTTGTTCTGCCCTGGCTGAATGCTGGTGAATGGCGCGAGCCACCAACTCCTTGCCCGTGCCGGACTCACCGGTAATAAGCACAGAAATGTCGCGCAGGGCGAGCTTCTGCGCCGTATCCAGTACCGTGCGCAACTCAGGGTCCTGGCCGATTACCTCCTGAAACCGCCCACGGCCGGCAAGTTCCTGTTTGAGTTGGCTGTTCTCCTCCTCAAGGGCGCTCTGCTTGAGGGCGTTGGCCACCCGGTGCAACAGCTCATCGGGCTCAAAAGGCTTGGTCAGCATATCAAAGGCGCCGTCGCGCAGGGCCTGGATGGACATCTCCACCGTGGCATGGGCGGTCATCATCAACACCGGCACTGTAGAATCCTTCTTCTTGATCCCCCGGAGAACCCCCAGACCGTCAAGGACCGGCATCTTGACATCGGTAATGACCAAATCAATGCTGCCCGGCCGAAACTCCTCCACCGCCCGGGCCGAGTCTGTCTCAGTGCTGACCCGATAGCCGCTGTCGCTCAACACGGTATCAAGCATCCGGCAAAAGCCTTGCTCATCGTCAATGACCAGGATGTGCCTGTTATTCTCCACTTAAAACTCCTTGTCGCGCACCGGCAGGGTGATGGTAACTTTGGTGCCCTGACCCACTTCGCTTTCTATCGCAATACTGCCCTGATGCGCCTCTATAATCTGCCTGCTGATGGCCAGTCCCAACCCCGTACCACTGGGCTTGGTGGTAAAGAACGGCTCAAAGACCTGGGCTAGATCCTTATCGCTGATACCGGGTCCGAAATCCTCACAGGTCATTTGCACCCGATCTTCCTCAATGAAGGCCGTGCTCATTTTCACTTTACCATTTTGCTCCATGGCCTTGCCCGCGTTCATAAGTAGATTGATCACCACCTGCCGGATCTGATCAC
The DNA here is from genome assembly GCA_964385695.1 of uncultured Desulfobulbia bacterium. Lineage (GTDB taxonomy): Bacteria > Desulfobacterota > Desulfobulbia > Desulfobulbales > Desulfurivibrionaceae > CAYLQA01. The sequence continues at coordinate 42,240 of CAYLQA010000021.1, read as the reverse complement.
CATCCACCATAACAGGGGGCAATTTATGAGCCAGATCCATTTCCACGTCCATGCCCTGCAATTCCCGGTGACCCAAAAGCAATTCCACCACCTGCCGAAGCAGCTCATTGAGATCGATCTGTTGCCGGACCGGCATAGGGGTGCGGGCGTAACTGAGAAGATTTTTTACAATCTTCATGCAACGCCTGCTTTCGAGTTTAATCTCCTGGACAATCTTATACTGTGGATCCGCCACATCGATTTTGCCCTCAAGAAAGCCGGCATACCCCAGAATTACCCCCAAGGGGTTGTTGATTTCATGGGCCACGGATGAAGAGAGCACGCCGAGGGAGGCCATCTTACCCTGTTGGGCCAGATTGCACTCAAGCTCCTTGTTTTGCTTGAGTTTTTCGCTCATGGAATTGAATGTTTCGGCAAGCTCGGCAAGCTCGTCCTCGCCTTGCACAACAATTCTCTTATCCAACCGCCCCTGTTTCATCTGCCGCATCACAGCAATCATCTCGAGAACAGGGGCGTTGAAGACCTTGGCCAGGAAATAAACAAAGATACTGGCCGCAATGCCCACAACAAGCACGAGCACCACCATGCTCCAAAAGATCTTCTGCTTGATGAGATTGGCCGGGCCGTAAAACTCATCCCCATAGGAGCCCACCGCCACAATCCAATCCCAGGGTTCAAAGTAGGCATAATGCACGATCTTCATCCTGGCCGCACTCTCACCCTCGTTGCGCCAGGGGTATTGGACCCAGCCCTGTTTTTTTTCGCACATCTCACGGATAAAGTAGCGCCCGTCTTCATCACGGGTGTCGTAAATATTTTCGCCCTCGCGAAACGGGTGGATCTGCAGGGTGCCAGTGGTGTCCATGGCATAGATGTACCCGGTCTGGCCCACCTTTTTAGCCTTGAGCTGCTCTTTGAGTTCGGTAAAGGCCTTATTCTTGAAGGCAAGATCCTCGTAAGTTTCATCAAGATAGCTGCCTACGGCAATGATCCAGTCCCACTCAGGAAAATAACGATAGGCCACGATCTTCTGCCGTTCATGCGCATCGCCCAGCATGGGGTTACGCCAGGGATAGGTTATATAGAGCACCTCACCCGCTTGAGCCACCAAGGCTCTCTCGCTCATCTGCCTGATGAAGTAACGCCCCCGCTCATCCCGGGCACCAAAGATGTTTTGCCCTTCGGCAGCCTTGTGCACCACCAGGTCACCCTTGCTGGTCATGGCATAGATGTAGCCGGTTTCGCCAACACTCACTGTTTTTAAGGCGTGATTGGCCTTAACCTTGGCCTCATCCAAACTGATACCGCCTTCGCTGTGCAACTGCTCCTGCCCTGCAACCAGGTTGTAGGCCAGGTTCACCAAGGTGGCCAGGTTGTTATGCACCGTGGCAACCTTATCCTGCTTATACACCTGGTACTGCTGATGGTGGCCTTTGAACAGGTCCAGGCTGAAACTGGTCATGTGGACAAGATCATCCTCGCTTGTCTTGGTGATACCCAGATATGCTTGCTGGTTAGCAATATAGCCCACCACCGCCCCGACCAAAAGAATGGGGACAAGCACTAAGGGCAAGACCATAACAAGGAGCTTGCCGCGCAGTTTCAATTTGTTGAGGAAAAACATTTTCCTTCCAATCTGCCTTTTAAAATTTCTTAAAAAAAAACAAAAAAAGGGAGAACTCACCCCATGAGTCCCCCCTTTCAATCTACATATTCCAAATAACCTTTAGCAAGCGGCAACCGCCTTATCAACGGCCGCCTCAATCTGCGCCAAACGTTCATCGCTCAGGTTCACCGGCACCGGATAGACCAGGAGACGATCCATGATGGCAGCGGACTTGGGCAGGACATCGGCATCATAGACAACACGACGCTTACCATCCGGGCCATTAAAAGGCCAACCGGATTTCGCCAAGGTGGAGCCGCCTAAGAGATGCTCCCACTTGGGGTAGTAATGCCAGGTGTTCACGGCAAAATAAACCGCCCCGGCACCATTCTCCGCCAAGACCCCGTTGACCTTCTGCGCAGTCTCCTTATTGGGCATGAAGAAAGCGAGAAAGGAGGCATTATCCCCTTTCTCATCCAGGATGGTACGGAAGGTTACGCCGGGCAGCTTCTCAACCACCTTTTTGATGGCAGCCTTATTTTTCTGGTGGCTGGCAACGATCTCATCGAGTTTGGCCAACTGGGCAAGGCCGATTGCCCCCTGCAACTCCATCATCCGAAAGTTGAAGCCGATAAAGCTGCGTCCCTCTCCGCCCCTGGCACCGGGGTTGGGCACATGGTCGTGACCATGATCCTGATACTCACTCATGTTGCGCCACAGGGTCTCGTCATCGGTGATAATCATCCCGCCCTCACCGGTGGTGATGGTCTTGACCGGGTCAAAGGAAAAGGTGCCGCAGGTGCCGATGGAACCAAGGGCTCTGCCGTTGAGCTTGGCACCGGGAGCCTGGGCCGTGTCCTCAAGAACCGGGATGCCATGCTTATCTGCTATGGCCTTAATCTCATCAACACGGGCAGGCGCGCCCATCATGTGCACCGGGATAATACATTTCGTTTTGTCGGTGATCTTTTTTTCAAGGTCAGCCGGATCCATGTTCAGAGTCTCATCCACCTCGGTGAAGACCGGTACGGCACCCACATCAAAAATCGCCTCCCAGGTGGCAACAAAGGTAAAGCCCTGAGTGATGACCTCATCCCCCGGGCCGACACCCAGAGCGGTCATGGCAACCTTGAGAGCGGCAGTGCCGGAGGTCACGGCCTGACCATGCTTGCTGCCGCAATAGGCCGCATACTTCTCCTCAAACTCACGGACCTTATAGACGCCTTTGCGCTCGTTGGGAAACTCGTAACGGAACAGCACCCCGGTATCAAGCACATCCAGAATCTCTTTTTTTTCTTCCTCTCCAAAGACCTCAAAACCAGGCATATTATTTACCTCAATTCAACATTATTTTTTTTAACGCAAGGACGCAAGGGACGTAACAAGTTAACAACTCTTGTTTCTTGAAAAAATATCTTTAGCGTCTTTGCGCCCTTGCGTTTGCCGTTAGCTTTTAACTCGTCACTCGTTACCTGTCACTGGTTACTCACTAGCTCCAGCCCTCCATGGCTGTCTCGTAGATAGCAATGACATCCTCAAGGCTCGGCTTGCGGGGATTATTGCGTACAGGCACTGCAACGGTCAGGGCAATCTTGGCCATCTCGGGGATCTTTTTCTTGGGAATCTTAAGATCGGCAAGAGAGGTTGGGATGCCCACATCCTGATTCAACTGGTACGCCGCTTCAACCGAGGCCTCAGCCGCCTCACGCACGCTCAACCCCTCGGTCTCCTGGCCCATGACCTCTGCCAGCAAAGCGAATTTCTCCGGATTACCGATAATGTTATACTCCATCACATAGGGCAGAAGCACGGCATTGCCCAGACCGTGGGGGACACCGAACATGCCGCCCATGGGGTAGGACATGGCGTGGACCAGGCCGACCCCGGCCGTAGCCAAGGCCTTGCCCGCCAGGAGGCTGCCCATGAGCATATTGCTGCGGGCCTCCATATTATCGCCGTTGGCATAGGCAAGGGGCAGATTACGGCAGATCAGATCGATGGCCTCCAAGGCATACATATCGGAAATGGTATGGGCCTGGACCGAAGTAAAACCCTCAAGAGCATGGATCAGGGCGTCGATTCCAGTTGCCGCAGTGACATGCGGCGGCATGGAAACGGTAAGGGCCGGATCCAAGACAGCGGCCTCAGGGTAAAGCGGGTTGCCGTTCATGCCGCCCTTGGACTGTGTTTTTTCGTTGATAAAAACCGCGGTCCATGTCACCTCGGCACCGGTTCCGGCAGTGGTCGGCACCATAATTTTCGGCAGGCCGGCCTTTTTGATCTTGCCGATTCCGAGATAATCCTCGGCCTTACCGCCATTGGTCACCAGAATACTGACCGCCTTGGCCACATCCATTGCCGAGCCGCCTCCGACCCCGACAACACAATCACATTTTTCTTTTTTGGCCAATTTTGCGCCATTATCTGCAAGCTTCAGTCCCGGTTCCGGGTCAATCTTGTCAAAAACCTTATACGGAACCTTGGCCTTTTTCAGGGGAGCAATTACCTCTTTATCAAGCCCCGCCCCCTTGATGCCTGGGTCAACCACCAGCAGAACCTTGCTGCCGCCCAGTTCTTTCACCAGTTCGGGTAAATCATTGATTGCATTGACACCGAAACGGATCCGTGTCGGCTGATTGATGGTAAAGGATTGCGTTGTCATGGAGAATTCCTTTTTTAAGGTTGAAATACTGGCAACGAATGATAGTGTCTAGAAGTTAAACAATGCGTTTTTTAGCGCAGGAAGCAAACAAAATAAGCGCATTCTCTTAAACGCTAAATCTTACTTTAGCAAGCAAACGAAAGGCAACTAAAAAAATTCCAGCAATGACCATCCCCATCAGCAGATCCGAAAAAAAACGGCAGGCCAAGAATATCGAGAAGCTCTCCCAGGAGCTGAGCGAGCTTTCTGCTTCTGATATCAACAAGTTACCCTGCGATGATTTTTTAAAGGACGATATTAAGAGCGTGCGCAAACTCAAAGCCGGCTCACGCAAGAGGCAGATCAAATACATCGCCAAGGAACTCCGGGGGATGGATGTTGAACCATTTCTTGATTTTCTCACCGAAAAAAAGGGCTCCCGCCTTAAACAGGCTGGTGAGTTCCATGAGCTGGAACGCATTCGCGACGAAATCATCACCGAGGCTATGGGGGCCAGGGAGGAAGCAGACGAGTTTAACACGCCCCTCACAGAGCGGTGGCAAAGCGACATGATTACTGCTGCGGCCAAAATGTACCCGGCCCTGGATACGGCAGCTGTAAAAAAATCCGCCTTACAGTTTTCCAAAAGCCGCAAGCCCGTACACAGCCGCGAGATCTTTCGCCTGTTGCGGGCTGCCCAAGAACAACTCCGCTTTCAGCAGGCAGGAAAAGAATAACAAGGACCCGCTATGGATTACAGTACAGGAAATATTGGCAGGGTGGTGACCATCCGCTTTGATGAAGGTGACGACTTTCTTGATGGTCTGATCAAAGTTATTCGCAAAGAGAACATCCGCTGCAGTTGGTTCCACGCCTTGGGCGGACTCAGAGAGGCTGGCGTGGTCACCGGGCCGGTAGAAGCAGTTATGCCTCCCACCCCGGTATGGGAAGAGGTTAGTGGCGCACGGGAGACCATCGGCACAGGAAGCATCTTTTGGGACGACGACGAACCCAAAATCCATTTACACGCCGCCCTCGGCCATCATGGTGAAACCCTTACAGCCTGTGTGCGCAAAGGGACCAAAGTATACCTGGTGCTTGAAGTTATCATCTTTGAAATCACTGATATGGCAGCCAGCCGGCCGTGGTATGAGAAAGGCGGGTTCAACCGACTCACCTTTGACTGATCACATTTTATTTGACATTTTCTCCCCTTTTTCCCCATGATAAAAAGGTGCCTCCCTGACACGTAACAGGTGCGCACATTGATGTAGTTTACTAACACTATTTCACACGAAAAATGGGGAGGAGGAACCACATGGCAGCGCCCTCAAAAACACGCAAATCCACATCCGCCAAAAAGACCAAGAAGACCGTACCATCAACAGAGTTTGCCCTCCAGGTACCGGAGGCTGGTGAAGTCTTTTTGGTAGGAGATTTTAATGACTGGAACGCAGATGGTTATAAGATGCGAAAATTCAAAGACGGCACTTGCAAGAAAAAAGTCAAACTCAAGCCGGGACGCTACGAGTATCGCTTTATTGTCGATGGCGACTGGTGGACCGATCCGCAAAACGATCAACGCTGCAGCAATCCTTTTGGCCAGGAAAACTCGGTGATTACCATCGAAAACTAGCCAAGCATCTGCAAAGACAATAAAAAAGGCCCGCTTTTATAAAGAAAGCGGGCCTTTAATTTTAAGAGTAAACGAACTATTCGGCAGGTGTAACGGTCACCATGGCGTCACCGGGCTGCAGGGCATCGCCCACCTTACAGCCGATGGACTCAACAATACCATCCACGCTACTCTCAACCGGGGTCTGCATCTTCATGGCCTCAAGCATCACCAGGCGATCGCCAGCCTTAACCTCCTGGCCTTCCTTGACAGTGACCTCGCACACATTGGCATTAAAAGGCGCACGGTAATCACCGGCCTTGGCCAGGTCTTCGATCTCTTTCTTGCTCAGTTTCGGGGCAGCAGCTGCACCGCCGCCACCTTCCTGCTCGTTCTCAAAGGTATAGACGCGCTGGTGGTGATCCACGTTGAGATAGACATTGGTCTCGGCACCATCAGCAGTCTCCTGTTTGGGTCCGACCTCGACAACGTGCTCTTTTCCGTTATGGTCGGTAAAGGAGAGGGTATCGCCCATATCGAATCCGCCGCGGCGGAGGAAGATGCTCGGCGGCAAGACATAGGTGCGGCCGAATTTTTCCTCAAACTTGAAGAAGCTGATGGCATCGTTGGGATGCTGTAGATAGGTCACCAGCTGCTGCTCAGTAGGCTCGTAGCCCAAGGCCTCGGCAAGTTTTTTGCGTTCTTCCTCAAGATCGATATCATCGATATCGTCCATACCGCCCTCTTCCTCAAGAACCTTCTTCCAATCCGGGCCAAAGGCCTTCTCATAGATCCAGTCCGCAGGCTGGTAGAAGGGGAAGGGACCATATTTACCGAGGAGCAGGTTTTTGAGATCGCCTGAGCAGTTGCCGTAGCGCTCCCCGCCCTGGACATTACTTACGGCAGAGGTCCACAAAATCTGGGAACCCGGAGTTACACTCCAGAAGTTACCGAGCTCAACCTGAACCTTGGGCAGCTCTTCATGGAGGATGTCTGGCATCTTGTCAAGGAAGTCGCCCTTGACGGCCTGCTCGAAACTGGAGCCGGCAGCACCGCCGGGCAGTTTGTGGATCTGCACGGTGGGATCAAAGCCCTTGAACTGGGACTCGAAGTACTCATAGTGTTTACGCTCGGGGCGCAGGACCTCTGAGGTCTCACGCACCGCCTCTTCATCCAGTCCTACTGCATTGAGGCCGTGCTCTTTCAGGGCATGGACAACGCTGAGGATCGGGCAGGGGCCGAAGTAGCCGGTAAAGGCATGGTCAGAGGCATCGATGATCTTGGCGCCGGCAAGGGCCGCAGCCACGTCGCGACCAACCTCGTTACCGTCGGTGTTATGGCCATGGTAGTGGATGACCATCTCCGGATACTTCTGCAGGATGGCATCGACCAACTCGCCGATACGTTTCGGGGTACCAAGACCGCCGTGGTTCTTGATACAGAGAACAATCTCATCCCCAGTAACATCCAGAATATCTTTAACCTTGGAAAGATAGAATTCGTTGGTGTGCTCAGGGCCGGTGGAGAAACAGACGGTGGGCTCAAGGATCTTGCCCGCCTTCTGGACCTCTTCAAAAACGGCCTGCATATTGGGCACGTGGTTCATGAAGTCGAACACACGCCAGACATCTACGTATTTGGCAAACTCTTTGACCACAAAACGAATAACGTTCTGCGGGTACGGACGATAACCGAAGAGGTTGATACCGCGACACAGGGTTTGGAACATGGTGTTGGGCATCTTCTCCCGCAACAGTTCCAGTTTCAGAAAGGGATCAACCTGTTTGCGCAGAATATCTACGTGGACAGAGGCGCCACCGGTAATCTCCAGGGAGAAATAACCAGCCTTCTCGCGGGAGGGGGCGGCCAACAGATCCGTATGCAGCAGGATCCTGTTCTTGTAGTCGGACTGGGACATATCGCGGGCGGTATTGGTAACATAATAACCATCCGCCTCCCGGACCGTTTTCAGGACCTCGGTAATACTCATGCCTTGGACTATGCGTTCCATCTAGGACTCCTATATGTTCAAATAGACTTTATTAACGTAATAAATCAGCTCAGCTTTTTTCCACACGCCGTTAGATAGCGTATGGATTTTCGCCCTTGTTGTGAATCTCGGCGATCAAATGGGCCATCTTGTTGCCCTCGCTGACCTGGTCGTCATATTCAGTCAGCTCCGGATGGGTATCGATGAAGGAGGTGTCAAAGTCACCCTTCTGAAAATCCGGATCTGCGATAACATTCAGATAATACGGGATGGTGGTCTTGGGACCGGTGATAACGAAGTTCTTCAGGCAGCGGCCCAGACGATCCACTGTCTCATTCCAGCTGAAACCGTGGACGGTCAGCTTGACCAGCAGAGAGTCATAGACCTCGGGAACGGTGAAGCCCTGATAAACAAAACCGTCAAGACGCACGCCGTAACCGCCGGGCGAACGATAGACACTTACCGTCTTGCCGCCCTCTGGCATGAAGTTGTTCTGCGGATCCTCAGCATTGATACGAACCTCGATGGCATAGCCGCGGATCTGGACATCATCCTGGGTGAAGGCCAGCTTCTTACCAAGTGCCAACTTAATCTGGGTACGGACGATATCGATACCGGTGACCATCTCGGAAACGGTGTGCTCAACCTGAACGCGGGTGTTGATCTCCATAAAGTAGTAGTTCCAGTCCTTGTCGACCAGGAACTCTACGGTACCGGCGTTGAAGTAGCTTGCTGCCTTGGCAGCGGTAACAGCGGTGTTACAGATATCATCAACCAGTTTTTGATCTTGGATCAGAGAGGGGGCAATCTCTACCAGCTTCTGGTTACGACGCTGGATAGAGCAGTCACGAGAACCAAGATGCACGGTATTGCCATCGGCATCGGCAATGACCTGGACCTCGACATGTTTGGGGGTGAGTACTACCTTTTCAAGATAAACGGAATCGTCATTGAACGCGGCCTTGGCCTCGGAGCGGGCAACAGGATACTCTTCCTTCAGTTGCTCTTCGTTCTCGATACGACGGATACCGCGACCACCGCCGCCGGCTGTTGCCTTGAGCATGATGGGGTAACCATATTTGGCACCAAACTCACGGGCCTCTTGCTCTCCAGCCTCACCGGCGGAAAGATTCTGGGTACCGGGTACCATGGGGATACCGGCATCGGCCATGATCTGGCGGGCGATAACCTTGTTACCCAGGGAGTTGATAACCTCGGAGGAAGGCCCGATAAAAACAATGCCGTTGTCCTCACAGGCCTTGGCAAACAAGGGGTTTTCCGCCAAAAACCCATAACCGGGGTGGACGGCATCGGTGCCTGTCTTCTTGCACGCGGCTATTACCTTGTCAATGTCTAAATAGTCGGCCCTGGGACCATCTCCAAGCCAAATAGCCTCGTCCGCGACCCGAATGTGCAAGGCATCCTTGTCCGGGGTTTCGTACACGGCAACGGCTGTATGGCCAAGCTCCTGAATGGCGCGGATTATCCGCAGCGCAATCTCACCTCGGTTGGCTACTAAGATCTTCTTTTTCAAGCGATCACCTCATTCAAAAAGTTTATCAGGCTGCATGGACGCACAGACGCCCGACCTGGAATAGACATTTTAATAGCTTCAGGTTTGCGAGGAAATATAGCTGAGCGCGTAATCTTAACTCTAAATTCCGCCCATTCAGGTGGGACCTGAAAACGTAGCGAAAACCCACACAAGCCTCCCAAAAAACGCTCAACTTCGTTCTTTAACACAAACCTTTACAGGGAGCAACAACAAAGACCATCCTGGCGGGCTATCCCACCGAAAAAACGGCAAAAATTTTACCGACATCAATAAAGGCCATTCATATCCCATGGCCCATTATCATCTATTTCCTTTCTGCTTCCCAATACTGAGGGTTAGGTATTGTAATCCTGACTTTGTATTTCCGCTTGACAGGGATTTTCTTCCAATGTAACCATTAAAAAATTAAAGTATTTTTGGGAACTTCTACCACATTGTTTACATCCGACAAAACATTGTTGAACTCAAGGAAATGGTCTGCTTGCACAACTGAAGCATGCCATCCCCTGTTTGTGACGGCAACATCCCACCCCTTCACCGCAGGAGAACGCAATTAAATGCAAGATTTTATCCTGACCTCGGAAATTTTAGAAAAGGCCAGAAATGCCATTGACACCACTTTGATCCAGGCGGGCGTTCGCACTGCTCTGCTCATTGACGGTGCCGGGAACATCCTCTCCAACTGTGGCCAAGACTCAGATGAGATTGACGCCATTTCATTGGCAGCCCTGGCGGCGGCAAACCTGGGTGCAACTTCACAGATCGCCAAGCTCATCGGGGAAGAAGACTTTTCCCTTCTCTTTCATAAAGGGAAAAACGGCAATATCCATTTTGCCAGAATCGGGGAAGAACTCATTCTGATCACCATTTTCAGCGAGGAAGTCTCCTTGGGTCTTGTCCGCTGCCGGGTGCAGGATCTGGCTGACACCTTACTGAAGATTTTTGAAGGATAATTCATGGCGCTTATCGATCTCAGCAAACGCGAGGTTCACTGCAAGATCGTTTATTATGGTCCGGGACGGTGCGGTAAAACCACCAACCTCATCCATATTTTCGAATCCATGGCCGAAAAAGACCGCGGCAAGATGCTCACCATCGAGACCAAGGGAGACCGGACACTCTTTTTTGACTTGCTCCCCCTCAACCTTGGGGCGATCCGTGGTTTCAACATTCGCATCCAGCTCTATACCGTTCCGGGACAGGTTATGTACTCAGCCACCCGCAAATTGGTACTCAAGGGTGTCGACGGGCTGGTCTTCGTAGCCGACCCACTCCAGGTGCGCAGAGAGCGAAATATTGAAAGCCTGGAAGACTTGCGCCAGAACCTGCTTGAATACAATTTGAAAATGGAAGATATGCCCTTGGTCATTCAGTACAATAAAAGGGATTTAGTCGACACCCCCATCCCCACCTTGACCATCGATGAGCTTGAGTCGGACCTGAACCAGGGGCTTAAGGTCAACACCTTTGAGGCGGCGGCGGTTAACGGGATGGGTGTTTTTGAAACCTTGCGTGATATCAGCAAACAGACGGTACGCTATGTCACCAACAAGCATCTGTTAAACGAAATGAAATAATGCAAGGTGTGGCGTTAGACACCTTGCCCACAAGCGGTTTTGCAAGATTGTCGTTTGCTTTGATATGTATCTGAGGAGAGCATAATGAGTAAAGACCAGAATGAACAGGAGTTCCACAACGAACTTGACGACGCCATTGATAATCTTTTCAACCCCTATACCAATGGTGAACAAGATAACGCTGCTGCGGAACCGGAGCAGGCTCCGGTACAGGCCGAAACAACGGAGGCAAGTGAACCCATCGCTGCCGATAGCGAGCCGGTGACCTCCCCGGAGCAGGCCGATGAGTTTACCAAGTTTGAAGAGATACTGATGACCCTTGAGTGGGAAATCTCTCAAACAAACATCGATAGGGCCAGAGGGGCCCTTGAGGGGCTGAAGCCGCTTTTTGACGAAGAAAAGACAAACACCTTGGCTGAAATTTTCTCCCTGATGGAGCAAATTTTTGAGGCCATGAGCGTCGCTCCGCAGAGTGTTCCCACCTCTGCCCCAAAAACATTAAAAGAAGGTTTACACGCCCTAAAGGCGGCGCATGAGTCCGACGACATGACCCTGGTTGAGCAGACCTTGATCGACCCAACCTTATCCGAGTTGCGCTCAGCCGTACCGCAAATTCCCAAAGATTACAGCAAAGGAATTCCGCAAGAAGCTGCTTCTGCACCAGCCGCGACACCAGAATCGGCCCAGGCCACTGGGGAAGAAGCCCCCCAAGAGGTACTGGATGTTGAGCTTCCTGGCCCAAACGCCCTTGCCGCCCCGAAAGAACTTTTGGAGGTTGTTAACGGCCATATCACCATCCTGGGAAAATGCATAAAAAAACGCATCGTTCCCATTGAAAATCTTTTTGGTAAAACCCCTGGCTATGAAAAACTTCATGCCATCCACGCTGAACTGAGAGAGCGTCTAGAAAACCAGAAGCAAGCCTTGATCAATGCACTGGGTTCGGCCTTTGAGGCCGGGGCTGTTCCGCCGGCTCATCAATCCACATCCAGCCCTGTCAGCCAAGGAGCGCCATGCCCGGTAAGTACCGTGGCCACCACCAGCTGGAACGGTAAAACCATTGCCGTCATCCCGGAACAGATCGCCTTCCAGGGCATGCCTGCCAAGACGACAAACGGTCCCATTTTCCCCCTGAAGCACCTTTGCAGATGGCCGTGGGGCAAGGTAAGCGCCTTGGTAAAGGGCGAACTGGCCAGCCTTGACGAGGCAACCTTGAAAAGCACCAGTGTTGGCCTGGCTTCCGGCCAAGAAGGCCTTACCGCCGACCTGCTCATTCTTTTTAACAAGGGAGCAGGCATGGGACTTTGGATCGATGGCGACATCACCCCCATGCAACTCACCGATGAGTGGAGCTGGGAGGCAAGCAACGACCCGGCAAGCGCTGTTGCCGGTCAACTCAAAAATGCGGAGCAGTCCATTCCCCTGGTAACCGTAAGAGCATTGGGATAGGTGCCTATGGGTACAGTCAGCATGACCGGCAAAAATCCCCTCGAAACAAAATTCACCGAAGCAAACCTCTATATAGAGCAAGGCCTTTTTGATGAAGCGCAACTCATCTTAGAAACCCTGCTCACCCAAGTTGGCGACGACCAACCCATTCTACGCGACAAGGTCGAAGAGAGCATTGTCCGGCTTCACACCCAGGAAGTCGAGATCAACGAATCAAGCGCCGGCACAACATCCGACGGACTTTCTTCGGAAGATCGTTTAGAAAACTGCCAGGGCCTTATGGTGGCGGGCTTCCATGCAGAGGCAAAGGAAGAGCTCGGCCAACTCCTGCAGTCCGGCTTTCGGCCCGGTGCAATCCATGCAAAGCTGGGCGAATGCTGCCTGCAGCAGGACAATCCTTTTGAGGCCATAGAACATTTTGAAACTGCATTGAAGAGTGAAGGGCTTGACCGCAAAGAAGAGCGCCTCTCCCTGCTCGACACCCTGTCCATAACCTATGAACGTACAGGTTCCATTCCGGCCAGCATCAATTCGCTTAAGCAAATGGTGGCCTTGGACCCAGCCTTTCGTAACGCAAAGCAGCGCCTTACAACCCTCTCCCAGACCTCGACCAAGTTCGGCCGCTTCTTTTCCCTGATCCGTAATAAACAACTCACTCCGGAAAAGCTTGAAGAGGCCAAGGAAAAGGCGCGCCAACACAACAAAACCATCGACAGCGTGCTGCTCTCCGACTTTGGCGTGGAAAAGAGCCAGCTCGGCGAATCGCTGAGTGAATACTATGACTGCCCCTTTATCGAATTTTCCGAAGCCGAGGTGCCTGACCCGCCAAGCTGCATCCAGGGGATCAAAGAGAATTATTTTCGCACCAATGCCTTTATTCCCTTACCCCGTGAGAACGGAGCTCTTCTTGTCCTGGCCGACGACCCCAACGACCTGGCCAAGCAGGACAATATCCGTTCCATCCTCCATGGCACCGCATTCGAGCTTGCCGTTGCCCTCAAGGAAGACATCAGCAAATTTATTGATTTTTATTACGGCAAGTATACGGTTGATGATGTCAATGAAGATGTCTTTGAGGAGCTTGAGCTTGAAGAGGTCCTGGATGATGATTTTGAAGATGAAGACGATATCGGCAGCGCGGCGGACGGCGTGGTGGTGCAGATGGCCAACAAGGTCATTGAGGATGCCGTATCCCGTGGGGCATCTGATATTCACATCGAATCCCAGGCCGGGAGAAAGGGGACATCCATCCGGTTCCGCATTGACGGGGCCTGCACCCATTATAAGAACATCCCGCATACCTACAAACGTTCCCTGGTCTCCCGCCTGAAAATCCTTTCCAAACTCGATATCTCGGAAAGACGCCTGCCCCAGGACGGCAAGATAAAATTCCGCTCCCGGCGCGGCAAGATAGAACTTCGCGTAGCCACCATTCCCACCCATGGCGGCAACGAAGATGTGGTACTGCGTATTCTTGCCGGCGGCGGCGCCATGCCCATTGAAAAAATGGGCATGCTTGAACGCAACCAGGAAGAACTCAAGCGACTCATTGAGCTGCCCTACGGTCTTATGCTGGTGGTCGGGCCAACCGGCTCGGGTAAAACAACCACCCTGCACGGGGCGCTCAACTATGTCAACCGGCCGGAAAAAAAGATCTGGACCGTTGAAGACCCGGTGGAAATCGCCCAGGACGGCCTACGGCAGGTGCAGGTGGAAAACAAGATCGGCCTGGACTTCGCCCATGTTTTGCGTTCTTTTCTTAGGGCAGACCCGGACATTATCATGGTAGGTGAGACCCGCGACCAGGAAACCGCGGAAATCGTCACCGAGGCCGCCCTAACCGGCCATCTTGTTTTCTCCACCCTGCACACCAACACGGCCCCTGAAACGGTTACTCGATTCCTAGGCATGGGCATCGATCCATTCAATTTTGCAGATTCCCTGCTCGGCATCCTGGCCCAGCGCTTGGTCAAACGCCTCTGCAGCCATTGCAAAGAACCGTATCAGCCAAACGAACAGGAGAAGGAATTTATCCTGCTTGAGTACGACACTCACCCCACCACCCCCATGACCATGCAGGATCTTACGGACATCAGCCTCTATAAAGCTAAGGGGTGCGACAAGTGCAAAAAGACCGGTTATCTTGGGCGAGTAGCCATCCACGAGTTACTTACGGTGACCGACAACATGAAGGTACTCATTGTCAAAAACAGCCCCATCGTCGAAATTCGCAACGAGGCGCTGCAAGCGGGCATGTTGACACTCAAACAGGACGGCATCTGGAAAGTTCTCCGGGGAGACACAGACCTTTTGCAGGTTCGCGCCGCATGTATTAAATAAAAGAATCCGCCAGCACCAAGGCAAATGAGAGGGACCCCAAAGAGAAGGCAGACCATATGAAAAAGGTACTTATAGTTGATGACGACCAGGGCTTTTTGCTCAGCCTGCAGGACATGTGCAAGGATCACACGGATAAGTTTCAGGTGATTACGGCAGGCAACGGCAAAGAGGCATTGAGTGCCCTGCAAAACGAAACGATCAACCTGGTGGTCACCGATCTCAAAATGCCGGAAGTCGACGGTTTCGAGCTGATCAGCGCCATCAGTAAAGCGAGCTATATCATCCCGGTCATTGCCATGACCGCTTTCGGTACTCCGGAGATGGAGGATCGCCTCAAGCATATGGGCGCTTTTCAGTACATAGAAAAACCCATTGATTTCAATCTGCTGCTGCAAAAAATAATTGACGGCCTGGAGGCCGGGACAAAGGGCCAGGTGAGCGGCGTTTCCCTGCCCTCGTTCCTGCAACTGCTGGAACTGGATCACAAGACCTGTACCATTACCGCCTCTGCCGGCGGGAAGACCGGGCTGCTCTTTTTCCAAAACGGCCAGCTGATCAATGCCTACACCGATCCCATAGAGGGAATGGATGCAGCCTTTGAGATCATCAGCTGGGATCAGGCAAAGATCGAAATCTACAACTTCTGCCAAAACCGCAAGCAGACCATTGAAGCTCCTCTTGGCTTTATTCTGATCGAGAGCGCACGGCTCAGTGATGAACGCAAGGAGCAGGCTGGGGCAGATCCACAAGCCCAAACAAGGTCAACAGCTGACGAGCCAACATCCATTGACGATGATCTCGACCAACTGGACAATCTGGACTTTGCCACAGCACCGCCCCCCCCGCCGCCGGAACTTTCCGAGGCTTTGGATGGTGACGCTGCGGTCGCTTCCGTAGACGGGAACCTTGAAAAGGCCCTCACTTCCATGGCCGGGATAACCAGGATGGTGATGATCGCAAGCGACGGCACGGTTCTGGCCCAAAGAAATATCGACAATAAGGAGTTCAAGCCCTTTGTTACCTATGTTGCCGTTGCAGCAGACAAAATGCGAACAACCATGGGCTATAGCGAACTGCCGCAGCACATAATCCTGAGCCAGGCCCAAGGCGAGAAACTTTTAATCATGCCGGGATCCTCCTTGTCTGTGGGTATTGAAGTGCATCCTGATATGTCTCCCACCAAACTTGCCAAGACACTGCGCCCCGCCTTTGCGGACGCCCAGGGAAATTAGGAGGCTGAATCATGGACGAACTTTTACAAGAGATTAAGATGCTGCCCGGAGTCAACGGGGTATTTGTCTATGTTGATCAGCCCGATGTCATCTTTTCCGATGTCCCGGATGGGTATGATCACGACACCTTGAAACAGCTGGAGGTTTCGCTGGAGCGCATCTTTAAGATGAACGCCTCATCGGCGCTCAGCATCAACAGTATTGAGATGCTCTTTGAAGACACCATGGTCCTGGTCAAGCATGTGACCAGCGGGGCAAGCCTGGTTATCTTATGCGATCCCGAGGCGAACTTCCCCTTGATCAATATGACCTCCAACATGCTGGTCTCTGAGATCGGACAGGCTGTCAGCACGGTACGGGAAAACCCTGAGGAGGCCCTCAAATCACATTCCGCTAAAAAGGCGGGCGCAAAAGATTTTGAGCAGGCCCAAAACGAAGAGCCGCTCAAAGGCGCCCTGCCGATTTTCCAAGACTCCCTGGCCAAGGCCATCGGCCCCATTGCCGCCATGCTCACCAAAGAGACCGTTGAAAAATGGCTTCTGACCGGCGACTGCGCAAAGGAACGCTTCCCGGAACTGGTGGATATGTTTTGCCAGGAGATAGGCGATGATGCCCTTGAGCAGGAATTCCGCAAGGATGTAGCTGCCACAGTCAGCAGCTGACCCACACTCTTTTCGCATAACCCAAAAGGGGCGCCCGAATGAGCGCCCCTTTTTTATTCAATTACCTTAAGACAAAGCCTACTTAAGACGCTTAAACTCCACCCTTCGGTTCATCTGCCTGTTTTGCGCAGTGGTGTTGGGGGCTGCCGGTCTGGTATGCCCGTAATAGGCAACCTGCAGCCTCTTCGGGGCAATGTTGAAATTCTCAACCAGGTATCTCTTTACTGATTCGGCCCGTTTTTTGGAAACCGCAAGGTTTACCTCGGCTGATCCGTTGTCATCGGTGTGTCCGGCCACCTCAAAAACAGCATCTTTTAAAGCCGGGCTTTGCAGGGCACGGCCAACCACGAGGCTCAGCTGGTCGGTTGCCTGCTCGCTCAACTCGGTTGAATCCCCGGGAAAAATAATAAGCATGCGGAGAATAGGCCCTTCCACCGAGCCAAGGGCAGCGGCCTTTGATTTTTTCTCCTGCATAACCGTAACGAAATCATCCGAGGAAATGGTACCGCCGGTCTGGGCCTTGAGCTTGATCCGGGCTAGATTCAATGATTTCTTCGCCCTCTTATTCTTGGGGTCAAGGCTCATGCCCTTTTCATAGGCGGCCACGGCAGAGGTTACATCACCCATAATCATGTAGATATCAGCCATGCCGAAAAAGGGCTTGGCATATTTTTTATCGAGCCCCGAGGCGATGATGTAATACTTTAAAGCGGCATCGTACTTGCGCAGCCGTTCCAGCGAATAGCCGTACATGAAGTTCATGACCGCATCGTCCGGACATTGCTGGGTGGCCTCGGCCAACAGGTTGCGCCGCTTGATCAGGTTCCGTTCCTTCTTGACCGTCTGCCGGAGAGCCTTACAGTCGGCAGCCCAAAGCGGACTTGCCGACAAAGTGCCCAGCAGGGTCAATGAGAGGATAAAGCAAGTTATCTTTATTGTATTTCGCATCATCTTATCGCTTTAGAATCCTTACCATGCTCATACGCAGCCGCTCGATGGCACTGCCCAAAGCACCGATCTCATCATTACGGTCCACGCCGACCTTCTCCTCTAGATTCTTGCCTAAACTGATATCCTCGGCTTTGTTACTTAAAACCACAATGGGCTTTACAACAAATTTATCCATGAAGACCCAGAGACCGGCCAAGGCGATGAGCAGACAGCCGGCGCCGATTCCGTAAAGGATGATGGCGGCGTTTTTGGCGTTTACCAAGGCCTCCTGGATGGAAACATACACCACATAAGAGGCAACGGTATCACCAAGCTTCCAGTTGTAGCCGTTTTCAGTACCGTAAATCTCCACCTGGTCCTTGGGCGCGTCATTCACGTCGCCGTGACAACGCAGGCAGCCCTTGCCCTCGATCTTAATGGGCTTTGCCAGATAGAAAAACTTCTCCCCGCCTTTCTCCATGATGCCTTCGTCGGCCTTCATCTGAGGATTGGCGCGAAACTTCTCAATAAGCTGCAGCTCGTCGGCATCCGCCTTATTGGGCGGATAAAGTGGATCAACCGTGGCCTGTTTAAAATCGTAGCCGGTGAGTTTTTTCTTGAAGATGTCAAAGGTCCCGCGGGTCAAGACAAAACCGGACATAAGCTCCGGATAAAACCGATCCTCCTCAAAAACCTCCATGATCAACGGCCGCTGGTGATTTTTGTAAAATGACCTGTTTGCCAAAATATAGTTAAAGATGAGTTGTCCCTTACTCTTTGCCTCCCTGAGGGCATTCTGCTCGCTGAACTTATAACTAGCAACACCGATTAAAACTGTGGCAACCCCGAAAATAATGGCCATGATCACCATAAACCGCGAACGAATCCCCATACTCACATCCTCCCTTCTTCAATAAAACATTTTCCGGCAAACGGATATTCGCCTGCCTTCTCTGCTTTTCATAAGTGCATAAACGTACTGCTTTTGATTATATCCTAACAGGTTAATTCTGTTCAACAAGTGAGCAAAATAGGAACCCTGCCCTTCCGACAAAACCCCTCGGCCCAACCTCAGGTATTGCCCCGGTGCATCTGGGCCCCGCTTCGAGGCAGCGTCAGGGTAAAGGTGGTGCCCTTATTTTTTTCGCTTTCCAGATCAATCCCACAGTTCATCTGGGCAAGCATCTTTTTGGAAATAACCAGCCCCAGCCCGCTGCCGTGGGGCTTGGTGGTAAAAAAAGGCTTAAAGGCATCCCGTACCAAATCCTCACTCATGCCACAGCCGTTATCGGTAATCGAGAGTAGGATATCGTTCTCCCGGCCTTCGCTTTTAACAACCAGCAGGGGCATTTCCTGATCGGCCATGGCATCAATGGCATTTGCGATAAGGTTCATTACCACATGTTGCAAGGCTCTTGAATCAACAATGACCCGAGACGCATCAGCTGCCAGATGAGTATCCACCATCACATTTTTATTGCGCATGTCCGCACCCAGCAGCTGCATCAGGTTTTCAAAGAATATCTCAAGATCCACATCACTGGTCTTGGGAATCTCGAACATGCTGAAATTCTTAAAGGATTTCAGCAGGGCCTCCATCTTGGAGATCTCCCCGGAGATGCGGGTAAAGTATACATCGATCTCCTCCTGGGAGTATTTATTGAGGTTATTTTGCAAAACCGTCAGGGCCATCTTGATGGAGTTGAGGGGGTTACCGATCTCGTGCCGGATCCCGGAGAAGAGGCTGCTGATGTTGTTCATCATCTCATGGGCTTCATCGATTGCAGCCAGACGATGACGATCGGTGATATCCTGAATAAAGATAGAGATGTAGCGGGTGTCGCCGGGGATCCGATAAACCGTGTAGCCCAAGACCCGATGCTCGTAACGGATAATGGTCTGCCTGCTTCTGGTTCGTCCCGGTTTTTGCAGATTATCAAGGTCTTCGCAGAGAAGGGAGCTGAGCCCGTCATAATCCTGGGTTGCCCGTAACGGCTCCAAGATTTTAACGGCGTGCTTATTTTTAAAAAAGACCTTTTTCTTTGAGGTATCGAGGATTATCAGGCCGGTATCAATATCCTTGAGGACATCGGTGAAGATACAGGGCGCAAGGCAGACATCGTCCTCAACAGACCCGCTTCCCCCCTTGTTGCGCCTGACCAGATTATCGAGAATTTTTACCATCACTTTGATTATTTCCCCAGATGTGCGGCTCGTAACGCGTGCCCTCTATCTTAGCAAATTTCTTGTCAAAGAAAAGAGAAACGTGCTAGGATTTTCAAGTAAGGGGGATTCAATGAAGACCATCTATGTCGGCAACCTGCCAAGCAGCTCTTCCGAAAGAGAAGTGCGTAACGTATTCTCATCCCATGGCACCGTTCACTCCGTTAAACTTATCACAGATCGTATCACCGGCGAACCCCGCGGCTTTGGTTTTGTCGAAATGGAAGACCATGAAGCATCCGCAGCCATTGACGCTTTAGACCAGGTAGAATTCGGCGGACGAATCCTGCGGGTTGATGCCGCCGACGAGCCATCATCTCGTGGTTAATTATAGCCTCTCCCCCCACTCCTCCCTAACCAAAAAAATCATCAACCAATAAAGCTGCTCCCTTTTATTTCTCCTCTGGATTGGGTATGGTATGCCCAACAGTTATAGGGTGATACTTGTAAGTCTTTTTTAGGAGAAATCGACATGAAGTTGAGGAGCTGCGTCCACCCCTCGGGGCGCTTCATTTATGGCCTGCATAAACCGAGCTATTCGGTTGCCAATTTCAGGGAGCAGGACCTTATCCGCGAACTCGGCAAATTAAGCGATGGCTCCCCTTGTGATAATAGACAAAACTTTCCCCAAGAGGATGTCTCCGTACCTGAGGCGGATTGGATTTTTGAAATCCCCAATCCGTTTGCCTTTAGGGGAACCACCTTTATCAGCCGCTCCTGGGCTGAGCCCAAGGCTGAAAAACCTTCGGCAATTTCTCTGCCCCCTCAAGCCGCTCTCTCCATGCACGAAACACTCAAAAAGCAGGGGCTTGCCGGGGCGGCATTACAAGAGGCATTCAAAGACCTGCCGGAGCCTCTCCTCCTGACCCTGGCTGCCTCCTCCACCGACTCTGCCGATCTTATCCTTATTGCCAGGATGAGTTGCGACTTGATCTTTGACGAGGCAGGATCCCCCAACGGTTTATGCTATGAAAAAACGGCAAACGGCACCCAACGCGCAGTGATACACAGACACGACCTGTTTGAAACCGTGGTCAACAATTATCTCCTGCCGGATAGCTATAAAGAGGCCATGGTATTGCGCCCCGGTGTCCAGGGCGGCAGCGAAATCGTAGGTGAATTCAACGAGGGAGAAAGCCATGTCTATGAATACCTGCGGCGCAACAGCTATATCGGTTGGGGGCATTATGCCTCGAACATGGCCGACGATGCCGTACGTTATCGAACCCAAGATCTGAACCGCAACGATATGCACGGCCTGCGGCATCTTTATTACCAAAGGACTTATCTGCGCCTGGCCGAACTCCTTGGACTTGAGCTTCCCGGGCAACGAAAATCCCTGAGCGAAAGGGAGTTGGAGGATTTACGGCTAGAGATCGTAGCCCAACTTAAAACCCAAAGTGACCCTCTGCCCCTTAACGGGACCCTTTGGGGCTGGAATTTCGGCTTTGACTTTGCTGCCAGCGGGTACAGGCTCCACGCCTCGCACCAACAGATCCACCAGCAGTTTGCCATGTTGCCCCAACATATTCCGGCCTGGTATGATGGTAAGGAACAAGCGGATGAAGAAATTGCCACCTATGGCTGCGGGGACCTTATCGCGGATTTTTGCCGCCAATACAAAGGGGAAACCGGGCAGGAATTTTTTAAAACCTATATCAAGGCCATCCGTAACAATAGTCGGCTGGACAAAAAAAAATCCGCGGAAAAAAGCCTGATTGTTTTTGAAGATGACCATGTCATTCTTTTTGTTCCCAAAGCACAAACCTCCCAGTGGGAACTGCAGCTGATGCCCCTGGCCCCGGTGGGCAATATCATTGAGGCAGGCAGTGCAGTAAGAAAATCTCTGGACACGGCTATACTCATTGCCCAGCAAATTTATGCAGAGCTCGGGGCAAAAATGGTGACCAGCATAGAGTTTTCCAAACGGCTGAATAACCAAGACACTGACCAACGGTTGCTTTATGCCTTTTTGCCCAAGCTGCCATACTCCATGGGGGCCTTTTCCGAGGCACAGCTCAGGTGGATCAACGGCCATTTCCCAGAAGACTTTGCCACGGCCTGCCGCGCCCGACTTGCCCATGTTTTAAAACGTTTATCCTAAAGAGACACTGTGCGTTAGAAACCGACCAACACTCCCCCCTCCTGCCTGAAAAAATACACCCCCGCCACTTGTGCAAAATGAGCAAGAAGAGTAACTTAGGTATTTTCTAAGTACTTTACCCTGGTCAGAATTGACGGGGACAACGCTAGGATATTGAAAATAATGCAAAAAACTGGATACTACGGACAATGGGGTGGTGCCTTCATCCCAGAGGTTCTCTATGAGACCTTTCGGGAACTCAACACCGTGTTCGAACAACTCAAGGCAGACCCCTCTTTCTGGCAGGAATATGTCGATCTCATGGCGTCGTACTCCTGCCGCGCCACTCCGCTGACCCATGCCGAGAACCTGAGCAAACATTTCGGCGGGGCCCAGATATACATCAAACGAGAAGATCTCAACCACACCGGGGCGCATAAGGCCAACAACGTGATGGGCCAAGGCCTGCTGGTGAAACGGATGAACAAACGGCGGGTTATTGCCGAGACCGGTGCCGGTCAGCACGGAGTGGCAACGGCCACCATGGCGGCCAAATTTGGTTTTGACTGCACCATCTATATGGGCGAAGAGGATGTCATGCGCCAGCGCCCCAATGTCTTTTGGATGGAGAAACTCGGCGCCACGGTAATCCCGGTCACCACCGGTTCCAAGACGTTGAAGGATGCCATTAACGAGGCATTCCGCGACTGGGTTTCCAATATGGATGACACCCATTATGTCATGGGTACGGTCTGCGGGCCACACCCCTTCCCGGAGATGGTCGCCTGGTTTCAATCCATCATCGGCCAAGAGGCGCGGGAGCAAATCCTCAAAAGCTTTAACACGCTTCCTGCGCGGGTTTATGCCTGTGTTGGGGGCGGCTCAAATGCCATGGGCATCTTCCAAGGGTTCTTGGCTGATTTAAAGGTTGAGCTTATCGGCGTTGAGGCCGGTGGTAAGGGGGTGACCAGCGGCGAGCATGCCGCGCGCCTTGCCAGTGATGACGCCTCGCCCGGCGTGGCCCAAGGATACAAAACCATGTTTCTCCAAGATGACGACGGGCAGATGCTTGACACCCACTCTGTGGCCGCAGGCCTTGATTACATCGGTGTCTCGCCCATCCTCAGCGACCTGTGGGAGCAAAAACGGGTCCGTTTTGAGGCGGCCACCGACAAAGAGGTCATGGAGGCCCTTGACCTGACGATCAAAAAGGAAGGCATCATCCCGGCCCTCGAGTCCACCCACGCCTTTGTCCAGGCCTTTAAGGAGGCAGGTGAGCTTGCCAGCGACCAGGCCATTATCATCAACCAATCAGGCAGGGGCGACAAGGATATTTTCACCATTGCCCATGCCTTTGACGACCCGTCCTGGAAGGCGTTCATCCGGGATAAGGGGGCAGAATATGCAGCTTAACGAACACATCAAACAGGCCAAGGAGCAGAAGGATATCCTACTCATGACCCATCTGGTCCTCGGGTACCCATCCTTTGAGGTCAACCGCGAGGTTATCAGGCAGATGGTGGAAAACGGGGTGGATGTCATTGAATTGCAGATCCCCTTTTCCGAACCCATGGCGGACGGGCCGGTCATCCTCAAGGCCAACCAGGAATCCATTGCCAACGGGGCTAAAATCAAGGAATGCCTGGAGTTTGCCGCAGAGATGTGCGCCACCCATAAAATTCCCTTTCTGTTCATGACCTACTACAACATCCTCTACAAGTACGGGGTGGATAATTTTTTCCAAAAGGCAAAGGATATCGGTATTACCGGCTTTATTGTCCCGGATCTGCCGCCTGAGGAAGGAGCAGAGTATCTCAAGCTTGCCCAGCAATATGATATCGACCCCATCCAGATCTTTGCCCCGACCAGCACAGACGAGAGGATGCGGGAGCTCTCCCGACACGGCAACGGCTTCATTTACTGTGTTGCTCGCCGTGGGGTGACCGGCAGCAAGACCTCTTTTGATGCGGATTTTGACAATTATCTCGCCCGTTGCCGTGCGGCAACCGATCTTCCTCTAGCCGTTGGCTTCGGAATCGGCAGCAAGGAGGATGTGGGCGTTCTGGCAGGCAAGGCGGATATCGCGGTCATCGGAACGGCCACCATCCGACTCGTCGAAGACAAAGGGGTGGAGGCGGTCGGCCCCTTTATTGCGGGGCTGCGGTAGGGCTGCATATCAACAGGAATTTTAAAAGCAATCACAGGTAAGATCTCTCCCATGGACAATAAACGCATTCTCGTCGTTGACGACGACATGGACATCCTCTTAGCCTACCAGGCTATTCTTGCCCCGGAAAAGAACTCCATTGCAGAGGGTCACGCCGAAGTGGCCAAACTGCTGCAGATGGATCCGCCTGCTTCAGGCGATGAGCGCGAATCCTTTGCCGTGGGGTTTGCCAAACAGGGAGAAGAGGCATTGCAGATGGTAGAGGAGGGCTTGGCCAACAATGCCCCCTATGCCGTGGCGTTTATTGATATCAGGATGCCTCCGGGCTGGGACGGTATGAAAACAGCGGCCGCAATCCGCGAGTTGGACCCGGCTATCGAGATCGTCATTATCACCGCCTATTCCGACAGATCCAGGGAAGAAATCGTCCAGGCTGTTGGTGCGCCGGACAAATTGCTCTATCTGCGCAAACCCTTTGATCAGGACGAATTGTACCAGCTGGCGCTGTCTCTCACCAGCAAGTGGAATTTAGCCCTGGAAGCGCAACGCTACATAACCGAGCTCAAGGAGAGCAACGAGACCGCTGGAGCTCTTTTAAACACCCCTTCGGACTCAATTTTTCTCTTCCAGACAGACGGTACCCTGCTTGAGGCTAACGACATCGTGATAAACGAGTTTGCCAAGAAAGGCGAAGAGATTATCGGTAGCAACGTTTTTGAACTTTTTCCGGAAAAGGTTCGCAAGCTGCGTAAACAAAAGGTTGCCGAGGTAGTACGCGAAGGAAAACCGCTCCGCGTGGAGGACAAACGGGAAGGACGATGGTTTGATACGGTGATCACCCCCATCAAGGATGAAAAAGGCAAGGTGGCCAAGCTCATCGCAAAGGCCCGCGAAATCACAGATATGAAGGAAATGGAGCTCAAATTGGAGCTTAAGGCCATGGAGCTGACCGAGGTCAACAATGCCCTGAAGGTTCTGCTCCAGCAAAGCACCGAGGCCGTTGCCGAACACGAAAGAAAAATCTACGACAACCTGCAACGCCTGGTTTTCCCTTATTTGGAGAAGCTTGAAAGCAAGTTGACGGAAAAAGAAGAAATCCTCTACACCAACGTCATCAAGGCGAATCTGGAAAAAATCACCTCCACATTCAGCATGAAGATGTCCTCTAAACTCTCGGGCATGACCCCGCGTGAACTCCAGGTGGCCGAGCTCATCAAGCAAGGAAAATCCACCAAAGAAATGGCTCTGCTCCTGGGCCTTTCCGCCCGTACCGTCGAGTTCTACCGCGACAAACTCCGCGTTAAACTGGGCCTGAAGAAGAAGAAGGTCAACCTGCGCTCACACCTCTCGTCCATGTCATAAGACATAAAAAAACGCAAACCCCGTATTTTTTCCGTATTGCCTTCCTGGCCTTTCTCAATTATTTACAATAATGTGTGTTAGGTTAACGAAATGCGATTTTTTTTTATCGCTTTCTAAACTCATATACTGGGGGGGGGATGGGCTAACCCCAGGCATGGACAGAGTCTGTATTTCCTGACCCGTTGCTGGCAGTGTTCTTATCAATTTTTTTGCACGTGCTGCGTGTGTACAGGAATAACTACGTTAGATATGCCAAACTCGCCGACCGACATTACTCCACCGCTCGATCCGCTCAAACAGCTTCTCTTTTCCTTTTTTCACACCGTGGACTGCGGTATGCTGATGCTCAAGGCGTCCCCATCACCCCTTGAAAAGACAAAAAAATACCACTGTTTGCTGGCCAATAAACTGCTAGGAGAATATTTTGACCTTGAGCCGACAGAACTGCTCGGCAAAGAGGTTGATTCTATCCTGCCCGCCGAATTTCAGCTCAAACCCGAGCTGGACAAGGTTCTTGCACAAAAAGAAAAACACACCCTTATCGTAAGCAGCCAGAATGACGACAAACGCTTTGAGGTAAACATCTACCCACTGGAAGATGATCATTGCGCCCTGTCTCTGCTTGAAATGAATAGTCGGCCTTATCTGGGCCCGGATGGCAACTTAGTCGACAACAGCATGCAGTTGGACCTGACCTCGGCCGCTCAAATCATCGCATCGCTGGGCGACCCGTTCTGCGTTGTCGACAAAGAATTTATTGTTCGCTTTGAAAACGAGGCCGCTCAAAACCTTTGGGGTAACAATGTTGGCCAGCCATGCCATATGGCTTATCAGCAAAGCGAAACGGTTTGTGAAGAATGCCAGTGCGCGAAAGCGTTTAAAGACGGCAAAACACATCGTGTTGAGAAACAGATGCAGACAGCAATCGGTGAAAGAGATATGGAAATCGTTGCTGCGCCCGTTAAGGATCAGAATGGAGAAATTATCGCTGCCGTGCAAATTTGTCACGACATAACACCTCGAAAACTCACGGAAAAAGGCAAGGTGCGGCTCATTCAGGAGCTCCAAGCGGATCTTGCCAAGGTCCAGCGACTCAGAGGGCTCTTGCCCATCTGCCCGATCTGCAAGAAAATCAAGGATGAAAAAGGGCTTTGGACAGAACTGGAAAGTTTTTTCAGAAGTCGGGCCGAGGTTGAGTTTAGCCAGGTTATCTGTGACGGCTGAACAAACGGCGGGTTATTGCCGAGACCGGTGCCGGTCAGCACGGAGTGGCAACGGCCACCATGGCGGCCAAATTTGGTTTTGACTGCACCATCTATATGGGCGAAGAGGATGTCATGCGCCAGCGCCCCAATGTCTTTTGGATGGAGAAACTCGGCGCCACGGTAATCCCGGTCACCACCGGTTCCAAGACGTTGAAGGATGCCATTAACGAGGCATTCCGCGACTGGGTTTCCAATATGGATGACACCCATTATGTCATGGGTACGGTCTGCGGGCCACACCCCTTCCCGGAGATGGTCGCCTGGTTTCAATCCATCATCGGCCAAGAGGCGCGGGAGCAAATCCTCAAAAGCTTTAACACGCTTCCTGCGCGGGTTTATGCCTGTGTTGGGGGCGGCTCAAATGCCATGGGCATCTTCCAAGGGTTCTTGGCTGATTTAAAGGTTGAGCTTATCGGCGTTGAGGCCGGTGGTAAGGGGGTGACCAGCGGCGAGCATGCCGCGCGCCTTGCCAGTGATGACGCCTCGCCCGGCGTGGCCCAAGGATACAAAACCATGTTTCTCCAAGATGACGACGGGCAGATGCTTGACACCCACTCTGTGGCCGCAGGCCTTGATTACATCGGTGTCTCGCCCATCCTCAGCGACCTGTGGGAGCAAAAACGGGTCCGTTTTGAGGCGGCCACCGACAAAGAGGTCATGGAGGCCCTTGACCTGACGATCAAAAAGGAAGGCATCATCCCGGCCCTCGAGTCCACCCACGCCTTTGTCCAGGCCTTTAAGGAGGCAGGTGAGCTTGCCAGCGACCAGGCCATTATCATCAACCAATCAGGCAGGGGCGACAAGGATATTTTCACCATTGCCCATGCCTTTGACGACCCGTCCTGGAAGGCGTTCATCCGGGATAAGGGGGCAGAATATGCAGCTTAACGAACACATCAAACAGGCCAAGGAGCAGAAGGATATCCTACTCATGACCCATCTGGTCCTCGGGTACCCATCCTTTGAGGTCAACCGCGAGGTTATCAGGCAGATGGTGGAAAACGGGGTGGATGTCATTGAATTGCAGATCCCCTTTTCCGAACCCATGGCGGACGGGCCGGTCATCCTCAAGGCCAACCAGGAATCCATTGCCAACGGGGCTAAAATCAAGGAATGCCTGGAGTTTGCCGCAGAGATGTGCGCCACCCATAAAATTCCCTTTCTGTTCATGACCTACTACAACATCCTCTACAAGTACGGGGTGGATAATTTTTTCCAAAAGGCAAAGGATATCGGTATTACCGGCTTTATTGTCCCGGATCTGCCGCCTGAGGAAGGAGCAGAGTATCTCAAGCTTGCCCAGCAATATGATATCGACCCCATCCAGATCTTTGCCCCGACCAGCACAGACGAGAGGATGCGGGAGCTCTCCCGACACGGCAACGGCTTCATTTACTGTGTTGCTCGCCGTGGGGTGACCGGCAGCAAGACCTCTTTTGATGCGGATTTTGACAATTATCTCGCCCGTTGCCGTGCGGCAACCGATCTTCCTCTAGCCGTTGGCTTCGGAATCGGCAGCAAGGAGGATGTGGGCGTTCTGGCAGGCAAGGCGGATATCGCGGTCATCGGAACGGCCACCATCCGACTCGTCGAAGACAAAGGGGTGGAGGCGGTCGGCCCCTTTATTGCGGGGCTGCGGTAGGGCTGCATATCAACAGGAATTTTAAAAGCAATCACAGGTAAGATCTCTCCCATGGACAATAAACGCATTCTCGTCGTTGACGACGACATGGACATCCTCTTAGCCTACCAGGCTATTCTTGCCCCGGAAAAGAACTCCATTGCAGAGGGTCACGCCGAAGTGGCCAAACTGCTGCAGATGGATCCGCCTGCTTCAGGCGATGAGCGCGAATCCTTTGCCGTGGGGTTTGCCAAACAGGGAGAAGAGGCATTGCAGATGGTAGAGGAGGGCTTGGCCAACAATGCCCCCTATGCCGTGGCGTTTATTGATATCAGGATGCCTCCGGGCTGGGACGGTATGAAAACAGCGGCCGCAATCCGCGAGTTGGACCCGGCTATCGAGATCGTCATTATCACCGCCTATTCCGACAGATCCAGGGAAGAAATCGTCCAGGCTGTTGGTGCGCCGGACAAATTGCTCTATCTGCGCAAACCCTTTGATCAGGACGAATTGTACCAGCTGGCGCTGTCTCTCACCAGCAAGTGGAATTTAGCCCTGGAAGCGCAACGCTACATAACCGAGCTCAAGGAGAGCAACGAGACCGCTGGAGCTCTTTTAAACACCCCTTCGGACTCAATTTTTCTCTTCCAGACAGACGGTACCCTGCTTGAGGCTAACGACATCGTGATAAACGAGTTTGCCAAGAAAGGCGAAGAGATTATCGGTAGCAACGTTTTTGAACTTTTTCCGGAAAAGGTTCGCAAGCTGCGTAAACAAAAGGTTGCCGAGGTAGTACGCGAAGGAAAACCGCTCCGCGTGGAGGACAAACGGGAAGGACGATGGTTTGATACGGTGATCACCCCCATCAAGGATGAAAAAGGCAAGGTGGCCAAGCTCATCGCAAAGGCCCGCGAAATCACAGATATGAAGGAAATGGAGCTCAAATTGGAGCTTAAGGCCATGGAGCTGACCGAGGTCAACAATGCCCTGAAGGTTCTGCTCCAGCAAAGCACCGAGGCCGTTGCCGAACACGAAAGAAAAATCTACGACAACCTGCAACGCCTGGTTTTCCCTTATTTGGAGAAGCTTGAAAGCAAGTTGACGGAAAAAGAAGAAATCCTCTACACCAACGTCATCAAGGCGAATCTGGAAAAAATCACCTCCACATTCAGCATGAAGATGTCCTCTAAACTCTCGGGCATGACCCCGCGTGAACTCCAGGTGGCCGAGCTCATCAAGCAAGGAAAATCCACCAAAGAAATGGCTCTGCTCCTGGGCCTTTCCGCCCGTACCGTCGAGTTCTACCGCGACAAACTCCGCGTTAAACTGGGCCTGAAGAAGAAGAAGGTCAACCTGCGCTCACACCTCTCGTCCATGTCATAAGACATAAAAAAACGCAAACCCCGTATTTTTTCCGTATTGCCTTCCTGGCCTTTCTCAATTATTTACAATAATGTGTGTTAGGTTAACGAAATGCGATTTTTTTTTATCGCTTTCTAAACTCATATACTGGGGGGGGGATGGGCTAACCCCAGGCATGGACAGAGTCTGTATTTCCTGACCCGTTGCTGGCAGTGTTCTTATCAATTTTTTTGCACGTGCTGCGTGTGTACAGGAATAACTACGTTAGATATGCCAAACTCGCCGACCGACATTACTCCACCGCTCGATCCGCTCAAACAGCTTCTCTTTTCCTTTTTTCACACCGTGGACTGCGGTATGCTGATGCTCAAGGCGTCCCCATCACCCCTTGAAAAGACAAAAAAATACCACTGTTTGCTGGCCAATAAACTGCTAGGAGAATATTTTGACCTTGAGCCGACAGAACTGCTCGGCAAAGAGGTTGATTCTATCCTGCCCGCCGAATTTCAGCTCAAACCCGAGCTGGACAAGGTTCTTGCACAAAAAGAAAAACACACCCTTATCGTAAGCAGCCAGAATGACGACAAACGCTTTGAGGTAAACATCTACCCACTGGAAGATGATCATTGCGCCCTGTCTCTGCTTGAAATGAATAGTCGGCCTTATCTGGGCCCGGATGGCAACTTAGTCGACAACAGCATGCAGTTGGACCTGACCTCGGCCGCTCAAATCATCGCATCGCTGGGCGACCCGTTCTGCGTTGTCGACAAAGAATTTATTGTTCGCTTTGAAAACGAGGCCGCTCAAAACCTTTGGGGTAACAATGTTGGCCAGCCATGCCATATGGCTTATCAGCAAAGCGAAACGGTTTGTGAAGAATGCCAGTGCGCGAAAGCGTTTAAAGACGGCAAAACACATCGTGTTGAGAAACAGATGCAGACAGCAATCGGTGAAAGAGATATGGAAATCGTTGCTGCGCCCGTTAAGGATCAGAATGGAGAAATTATCGCTGCCGTGCAAATTTGTCACGACATAACACCTCGAAAACTCACGGAAAAAGGCAAGGTGCGGCTCATTCAGGAGCTCCAAGCGGATCTTGCCAAGGTCCAGCGACTCAGAGGGCTCTTGCCCATCTGCCCGATCTGCAAGAAAATCAAGGATGAAAAAGGGCTTTGGACAGAACTGGAAAGTTTTTTCAGAAGTCGGGCCGAGGTTGAGTTTAGCCAGGTTATCTGTGACGGCTGCCAGGAATCACAGGCTCCCAAAGACCCCACGCAATCCGAATAACATCCTACCGGCTCATCCATTTGAGCCGGTGCCACCTTCACGCTTTTACCCAACAACGCTACATTTCTTTTGCAGTCAGCGTCGGGAAGCGGTATCATTAAAAGTCCTGACAAAAAAATACTTGATGTCGGCACAATTGCATAAGGTGCCTGACCATTAAGATTTTGTTTCGTTGAAGATTTTTGCCAAAGGCTGAGGGCAACTAACTCTTATCGCCTTGGCCTGAATATAACTTTCATTCAATGTCGCGAGAAAACTCGAACACCCAAAAAACGCTGACAGAGATCTTCAGCAAGGTCAACATGAGCGAATTGCCGGCCATGTCCGACCATGTCAAAGAGCTTATTTCTCTCCTCAATCGTAACGACGTAAAGGCGCAAGAACTGGCCGCCGTTATTCTGAAAGATGCCTCCCTGACTACAAAAATCCTACAGGTGGTGAACTCCGCCTATTACAGTCGCGGGGTGCCGGTTACCAGCGTCAGCCGTGCCATTACCGCTGTGGGTCTGGGAACCTTGCGCGAGCTTGCTACGACACTGGCCTTGTTTGAAGATTTCCTCAAGGCAGGTGTGGAAAAAGACGAGATCAGCAAAGTCCTGACCAAGTCCTTCTTGAGCGCCACCCAGGCAAAAATCCTCTGCAAGGTCAAAAAGCTGAAAGCACCCGAGGAGGAGGTCTTTATCTGCGCACTTCTCCATGAGTTGGGCAAAATTATCATCTTGGTCTATATGCCTGAGCTGTACCGCAAGATAATCGAGCTGGTTGAAAGGGGTTATTCAGATGAGTATGCGGCCAAGATGATCCTCTCGGACCTGACCTTTACCCAGGTAGGAATGGAGATTGCCCGCTTTTGGAATTTTTCTGAGAAAATCGTCCTCAGCATGACCAAATCGCCACCCCAGCCTGCCAACAAGTTCGACTCCCAGCTCTACATTTTAAACCTTTCCGCCTTTTGCAACAGCCTGACCCGGAACATCTGCTATGGCTCGGAACTCGAATTCTCAGAGATCATGCTCCACTACAGCAAAATGTTTTCACTCAACAAGCAGGAATGCTTTGCCCTGGTCGCCCGCAGTATCGATGTGGCGGAAGATATGAGCGCCATCATCCGCTTTGGCCTGTCTAAACTCAAGTTACGCGCCAAACTGGCCCAGCGTATGGCCACGGCATAACCCCGCCATGACCACCTCATTTTTTCTCCATGGTCTGGACAGCAGTTCCCACGGCACCAAAGGCAGTTATTTTCGCAGCCGGTTTCCCCGGATGCTCCTGCCTGATTTTTTCGGCCCCCTTGAAGAGAGGCTGCAGAAGTTACATCGGCTGGCGGAGGACAAAAAGGACCTTATTCTAATCGGTTCGAGCTTTGGCGGACTCATGGCAACTATCTATGCCATAGAACATCCAGCCAGGGTGCAACAGGTGATCCTCTTGGCACCGGCTCTCAACTTTCCTGATTTTGCAAAATACCAGGGACAAAGCACGGTGGTACCGGCCATTGTCTATCAGGGCATCCATGATACGGTGACCCCGCTCATACCGGTGCAAGAGGCAGCGAAAAGCATTTTCGGCAACCTGACCTTCCATGAGGTGGATGACGACCACCTGCTTCGCCAAACCTTTCCCACCGTTGCTTGGCAAGAAATTTTGCCCAAGGCTGGCTAACCACACTCCCAGGCAATAAATACTTCTTAACAGTAGCGCTCGATCTGCCGAGATAATTCCTTCGGCAAGACATCCCGCTTGAGGGCGAGCAACTCTTCGGCATAGCCCCGGCACATCGTCTCAACGGGACTCGCCTCACGATGCTGGTGGGACGCCATCTCCTCTTCTTCCGCCTGCATAATGCCCTGCACCAGGGACTGGGCCTCGGCATCGGCCAAGAGCAGGCTTCCCCAAAAAAGCTCCCGCAGCTCAGGATTGATCTTGGGGTCGTTGGGCCAGCAATGGTAGGGCTGCTTGAGGACCCCCATCTTCTTGATCACGGCAAGGTCAAACCACTGCCTCAGTTGTTTAAGCGGCAAGGGCTCACCCTTTTGGGTTGCGGAGAGTATCGTGCCAATCATCTTAATTCGTCTCTCCTTCCCGCCCGCACCAGGAGCTGAAAACCTCCTCCAACTGCCGACAAAACAGTGCTGCATTCAAAAGCGTTGAATCCTCCATGGCCGGGCGGATCTGCCGTTGCAAAGATAATCGTCTTTTTTCATCAGCAGCCAGCAAAACAGCCTTGGCCACATAGTCATCATGATCCTGCGCAAGCAAATCATCAAGCCCGAGCCGCCCCAGCAGGCTGGCCCCCACCCTGGCGGCATGCCTGTCTCCGGCGAGGGATATCACCGGGGTGGACATCCAGAGGGCCTCGCAGGTGGTGGTTGTCCCGTTATAGGGAAAGGTATCAAGGGCTATGTCAACCTCACAGTACAGGGCGAGGTGATCGTCCAAATGGGGAAGAAACCCGACCAGGCGCACCCTTTGGCCCGGTTCGGCAAGACCGTGTTCTGCAAATTTATCAAGGATCCTCCCACAGGTCTTTTCATCGTCAAAGGAACGATATTTTAAAAGCAGCTCTGCCTGGGGAACCTGTTGCAGAATCTTGCTCCAGGCACCGATAACCTCATCGGTGACCTTGGAAAGGTTATTAAAGCTAGCAAATGTTATCTGCCCGACCTTATCTGGCTTTGCGGAATCCATTTTGAAACTCCCCGCGGCAAGCCGAGGGGAATCTCGGTATGTAAGGAAATTGTCTTTATAACATTCGCTCACTAACCCCACAGCAAGCTGCGGGGAATGCGTTTCGCTTTGCATGTTCAATTCCGGCACAGGAGGCCGGTAGCAAAGAAAACCGTGGGGCAGGCGGACCAAGGTTTCCACATAAAACTCATCAGCGCCATCAGGGTCGGCAAGGGAATCGGTGAGCCGATAATCCATGGCAGCCATGCCTGTGGTGTTGGGATAACCGATCCAGCCGGCCTGAATCGGAGCGGGGCGTTTGCCAAAAAGCAACAGACGGTTGCCCTGGGTATGACCGGCAAGGTCAATGAGAATATCGATGCGGTCTTCTTTTATGCACTGGGCAGCATCATGGTCACTGAGGGAAAAAATGTTCCGCCAGTGGGCAAGCCCCTTCAACCGCTGGCTGATCTGATCCTCACGGGCAAGATTGGCATAACAAAACAGCTCAAAGCGATCGCGATCAAGATTTTGCAACACGGGTTCTATAAAACAGGCTACAGGATGCCGCTTCAGATCCGGGGAGACAAAACCGAGGCGGATTTTGCCTGATCCCGCAACCTTGGGCATGCCCTGCCTTTTCTCCTGACGACCGAGGTGCTGCCGGGCCCAATTTTTATGGGCCGTGAACACATCCTTTTTGTCGTACCAATCGTAATTCAAGGCCAAGAGGTAGTTGCTGTGCGCTTTGACAAAATCCGGCTTGGCCTTTACCGCCTCAAGATAATGAGCCTGGGCCGCATCTCCTAGGCCTTGCTCCTTCAGGACATTGGCCAGGTTGTTGTGGGCCTCGGGATAATGGGGCTGAAGCTTCAGGGCCTGTAAAAAGGAGGCCTCGGCCTTGTGCAAGGCTCCCTGTGCCAAAAAGACAAGCCCCAGGTTGTTCAAAGTAGGCGAATCATCGGCCTGCTGAGCCAAGGCCTTCTCATAGAGATCGATAGCTCCACTAAAATCCCCCTCCTGGCGCAGAATATTGCCAAGGTTGTTCAGGGCCGCGACAAAATCCGACTTTTGCGCCAAAGCCCGCGCAAAAAACTCTTTGGCCAAATCATGCTGCCCAAGTCCCTTATAGACATTGCCGATGTTATTGAGAAGATCATGGGATTTGGGGCGCAGACTGAGGGCCTGCTGATAGATTCCCAAGGCCTCGGTAAGGCGCCCCTGCTTTTTCATGACCACGGCCAGATTGTTCAAAAGCTCAGGGTTACCCGGCTTGACCTTAGAAGCCTTTTTAAAATACTTCTCTGCTGCGGCAAGATCTCCTTGCTGATAGAGGAGGATCCCCATGGATTGCAGGGCCTCAAAGTGAGTCGGGTCCTGTTTTAGTACTTTTTTGAGGCAGACCGCAGCCTCATCGGGCTGTCCGTTCTGCTGAACGACATGGGCGCTTTGCAACAATTCGCAGGCACTCTTCTGCACCTTTGCCTGCTTGCCTTTTTTGCGCTTAAATTTTCTATTCATCCCCATACTGCATCGCCCAACGAACGCCTCTTTTCTTTCAGGTAGCCTCTCTCCAATAAAAAACGGAGATGCTTGAGCCACCGCATTGACCATAAGTGGCTAACATATCCGTTTTTTGTTTTTGTCCAAGATTTTTTTACTGCGTAGGCCGGGTTACAACACCTCCCCGCTGGCCAAATTCCCAGCGACAAAATCATCCGGCTTGCGATACGGCTCCACCACGCAGTTCCTGCCGATTACCGCCCCATCAGGAATCTCCGCCTCCTTGCCGATCACGGAAATGCCGGTATAGAGATGGGTGGGGTATTTATTGTTGGCTGTTTCCTTATGCTCACCTGTGCCGACCACGGCTTCCTTACCCACCCGCACCCTCTTATCGAGTATGGCCAAATCAACCAGCGAGCCCTCTTCCAGCACGCAATCGTGAAAAATGATGGAATCCCGAACCACTGCATTTTTGCCGACCCGCACCCCGGGTGAAAGCACCGAATTAATCACCGTGCCCTCTATCTCGCAGCCTGCGGAGATCATCGAGCCCTGCACCTGGCAGCCCTTGACAAAACGGGCCGGTGCTCTATCGGTGGCCTTACCCTCGGCATAGGGATTCGGCCGTATGCCCCAAGCCTCGGGCGAGATATCGGAATCAGGCCGCATCAAATCCATATTGGCCTCCCAATAGGCCTGAATGGTACCCACATCGCGCCAGTAACCATGAAACGGGTAAGCAAAAACACTATCACGCTCAATGGCCTTGGGGATAAGGTGCATGCCAAAATCACTCTCCTGGCGATCCTCCTCCAGCACATTGAGGAGATATTCGGTATCAAAAACATAAATACCCATGGAGGCGAGATTGGTCCGCGGGACCTCGGGCTTTTCCTCCCACTCGGTGATACGACCGCTGTCATCAACGATTCCCGCGCCGAACTGATGAATCTGCTCTTTGGGCACCACCATCATGCCGATGGTCACATCCGCCTCCTTACGGCGATGGAACTGCAGCATATCATCAAGATCCATGAGGTAGATATGGTCGCCGGAGAGGATGATAATCTCTTTGGATGGGTGCGACTTTATAAAATCAATATTCTGCCGCACAGCGTCCGCCGTGCCCTTATACCAATCCGAATCCTTAAAACCGGTTCGGGGCGGCAGGATCTTGATTCCCCGGCTGCGGCCGGAAAAATCCCAGGCATCACCTGTGCCGAGATGGCGCATAAGAGAAAGGGGCTTATATTGGGTCAGCACACCCACATTTGGGAAACCGGCATTCATTACATTGGACAACGAAAAATCAATAATTCTGTAAAAACCGGCAAAGGGCACAGCAGGCTTGGCCCGGGTTGTCACCATCACATTCAGGCGACTGCCCACGCCGCCTGCCAGCAGAAGGACTAAGGGGGAATCACTGTGTATCATCTCAGCACCTCCCCGCTTTTCAATTCAGGCCGCATTTTTTCAGGGTTCAAGGCCGGATAGAGGGTGCAGTCCGAACCAATGATCATATTATCCGGCAAAAAGTTGTTCCAGCCGATGACCGACACCTCTTTCTCGGCAAGAGGGCCGTCCTGCCCCACCCGCACCTCCCGGCCAAAGGTGACGTTGACGTCGCTGACCACCTTATCGAGCCGGGCGCCCTTGCCCACAATATTATCAAAGAAAAGAACCGAATTTCTCACTTCAGCTCCGGCCTTGACGTGCACCCCGGGGAAGAGGACCGAGTTCGCCACCGTCCCTTCCACCACGCAGCCGTTATACACCATGCTGTTTTCAATGGTGGCCGAGCTTCCCACCTTAACGGGTTGATAGTCGCGAATGGCCCGATGCTCCAGATTCGTCCGCAGCCCCCAGGCATTCAGATCTATCTTGGGTGACTGGCCTAAGAGATCCATACTGGTCTGCCAATACTCTTCCGTGGTTCTGGTATAGCCCCAATAGCCGTGGAATTTATAGCCGTAAATTTTATACTGCGAGGTCATCATGCGTGGAATGATATCACGACCGAACTCAAAGGAGTCGTCTTCTTTAGCATTGACATCAAGCATTTCATAGAGAACTTGAGGCTTAAAGCAGTAAACGGTCATGGAGGCCCAATTGAACTTTGGCTTACTGGGCTTTTCCTTATATTGGTGCACCCGGCCACCCACATCCCCATCCTCGTTATCGATCTCGGCAACGCCGAAGCGGTGCGCCTTATCCATGGGCACCTGGAGGCAGGAAATGGTCAGGTCGGCATCCTTTTTTTGATGGTAGTTCAGGATCTCCCGGTAGTCCATGTTGTAGATGTGGTCACCGGAGATGATCAGGATGGTCTCCGGGGTGTGGTACTGAACAAAATCCAGGTTCTGAAAAACCGCATCAGCCGTGCCCCTATACCAACTGCTCTGGCCATAGCCCTGGTAAGGCGGGAGGATGGAGACCCCACGATGGCGGCCGGTCATGTCCCAGGCCGCGCCGATACCGATATGATTGATCAGGGAATAACTGCGGTATTGGCTGAGAATAGCCACCCGCTCAAGACCGGATTGCATAAGATTACTCAGCGGAAAATCAATGACCCTGGCAAAGCCGCCAAAAGGCACGGCTGATTTCGGGCGATGGGCCGTAAGTACATTCAGCTCATCCACCCGGCCGCCGGCCAGGATCATGGCCAATACTTTTGGTTTAAGTTTCATAGTCCCCCAACGCAGCGGTGTGACTTGGTCACACCGCGAATGAATGGAAATAGATTGCCCCTAAACATCGTTTATTATGGGGTCGGGGTAGGGAAAAAGCAAGCAAAGACAAGAAGGCGGAAAGGAAAATACTACATATGTTTTTTGGCGATACGCATGAGCGTATTGGTGGAAAACTCGTGGATATCCTGATTAAGATTTTTCACCGGCACCTCGGCCCGGGCCGCCTCACGGTGGCCGCCTGCCGAGCCGATATCGTCAAAGATCTTCTGGGCCAAACGCCCGGCATTTTTCTTGTACCCGTCACAGCGGAAGATCACCACCAACTTTTCGTTATGTACCCCGGAGACAAAAACCCAGGATACCTCTTTTACCTGGTTCAAAAAATCGGCAATCAGCACCAGCACATCCGGGCTGGGAACCCTTCCCACATGGGCGTACATGCGCTGCTTGCTCATCTTCATTTCACTGAGCGCCGTCTTAAAATAGTTCAACTCCGAACGTCTAAAGGCGGAAAGCTCGATCTTGCGTACCAGGTTCTGGTTGGCAATGTTAAAAAGGTAACGAAAAGAAATGGCATCGGCCAGGGTGGCCTTTTTCTCAAAGTTCTGGGTGTCGACCTTTATCGCATAAAACAGGGCCGTGGCCAAGGCTACGGAAGGTTTTATTTGCGCGGCCCGCAGGTACTCGACAGCCATGGAGGCCGTGGCCCCGTGCTCCTTGCGGATATCGGCAAAGGGCGACTCCCAACCTTTGGTGGCCGGATGGTGATCGATCACCGCGTCAAAGCCGATGTTCTCAAAAACCGGCAAATGGGTGGGTTGGGAGTCCAGCATGACCTTTTTGCTGTAGTCCCCAACCCTGACGGTATGCAAGCGCTCCATGGGAACCTTGAGCAGCTCCACCATGGCCATGTTAGAGAGTCTGCGGATTTCGTTGGGGTAGGCAATGGTCACACGGCGCACGCGGTAGCGCAAAAGACGCTTCACTGCCATGGCACTGGCAATGGCATCGGGATCGGCGTTGATGACCAACAACACCTTGTCTTCTTTTTCAAATAAGTCCCAGAAGTCCGCCAAACGCTCTTTAGCGGTCTTCTTTTTATTGGACACCAACTTTTTGGGCAGTCCGGAACTTGTATTATTTTTCACAATAAGAACCTCACCAGCATTGGCTGGATCGCATCATTCCCAAAGCTGTTTTGTTCAACAAGTCCACCTCTATACCACAATCTCAAATAAAGGTCAAAATGGCTAATCCGCCTCCAAACTGAAGACATAACGCCTACTCCTCGCAGTAAAAAGGTACCGAGGGAAACAGTTTATGGTCCGTATGGGGAATGATGCGGGAGCCGGAAAACCGGATCATAAACTCCTGGTTCACGTTGAGCTCCACATAGGTAATCTTTTTGACGATCTCCTGGCAACGCGACCGGGCCTGAGCATCCAAAAGCACCTGCTGGGCCCCGGCCAGAGAGCTGTTGCCCACCGGCTCGTAAGTAGAGAGCTCAAGATCGGGCAGCATGCCGAGGACAATGGCCTGGCGCGGGTCGATATGGCGGCCGAATGCCCCGGCCACATAGATTTTATAAAGATCGGTAAAGTTGAGCCCCACCTGATTCATCAGGGTGGTCAAAATGGCATACATGGCCGCCTTGGAACGCATCAGGGCATCGAGATCCACCTGGCCCAGAGCCACAGGCTCATTATCCGCCGCCTCATCGGCCGAGGCCACGATATACATGGCGCCCTCCTCCCCTTGCATGAAACGCTCGCCCAGTCGATCCTGCCGCAGCTTGCCGCGGATATCGATCTGCCGCGAAAGATAAAGTTCAGCCACCAGATCGATGATGCCGGAACCGCAAATGCCCTTGGGCTTTGCCCCCTCGATGGTGGAGTAATTCAGGACCAGAGATTCGGGATCGATCTTCACGTGCTCGATGGCGCCGGGCCCTGCCCGCATGCCCATACGAGCCACGCCGCCTTCCAGGGCCGGGCCTGCCGCACCGGCACAGGCGATGAGCCACTCACTATTGCCCACCACCACCTCGGCATTGGTGCCCACATCAATGAGCATGCAGGTCTTTTCCTGCTCATCCAGCCGGCTGGCAAGAATGCCGGAGATGAGATCCCCGCCGAAATAGCTGCCCACACTGGGCAAGACCCAGACCGGTGAGGCCGGGTGGATGGCAAGGCTGAGATCCTGTGCCCGG
Organism: uncultured Desulfobulbia bacterium; assembly: GCA_964385695.1. GTDB lineage: Bacteria > Desulfobacterota > Desulfobulbia > Desulfobulbales > Desulfurivibrionaceae > CAYLQA01. Next base: position 2,198 of record CAYLQA010000021.1, on the reverse strand, counting down.
CAAGGGTCCGGGCCGTTGACCATGGGGATATAGGGCTCCCGGCAGAGATGATAGGGATCGATATTGAGAAAGAAGTGAACCATGGTGGTATTGCCCGAGACACTGAGGGCTCGGATATCCATGGCCGCTAATCCTGCCTGCCCGGCCAGATCTTCGGCCAGATGGTTCACGCAACCGATGATCTCGTTATGGAGTACTGCCAGGCCGTCGCTCTTGGTGGCAAAGTGAATTCTGGTCAGGATATCCGCCCCATAGCGTATCTGGCCGTTTTCTTTATTGCTGCGGGCAAGGATATCTCCGCTTGCCAGACCCACAAGGGTGGCCTCAAGATGGGTGGTTCCCAGGTCCAGGGCCATGCCGACCAAAACCTTTTTTTCTGCAACAAAATCAACCAGTTCTGAAACATCCGGCAGATCGTTGATTATGGCCTGCCCTTTGAAATCGGCAGCGCGAAAACGATTGGCCACCTTGGCCAATCTGGCATAAGGCACCTGGATGTTCTTGCCTGCCACATGGGGCAAGAGGGCCTTCTTCAGTCGATCCAGGTCGCCGGTATTATCCTGCAGACTCGGGACTGCGGCCTCAACGGCAATTGACTGTACAATGGAGGTCATATTGTCTCACTAACCTGTCGAACTTGATGCAATTTCTATCCATGTAGGAGCCCCCTGAGGGGCGATCCGTCAGACCTTTATTTCGCCCCTCATACCCAAAGGGCACAAGAGGGGCTCCTACAAAAAGCAGACATTTGGGCAGCCTGAGAGACTCTCTTACCGGCCAAACTTGACGCAGACAGCTTGGCAGTGGTATGAAACCCTCATGAAAATTCTTGCCATACTAGCGGGCGGCGGCATTGGCGCCCTGTGCCGCTATATCATCTTTTTGCTGGTCCAGCGCCCACAAGGGCCAGAGTTTCCTTTCGGCACACTCACGGCAAACCTGCTGGGCTGTTTTCTCATCGGCTTTCTCTGGGCCGGCTTTGAATCCACCAAGCTCAGCAACGAGTGGCGGTTATTCCTCTTTACCGGCTTTTTAGGCGGCTTTACCACCTTTTCCACCTTTGCCAAAGAGACCACCCAGCTCCTCAAGGTGGGGGAATGGAAGACAGCCCTGGTCTATCTCTCAATCAGCAATATCCTGGGCGTGGCCCTGGTCGTGGCCGGATACATCCTGGCGCAAAAGGCCCAGCTCTTTACAAAGTAAGCGCAAAGTCCAATAATCCACCGTCCAAAAAGCTCACGCCTGAAACGAAAAAGTAATTTTCAACAAAAGTGTTCTACATAAAAAGGCAAAACCACTCCTCAAAAACGGCTTTTTGGACCCTCCGGGTCAAGCGATACGGCCGCATCTGCTTTGTCGACACGTCGTTGACATCGCATGATGGATAGTCAACGTACTTGCCTTCGCGCATCTGCAACCGTCTCACTTGACGGTGAATTTTGGAATCTACACCACCTTTGGCAAAATCTCAAACAGGTCAATCATCCCTAAACATCCATTTTATAAACCTGGTATAAGCTGGTAAGCGGACACAGGTTGTGTAGATGTGCGCGACAAGGGAGGCCAAGCTATTAGAATCAGTATGCTGGCCTTCCTTATCGCGGGCAGCTGCGGTGCCTGTATCCGCTTAAGAAATTATGTGCTCGCAAGGTCGCTATATGGTAAAGTTGATGATTTCGAGCAACACATTGAAACCACTATGCCAATTCTACTTTTTACATACATAGCCACGGAGATTCTTGCCCCGTTTTTTGCAAGTTTTCTCATCCTCACGGCCATTCTCTTTCTTGGCCGTTTGGTACCCCTGCTTGACACCATCTTTGATTTTGGCATCGGCCTGGCCGACTTTATCCGTCTTTGCTCTTATATCCTGCCGAAACTCATGCTCTTTTCCATTCCCATGGCCTGCACCATGGGGGTTATCATTGCCGTCACCCGCATGATCAACGACAACGAGATCATGGCCTTAAAGGCCGGGGGCATCGGCCTGTATCGCCTTATCCCGGCCGTAGCCATAGTGTCCATTGCCATCTCCGGGCTCACCTATTACTCCGCCATCACCCTGATCCCCAAAGGGACCGTGGCCATGCAGCAACTCTTCTTTCAACTGGCCAAGGAGAAGATCGACAAGGGTATCCAGGAAAAACAGTTCAGCGAAGGAATCAAAAAGGTGGTGCTCTATGTGGACCAGGTTGATC
>CAYLQA010000020.1:0-56314 GCA_964385695.1 uncultured Desulfobulbia bacterium | reverse complement strand
AAAAAAATATTTGCACGAAAATGAGACAAGTGGTCTTTTGTTCTGGTTCATAAAAACCAACTCTGCACTTTCGTGTTTGTTATAAAATTTAAAGAGGACATACCATGCCAGAATTCAGCAACGTTACCGTAGTAAAAAAGGCAAACGTCTATTTTGACGGCAAAGTTACCAGCCGGACAATTGTTTTCCCTGACGGATCAAAGAAAACCCTGGGCATCATGCTGCCTGGGGAGTATGAATTCAACACTGCGGAAAAGGAACTCATGGAGATCCTGGCCGGGGATTTAGAGGTACTACTGCCCGGCGAGAACGACTGGAAGAGCGTTACCGGCGGCGAGTCATTCGAGGTGCCCGCCCAAGCAAAGTTCGGCCTGAAGATCAAAACCATCACCGACTACTGCTGCTCATTTATGGCCTAATACTTACCCCTCAAAGGCCGGGGAGATAGTTTTCCCGGTCTTTGATAATGCATTATCCTTTTTGCTCACCCTCGAAATAACCCCTAAGAAAACATATTCAAGGTATCCTCTATATTATCAAGGGTGTATGGCTTGTTCACAGCGGCCTTAAATCCATAATTAGCGTGGTCGCTCATCACCGGATCGGAGGAATAACCGCTGGCCACGATAGCCGTCACCTCAGGGTCAAACTTGAGGAGCCTTTTCATGGTCTCCTCCCCACCCATTCCTCCTTTGATGGTCAAATCCAAGATAACGATGTCAATGGGCGCCGTGCTTTGCTTAGCCTCTTGATATATGGCCAAGGCCTCCTCACCGTGTTGAGCCAAAACAACATCATAACCGAGAAATTCGAGGAGATTACTGGAAATATTACGAACCAATTCCTCATCATCCATAACCAACACTTTTTTCTTCCCCGGACTCTCGCCCTTCGTCACCTCTGCAACCTTGCTCACCTGCGTAAAGGCGGCCGGCAAATAGATGCTCACCTCTGTGCCCATGTTACGGGCTGACTTGATCTCGATATAGCCATCATGCTTTTTGATGACGGAATAGCTTGATGAAAGGCCCAATCCCATGCCCCGCTGCTCTCCACGCTTCTTGGTAGAAAAGTATGGGTCGAAAATATTCTCCAGATCCTCTTCCGGGATACCCTTACCGTGATCGATAAAGGTAATCTTTACATATTTCCCTGCCACAATGGCGTGGTTATCCATTCGGCTATGGGCGGCAAACTCAATATTTTCGGCCCTGATATTCAAGGTTCCGCCCTCGGGCATGGATTCACGGGCATTCTCAATAACATTGAAAACCGCCTGCCCCATCTGCTCTCTGTCTATTTTGACTTCCCAGAGATCGTCCGGGAATGCGCCATCCGCCTCAATATTCGAGCCGCTTAAGGCAAGACCCACCGCATCCTCGATCACAGGCACGATACTGCCAAAGCGCTTAACAGGGTCTCCTCCGGAAGAGAAGGTGATGAACTTTTGCGCTATATCCCGGGCCCGCAACGATGCCTTTTTAGAATCGGCCAGAAGCTCTTGAACCTTGTTATCAACCGGCATGATCATCTTGGCCAGCTCAATATTTCCGAGAATAACGGTCAGCAGATTATTAAAATCATGGGCAATTCCACCGGCCAGGGTGCCGATGGATTCAAGTTTTTTGGCCCGCAACAACTCCTCTTCCGCCTGTTTGAGTTTAGTAATTTCTGTATGGGTGCCGAGCATTCTGAGCGGCTTGCCATCTTTGTCTCGCTCAACGATCTCACCGACAGAAAGCACCCAGATCCAATCCCCATTCTTTTTCTGTTGCCTGAATTCGATGCGATATTCAGCAATTTCACCGGCAAGATAGGCTTTAAATATCTCGCTGGAGCGTTCTTTATCATCCGGATGTAAACGACTACTCAAACCGTCAATTGATTCACAAAATTCCGCCGGATCATATCCGAGCATCAAGACATACTCCGGGCTGACAATGGCAGCACCTGTTTCAATATCAAGATCGTATATTCCCAGAGAGCCTGCCTTTAAGGCCAATCGCAGCCGCTCTTCGTTTTCTTGAAGCGCCTGCTCTGTGATCAATTTTTCCGTGATGTCATGGGCAACTCCTTCAATTGAAACAACCCTGCCCTGATCATCGAAAACCGGCACCTCAAGCACTTCGAGCCGACGGATTTCACCACCTTTATGATACATCTCCACCTCATAGGCGGGTTGTTTTTCACCGGCAATGGAGAGCCCGGTATGACGAACCACCTCATCGTTTATAGGATTATTCGTATGAAATTTCGTGTGGTGGTCAAGGAACTCTTCAATGGAGTAGCCAAGCATATCGGTTACAGCCGGGCTGACATAGGTAAAAACTCCATCTACACCATAGGAGTAAAAAAAGTAATCCGGCCTGAGGTTTTCTATGATACGCCGGTACTTTTGCTCACTTTCCCGTAATGCCGATTCAGCCCTTTTGCGTTGGGCGATCTCCTCATGCAAATCCTGGTTGGTCATTGAGAGTTCAATGGTTCTCTTTTTGACCAACTCTTCCAGCTGCTCTTGGTGGATTTTCAGTTCATTTTCAAACTTTAGTCTTTCAATTATTTCTTGTTCGTTCTCATGCCTGAGCCTGAGCGCTTCAAGAATGAGCTTTTGTATGCCCGCAGAACTCACCAGGGTATAGACCATAAAAACAATCATCAGGGAACCCAGGGCTATATGCACTGTACCGCCCGTCAGATAGAAACGGATTGTCAATGGGGTTAAAACAACCAGACAATAGGGATAAAATGCACCCCTGAGCCCTGAGACTGTTCCCATTGACCCTGCGACCATGCCACCCAGGACAAAGGCCAAAAATATTTGGTGGGAGGGTGAATCCGGAGGATAAAAAATAACCCCTGTCGCTCCCCAGACTAAGCCTGAAAAGGTAAGAAGCAGGATGAAAATATTTCGCCAACTTTTCGTCTGCCAGTGATATTTGTCTTTCTGGGTATAGAAATAATATAAAACAATCCTTGCCAGGGTAATAAGCACAAGTGCTGTAATCCATGAGAAAATAAGGCTTGCCGGCGAAACAGACCAAACGGCTGTTACCAGCAGTGCGGCCGTCACAAGGTTTGCCACACCAATGCGAGGCAGGTTGACGTAGGCTTGGGTCACCTCCTCAAGGGCGACTCGTTCACTCAGCTTTTTATTGATTTTCTCGTCCGTAGTCATTCTGATCGATAAAAATTAAACGGCACAATAAGTAGTTACATGCTCATAAACTTAGTTCATCATCTCAAAATTACGTGCGGGTTTCAACGCGGAAAAAAGGGCAAGCAAAAACAAGGAGAATAAAAAAAGAGAAAGGGAGCCGGTTAGGATGTCCGCTTGGCGACTCCGTTATTATTACAACGGCAGAGATTGATGGTGGCGGTTGTTCCTTCACCCTCAATGCTTTCAATATTAAAGGTGCATCCGGGGTGGTCTTCCACAATACGCTTTGAAACGCAAAGCCCCAGCCCGGTGCCCTGCTCCTTGGTGGTAAAGAAGGGAAAGAATATACGTTTTCGTATTTCTTCCGGCATGCCCTCCCCGGTATCAGAAACCACAACCTCCACAGATCTTCCATGAAGCTTGGTCTGTACTAATACTTCCCCGTCAGCGAGGGTTGCCTCAATGCTGTTTTTCACAAGGTTGAGGAGCACCTGCTTCATCTTCTCTCGATCCACCTCAACGTGAACCTCCTCGCCCGGCTCGAACAAGACCTTTACCCCATGGGTGTCGGAGGTCGAACACGCCAAATCAACAACCTCGCTCAACATGGCATTCAAGGAAACATCAGAGACATTGAGCTGCCACGGACGATAAAGATCCCCCAAATCGGTCAGCAGATTCTCAAGCCGCTCCACCTCATCGACAATGATGTTGAGCTTTGCTTGATCCTTGTCTGATGCAGCCTTTCTTTGCAGCTGCCGGGCAAAGCCACCGATCATGATCAAAGGATTTTTTATCTCATGGTTGATCTCGGCGACGGTCTGGCCCAAGGCGGCCAGCCGCTCACTTTGAATCAAACGCTCCTCGATTTCTTTGCGTGCGGTAAGATCGCGAATGATCCCTGTAAAATACATTTCTCCGTTGATGTGGGAGACGGAAAAAGAAATGGACGCAGGAAATGTAGCCCCGCTCTTACGGACAATAACAAGCTCGGATTCATGGCCGATGAGCTTGCCTTCTCCTGTGGCAACATAACGGCCCACTGCCTCTCTGTGGCTGTCCCGGCACATGGCGCTGAGGATCAGGCCGAGGTCTTGGCCCACAACCTCCTCGCGGGAGTAACCGAACATGCGCTCCGCCGCCTTATTAAAAAAGATGACCTCGGACCTTTGATCGATGGTGACAAAGGCTTCGTTGGTGTTCTCCACCGCATTGAGGAGAATGGTCAACTCTTTTATGTCTCTCTGGTGCCGGCTCATATAATTACTCGGATTTACTCTTCTCCCCGCAAGGCCACGGGTCTGCCAAGCACCTCGGACCAAATGACGGCCTCTCTCAATCTTTGACGTTTGGCACCTGCCAAGGCAAACTTTTTCCTTTTCCTGGACTGGAGATTATCAAGGCCAGGTGCTGAGGCTGGCTCAACCTTTTGTTTCTCTACGGGCTCAGGCATTTCATAAGCAGGCAGCACTTCTTCATGCACAACTTGTCGGGAGTCGATAACAGAATCAAAATACTCTTGCTCCTCATACATCCAAGGGGATTGCCACTTCCCCGGCATGGGCTCTTCTTCATGGGCAAATGTTTGCTGCTTGCCAACAGCTTTGCCCTGCTGGGGCATGTCAAGCTCGCCCCCCATAATCTGCCTTAATACTTCGGCCAGACCAACAGTGACTTTTTTCTTCTTGCCGGCATTTTGTCCCTGGCCGGAATCCGTTGATGCAGACTCATCAGAAACGGAATCCTTGGCCTTAGAAAAAATACGCCAGATGATGTACATGACGATCAGGGGAAAGAGATTATCGAATAATTCCGCCATATTATTACCTAAATCTTGGACTGTTACTCTTATTTAGGCTCTGATTCTTCGCCCCCGCCGATGGAACTGCGCATTTGAGTATCGGCGATAATATTTTTCATCTTATAGTAATCCATGACCCCCAACTGACCATTGCGGAATGCCTCGGCCATGGCCAGGGGAACCTGGGCCTCCGCCTCAACCACCTTGGCCCGCATCTGTTCAACCCGGGCCTTCATCTCCTGCTCTGCAGCAAAAGCCATGGCGCGGCGTTCTTCCGCTTTGGCCTGGGCGATTTTTTTATCTGCCTCAGCCCGGTCCGTCTCAAGCTCGGCCCCGATATTCTTACCCACATCCACATCGGCAATATCAATGGAAAGAATCTCGTAAGCAGTGCCTGCGTCCAACCCTTTTTCCAAGACGCGTTTGGAAATGGAATCAGGATTTTCCAAAACATTCTTATGGGTTCCCGCTGAACCGATGGTGGTAACGATACCCTCACCGACACGGGCAAGGACTGTCTCCTCGCCAGCGCCACCGACCAGGCGATCAATATTGGCCCGAACCGTGACCCTGGAAACCGCCTTGAGCTGAATACCGTCTTTGGCCATGGCTGCAACAAGCGGGGTCTCGATAACCTTTGGATTAACACTCATCTGCACGGCCTCAAGTACGTTGCGGCCGGCAAGGTCAATGGCTGCAGCACGATTGAAATCAAGCTCGATATTGGCCTTATCTGCGGCGATAAGCGCCTGAACCACCCGCATCACGTTGCCACCTGCCAGGTAGTGGGACTCAAGTTCATTGGTACTGATATTGATACCCGCCTTCACGGCCATGATCTTTGCCTCAACCACCAGTTTGGGCGGCACCTTCCTAAAACGCATAAAAACGATGGAAAGCAGACTCACCCTTGCGCCGGATACCAGGGCCTGGACCCAAAGGGATAATGCCGAGCCGATAAAGTAGAACAGTACAATGGCAGCAACGACGAGAACAACTAATACAATTTGTGATAATTCCATGACCTTTCCCCTAACTGTTAACCTCTTTGACCACAACCTGGTTACCGGTTACGGCAATGACTGTAACCCGCGCATCTTTATCAATAAACTCACCACGGCTTACCACATCCACCCTCTTTTGAGCCAACATGGCCGTACCTGCCGGACGAAGATTGGTAAGGGCGACACCTTCCATATCCAAATAATGTTCAAGCTCCGGGCTCTGCGAAACAACTCCCTCCGAGCTTTTTAGTTCAGAACTCAATGTCACCGGAGATTTTGCCAACATCTTCAGGCCGACAATGACCAGGACCGGAATCATGATCACATCCGCTCCCACAAAAACAAAGCCTACGCTTTGCCCAAATTCACTAAAAACAATATATAGCGAGTAGCCGATTACGATTGAAGCAAAAAGGGAAAGCAACCCACCAGAGGGCAAAATAATTTCCGCAATGATAATGCCAATACCAATAACTTGTAAAAACAGCGGCAGCCCCAGCCCTTTCATGCATCCTCCTTTGCAACAACAATGGTATTGGCCCGAACCTCATGCACATAAACGGCTGTGCCCTTTTCTATAAACTCCCCTTCGCTGATTGCATCGAAAACCTCATCTCCAATGGCTACCTTGCCGGCAGGTCTGAGCAAGGTAATGGCCTCGCCGCGCTCACCCACCTTAGGTTTATCATTCTGCTCTTTTGCGACATGGGAAGATGACAAAGTCGTAGCAAGGTACGGCCCCTCGACAACCCGACCAAGCTGAGGGAATATATAACGTAAAAACAACAAGGTACAAAAAAAGGCAAAGAGAAATGAGCCAAGCACAACCATGGTGTTGCTCAATAAAATATCAGCCTGCCAAGGCAGCTGCGGGTCAGGAATAACGAAATCCTGGAAGGAAAGGATAAGCCCAACGGCAATGCAAAAAAATCCGCCGATTCCGGCTATACCAAATCCCGGTATGACAAAAACCTCCATACCGAGCAAGACAATGCCCAATAAGATGATGATCAATTCTGTATGATCCGCCAAACCCACCAGATATTGATTGAAAAAAACCAAGCCAAGGCAGAGGATTCCGATAATCCCGGGAATCCCGAACCCAGGCGCCTTCAATTCCATATACAATGCAGCCAGGCCGATCATCATGAGTATCGGTGAAATCTTGACAATCAAGCGGCCGAAATCTTCAGACCAACTCTGCTCCATACGGACCAGGTCATAATCTACAACTCCCAACTCCTGAAGCATCTCTTCGATACTTTGCGCAGTCATGGAAGAAAATCCTAAATTAAGCGCCTCGACATTGTCCATGGTCAGGAGTTCGCCCTTTTCCACCACGGTCTTTTTGCTCGTTATGCCCTTTTTTTCATCCTCGCTCAGGTCAGCGTATTCCTGGGCATCAAGGTAGAGAATCTCGCCGTCACGCTCGATTTGAATAACCTCCATTTCGGCGGTGACCATGGACTCGGATAATTTGATCGGGTAATTGTTGCGCCGGGCCAGGGTCCGAAATTTTGCCCGCAATGGAGATTGAAACTTTTCACCAAGCATCTTCGGCCCCTCTTCGGAAAAACTGATGGGAGCGCAATCGCCAATGGTGGTACTGGGGCGCATGACCAACTTCTGACAGGATAAGGCGATAAGCGCTCCTGCTGAAATGGCCTTGCCTTGCACAAAGGCGATGGTCTGGCCGTGTTGTATATCGAGCAAGGTATCAACGATTTGCAAGGCTGCGTCAACCCGCCCGCCAAAGGTATCGATCTCAAAAACATACAACGCGTCCTGAGTATGGCTGTCTCGCAATGCCCGTTCAATGTATGCTGCAAGGCTTGGCTCCACATCACCGGCAATGGGCACGACAAACACCTTTTTAGTTACCTGTTCGTCAGGGGCGGCCATGGATTGCACAACCCAAGATGCAACAAGGAGCAATGAGATAAGAAGCCATACGGCCCGAAACTTACCGGGCGATTGTGAAGCTGTTTTTTTCTGTGTATTCATGGGCGATTATTGCATCGGTGTGACTTGTTTACACGGCAAAGGATCAGGCCTGTAAGATTCAACATATTCCTTTGTAATAGTTACAAAAAATTATGCCATATTCCTGAGCTCTTCAGCCACTACTTTTTCCAATGGTTATAGGAAAAAAAGTGGAGATATAGCAAAAAAAAAATGTCCATCCCGGGGGTAGCGGGACGGACATTTTCAGGAAGGAAGTAGTTAGGAATCTCATCACTAACTTTGGGGAGCTGAATAATAGAGGGAGTTTTTCATTCATCCCCTGGAAATCACGTCATTTCCCTCACAGCTTGCGGCAAATGGCGAGTAATCCATATCGGTAGTTATACCGATATTAAGGATATAATTAAACTCACCGCTTCTGTCAAGAGAGATCTTTCCATAACTTTCTTTTAAGCCTGTACCGGAATACCGGTTTTCTTTAAATCATCCAGCACAGCCTTAACCTGTTCTTTATTGCAATCATCGATCTGATAGACATTCTTCATGCCATCGAGAAAATAAAGAACCAGGTTCCCGTTCTCTTCAAGAACTGCGCTGCGAATATGATCCTTATCCAGCCACGGCTTCAACTCTTCCATAAAATCATTCAAGCTGCAGGTTTTCATACCAGGCCTCCCTATGGGGGTTCTGCTGAAGTAGCCAATCTATTAAACAACCGAATTCACGTTTTCAGCGCGACTTAACAAACGTCATTGTTCATCTACCTTTATTCTAAGGATGGTTTTAATCCATCGTCAAGGCAGGAACACTGAATCAAAAAAAAAAAAAGCCCGCCTTCCAAACAGCGGTGTGACTTGATCACACGGCAGAGGAAGACAGGCTTTTGTAGGATGGTCTAAATCGGTTAAGAACATATTACCTAGAGAATCTTGTGCGCAGCCCCCCGAGTCTCTTTGATGTTCGTGGTCGTAATCTTTCTCGGAAAGCCAATGGCGCCCTGGGGGCAGTTCAAGACACAGTTTCCGCAGCGAAGGCACTCGCTGCCTTTTACCTTGCCAACACTTTTGTATGAACCGGGATTTGTCTCGATGGGGCAGGCTTTGGAGCAGGCACCGCACTCCTTACAATCGTCAGAAACCTCGAGCTGGTATGTTTTGGGAGCCAACATCCCCTGAAAAATAGCCATGGGACAGGTGCTGCACCAAGAACGCGGCTTCCAGATAAGTCCCAAACCGATGGCCAGGGAAGTCGACAAGGTCCACATCATGACAAAGACACCACCGATTTTCTCCGGATTTCCTCCGGTCATAACCAAGCGGGAGGCGAGCAAGCTCATCATTGCCGCAAACAGAAACCATCGGAACCAATTCTGTTTAAAAAGAGGTAACATTGCTTTGTGCAGGCTAAAACGGGCGAGAATTCTTTCATGGAATGCCCCCATGGCACAGATCCAGCCACAGTAGTAACGTCCCTTAAAAAAAGTCAGGGTGACCATTATCGCCAGAAGGGTAATGGCAATCCAGCCGAGATAAGGCCAATATTGCCCGCCGATGATAACTACCGGCACCAGAGGTGCCATAAGCATTTGCAACGATTTCCTTGTGCTGTCTTCTCTAATAATCATAGCAACCCCTCAGTAAAAAACTTATGGCTAGAATTATAAATTCCTCAGACAACAGGCCATGGCCACAAAGGAACATAAGAATACTCTTAAAAAGTTGATTAGCTATATAATTATTTACTTAAGAAGTGTCAAGAACAAATAATTTCAGGGACTTCCCCCTAACATGATTGAAACGGCTTACTAACAATCATGTCACCTGGAAAAAATGTTTACTACAAAAAATCAAAGAGATAAACGTAAGATTTTTTGCATCTGATTAATGATTGGCACAAAATAAGGACAAAACTAAAGGCAACTATTTCAGTAAAACAACTACTCGATGAAATCGATACTCACATCAGGCAAAGGGCCGATACGCTCCCATTTGCGCATAAAGGTTCGGTTTTTGTTTTGAGAAATACTGAGATGCAGATCGTTGAGACTGACCCCATAAATGAGATACTTTGCTCCATCCGCAAATGTTGCAAGCAGGACTGTTCCCTTGTGGCCGGTTAAACGGCGCGGAGCCTTGCCATAATACTCAATGCTCACCGCAAGGGTTAGGTTCAAGAGCCCTTTTTTTTCATCATAAACTGTTATGAGCAAGTTTGATCTCCAACAACAATAAAAAAAGCAGTATCGACTTTAGCCGAACGAGTTGTCCTGATTTTTTATTCTTCCACTGTGAAAGAATCATCCGCGGCAAAATCTTCATGGACTCCATGCTCAGGGGGTGCCGCAACAGCATCAATAAAAGGCTCACCCTTCTCAGCAGCTTCGAGTTTTAACACCATAGTAGTGAGCTGCTGATTCAAGGCGACATTGCTCCCCATATTTCGCGCCAAATTTTCACGACCATAATCTGCTGCTGTCTTCCCCTCAATGGAAATAGGAGTGGCATCCGCGCGATTATCAAGCAATACATCCACAACCTCGGTCCGGCCATACAGGGCGGATGCCATGAGCGGCGTCATTTGTTCTCTGCCGGAGCGAACATCAATATCAGCTCGGTACTCGAGAAGCAGTTCAATAATTCTGCAGTTTTCCCTCTGAGAAGCGAGCCAAAGCGGAGTCCTGCCGTCATGGTCCTGAGGATCGGCTTTGGCCCCGCCGCTTAAGAGCTTGGCAACAATTTCCGGATCCCCTGTTGCTACGGCATAATGCAGGGCCGTGGTCCCATCATCCGTTGCCAGGTTAATTGCCTTTTTACTTGCTTGGCCCAGAATATGATCGACTCCTTCCCGAAATCCCTGGATAACCGCCTGCATCAGGATGGTTTTGCCGGTCTCGTCCACAATAAGATAATCCTCTTTGGTCCGCTGCCTTTCGCCGAAGACAGCGCGCTTTTCTTCCTCTTCCTCCTCATAACGCACCATGGATTGCCGGATTTTCACAATAAAAATGGTGATGATGCCAACAATGATGAGTAAAGCGATAAACGCGGATTTGCCTTCTAGCAAAAAACAGCCTCCTGGCTTAGGGATTTCTTCAATGCAACGTCTTCTTAGTCACCGAACAACAATTCGGTCGATCTTAATCTTTGCCTTATCAGCCGCTTGCTGGTTTGCAACCTTGATACCTGTGACCAAAATCCGCTGCCCTTTAGGCGGCAACGCCTGGCGCAGATCAAGACGAACACTTTGTACGTGCCCTGCTGCATCTGCAACAGTGACATAAATATTTGCACTGCTCAGTTCAACAGGGCTGTAATTTTTCAGCACTAGTACCAGTGCCCCTGCCTGATTCACAGTGGGGAAAATATGCATATACTGCCCCGGATTTTGGGGAAAATCAAGTTTCGCCGCTGCAATTTTGGCACTTTTCCCTATGGGCGTATTTGCTGCTGATGCCGCTTTAAAATGGTTTAATGCATTTTTTCTGTCGTTACGCGAAAGCAAAATGTTGCCGAGTTTATAATGGGCTGTGGCGGTTGGTAACAGACTGATACTTTTCTGCAGATCTTGGGCTGCGGCAGACCCGTTCCCCATTTTCTCCTGCAACAGCCCCCGCTCCAGGTAAAACTGGAAATACTGAGGGTTTCGGCGAATTGCCCTGTTCCAATCAGCCAGCGCTAAACGATCATTCCCCTCTTGCATGCCCACGGCTGCGCGCAGGGCATATGCCTTTGCATCGCCGGGCAACATCCTGATTGCCTTGTCCGCCAGCGCCAAAGCCTGCTTTGTCTTTCCATCCTGCAGGGCCTTGTACCCTCTGTCTCGGGCATCATGGGCGGGCTTTTGTTTGCGCAATTTAGCAATTTTACGTTGATATTTCTCAGCGCCGATTTTGCCGCTTTTAAGATTCAACTCTTGGGCTGTTTTTATATTAGCGTCAACACGGGCCTGGGATGGCGGATGGGTGGAAAAAATGCCTTCCAGCCAATTGGGCTCCCGGCTCTTGGCAAGTTTGACAAAGGTCTGTTGCAGGCCTATTGCCGCCCGGGGCTCGTAGCCTGCTCTGGCCATATATTGCATGCCATAGTAATCCGCCTCAAACTCCTGGTCCCTGCTGTATTTAAAGGTAATCAGGTTAGTGCCCAAACCAGCGGCACTGACAATAACACCCTGATATTCCTGAAAATCACTTTCCGATACAGCCAAAGAGAGCCCGGCCACAGCAGCGCCGAGCAATAGCCCACGTTCAACACTCTTTGCCCCGTGCCGGGCAGTGGAATGCACTACCTCATGGCCCAAAACTGCGGCAAGCTCTGCTTCGTCGTGCAACTCCAGCAAAAGTCCGCGATTGATGGCTATCTTGCCCCCGGGCATGGCCCAGGCATTGGGCTCGGAGCTGTCTATGATCTCAAAATCAAAGGGAAGATGCGGCCGATCACTGACCCTGGCAAGGCTTTGCCCCACCTCTTTCACATAGGCAGTCAGTTCAGGATCTTGCTTATAATCACCGCCCTGCCCCTGCCGGGTGGGAGTATACTGCTCCGTACCCACGTTTATTTCCCAAGACTCGGGCACAAGATGCAACTCACGATGGCCGGTTACGGGGTTCACCGCACAACCTGTCGCAATTACAGACAAAAACAACAAGAAAACAAACTGACAAAGCGTTTGTTTACCAGGTAATAACTGGGATGTTTGCTGGGGGCATTTCATAATCTTCTTCACTCTGTTCCAGGTTACCTCAAAAAACGAGGCAAAAGCTCCTTAAGCAGGACCTTTACATGCTATCATACTCCTCTTTTCTATCTCAACCGATAATCATCTCTAACCTATTAAAGACATTCATTTTTTTGAGTAGTATCCATGGGGCAAACTGTTTACGCCAAGATGAGGAAGTGGTACTTTGGTCTCTCTTAATAAAGGCAATTGAGGTTTTCATTGGAAGCGATCTATCTTTTAAAACTCGCACTGCTGCTCGTTGTAGGCGCAGTCTCCGGCTTTATAAACGTACTTGCCGGTGGCGGCTCGTTCCTGACCGTACCGGTTTTGATCTTCATGGGATTACCGCCCACAGTGGCCAACGGCACCAACCGGCTGGGCATCTTCATGCAGTCACTCACCGCGGCACGCAAGTTTAACCAATACGGTGTGTTCCCCCTCAAGTTCTCCCTTATCGTTTCAATCCCTGCCATTCTCGGCAGCATTGCCGGAACCTACCTCGCGGTGAATATCAGTGAGAACGCCTTTAAAAAATATTTTGCCCTCTTCATGATTTTCATGACCCTGGCCACCTTCATGAAGCCGGGTAAAATGCTCGAAAAACGCGAGATCGATTACACCCTTGGCCGCTGGCTCTTAATCTGGCTGAGCTTCTTCATTATTGGCATGTATGGCGGGTTCATCCAGGCGGGGGTGGGCTTTTTGATCCTGGCCGGCATGCTTCTCACCGGCTATGACTTTGTCTCGGGCAATGCGACCAAGACCTTTACCATCATGCTCTTTACCGCGGTCTCTCTCGTTATCTTCGTTATGAACGACAAGGTGGAATTTCTTCCCGGCTTGGTACTTGGGATAGGCAGTATGATCGGGGCTTATTTCGGCACCAAGGCCACGGTGGAAAAGGGCAATGTCTTTGTACAACGCTTTGTGGTGGTGGCAGTGATACTGTTTGCCATCCTGCTCTTTTTTAAAAATTAACCCTGCACAGGAAGGGTGATGATCACCTCGGTGCCCTGCCCTTCTTGACTGGCAAATTCTACAGATCCCCCCATTTTCTCGACATACGTGTAGGTAATACTCAGGCCAAGGCCGGTGCCCTCACCCACATCCTTGGTGGTAAAGAAAGGATCAAAAACCTTGCCCTGTAATTCCTCGGCCACACCGCAGCCATCATCCTTAAATTTGACAACGATGGTGTCATTATCGTTGAAGGTGCTGATACCGATGGCACCGCTCCCCTTTATGGATTGCAGGGCATTGATCAACACATTCATAAAAATCTGCGAGAGATTGTTTGGAAAACAGGAAACCTTTGTCTGCTTGGCTTGGTAGTCCCGAATAATTTGGATCTTATGCTGCACTTCATGGAAGAGCAGCGAGAGGGTGGATTCCAAGGTGTCGTGCACATCCACCCAGATGACATCGCTGCCCTCGGTATGGGAAAAGGCCTGCAGGTCATGAATAATCTTCTTGGTCCGGGATGCCCCCTCCTCTACATTGCCCAAAAGCAGCTCGAACTTCCCGAACAGTTTTTCCTTGGTCAATGCGGCCGACTCTGCAGGTGACTCAAGTTCCACCCCGGCCAGCCTTTCCTTCAATTGAGCCAGATACCGTTTGAAAGGCGGCACAGCACCGGTGATGAAGTTCAGGGTGTTGTTCACCTCATGGGCAACCCCGGCAACCACCTGACCGAGAGCGGCCATTTTATCGGTCTGGGCAAGTTTTTTTTCCGCCTCCTTCAGCCTGCGCTCCGCATCCAGCCTCTCTGTAATGTCCCGCACCAGAGAAAGCACCGTGGGCCGGTCTTCGTAGACAAAGAGATGGTCATGGATCTCAATATCGATTACGGTGCCATCCTTGCGGCGAACTTTGAGGGTAAAAACCGCCTCCCCCTTTTCTTTGAGTTCTTCAACAATGGGTGGGATTTCATTAAGGGAGTCTTCCGGAGTCAAATCCATGGGCGAAAGCCTGAGCAACTCTTCCTTGGAGTAGCCCATCATCCGCGCCCCAGCATCATTCACAGCGAAAAAATTACTCGGCATGCCATCCTCTTGCGGATGATAGACAAACATGCCATCATTGGCTTTGTTGAAAAAAATCTCAAACCGTTCCTGGCTTTGGCTGAGGGCCTGTCTTGAACCCAGCCTGCTGCGAATATCGTGAAAAAAACCAACCAGATATTCCTTACCGGCCCTGCGAAAGAGCCGAGCACCTATCTCAACCGGAATTTGACTGCCATCTTGATGTTGAACATTAATCTCAGGAAGAAATCCTCCACCATCCTTGACACATTGCTGGAAAATCCGTGCATACTCCTCCTGCAGGTTGGGAGGATGTAACTCTTTTTGATGCAGACCGACAAGGTCATCCCGCTTGCAACCTAAAAGATCAGCGGCCTTATCATTGACCTCACAGATAGCACCGCTGCTCGCCTCAGCAACAACAATTGCATCACTGGAGGCATCCAGCAAAGCGTCCCAACCGGCTGTCTTGCTGCGCAATTCCTCATTTTCCGTGCGCAGCCGCGCAACTTCACGCTCAAGGGCATATGTTCGTTCATTAGATTCTGTCATAGGCAAGTAATGAGCAGACTATAACAGCAAGAAACTACCTAGTCCTCAAATTTTTCAGGAATAGGCATTACCTGAGGCAGGCCACCGAAATTCAGGTCATTCACCTGCATGGGGCAACCGTAACTTGTGCTTAACAGTTCAGCAGTCAGGACTTCTTGGGGCGCACCAATGGTCTCAATCCTGCCCTCTTTGAGAAGAAGCAACCTGTCCCCATATAAAGCGGCCAGGTTGAGGTCGTGGGAAACCATAATCACGGTTATCCCCTGTTGTCTGCGAAATCGCTCCATCAGATCCATAATCTGTACCTGGTGGGCAGGGTCCAAAGCAGCAGTGGGTTCATCAAGGAGAATAACCCGGGGTTGCTGGCAAATGGCCCGGGCAATGATAACCCGTTGCCGCTCTCCGCCGGAGAGCTGGTCCAACCTCCGTTTGGCAAGGTGTTGGATATCGGTAAAGCCCATAGCCTCTTGCGCTATAGCATAATCATCCTGACTCTCCACCCCCATCAAACCGAGATGGGGCGAACGCCCCATGAGTACGGTTTCTTCCACGGTAAAAGGAAAATCAAGAGGCACCTGTTGCGGTACCACAGCCATAACTCGAGAAAGACTGCGCCTGGAATACTCAGCCAAAGGGGCATCTAAAATATCAATGCTGCCAGACCCTGCTTTTTCCAGGCGTGCCAAAGTTTTCAGCAGGGTCGTCTTGCCACTGCCATTGGGGCCGATGATAACGAAAAACTCTCCTTTTTTCACAGCCAGGGAAACATCGTACAAGATGGGCGTTTCTCCATAGGAGAGGCAGAGATCTGTTACCTTGACCACACTCATCGTCTACTTCTCCAAAGAAGAAAGATAAAGAGCGGCGCCCCGATCAGAGCAGTGATAATGCCCACCGGCATTTCACCATTAGCCGGCAGGGTACGGGCCAACAAGTCGCAGAGAATAAGATAAGAGCCACCGCCCAAAATGCAGGCTGGAACCAAAAGACGGTGATCCGGGCCAAATATCATCCTGAAGATATGAGGGATAACCAGACCGACAAAACCAACCAACCCGGACTGACAGACAACGATACTCACCATAAAGGTGGTGGTCATGAGCAATACTACAGTAACCACCTGGACATTGATGCCCATGGCAGCAGCAGACTCCCGCCCTGCCAGCAAGAGGTTCATAGGCCGGGCCATAAAGAGTATAATCAAAAAACAGGGCACTACCCCGAGAAGGATGGGCAGCCGGTCATTGGTGAACATGGTGAAATCCCCCATGAGCCAAAAGAGGATTTGGTGCACAGCCGAGGTCTGGGTAATAGAAATAAGAAACATGATCACGGCGCCGCAAAAGGCATTCATCATCACCCCGCCCAACAAAAGCGAATCCCGATCGATTCCAGTGCGACCCGAAACCACGGCCAGAACCAAGAGTAGAATCAGCATGCTGCCTGCAAAAGCTGACACAGCCACCCCAGGAAACTGGGCAAAGCCTGCCAGCATACCAAGGATGGCTCCCACGGCAGAGCCGCCGGAAATCCCCAAAATATAGGGTTCGGCCAAGGCATTGCGTAAAAGAGCCTGAAAAACCAGACCACCTAAAGAGAGGGTAGCTCCGACAGCTGCGGCCAAAAGCACTCTGGGCAGACGAATTTGCCAGATAATGGTTGCCAGGACCGAATCAGCATCCGCCTTGGACCACAACGCATGCAAAGCATCCTGGGGATGAAAGCCGGAAGGGCCAAGAGAGATACCGAAAAGTCCGCTGCCCAAAAGGATCGCACTCAAGGATACCATCAGCAATATAAGGCGCGGCATAAGCATGCCTTTTTGATCAGTCATTGCCTGTAAGCTCCGGGTGAATGATCGTAAGAAGCAGCTCAAGACCCTGTACCAGTCTGGCAGTGGGCCGGTCAAAAAGATTGGCATCCACCACATGTATCCGCCCCGCCTTGACCGCAGGCAGATGCTGCCAACGCTGCCACTGTTTCTTTAATGATTCAGGGCTGTGCCCACCGGCCATGGAGGTAATCACCACCACCTCAGGCCGCTTGGCCAAGGCCTGCTCCCAACTCAATCTTGGATAGGGCACCTTGCCTGCACCTAGGTTCACTCCACCTGCCAATGTGATCAACTCATGGGTAAAGGTCTCTGTGCCTGCGGTAATAATGGGGGCCGCATCCACCTGGAAAAAAACTCGAGGCTGCCCAGAGGCCGCCCCCACCTGCTCCTGCACCTTACTGATGCGATTTTGCATACCTTTGAGTAACAGAGCCGCATTATCTTCTACGCCAAGGACGGTGCCGATACCGGAAATAGCCTCCATGATACCGCCCAGGTTGCGCGGATCAATAACATAGACGGGGATTCCCATGCCCTCAATCTTGTCCACCAAATGTTTCGGGTTGCCGTCCCGGATGCCGATGCAGAGATCAGGCTGTAAAGACACGACCCGTTCAAGGTCCAATCGTACGTATGAGCCGACCCTGGGCAATGCTTTAGCAGCCTCCGGATAATCACTGTACTGGGTGGCTCCAACCAGGAGATTACCGGCATCTAGGGAATAAACGATCTCAGTAATACTAGGGGCAAGGGAAAGAACCCGCTCGCTCTTGGCAGGCACCTCAACCTCTCGCCCGGCTTGGTCAGTAACCGTGAAGGCCCCAATGGGCGAAGCGGATAAGATACAGCTGATTATGACAAAAAATAATATTCGCATTATCTCAACTCAAAACGCACAGGCACCTGCACCCACATGGAGGCAGGTTTCCCGTCACTCAGGCCAGGCTCAAACAGCCATTTTTGCACACTTTTCACAGCTGCCTTATCTAAGATGCTGTGGCCGCTTGTCTTTTCAATCTTAATATCTTGCACACGGCCAATACCTGAAACAGATACCAAAAGCAGCACCGTCCCGGTAACCCCCCTTTTTCTGGCCCGCCTGGGATAGATTGGAGGAGGATTTTTTCTGTACAAGGGCGTAGCCAGTTTGACCTTGGCCTCTTCTGTAATCGGCGCATTATCTGTAACTTGCTCACGTACAGGTTCAACCGGCTTTGTTTCAACACGCTTACTGGGAGCCACCACAGGTACCTGCTCCACCACCGGCTCAACCTTTTTCTTTCGGGCAGGCAGAGGTTGCCTTTCTTTAACCGCCACCGGCGTGACTACCGGCACTGTGTTTTCTTGCTTGGGTTTTACAGATGGCTCCACCGGCTTTTGTGCAACCGCAGGCTCAGGCCTGCGATAGCTCAGTGAAATATTCATTTTTTTGCGAATCTGACTCAGTTGCGGAGCAGAGGTCTGGGCGCTATACCACTGGCCAAGCAGGGTGCAATGCAGGAGCAAGGCCGCACCAACGGCTATGCCAAGCCGCCTGCCATCAGTCATCTGCCACCTCTGCCTGGAGAGAGACTTGCTTCAGACCGGCTGATTTGACCTGATCGAGAATCTGAAAAAGCTGCTGATAGGAGATACTATTGTCGGCAAAAAGCAAAACCCCGGGGAGTTTGCCCTGCTGCTCCATCTCGCGCGCCTTAGCTTGCAGATATTGGGTTAATTCAGCCACCTGCACCTCTTGCTTATCGACAAACACGGCCACGGATTGATCCGGCAGGTGCTGTGCAGTCACACTCAGAATCATATCCTTTTCCAACTGCGCTGCGCTCGAAGAAGGGAGGTTCACCGGCAATCCCCTATGCACGGCCATGGAGAGCATGGCATAGATAAAAAAGACCAGAAGCAAAAAGACGATATCGATAAGGGGTAACATCTCTATGCGGGGAGGCCTTCGCGCTGGCAAAAGGAGCTTCATACAGCCTTATCCTCCTTCTGCATGAGCTTTTCATAAACTATCTCAAGGCTGGTCGCGTATTTCTCCATTACATGTACGGCATGCTCAACCTTGGCCCCAAAATAGTTAAAGGGAAAAACCGCAATGATGGCGATTCCAAGTCCCGAAGCAGTGGTAATCAAAGCCTGGGCAATACCGCTGGTCACAAGCTTTGGATCGGCAATCCCCACGCTGCCCAGCATTTTAAAAGAAGTGATAATGCCCAAAACAGTGCCAAAGATGCCCAGTAACGGAGCTACTGTGATCATGGTATCGAGAACAATCATGAACTTGCGCATCCGTTTGACTTCCATCTCAGCCTCAGCCTCCATGGCCTTGGCCATGTCAAACTCTTTATGGAGTATACCCACAACTAAGACACGCACCACATGATCGCGGCTGCCTTTGGTGATACTGCGGATCTCATCCCAACTCCCTTTTCTGGCGAGCTCAAGCACGGAATCAAGCAGCTGCCTATCTCGACTTTTTTCAAGCCCACCCCAAAAAATAGAGCGCTCGATGATCACGCTCAGCACAATAATCGAACAGAGAAGCAGTGGATACATGACAGGGCCGCCGCTTATAAATATATCCATCATTTTTTCCGCCTCCTCAGGCACTACACTGCATTACTGCTCTTTTGCGCACACGCCGTTGATTAAAGCCTCAAAGGCTAAAGCCACAACCGGTTCGACTTGATCCTGTTTAAAATGATGCTGCCAGGGATCAACCCCTTTGCCTGCAAGCTGGGCTGAAATCTTTCTCCCCCACAGGGCAAAGCCTTTAAAATCAGAAATAATCCCGGCCTGTTCATCATCGCTCATGGCCAAGGCCCCGGCAAGAAAACCAGCGTATTCCGGCTTGAGCATAACCGCTTCCAACTCACGAATCAAATCGCCCTTAGTCAACGAGCAATTCTCTATCTCTTTGGGCAAGAGCTTCCACAGACTCAACCGCCGTTCTTTCAATCTGGCAAAGATGGAGCGCTCGCGGGTAATGCCGTTTTGTTTGGCTATGGCCTCAATCACCCCATCATACACGGCCTTACTGACGAGCTCTCCCATTTTTGTATGGCCCCCACAGTTATCAATGGCCGTGCCTTCTCCCTGCACCACCAAGATATTATCGGTACCTGTGCCGGTGGCCTGGAACTGAGGCTGATAGCTACTGCGGATGTCCAAATCGCTCAGGGCTGCGGTTTTTCCCTCTGTAGCACTGATCATGGCCCGGGTCATAGCCCTAGGGCTGAGCTGCGTATTACTGAGCAACACAATATTAATAGTACCGGGCTCATAAAAATTGCCATTGTCCTGGGACATGCGCAGGGCATTGTGCTTAACCCCGGCCGTAACCAGGGCAAAAACCTTCATATCTTTGAACTGTTTTTGCTGAACGGAAATATTATCCATGTCCGCCCCGGTATAGAGCAGGCTTGTTGTTTGCGGTTGTTTATCGAGCACAGCGTAAGTCAAACGCTTTAAGCCGTCGAGTCCCTCCTCATGCCCCAAGCCCCAAGTCGGAGCCGGAAAATAATGATTGCCCGCTGTTTCAACCCCGCTTCGCATCCCTTCAAGGGTTGAAAGGGTCATCTGCGGACGCTTGAAATCGATGAGCAAGGTCTTACTGGTAAAATCTCGGACCCGGCTGTATACGATTTCCGCTTTATCCACATACTCCACTGGCAGATCAAGACTGCGCCGATCCTCGATTCGGTCCTTAATGACCTGCTGGTCTGCCTTGGAGAACTCCTTGCCATAGGTCTTTGCAGACAGCCAGGAAACAAAGCTACCAATATTGGCCCCGGCCCGACAGGTCATATCGCAGGGAAAGAAAAACAGGTTACGCTCTGTAATTGCGCTTACTTTTTCCAGGGCATGTTCTTGCAAAATAGGCAGCGTCCTACTCTTGCCACAGGCATACATCACCTGTGGGTCAAACTCAGCTATATCCACGGGGTTCGCTTCAACAACGTTGCCTTTTTTGCCTAGGCTTGAGGGAATACCTCCGGCTGCCCGGACAAAGTCGAGTTGAAAAGAATCATCACCCGGCACCATGAGCCTCTCTTCGCCCATGAGCCGCAGCATGCGCTTTCGCCCTGCATCAGGGATTTTCGCAACCTTTTGGGCAATCAATTCTAATTGGGCCCTGTTTCTATCCACAACGGTCTGTGCCTGACTCTCACGGCCAAACATCCTACCCAAAGTGAGGATACGCTCAAAGGCCTCTTCTATGGAGTGCACCGGCAATTGCACCAGCCTACACTTATTACTGAAACGTTTTTTTACATCTTTATGCAGATCCGTAACAAAGATGAGATCAGGATTGAGCGCTTCAATCGCATCTAGTGATGGAGAAAAAAAGCCCCCCGCCACTTCCTTATTTGCTGTACCGGCCGGAAATGTGGAGTGGTGGGTGATGCCAGCCAGAACATCATCCGCCTCAATGGCAAATATGATCTCGGTGACCACCGGAACCAGAGAGACTACGCGCTGCGGAGGTGCGGCGCTTAAAACAGGGCCGGCTAGAGCGGCTTGCGCGCAAAGCAGCACCGCCAAAAACATATACAGCAAAAAGAATCTATTCATTATCCGCTGAGCCATCTCGACCGTCTCCTATAAAAAAAGGAGGCGCGGATTGCCCGCGCCTCCCTTCGCTTTAATAGATATAACTTACCTTGAAAAAGGTCGATAAACCGGCACCGGGATAATTGCCCCAGACCGAGCTGAATGTCGAGAGGTAAGCGCTATCGGAAAAATTGCCCACATAGGTGTCGTAGTTCTCATCAAAGAGATTATTCACCGAAAGGCTCACCTTATAATTCTCCGCCAACACCTGCTCGAGCTTAATATCGGTGGTGACATAGCTCGGTAGGGTGTCGGTTGCGGTAAGGCTTGATGAACGGTAGTAGTCACGGGCTCCGGTGTAACGTGCCGTGGCAGAGGCCGTCAGGCCGAAATCCCAACGATAGACACCGCTGATCTTGGCTTTATGGTTAGCAAGGTGCTGCGCGTCGCGCTCTCCGCTCTGAAGTTTGTCCGTGGCCTGGGTATAGGTGTAATCAATGCTCACATCCCAGGTTGAACTTGGTGCATACTTCGCAGCAAGCTCCCAACCGTCACCAACGCTTGAGTTAAGATTGGTCGGTGTCCATTTACCTATTCCCGGATCAAAGGCCCAATCAATCTTGCCCTTGATATCCCATTCAAAATAGGAACCCGTAACAAACAACGCATTGTCCAGCAGACTCGCCTCAACGGTCAGATCACTATGCCAGCCCCGTTGTGCTTCAAGGTTGGGGTTGCCCTTGGTAAATACATCTTCAGGCCAAAAAAGGTCATTTGGGGTGGGTGCCTTAAAGTGCTTTCCATTATTGAATTTGACATTAAGGTTCTCCACCGGGGTCATTACAAAGCCGTAATGGGGCAGGTTGATATTGCCAAAGGTTGAATGCGCCTCATGCCGCATGCCAGCGAGAGCTTTAAACTCCTTAATCGGTCGGAATTGCACCTCGTAATAGGTGGACTTGCTGTGAATTTTTGCCTTATTTGAAGTCGAAGTGGTTTCGTTACCACCGGCATCAAGGTTGCGGGTAAGATTTTTCCAGTCATGATCATGATAATCGGTGCCCACCAACAACTTCAGGTTATCTTTGGGGGTCAACTCTGCATTGAGCTCATATCCCCAGACCTCATTATCAATTCTGCTCTTGAAGCCTTGACCATTGTAGTTGTTACGCTGGTACGAGTAGGCCTCCATATCCGTGTAATCGATCTGCAAATTCACTCCCAACCAGGCAAAAGGAGAACTATCCAGCTCAAAAACATAATAGCCGTCTTGATCCTCGCTATGGTTTACAAGTGAGGCAACATCACCGTTATAGAAGGGAAAGCTAGCGTTGGGTGTAGCCGCATTGGCAGGTGGGTTAATGCCCGGCACCCCATAATCGCGGTCAATGTACTGGGCAAAAAGAGAGGTCTTGAGCAATTTACCCTTGTCTAGCAAAAGCTTGCCGGAAAGATCCTTATGGTTAAGCCTGCTGTTTTCCCGTTCTCCATCTGTCCCTCTTTGGGTGGCGGTCAGGTAATAGCCCAGGTCGCCAAAGACGAACATGCCCTGTTCAAGGGCCATCTCATAGGTTTCATCGGTTCCATAGCCTGAAAAAGCTTTAAAAACAGGCTGTTCACGTTGAGGCGACTTGGTGATGATATTGACCGTACCTGCCATAGCGCCGGAACCGTACAATACAGACCCGGACCCCTTCACCACTTCCACTCGCTCAATACTGTTTAACGGAACCTTTGAGACATTGGCTGAACCGAGTGATGGAGAGTTGAGGGGCACACCGTTGATGAGCACCTGGGTCTCATCACCGTCCATACCCCGCAGTTGCAAAGTACTGGAGGCACCACCGTAGTTGCCGTAGGTTCGCCAGTCCACACCTGCCTCATTGGCCAAAAGCTCGCCAAAACTTTTGGCCGGTGACTCCTCAATGTCAAACTCATCGAGTACGATTACCGAATTGACCACATTCCTGATTGTTTCTTCTGTCTTAGTGGCGCTGACCACCACCTCATCCATCATCGCGACAGGTTCTGCCGCGATGGCCGCTCCCGCTGTAAGGGAAGCGGCCAACATTGAAACTGCATACATTTTCTTAATCATCATTGACTACTTTTGCCGCAGGCTGATACGCATAGCGATCTGAAAGGCGTCCCAATCCCTGATAGACAGAACCGTCACTCTCTCACACATCTTTTCCGTAATTGCCAAGGGCATCCTCCTTGTCATGGTGTCCGGGGGAGCTGCGTGACTTGAGCACGCGGCAAAAGCAAAAAAAAATCCCCGGACCGATTTTTATATCGACCCGGGGATCTCCCATTTTCATCCACTAGATCATGCAGAGCCACGTGTCCACGGCAACTCCTACAAATAACAAACTCCCTTGGCAGGTCTTCTGACTTTCGGATCATGCTCCTTCCGCGCCTTCCCACATGTAACATGCAGTGGCGTTTTGCGGAATTTGTCCCCGATCACAGCGGCGGGCCCGTTCCGGATTCTCACCGGATTCCCTTAAAAGCTCTCATGAGCGCCAAGAAATATATGATAGCTAATTAATAAGAAAGCTTTCCAAAAGTCAAGGTATTTGCTTGTCGAACAAACCTTGATTAGGAGGGTCGGGTTATTTCTTCCAGTAGGAAAAAATCACACAATACCGAGGAATTGCAGCAGTTTTTCCATATCCATCTGATCGAGCCTTGTCAGGCCTGCCTCTTTGGCAAGGCGCATGGCCTCCTGGAATTCTTCCTGTTTTAAGGTGCGGTCAATGGGCGGCATGTTATATGCCTCACCACAGGGTCGGTACTGGTCCATGATATTAACATAGGTCGCTTTCGAAATTTCCGTGGCGATAAATTCGAGAATTTTCTTGGTTTCACTTAAGCCGGCCGGCATGACGAGGTGGCGGATAAGCAGGCCACGCTCGGCAATTCCCTGCTTGTTGATAACAAGCTCCCCGACCTGGCGCTGCATCTCTTTCACTGCAGCCCTCGCCTTTTCCGGGTAATCAAAGGCACCGCCATAACGCTTGGCACTGTCGTTGCTCCAGAACTTAAAGTCCGGCATGTAGATATCCACAATACCGTCTAAAAGCTGCAAGGTCTCAAGCCCATCGTAGGCGCTTGAGTTATACACTAAAGGAACGGTCACCCCCTTTTCAATGGCCAACGGCAATGCCTCAAGAATTTGCGGCACCACATGGGATGGGGTGACAAAGTTAATATTGTGGCAGCCCTGTTTTTGCAAACTGACCATGATGGCGGCAAGCTGACCGGCGCTCATCTCCATACCCTCGCCCAGGTGGCTGATCTCGTAGTTCTGGCAAAAAAGGCAACCAAGATTGCAATGGCTGAAAAAGATGGTTCCGGAACCGCCCGTACCCACCAGGGGACGCTCCTCGCCAAAATGGGCGTTATAGCTGGCCACCACGGCGACCCGCCCTGTCTTGCAAACGCCTTTCTCCCCGACAAGTCGATTCACCTTACAGCGGCGTGGGCACATGGTGCACTTTTCAAGGCGGGAAAGGGCGGTATCGATCCGTTGCTGCAATTCCCCAGACTCCATGAGGGCAAGGTATCCGGCCATAATTTTCCTCGTTTTCTCTGACTACTCTTTGGTACAAAGTGTTTGTGGGTTGCAACAATATTATAATATTAAGTATTGACAGACCAGTCACCCCCTAAGTATTTATACCCACCTTAACACATCGTTTTCCCATCATATCCTGAGGGGGAGTGGAAACGAATGACATTAACTTGGTGAGTACGCAATGGCTTGGTTAAACGAAACTCTTTCCTCATCCGTGGGTAAAAAAATGATGATGGCACTCAGCGGCGCCCTGCTCGGGCTCTTTCTGCTGGTGCACCTCATTGGCAACTCAACCATCTTTTTCGGCCGTGCTGCCTTTGTCTCCTATGCCGATCATCTGCACAGCCTGGGAGCGTTGATCAGTGTTGCTGAGATCGGCCTTTTGGCCATCTTTGTCACCCATATCGTTTTCGGACTGGCCGTGAGCTATGAGAACTACACCTCACGCCCTGACCGGTACCATGTGGAAAAAAGCTCCGGCGGCAGGACAATCGGCTCGAGGACCATGCTCTACACCGGCCTATTGACCTTGGTCTTTGTTTTTGTTCACCTGGCAAACTTTCATTTCATCCCCAAAAACAGCATAGTGGCAGACCTGATGCGGGAAACATTGAGCAACCCGGGATATGCCGCCTTTTATATCGTTGCCGTTCTTGGATTGGCCGTTCATGTAAGCCACGGTTTTTGGAGCCTGTTTCAGTCCCTGGGGCTGGATCACCCGAAATACACACCCATCATTAAAGGATGTGCCTGTGTTGGAAGCATTGTCATCGGCCTCGTCTTTACCCTGATACCTTTATACGCCCTGTTCTGTTCACAGTTTTTAGTTTGAGTGATGCGTGTTGCAAAACATACAAGAATTCTAAGAAGCAGGAAATCAGCCCATGCAGCTTGACTCCAAAGTTCCTTCCGGCCCCTTGGCAGAAAAATGGGATAAGCACCGATTTGACCTGAAACTGGTCAACCCGGCCAATAAAAGAAAATACGATGTAATCGTCGTGGGTACTGGCCTGGCAGGTGCTTCAGCCTCGGCCTCGCTTGCCGAACTTGGCTACAACGTCAAGGCCTTCTGCTTGCAAGACAGCCCGCGCCGCGCACATTCCATTGCCGCCCAGGGCGGCATCAATGCCTCCAAAAACTACCAAAACGACGGCGATTCGACCTTTCGGTTGTTTTACGACACCATCAAGGGCGGTGACTTTCGCTCCCGTGAGGCCAATGTCCACCGATTGGCCCAGGTCAGCGGCAACATCATCGACCAATGCGTGGCTCAGGGTGTGCCCTTTGCCCGTGAATACGGCGGCACCCTGGCAAATCGCTCCTTTGGCGGAGCCCAGGTTTCCCGCACCTTTTATGCCCGCGGCCAGACCGGCCAGCAGTTGCTGCTCGGGGCCTATGGCGCCTTAATGCGCCAGGTCAAGTTGGGCAAGGTGGAAATTCTTTCTAGACGTGAGATGCTCGATTTGGTCCTGGTCGATGGACAGGCCAAAGGTATTGTCACCCGCAATATGGTCAGCGGCGCCTTGGAGCGTCACGCAGCCCATGCCGTGGTCCTGGCCACCGGCGGATACGGCAATGTCTACTTTCTTTCCACCAATGCCATGGCCAGCAACGTGACCTCGGCCTTCCGGGCCTATAAAAAGGGGGCGGGATTTGCCAACCCCTGCTTCGTCCAGATTCATCCGACCTGCATTCCGATGCATGGCACCTATCAATCAAAGCTCACCTTGATGAGCGAAAGCCTGCGCAACGACGGCCGGGTCTGGGTGCCCCAAAAAGCGGGCGACACCCGCCCGGCCCAGCAGATCCCGGAAGAGGAAAGAAGTTACTATCTGGAAGAAAAATATCCCAGCTTCGGTAACCTGGTGCCCCGCGATGTGGCCTCACGTAATGCCAAAGAGCAATGCGACGCAGGCAAAGGCGTGGGTGAAACCGGCCTTGCCGTGAATCTCGATTTTAGCGATGCCATCAAACGCGACGGCGAAGCGACCATCCTCAAAAAATACGGCAATCTCTTTCATATGTATGAAAAGATTACCGCCTCAAACCCGACCAAGGAGCCGATGCTGATTTACCCGGCCGTGCATTACACCATGGGCGGGCTCTGGGTGGATTACAACCTGATGAGCAATATCCCGGGGCTCTTTGTTCTGGGCGAGGCCAACTTCTCAGACCACGGCGCCAACCGCCTTGGGGCCAGCGCCTTGATGCAGGGCCTGGCAGACGGCTATTTTGTCATTCCTTATACCATTGGTGGCTATCTTGCCCAAACACCTTACGACGGGGTGAGTACCGAGCACAGCGCCTTTGGCGAGAGTGAAGACGATTGCAAGGCCAGGATCGACAAACTTCTCAGCAGCAAAGGCAGTCGTACGGTGGATGATATCCACCGGGAGCTGGGCCTGCTCATGTGGGACCATTGCGGCATGGCCAGAAACGAGGATGGGCTGAAAAAAGCCCTGGCCAAGGTGCCTGAGATTCGCGAAGAATTCTGGAACAACATCACCGTGCCCGGGAGCGGCAAGGAACTGAACCAGTCTCTGGAGCGGGCCGGCCGGGTTGCTGATTTCCTTGAATACAGCGAAATCATGATCCACGATGCCTTGGCCCGCAAGGAATCCTGCGGCTGCCATCTGCGCGAGGAGAGCCAGACCGAGGAGAATGAGGCAAAACGTGATGATGCCAATTACTCCCATGTCGCAGTCTGGGAGTATAAGGGAATGGACCAAACTCCATCCCTGCACAAGGAAGAACTCCAGTTTGAAAATGTACAACCCAGTCAGAGGAGTTATAAGTGAGCGCATCAATCAATCTCACCCTGAAGGTCTGGCGGCAAAAAGGCCCCAACGATAAAGGACGCTTGGCAACCTATGAGGCCAAGGACATTTCAAAGGATATGTCCTTTTTGGAAATGCTTGATGTTGTCAATGAACAGCTGACCTTGTCCACAGAAGAGCCCATTGCCTTTGACCATGACTGCAGAGAGGG
The DNA here is from genome assembly GCA_964385695.1 of uncultured Desulfobulbia bacterium. Lineage (GTDB taxonomy): Bacteria > Desulfobacterota > Desulfobulbia > Desulfobulbales > Desulfurivibrionaceae > CAYLQA01. Next base: position 28,142 of record CAYLQA010000020.1, on the reverse strand, counting down.
AATCTGCGGCATGTGCGGGGCGGTTGTCAATGGCGAGCCCCATGGCCCGCAAAAAGGCACCACCCTCTGCCAACTGCACATGCGCCATTTTGATGATGGCGACACCATTGTTATCGAACCCTTTCGGGCCCGCGCCTTTCGCCTGGTTAAAGACCTGATCGTTGACTGCAGTGCCTTTGACGACCTTATTGCCGAGGGCGGCTATGTCTCGGTCAATACCGGCGGCGTGCCGGACGGCAATGCTATCCCGGTCTCGCAAGAAGTTGCGGATAAAGCTCTCGATGCCTCGGAATGTATTGGCTGCGGAGCCTGTGTGGCAGCCTGCCCCAATGCGGCGGCCATGCTCTTTGTCAGCGCCAAGGTCTCGCAACTGGCTCTTCTGCCACAAGGCCAGCCGGAGCGGAGCAAAAGGGCTTTAGCAATGGTCCGCAAGATGGATGAACTGGGCTTTGGCAACTGCACCAATGAGCGTGAGTGCGAGGCAGCCTGCCCAAAGCAGATCTCCATCACCAACATTGCACGGCTGAATCGGGAATTCTTAAAGGCCTCATTTACTTCTTCTGAAAAATAAGTATGACCGCCGCACCATCCATTCTAGCCATCCTCTTCCCGGTCTTTGCAACCATTATCCTGGGCCTGGGGTTACGGCGTAGCGGCTTTCCCGGCGATAAATTCTGGCAACCTGCGGAAAGCCTTACCTACTATGTGCTCTTTCCGGCCCTGCTGGTGCACAAGATTGCCGGAGGAGAAAGCGCGGGCAATGACATCTTTCCGCTGTTAGCCTCCCTTGCTGCAGTTATTTTTACCGTCACCGTCCTTCTTCTCATGTTTCGAGTCAAAGTTTCACCAAAAGGAGCAGCCTTTACCTCGCTGTACCAAGGTGTGGTTCGTTTTAACTCCTATATAGGCCTCTCCATTGTGCTGGCCCTGTATGGTGATCGCGGCATTCTTCAGGCCGCCATACTCCTGGCCTTTTTAATCCCGCTGGTTAATGTTCTCTGTGTCCTCATGCTGGTTCGCTTCGGCAAAGCGCAGTCCGGTCAGCAATCTCTGGCTCTTTTCATAAAAGCTGTGGCGCGGAACCCTGTGGTACTTGCCTGCTTTGTCGGCATCGTCCTCAACAACGCTGATACTCCCTTACCGCTTTTTGTAACAAACCTGCTGGATATTCTCGGCAAGGCAGCCCTGCCCCTTGGTCTTCTTACTGTTGGCGCAAGCCTGGAGTTAAAAGCAATCAAGGGAAATGCACTTATCCTGAGTGTTGCCAGTGCACTGAAACTCCTGGTTGTTCCTGGCTTGATGTGGCTTTTTTGCCAGCTTTTTGCAGCCTCGCAATTTGCCACCGAGGTGGCTATTATTTTCGGTGCTTTGCCCGGTTCCGCCCTGTCCTTTATTTTGGCAAAACAGTTGGGAGGCGACGGCAAACTCATGGCCCAGATCGTTACTGTGCAAACCGGCCTGGCCCTCATCTCTTTGCCGATCATCCTTGCCCTGCTCCCTGCGCTCTGAGAAACCATCATTATGACACGCTTTAAACGGTAGGTGAAAATACAGATCTTCGTTTGAAAAACGAAACAAATGAAGTAACATAAAAAAGTTGCTTTGAGGGGATCAACTTGTTGGGAAACCAAAAGACAAATCACAGCTAATAAGCGCGCTGCACCAAAAAACAAGGAGAGATCAATGAGAAAGAACCTTATTACCACCTTTGCCACTGCCTGTGCCTGTCTGGGCCTTATGTTGCTGCCCGGATGTGGCGACAAGCCGTCTGAGGAAACAAAAAAAGCTGCACCAAAAAATATCGTTTTCGGCGGTGGCCCTGCTGGTGGTACCTTCCAGGTTGTTGCTAATGCCATCCAGGTTTACAAGCCTGTTAAAGAAATAAAAGACTTTTCAGTCAAGGCCCAATCCTCTGCGGGATCGGTTGAGAATCTGCGTAAGGTCAATGCCGGCAAATCCCACTTCGGCGTTGTTTATTCCGGCCACGTTTATCTCGGCCGCAACGGTATGCTGAAAAATGATACCAACAAATACGACAAGGTCATGGCTGTTTCCTATCTTTACGGTGCACCTGCCCAGTTGGTTGTCCGCAAGGGTTCCGGCATCAAGAGCGTAAAAGACTTGGACGGTAAACGTGTTGGTGTTGGTAATGCCGGTTCCGGCGCTTTTGCCAACTGCGAACTCTTCTTCAGTCACATGGGCGTTTGGGATAAGGTAAAACGCAACCCCATGGGTTATAACGATGCCGCCCAGGCCTTCGGTAACAACCAGCTCGATGCCTTCTGGCTTTTCACCGCCTTCCCCAGTGGCGCCGTTATCATGGCAGCCCAGACCAACGACATCGACCTGATCGACCTTGATGCCGATGCCAACGCAAGCGGCTTCTACACTAAGTACCCCTACTTTGCCAAACTTGCCGTACCCGCCGGTACCTACCGCGGCGTTGAAAAGGAGACTCCTTCCTTTCAGGACTCCACCCTCTGGGTTGCCAATGCCGATGTTCCGGATGACGTAGTATACAAGCTGCTCTCCACCATCTACACCGACGAGGGCCTTGCCCACATGGTCGGCCAGAAAAAGACCTTCAAAGAGATGAGCATCAAAGCTGGAGCTAAGGGTATCGTTACCCCCATGCATCCGGGCGCTATGAAGTTCTGGAAGGAAAAAGGTGTGCTGTAGAATACTCTCGTATTCGTAAGTCATAACTCATCAAAGGGGGGCGGTATTACACTATACCGCCCTTCCTTTTTCCCCGTTCCCGTGGTGACTCAATTTGTACGGAAAGCTTAATAAATTTGAAAAAATTCTCTTTGATGTCCTTGCCGTAGGCCTGGTTCTCTTTTACTCATTTTCCGCTGTATTCGAACCAGCATCCACCCAGTACCATCGCGGCATCTACATCATTATCACTTACATTCTTGTTTTTCTGCTCTATAAGTCCGAAAACAAATTTCTTCGCATTGTAGACTACCTGCTCATGGTCCTGTCCACCGGCTCTATCGGTTACTGGATCAAGAACTTCGAGACCATCAATTACCGCATGGGCCTTGAGACCGAGGTGGATATGTTTATTGCCATTACCGGGGTTTTGATCGGTATTGAACTGGCAAGACGGGTGGTGGGCAGTGTTTTTGTGATTATCGGCGCTCTGATGCTTGTCTATGGGGTATACGGCGCATATGTCCCGGAGCTGATCTCCCACGCAGGAGATACCTTCCCCAATCTCTGCATCAGCATTTTTTATAAGAGTGATGGCGTTTTCGGCATCATGGCCAATGTTCTGGCTACCTATATTATTCTTTTTGTTATTTTTGGCGCTTTTTTGGAAAAATGCGGTGCTCAGAAATTCTTTATCGACTTCCCCCTGGCTGCAGTGGGCCATAAGATTGGCGGTCCCGCCAAGGTTTCTGTCATTGCCAGCGGCCTCTTTGGCTCCATCTCCGGTAGTGCCATTGCCAATACCGTTTCCACTGGCGCCTTTACCATACCCATGATGAAAAAATCCGGCTTTAAACCCCATATTGCCGGGGCCATCGAACCGGCCGCCTCCATCGGCGGAATGTTTATGCCTCCCATCATGGGGGCTGGTGGTTTTATCATGGCCGAAATGACCGGGCTGCCCTATTCAAGGATCATGCTGGTCGCCCTTTTTCCCGCCATCATGTACTTCTTCAGTGTTTTTGTCATGGTGCATTATGAAGCGAAAAAAAATAATGTCGTAGGTGAACGTTCAGAATTCAACGCTTGGGAGATCGTTAAAAAAGAGTGGTTCTATACGCTGCCCCTTGTCTCTATCACCGCCTTGATGCTAATGGGCTATTCACCTGGTTATTCCGCCATCCTTGGTATTGCTACCTGTATCGCCATCAGCTGGTTCCGCAAAGAGACCCGCATTGGTCCTAGGGAATTTATAGAGGCGGCCCGTGCCGGAGCTGTAAACAGCCTGAAGATCGGGGCCACTGTCGGGGTCATCGGTATTATCATCGGCGTCCTGACCTATAGCGGCCTGGTCCTTACCTTTGCAGATATAGTCATCGAGCTGGCACAGGGTTCCCTACCGCTCACCATACTGCTTATAGCCCTGGCCTCGCTGGTATTGGGTATGGGAGTACCGGTAACGGCAGCGTATTTGATCACTGCGGTGGTAGCAGTTCCAGCCTTGACCCATCTTGGGGTCAACCCTCTTGCCGCCCATATGATTGTTTACTGGTTGAGCCAGGACTCCAACATCACTCCGCCGGTCTGTATTGCGGCCTTTGCCGGAGCTACCATTGCCAAAGCTAATATGTGGCGTACTGCCTTTTCAGCCTTTAAGTTTGCCAAATTCCTCTACCTTGGTCCCTTCCTCTTCGGTTATGTGCCCGGCTTTTCCCTGAACGGCTCTGCTATGGATATTGCCAAGGCCTTTGTCTTGATCATCATCGGCACCTATTTTTACTCCTGGTTTCTCAGTGGAATTTGGGTCAGTCCGATTAAAAGGATTTTTCAAAAATCAAACTAGAGACTCCATTTCATAGAGGTGTGCTCCATGGATGTTCCTAAAATTACCATTAAAAAAATTCTTTACCCGACAGATCTCTCGGACACCGGCAGAAACGCCTTTGCCTATGCTGCCAGCCTGGCCAACTTATACCAGGCCAAGCTCACTGTATTGCACGTGGTGGATGAAAGACCTGAACTGGATAAAAGATTGGCAGGTTACCTTGAAGAAGAACTCTGGGAAGAGATCAAGACCCGCGATCTTGAGGAGGCAAAAGATATCCTTCTCAACCGCCGTCGGGACAACGCTGCAATCATCGGTGAATGTGTTGGGCAGTATTGCCGGGAAGTAGAAGAAGGCTCACCGGAAAACGCCTTTGTTAAATATGACATTGTGGTCAAAATAGGTAATCCGGCTGATGAAATCCTCGCCTATTCCAAGGAGGGCGAATACGATCTCCTGGTGATCGGGCGTCACGCCCATGGCCTTGTGCATGGTGCCACACACAGAAGCCTGCTCCGCTATATCAACAACCACACCGATCTGCCCGTGCTGGTGGTGCAACTGCCGCAAAAATAAATCCCCCTGCTCCAAAGATGCAGGGGGACCATAGAATGCTTCCAAAATTCCTGGGCCGAAGAGCGGCCCAGGAGCCTCAGCTTTACATGGGAACCAGCGGCAGATACTTCGGGTGCCAGCGCATCTTATCGATGAGCTTCTCCAAACGATCCATCTTGAAATTATGCTGGTAGGTGCTGTAGATACAGGGCCGCGCCACGCCCTCACGTATGGCTGAAGCACCAACAGCCAAGGCCACGCTCCTGGTCACCTCTTCCAGATCATCCACCGTTGGAAAGAGCACCCCTTTCTTGAGATCCTTGCTTGCTACATGCTCGGCCACGGCATAGGCTGCGGCGGTGAAGAACTGCGGCAATACTTCCTTGGCGCCTGAGGCAAGCACGCCCAATCCCACTCCCGGGAAGATAAAGACATTGTTACACTGGCCGATGCGTATATCCGCCCCGCCCCAATTCACCGGTTCAAAGGGGCTACCCGTGGCAACCAGGGCACTGCCTGAGGTCCAGGCATAAATATCTTCCGGCAGAGCCTCGGTTTTATTGGTCGGGTTGCTGAGCGGCAAGATAACCGGACGCCTGGTATTGGCCTGTACCGACTGGACAATATAGCGGCTGAAGCATCCGGGCTGGCCCGAGGTGCCGATCAATACCGTAACCCGCGCCTTTTGGATCACGTTCAGCAGGGAGCCGTCGGCTTTTTCCTTATACCAATCTAGGGTGGCGGGATCCTTGGCGAATTTTTCCTTATAGGGCTCAAGCTCGCGATCCGTAGTGACCATGCCGCGACTGTCCACGGTATAGATGCGGGAACGCGCCTCAACCGGGGAGACACCCTCTTCGATAAGCGCAGTCTCAATCTGCTCGGCAATACCCACCCCGCCGGCACCTGCTCCATGGATCAAAAAAACCTGCTTTTGCAGTTTTTCCTTTTTCACCTTCATGGCGGCCAGGATAGCGGCCAGGGTGACGGCGCCGGTACCCTGGATATCATCGTTAAAGGAGATCAACTCATGCAGATACGCATCGCGGATGGCAAAGGCATTCTGTTTTGAAAAATCCTCCCACTGGCAAACCGCATTGGGAAAAACATTTTTAAAGGCCCTGGCAAAACGCTGGACAAAGTTGATGTAGTCATCTCCCTTGAGCCGTTCATGCCGCCAGCCCAGATAATTCGGGTCATTCAGGTGCTCGGAATTATCGGTCCCCACATCAAGGGAGATAGGCAGGCAATGCCAGGGAGCAATTCCTGCGCCTTGGGTATAGAGCATCAATTTACCAAGACAGATGGCAATACCTCCGGCCCCCTGATCTCCAATGCCCAAAATACCCTGATTGTCGGTAACCACCGCAACCCTGACTTGCCGGTGGGCAAAGCGGCGCAGGATATCCTCGGCCCTGTCGATATTGCCGGGAAAAAAGTGAATACCATTGGCCTTACGGAACATGGAAGAGTAGTGCCTGCAGGCCTCGCCAACCGTGGGCGTATAAATAATCCCCATATACTTCTTGATGTCACTGGCAACCAGGGCATGGGCCAGGGTGACGTTGCGGTCGAACAGTGAACGAATATAGATGAATTTCTCTACAGCGCTCTCCTTTTTTGCCAAAGCCTTGTGGGAATTTTCCACCTGCTCTTCAAGGGTACGCTCCGAGGGCGGCAAGGTCCCTTCCAGGTTCAGACTCTCGCGCTCAGCCTGGGTAAAAGAGGTCCCCTTATTGGTGTAATTATTGTCATACACTCCCAGCCAGCGGGTGTAGACTAAAATTTCCCGAGTATTACCATAGTTGTCATAGGTGAAGCGGTAGCTGTTTTGCGGCATGATGGCACCTTAAAGAATGGGGGGATAAAAATGGGACAGCTTTATTTCTCACTTGCAAGTATCTCATGCAAGGCAACTCCAAGCTTTTGCACAGAATAAGGCTTTGCCAAGACTCCCTGAAACCCATATTTTTCATGGTCTGCCATTATGGGATCTTGAGCGTAACCGCTTGAAACGATAATCTTAGCCTGTGGATTAATTTCCAGCAACTTGGAAACCGCCTCTTGGCCCCCCATGCCACCAGGGATTGTAAGATCCATGATGACCACATCATACGGTTTTCCATCGGCATCTGCTTCATTATACATCTTCAAGGCCTCTTCGCCATCCACGGCCAATCCGGACTCATAGCCAAGGGTGGTAAGCACTACCTCGGTAAGTTCACGCACCATAACTTCATCATCCATAACCAGCACCCGGCCCTTGCCTTTAACGAGTACCGGGGGCTCCTCAACGACTTCGTCACTTGTGTCTTCCCGCATTGAAGCAGGCAGGTACATGGTAAAGGTAGTGCCTTCGCTTGGCATTGAATCCACGACAATGACACCACCGTGTCGTTTGACTATGGAATAACTGCTGGCAAGACCCAGCCCGCTGCCCTGCTCTTTGGTAGTAAAATAGGGATCAAAAATCCTGGTCAGGTCATCGGGTTTAATCCCCTTACCTTCGTCGGAGATTACAAGCTCCACATACGATCCGGTGGGCAGGCCCATGTCGTTTGAAGGATCAAGGATCACGTTAGCGGCCTTCACCCGTATCGTGCCTCCCTCGCTCATTGCCTGATCCGCATTGATAATCAGATTATGCAAAACCTGGCTCATCTGCCCGGGATCCACCTCCACAGGCTTGAGATCATCAGCCAAAGAAAGATCACATTTCACATTGGAGCCGCGCAGTGAAAAATCAATTGAATCACGAATAATACCCCCAAGGGAGGTCACCTCTTTTATAGGCGCCCCGCCTTTGGCAAAGGTCAGTAACTGCTGGGTCAGGCCCTGCGCCTTCACAGACGCCTTTTCCGCGGCACAAAGCTTATCATGGATTTCAGCATTGTCCGGCAGTTGCAGTTGGGCAAAGGTGATATTGCCCAGGATGGCGGTAAGAAGATTATTAAAATCATGGGCAATGCCGCCGGCCAGCACCCCGAGGGATTCAAGTTTTTGCGCCTTTTGCGCCTCAAGCTCCAAACGCTGCTCCTCGGTAACATCTCGAAAAACAAGAACTACACCGATGATCCGGCTTTTCTTGTCTCGAATAGGCGCACCGCTATCAGCAATGATGCGCTGGGAGCCATCGCGATGAACAAGAATGGTCTCCGAGGCAAGGCCGATTATCTGCCCGGAATCAACGACCTGCTGCACCGGACTCATAAGCCGTTCGCCGTTCTCGGCGTTTATGATATGAAAAACATCGTCAAAAGCCTTGCCCACGGCACCCTGCTCTGTCCAACCGGTAAGCTCTTCAGCCACGCGGCTCAGCATAACAACCTTACCCTCACGATCGGTGGTGATGACACCGTCGCCAATGCTGCGCAGGGTTATGGATAAAAGCTCCTTTTCCGCGGCAAGCTGCTCTTCAGTCTGCTTACGGTCTGTGATATTCCGCACCAGGGAAAAAACCTCATCTTTCTCCCCCCAACGGACAATGCTGGCCCGGACCTCCACAGGAAAATCACTGCCATCCTTGCGCCGATGAACAGACTCCAGAGATATCGCCTTCCCCGAGTCTATTGTCGCGCAGGCCTTTTCCACATCCTCTTTAGAATAAATCGGGTCGATATCCGCGATGGACATGGAGAGCAGTTCTTCTTTTAAGTAACCCAACGCCCGACAGGCATGCTCATTGACTTCGATTATCGTTCCATCATGATGATGGACAAAAAATCCGTCCGCCCCCTGTTCCATCAAAGTGCGAAAGCGCTCTTCACTCTCACGCAGTATCTCTTCGGTTCTTTTTTTCTCGGTGATGTCGGCATTACTGCCACGCACGCCGAGAAAACGACCATCTTCATCAAAAATTCCGCGACAGACATGGCTCATCCAACGAACATCGCCATTTTTCGTGATAATCCTATACTCCATGGGCACATGGGGCTCGTTATTGGCTGCATGGTTGATGTGGCTGTAGCAAAAATCCTTGTCCTCTGGGTGAACAACCTCCTTCATCAGCTCCGGCCTCGAATAAAAATCTTCCGGCGAATACCCGGTGAAGGCCTCGCATGAGGGAGAGACATATACCACAACCTGATCCGGGCTCAGCCAAAATGTCCAATCCGAGGCAAACTCGGTGACGGTGCGAAAGAGATCTTCGCGCTCCATTAACTTTTCATTGGAGGCCTTGATATTGGCTGCCATCCGGCTGGAGGCCTTGACAATTTCCGCGATCTCCGATGTTTCCAGAGCACTGGCGGGCAACATCTGGGTCGAGCCCTCTTCCAGAGGGTTGAGATTGACCAGATAGGTGGCGATTTTTGCAATGGGGCTTGAAAGGCGGCGACTGATGAGTAAGTCTAAAACTCCGATAAGAATAACAAAAAAAACAGCAATGGCAGCAGCCAGGATGAGCAAACGATTCATAACCTGGCTCACCATTTCGCTAAAGGGAATGGCAGCATAAAAGGTCCAGCCCTCTGGAGGACTCAGGGCCTGTTTGAAACTTATAAAACGTTCACCGCGATATTCATATGTCTGCAAACTGTGTTGATCCGCCTCTGTCCACTCCTTGAGTTCGAACCCCAGAGGGTATCGGCTCTGGACCATGGTCGGATTTGGGTGGTAGACCACAGTGCCGTTCTCCGAAAGGATAAATGAAAAAGCCCGCTTCAAAGGGCCGCTGATAGTCAGGTGGGCCACCATGGGGGCAATGGACTGCAGGTCCTTTTCTATAAACAGCGTACGCCCGTGATGCAACTGATAGCGAATCGCCACCACCGGATCAAGATTCACCAATGACTGGTGGACCCTGGAAAAGCTTCCTTGGAGAGGGAAATGTTCAAGATGTGAAAAATCAAGGCCAATAAAATTCTCATCGCCGCGACTGGCCTGTATCACCCGCCCTGATTTACTCAAGACAAAATAATGATCCTGGGGCCCGAGCAGGGGCAGCTCTTCGGCAAAATGGTCGGCCACGGCCTGATCACCGCCCTCGGGTATCTTGGCAATAACCTGCTGGATATAGCGTTCGTGCTGGAGAAGATAATCGCGGATAAGGGCGGCGCAGGATTCGGATGCCCCCTGCATCACCGCAGAAATCTCCTTTTTTAATTGCGAGGTCTCATAAATTGCAGCGGCGGTAAATACAACACAAAAGCCTATCAGGCCAACAAGTCCTAATAGGCGTCGTATGCGAACACTAAACGATAACGGCTTGCTCACGCTTCAAGTACTCCAAGTTCAATGAACCTCAGCTTCTCCGATGGTTATAAATTTTCCATCCTGCACGGAAACAACATATACAGGACGGGCGACATCGCACGATGGGTCAAAACTCACCGGCCCCATTAAGGTAGTAAATTTCATTTTAAGCATGGCTGTTTTCAGATCCGCTGCCGTGGGGTTGGCCGGGCATTCTTTCAGGGCGTCCGCCAGGATCTGAACCGCTTCGTAGGACCTTGCTGAACGAGCCGTGGCAGGCTTGTTGAATTTCTGCTTCATTTTGGCGTTAAATGCCTTGTATTGCGCTGAATCGATATTCGGGTTGATAAAGGTCAGGATCTTCATCCCCTCTACCGCTTTGCCGCCATAACGGGCAAGCTCCGGGGTCTGGGCCCACAGAGTGGCAAACAAACCACCGGAAAACCCTTTTGCGCGTAACTTCTGCGCACCGATTCCTGTCATGGAAACCTCCGTAAGCATCACCACGGCCTGGGGACCTGGAACAAGCAACTCCTTGGTGATTCGCGGCCAATCCACCTCTTTTTTGGAGTTGAAGCGAACAGGAGTAACTTTGCCTCCATAGCGGGCAGTGGTGCGCTCAAGATAATCTTCTACAAAGCTGGGATTGGACATATCGAGCAAAAACGAGACATTGGTGATGCCCTCTTTATTGAGAAGCGAAGACAAGGCCTTGCCATAAAGATTATTGTCCACGGATGTTCTACAGAAGAGATCGTTTTTCCCGGTCAGCTTGGTCGTTGCCGTATAGGGCGTAAAGAGCAGGGTGTTTTGTTTTGTCACCACAGGGTGGGCATAAAGGGTATTTTGAGAATAAGAGTGGCCGATGATGGCGATAACGCCCTGGCTCATAAGCCGTTCATCAACGGTCTTAATATTGTCTTTGTCGTTTTTGTCATCCTCCACCAGCAAGGTGAGGGGTCTGCCGTTAATGCCGCCCGCAGCATTCACATCCTCAACAGCAAGCAGGACGCCATCTCGTATATACTCGCCAGCCGTTCCACCGCGCCCACTGAGATTAATGGCAAGGCCGATCTTGATCGGCTCTTTTTCTTGTTCGCAGCCCCAGGCCAACAGCAACGCCAGGCAAACAACAAAACCGCTAAAAAACAATTTCCCACAAAAACGCCGGTCACTCATAACATGCTCCCCCGAGTTAAAACACTTCCCCCTTTTCTGTACGTCTTCACCTTAAAAAAAAGGCTGCTGCCCACGCACAGTTTCCACAATAAATTACACTAAATTCCCCCACTTGCTGTCAAGAGATAAGGGGATTTATCTCCTTTATTTTTCTCAGAAAAATCACGGAAAAACAAAGTGCATTGCAAGCGGGTGAGATGTTGACTAAGGTAGTTGCTCTTTTGAAACTCAACTCCTGATTTATGAAGATGGCAAACTGGAAAGCGCTGCTCAAAAAAAGCATAACCAATCCTGCTGAACTCTCCGCCCTCCTTGATGTTGATCCGGCAGAGATCGAGAAGGTGGTCCAGCATTATCCCATGCGGATAAATCCCTATTATCTTGCCCTGATCAAAAAACATGGCCTGCCCCTTTTACGCCAGGCCGTGCCAAACACTCTGGAACTTGCTGATTCAATTTGTTATGAAGACCCTTTGGCGGAGGAGGACTTAAGCCCTGTTCCCAACCTGGTCCACAAGTACCCGGACCGAGCCCTGTTTCTGGTTGCCGGCCAATGCGCTTTATACTGCCGCTTTTGCACCAGAAAGCGAAAAGTCGGCACCAAGGAGATGCAGATCAACAAGAACACCCTTGCGGCCGGCTTTGCCTACCTGAAAAAGACACCGGCAATCAAGGATGTGTTGATCTCAGGCGGAGATCCGCTTCTTTTGCCGGATGAAACGCTGGGCTTTATATTAAGCGAGTTACGAAGAATTCCTTCCATCGAGATTATCCGCATCGGTTCCCGGGTGCCCTGCACCTTTCCCATGCGCGTCACCCTTCGCCTGGCCGCATTACTCAAACGGTTTCACCCCTTGTATATCAACACCCACTTCAACCACCCGGCTGAGATCACCTCGGAGGCAGCCACTGCCTGTGCCCGACTTGCCAATGCAGGAATCCCTCTGGGCAACCAGACCGTTTTATTAAAAGGGGTGAATGACGATGTCGAGACGATCAAGACCCTCATGGCCAAGCTTCTTACCATCCGGGTCAAGCCTTACTATCTTTTCCAGACCGACATGACCAAGGGCACCAATCACTTCCGCACCCCGGTTGAAACGGGTATTGCCATCATGAAAGAACTCATCGGCCACACCTCTGGCATGGCCGTGCCTACCTTTGCCGTGGATGCGCCGGGCGGAGGCGGCAAGATCCCCATGTTGCCTGATTATGTCCAGTCCTACGGGAAAAATCTCGTCTTCAGCAACTATCAGGGCAGAACCTGCACCTACCACAACGACCTGTAAAAAAAAGCGACTTCTTTTTCCTCTCCTGCGTTGTCTTCTTACCTTTATGGATGGTACCATTTAGTTAGGGAGGAGGCATACTCAGCATGGAACGCAAAATTCTCATAGCCGTTGACGGCTCTCCATACAGTACAAACGCGCTGCATTATATCGGCAAACTTTTTTCAGGCGTAAGTGAGGCGCGGTTTCATCTGCTTTGCATCTGTCAATCCGGCGCCGCCTCAACGGCTGCCCGCCAATGGCTCAGCGATGACGAGTTGATGAACGTTGTCAGCCCTGCTGTACGCGATAAGCTCTACGCCAAAAAAAAATACATGCAGCAGGCCATCACCCAGCTCAAAAAATACCAGATCACAGAAGAGCAGATCAGCACCGAGGTCTGTCTTTCTCATATGGGGGTGGCACAGGATATCATCCTCAAGGCAAAGAAAGAAAAATTCGATGCCCTGCTCGTTGGCCGTCGCGGCATAGGTAAGCTTGAAGAAATGTTCATGGGCAGCGTCTCTGCCAGCATCCTGCAAAAATGCGGCAACGTTCCTATTTGGATCATCGACGGCAAAGTCAACTCCTGCAAATTCCTGGTCCCGGTTGACGGCACCTTCCATTCACTCAAAGCTATTGACCATCTTTCTTTTATCATTTCAGACAACCCCTGTGCAGAGGTGACCCTGTTTCATTCGGCAGCCATGCTGGCAAACAGGCCGGCTATCAATCCCCAGGATTTTTACGCCATGTGGGGCAAGGAGTGGTGCGACAAAAACCTTAGCAGGCCGGACAGCCTCTTTCACGGGCCCAAGCAGCTACTGATTGACAATGGTTTTCCCGAGTCAAAGATTAATTGGCTGCAGACCGTCAAGGGAATCGACCCGAGTCGACAGATCATGCGCCAGGCCTTAATCGACGAATACGGCACCATTGTGATGGGACGCCGCGGCATTGATATCGACAAAGGGGTTTTCAAGGGCGTATCCGACCGAGTTCTCTTTATGGCCGAGCAGGTCGCCCTTTGGGTAGTCGGCTGAACACAGGTACTCTCTGGGCATGAAAACAGATAAGCCCACAATTTTCCGCATCTGCTTTATCCTGCTTTGGCTCGGGCTTTTTGCCTGGCTCTTGGGCCGGGATCTCCTTATCGAACAGGTTGAGGTAAAAGAGGCCCAGATCCTGGCCAGGAGCAAGGAGGAAAGTTATCTTGGCGTCTACTTTACCGGCCAGCGCATCGGCTATGTGCAAAACCGGCTGAGCCCGAATGATAATGGCTTTACCCTTAACCAGAAGGCACATCTTAACATCAAAGTGCTGGGCGAGGTCCAGCCCATCAAGATGTCTCTGGTGGCGCAGTTGGACGTGTACCTGCACCTTATTGATTTTTCTTTTTCCTTTTCCTCCCCCTTTTACAAAATGAACGCCACAGGCAAGGCCGCTGGCCGCCGGATTGATTTCACCCTGCATACCGGCAAGGACACCATCACAGACAGCTTGCTGCTCTCCAAACCGGCCATGCTTGCCACCAACCAACGCGCTTACCTCCTTAAAGAGGGACTGGAAAAGGGTGATAAGTTTAAAATTCCATTCTTCGACCCATTCTCCTTAAGCGGCCAGGACTCCACCCTGGAATATAAGGGAGAGGAAAAGATTCTGCTCAAGGGTCGGGTACATCTCCTGCATCATTTTGTTGAGTCGGTCTCCGGGATACGGGTCAACAGTTGGTTGGATAACAACGGCAGGGTCATAAAGGAAGAATCCCCGGCCGGTTTTGTCTTTCTTGCCGAACCAAAATTCCAGGCGCTTGCTATAGGCGAAACCAAAAGCGACCTGCTCAAATCCGTTGCCGTGCCGCTGACCGGGAAAATGCCTGACCTTGTTTCAGCCAAAGCCCTCCGTCTGAAAATCAGCCTCCCGAAGGATAATGGCTTTGAGCTTTCCGGCGGCAGGCAGGATTACCTGGACAACGTTTTAACCATTACCAAGGAGCGCCTCCCTGAGACAACCATCAATCAATGCCGCAACCAGCCCCAATGGCTGGTCGCCTCCCCCTATATCCAAACCAAGCACCAGGATATTGTTGCCCTTTCGACATCTTTAACCTCGACAAACACAAATCAACTTGCCCAGGTCAAACAAATTGCCAACTGGATCGAGCAAAATATCGAGAAAAGACCGGTCGTAGGAATCCCAGATGCCGTGACCACGCTACACAATAAAAAAGGGGACTGTAACGAGCATGCCGCCCTCTTTACGGCCTTGGCCCGCAGTATTGGAATACCTACGAAAATCGCCGCTGGTCTGGTCTTTATGCAGGGCAGCTTTTATTATCATGCCTGGAACGAGGTTTGTCTGGACGAGAACTGGTACAGTATCGACACAACCACCAATCAATTTCCAACCGATGTCTCTCATGTCAAATTCATCGAAGGCGAAACCAAAGAAATGCTTGCCATAGGAGGCCTGATCAACAACCTCTCCATTGAGGTGGTTGAGACAAGTACGAGGGAACCATGACGGAAGATTTTAAAAATACCCTTGAGATTCACAATCTGGGCAAAAAATTTGGTGATTACGCTGCGGTCGACAATATCAACCTCAGCGTAAAACCTGGGGAGATTTTTGGTTTTCTCGGACCAAACGGCGCCGGAAAAACCACGACCATTAAAATGCTGGCAGGCCTGCTCAAACCGGATTGCGGCAGCATATATATCAATGGGGCCGACCTTGCTCGTGAGCCTGAGCGATGCAAACAGCAGACCGGCTACATACCGGATCGCCCCTATCTCTATGAAAAATTAACGGGCTTAGAGTTTCTGGCCTTTATCGCCAGCCTGTATGGCTTAACAGATAAAGATTTTGAAAAAAGCGTGCCCTATTTTCTTGAGCTGTTTGATCTTGAAGGCTGGCAGGATCATCTAATAGAGAGCTACTCCCACGGCATGCGGCAAAAACTTATCATGAGTTCCGCCTTTATGCTGAAGCCCCCTTTGCTGATAGTAGATGAGCCCATGGTCGGCCTGGACCCTAAGAGCGCACGCATTGTAAAAGAACTCTTCAAAAAACACGCCCGCAGTGGGGCAAGCATTTTTCTTTCCACCCATTCCCTTGAAATCGCAGAAGAACTCTGTGACCGAATAGCCATCATTGTCCAGGGCGAAATCAGGGTCATGGGTGACCTGGCATCTCTCAGGCGCAAAGCGCGCCTTGAGCAAAGTGGCCTTGAAGACATCTTTTTGGAACTGACCGGCACCCAGGAGCTTCAGGCGGTCATCTCCGCCCTACAGGGCTAAAATGAATACCCTGGTTTGACAACTGGCAAAGACCTCATCCATAATTATTTGAACAATCAATTCCTAACAAGAAAACGAAACAAAGTAGCCATGGGCAAAAAAGTTCTCGTAGTTGACAACCACCCAATGATTCTCAAAATGGTTGGCAGCGTACTGGAGAAAGAAGGGCATGAGGTCATGACAGCCAACGATGGCCTGGCAGCCCTTGGAGTGCTTGAGGTCTACGAACCGGATGTTATCTTTCTTGATCTGGTCATGCCGAACATCAGTGGCGAAAAACTATGCCGCATCATCCGCAGCATGCCCAACTTTCAGGAAACATATATTGTGGTGCTCTCGGCCATTGCCGCAGAAACCAATATCAACTATCGGGAATTCGGGGCTGATGCTTGCGTTGCCAAAGGTTCCCTCAAGTCTATTCAAAAACATATTCTCGATTCGGTCGATAAAGCCGGCAGTGCTCCTGAGGACTCAACCCGGCAAATTCTTGGGCTGGAAGGCACCAAGCTCCAGGCCATCACCAAAGAACTGCTCTCCTCGCAAAAGCATTTTGAGGCTATTGTTAACAACATGTCTGAAGGGGTCTTTGAGCTGACCCTGGAAGGAAAAATCATCTTTGCCAACCCTGCGGCTGTGGAGTTATGCTCCACCGAGGAAGAAAAACTCCTGGCCACACACTTTGCTGACCTGTTTGAGGATGCCCATGATGCTGTGAGCAGTGCAATATCTACCCCGGATAGCTTTCCCGCCTTTAATGAACACAAGATCCCGTTAACATTAAAGGAGAGATATGTCTCACTCAGTTTTTTGCAGGTCAAACATGATGGGACCCACACCATCATTGCCATAGTTACGGATATCAGTGGGCAGCATGAATCCGAGGTGGAAATCCAGGCCAGCGAGACAAGGTTCCGTGAGCTGTTTGACAACATGAGCAGCGGTGTGGCAGTCATGAAGCCAGTGGATAAAGGGTGTAACGACTTTGTCTTTATCGACTTCAACCAGGCAGCAGAGCAGATTGAAAAAATAAAAAAGGAAAAGGTCATCGGCAGAAAACTGCTGGATATCTTTCCCGGTGTTAAGAAGCTCGGGCTGATTGAAATTTTACAGCGCGTCTGGAACTCAGGCCTGCCTGAAAAACTTCCAGCCACTCGTTATAAAGGAAAACGAGTCAGCGGCTGGCGGGAAAATTACGTGTACAAGCTGCCCTCCGGTGAGGTGGTTGCCATTTTCGAGGATGTGAGTGAACAGAAAAATGCTGAGACTAAACTCTCCTTCCAACTGACCCTGAACGAGACCATGGCCAAGGTCTCGCAAATGATCATCTCCGCAGACACTTTGGGAGACATCTCCAAAGTTTTACTGCAAGAAGCCCAGCAACTTATCCCCTGCGATTATGGCCTCGTCGCCTATGTTGATAGACAAAGCGGGAAGCTGCATGCACCGATCATTTCTGCAGATGTTTCAGACCAGTGCACTGCGGCGGAATCACCGGTTGTGCTGCATAATCCGGAAGGGCTGCTTGGCTGGGTTGTAAACAATAAAGCGACCCTGCTCTCCAACGATGTTGAAAATGATCCCCGTGGAGGAGGACATCCCCCGGGCCATGTCACTATGAAAAATGCACTGGCAGTCCCGGCCATGCTCGATGGCAAATTCATCGGTATGATCACCCTTGCCAACGCCCCCAACGATTTTAGCCTGAAAGATCAGGCCACGCTGGAGCACATGGCTTCACTCTATGCCCTGGCTGTACAACGACACTGGGCTGAAATGCGTATCGCCTTTTTGGCCCATCATGATCCGCTCACCGGCCTCATCAACCGCCATCTCTTGCCGGACCGCTTGGCCCAGGCCATGGTACTTGCCAATCGCCACCGGAAGAAGATCGCTATCTTTTACATGGATCTTGATAAATTCAAGCAGATTAACGACACCTTGGGCCATCATGCCGGGGACACGGTTCTAGAGGAAGTAGCCAGACGTTTGCAAGCCAGCGTACGCGAGTCTGACACTGTAGCTCGCATGGGGGGAGATGAATTCGTGGTCGTCATTCACGATGTGGCAAAAAAGAAAGATGCCATAACCGTTGCTAAAAAATTACTGAAGACATTCAGGGCCCCTGTCAAAACTCAAGACAAGGAGCTTGATATTGCCGTCAGTATCGGCATCAGCATGTACCCGGATGATGACAATGACATCGAAGCCCTCTTGCAAAAAGCGGACGAGGCCATGTATCTGACCAAGGAAAAAAATGGTAACGATTTCTCATTTTTCAGCGCCAACTGATCCGACTTGGTGTAATTTTTCTAAAACTATTCCCGCACGCTAATGGGTAAACGAAGAATACTTCACACCCCGTTTTATCTCAGTGCTAAAAACCGTTTTTTCCCGGACGGCACCATACCTGTAAAAACCTTTGCCACTCTTGCTTTCTGCCTTGGCATCTGCCTGCTCCTTTATTTGCTGTCGCAAAAAACGGTCAGCTATTTCCACCAGCAAAACGAGCTGGGCATTATTCTCAGCCTGAAAATTTTTCAGATGTCGTGGATCATTCTCTTTGCCATGGTGATTTTTTCCTGCATGGTCTCTGCGGTCTCTAGCCTGTTTCTTTCCCAGGACAACGAAATCCTCTTTGCCGCACCTGTGACCCCGGCCCAACTCTTCAGCATGCGTTACTCTTCAACCACTGTCTTTACTGCCTGGATGATGATCCTCTTCTCAACACCAATCTTTCTTGCATACGGTCAGGTTTTTTCCGCCGGTCCGCTTTACTGGCCTATGTTGCTTATCGCCATTTTTTGTACCGCCCTTGCTGCCACCTCATTCGGCACCTTAGCGACTGTTATTCTGGTCAATATCTTCCCGGCCAGGCGCACCAAGGATATCGTCCTCTACCTTTCTTTATGCTTCGGTCTTTTCTTATACCTCATGTTCCGCCTTCTGCGCCCCGAAGACCTGGTAAACCCAGACAAGTATGCCCATTTCATCGAGTATCTTTCCGCCCTTTCAACCCCGGCCGGCCCATACGTACCGGCAGCCTGGGCCTCAAACCTCTTATCGCTCTATCTTTTGGATCAAGAGATTGACTGGCTGCTGCTGGGCCTGATCATCACCACTCCTGTTTCCCTTTTCATTCTTGGAGAATGGACCATGAACAGATGGTTTTTCTCCGGTTTCACCAAGGCTCAGGAATCTTTTGGCGGCTATCGACGTTTTAAGGGGCCGAGCAAGCCGGATAGGCACATTTTTCGTTGGGTTTTCCGCAAGGAGTCAAAGCTGCTGTTGCGGGACTCTGCCGAATGGTCGCAGCTTTTTATGATCGCCGCCCTGATCATTGTCTATCTTTACAACTTCAAGATGCTGCCGGTGGACAGATCCTATATGGCGGAAGAGTATCTCACCAACCTCATCTCTTTTCTCAACATCGGCCTCACCGGTTTCATGGTGGCCTCGCTGGCAGCCCGTTTTGTTTACCCGGCCATAAGCAGCGAAGGTGGGGCATTTTACATTATTCAAAACGCCCCTATCTCCTTGGCTCGCTTTCTTGCCACAAAGTATCTTTTTTATTGGGTGCCATTTACCTTAATGACCCTGCTTTTGCTCATCGCCTCCAACCACCTGTTACAGATATCCGGCCCCATGGCTTGGCTCTCAGTCGGCGCCGGCCTCCTTATTACCTGGACAATTTTGGCCATGGCCCTTGGCTTTGGCGCTATATATGCAGATTTTAAGGCGGAAAGCCGAGCCAGTTCTTTGGGCAGCATGGGGGTGATACTTTATTTGCTGACTGCCATGTCCTTTGAACTGATCGTGATATTTTTAGGTGCCTACCCTGCCTATAAACTCGTGAAAAAATGGATGCAAAGTACTCAACTACAAATTGGCGAAATCGGCATTTTAATCGCTTGGGCAATGATCACTTTTGCCTTGGCGGTTTTTCTTTCTTTGTTTTTTTTGAGAAAAGGAATCCGGTCATTGGAAAATCCTAACTGATTATGTATCCTGAAAAGAGTTGAGGGGTCTCTTGCTTGTCACCTTTATTTTAAAGACAGTAATCCACCGTATATAAGATTTTTCAGGAGCATATATGCTTGCTAAAATTACCAGCGGCACCGTTGTAGGTGTGGATGGTCAACTTGTTGATGTTGAGGTAGATATTGCCCTGGGCCTTCCGGCCTTTGCCACTGTCGGCCTGCCGGAAGGAGCAGTACGGGAAAGCAAAGATCGGGTGAAGGCGGCTATTAAGAACTGCGGCTATGAATTTCCTAGTCGCCGCATCACTGTCAATCTTGCCCCGGCTGATCTTAAAAAAAGCGGGACCGGCTTTGACCTGCCCATTGCTTTGGGAATACTCCTCTCCGCAGAGATCATTTCCGGCGAACTTTACACCACGTGTTGCGCTGTAGGCGAGCTTTCGCTCGATGGCGGCCTCAGGTCCACCGTAGGCATCCTACCGGTGGTTATTGCCGCCCAAAAAGGCGGATTTGCAAATATTTTGGTACCCATGGCCAATGTCAGCGAGGCGCAGGTGGTGAACGGCATCAATATCATTGGTGTTTCCACCCTGCCCGAAGCTGTGGAAATTCTTGCAGGCCTCATTAAACCGGCGGAACATTGTTCGGAAAAAATTCTGCATAAGCAGCAACACTACGCCGTGGACTTTGCCGACGTCAAAGGGCATGATCATATTAAGAGAGCCCTGGAAATTGCAGCGGCAGGCCGACATAATGTCTTGCTGAGTGGCCCACCTGGTTCAGGAAAGACCATGCTGGCCCGGCGACTGCCCACCATATTGCCGGATCTCTCTTTTGACGAGGCACTTGAAACATCCAAAGTATACAGCGTTATGGGCCTTCTGCCCTCGGATAAGGGGTTATTGGGAACAAGGCCCTTCAGATCCCCTCACCACACAATTTCCGATGCAGGCCTTATTGGCGGGGGACAATCTCCAAAACCTGGCGAGGCATCCCTTGCCCATAATGGCGTCCTCTTTCTCGATGAGCTTCCTGAGTTTAAACGCAACGTGCTTGAGGTACTACGCCAACCGCTGGAAGATGGCCAGGTCACCATTGCCAGGGCCAGTCAATCCTTGAGCTTCCCGGCAGACTTTATGCTCATTGCCGCAATGAACCCTTGCCCCTGCTCCTTTCTCGGCTCGGAAAAACAATGCACCTGCACTCCGCCGCAAATCCAACGTTATCAAAGTCGCTTATCAGGCCCATTATTAGATCGTATCGACATGCATCTTGAGGTGCCAGCCATTCAATACTCAGAGCTCTCCTCAAACAAAGAAGGCGAATCTTCGTTGCAGATCAAAGAACGGGTCAACCAAGCCCACAGTGTGCAACAAGGACGCTTTACAGATCAACCACTGTTTTTTAACAGCCAAATGCAGGTCCGGGACATCAATACGCATTGCGCCCTTGAAAAAGAGACCCATCAATTGCTTGAAAAGGCTGCCGATCGTCTGGGGCTCACCGCTCGTGCCGTGCATCGCATCCTAAAAATTGCACGCACCATAGCGGATCTTGAGAGTGAACAAAATATTCAGCATAGCCACGTTGCCGAAGCCATACAGTACCGGCGTCTGGCCCTTGCCAATTGAGCCAGAACGACTTTTCTTTCCTACAGAACCCTTCAATTGGCTTGCGCGGCATCCCAAAAAACTATAGATTAAGGGGCATTAGACATTAGATGCTATTAATTGAGAAGAAGGCCCGAACGGACCCCCCGATGTCAGCAGAAAGCCAGACCAGAAAACGGCTCTTAGAAATATTTTCCCTGGTAAACATGGACTCTCTGCCTGCCATGTCAGACCATGTCACTGAACTGCTCTCACTCATTGGCAACAGCCGTGTAACAGCCAAGGAACTTTCCGAGGCAATCCTCAAGGATTATTCCCTTGCCACAAAAATTCTCCAGGTTGTCAACTCTGCCTATTACTCACGCGGCACGCCGGTAAGCACCATATCCCGTGCGGTGACAGTGGTTGGCCTTGATACACTCAGAGAAATTTCCTCCACCATGGCACTTTTTGAGGAGTTCATGACTGCGGGGAAAGATAGGGACGCTATTTCCGCGACCTTTACCCTATCGTTGATCAGCGCTAACCAGAGCAAATTGTTCTGCACAATTAAAAAGACAACGCTCTCTTTAGAAGAGGCCTACATCTGCACCCTTTTGCACAAGCTTGGCAAAATTGTTGTCTTGGTGTACCTGCCAGATCTGTACAGGGCAATAGAAAGCCACATGACCAAAGGGTATTCCGAAGATCACTCTACTCGACTGGTTCTCAGCGGCCTGACGTTTTCCCAAGTCGGTAAAGAAATAGCCACGTTCTGGAATTTTTCGAAAAGAATCGTCAGTTGCATGGAAACCAACCCGCCAAAGCCCGGAAAAAATTTCGACAAGTACATGTTTTTGCAAAACCTTGTGGTCTTTAGCAACCAGTTGACCGACACATTTTTTAACGGGACAGACCTTGATATTGCTGAATTGATTTACCAGTTTGGCGGGACCCTGTCGCTGGGACAGGAAGAAGCATTAGAGCTTGTCGAACGCAGCATTGAAATCTGTGAGAATTTCTCCGGTCCCATGCGCAACGGTATCAGCAAGCTTCGCTCTCGCCAAGGTGGTCACATTACCGTTACAAAAGATCAATCCGGGCGTTGGGTTCGTGTTACCTAAATAATAAGGGTTCACAACTTTCCTGCTTCGCACCCGACGCCATTCTGGCCAGCACAACATGCCCCTTGACACGGGGCTACCACACTGTGGTAGTAATAATGATATATTTGTTCATTCATTAGGATCTGGAGGTCACCGTGGAGCGGGAAGATTTTTTAGTAGCTAGAAAAAAACTAGGTAAGACCCAAAAACAGCTTGCTGAATTACTAGGGGCATCGATTAAGGCCATACACAGCTATGAGCAGGGCTGGCGCTCGGTTCCCGCCCATATCGAACGGCAGATTTTTTTCTTGCTTTCCCGCCGACGCCATGGCGAAAATAAAGGACCAAAACCCTGCTGGACCATCAAAAAATGTCCTGCTGACCGTAAAAAGAACTGTCCAGCCTGGGAATTTCAAGCAGGCAAGCTCTGCTGGTTCATCAATGGCACCATTTGCGAGTGCAAAGCCCAAAAGAACTGGCAGGAAAAAATGAAGATCTGCCGCCAGTGCGAGGTGCTTGCCCCTCTCCTGTAAGCAAAACATAAACCGACATTGTTTTAAGACGAGGAGTTAACATGCCTGGCATCCTTCCTGACATTACAGCGGTTATCGGCAACACTCCCTTACTTGACCTAGGCACTTTGGGCAGGGAAACGGGTGCTACCCTATACGGCAAGCTTGAGTTCCAGAATCCTCTGGGCAGCGTGAAAGATCGCATCGGCTATGCGATGATAAGCGCTGCTGAAAAAGCTGAGAAAATCACCCCCGAAACAACTATCATTGAGCCAACCAGCGGCAACACAGGCATAGCACTAGCCTTTGTCTGTGCCGCAAAAAAATACAAACTCACCCTAACCATGCCTGAAACCATGAGTGTTGAGCGGCGCGGCCTGCTCAAACACTTAGGAGCAAACCTTGTACTCACTCCGGGCGCCGAGGGTATGAGCGGCGCCATTGCCAAGGCTGAAGAGCTTGCCGCCAGCAAATCAAACAGTTTCATGCCGAATCAGTTTTCCAACCCTGCGAACCCTGAAATTCATAGAGTAACAACCGCAGAAGAAATATGGCGTGACACCGAGGGAAAAATCGATATTTTTGTTGCCGGTGTGGGAACAGGAGGAACCATTACCGGAGTGGGTGAAATTTTAAAAAAGAAAAACCCAGGAATTAAAATAATTGCTGTTGAACCGGCAGACTCCCCGGTCCTTTCCGGCGGCAAACCAGGCCCTCACAAAATACAAGGCATAGGTGCTGGCTTTGTCCCGACCATCCTCAACCGAGATGTAATCGACGAGATCATCACAGTAACCAACAACCAAGCCATGGAAATCGCCCGCCGACTCACCAAAGAGCAAGGCATCCTCTGCGGCATCTCCTCCGGCGCCAACACCTGGGCCGCTATGCAGATAGGTGTACGGCCTGAGAATAAGGGCAAAGTTATTGTGTGCCCCTTATGCGACACCGGGGAGAGGTATTTGAGTACGGAGTTGGTTGCAGCCAGCTAAGTTTTTTCTGAGAATGGTATCACCTGCCAGTTCTCAGTGCGTGATATAAAGCGGCCTGCCACACTGTGTTTATTTAGAATCAACCACAGCAAGTCCCTTTCCCACCCTAATCAATTGACAAAAATACGCATTTCAGATAGAAAAAGCAGCAGTATTCAATTTATCCCTACCCTTGGTATTTAGCTCAACGCAATCCCCAATCCACGGTAGAAATTTTAGCCATAAACCTATCGGCCTTTTTTATAGAAATGACAGAGAAAGAACTTACCAAACGCCTACTTAGCTTTCTCCAGCCATATAAGAAGAAACTTATAATAGCTATGATCAGTATGGTACTGGTCTCTGCCTTTGGTTCAGCGCAAGCTTACATGGTCAAACCATTGCTTGATGAGATATTCTTTACCAAGAACAGTCTCATGTTAAACTTGCTGCCTTTTGCTTTGGCCATGGTTTTCTTGTTCAAGGGAATTTTTTATTACACCTACACATTTTTGCTTGATACTATTGGGCAGAGTATTATCAAAGACCTTCGCAACAAACTTTTTGCCCACATACACTCACTTCCTTTATCTTTTTTTCATCACACCCCGACCGGAGAATTAATCTCCCGCGTTATCAACGACGCAACCTTGATTCAGATGGCTGTATCCCGTGCCCTTGTTGGTGTATTAAAAGACCTCTTCCAGGTATTCGGCCTGCTTTTTGTCGTTTTATATTTAAACTGGAAACTGGCAATCATCTCATTTATTTTTCTCCCTCTTGCAGCGGTCCCAGTAGTCCATTTTGGCAGAAAATTTAGAAAACTGAGCACAACAAATCAGCAGACCGTTGCCAAGGTATCAAACATTCTGCATGAGACTATTACCGGTCACCGAATCGTTAAGGCCTTTGGTATGGAGAAATATGAAACCCAAAAATTCTCCGACATGGTTGACAAACTATTCGAGGTAATCGTCAAAGACATCAGGATTAACAGCCTACAACATCCATTAATGGAGTTTATTGGCGGCATCTGTATTGCCGGTGTTGTGTGGTATGGAGGACAAGAGGTTTTCAAGGGTGAATCCACCCCTGGTACCTTTTTTGCGTTTCTTGTGTCAATGGTCATGATTTATGACCCGATCAAAAGTGTCAGCAATATTAACAGCCCGGTACAACAAGGCTTAGCAGCAGCGAGAAGAATTTTTGATCTGCTGGACACAGCACCAGAAATTGAAGATAAGCCTGATGCGAAGGAACTACCGCCTTTTAAAAATACAATTACCTTTCAGGCTGTTAACTTCAGTTACGATGGCACGACCCCAGTCCTGAAAGACATAAATCTCAATGTGCGGGCAGGAGAAATAATTGCGCTTGTCGGGACAAGTGGGGGGGGGAAAACAACATTGGTAAACCTCATTCCCAGATTCTTTGAAGTCACAAGTGGCAAGATACTCATTGACGGCCATGATCTGCGAGATGTCACGATGAAGTCGCTTCGCAACCAGTTGGCGATAGTTTCCCAACAGACTATTCTTTTTAATGATACCGTGAAAAATAATATCGCATACGGAGACCTCGAGCGCTCTGAAGAAGAAATTATCGCTGCGGCGCAAGCAGCACATGCTCTTGATTTTATCAAAGAACTCCCGGAAGGGTTTGACACTATTATCGGCGAGTCTGGAGCTCGTCTTTCCGGTGGACAACAACAGCGTCTGTCAATCGCCCGTGCCTTGCTGAAAGATGCTCCTATCCTAATTTTGGATGAGGCGACATCGGCTCTGGATACTGAGTCGGAAAGGGAAGTACAACGGGCTCTGGAAAACCTGATGCAAAACCGGACAACATTTGTCATTGCCCACCGGCTTTCGACAGTACACAATGCAGACCGGATAATCGTTATTCAGGATGGCGTCATAGTAGAACAGGGAGCCCATGAAGAGTTGTTACCGGCCAATGGCACATACACAATGTTGCATACTATGCAACATTAATTACTTTCAATATCATAACGAACTTACCACATTTTTTAAACACTGCTTATTCCATTATCCTTTGGGTAATGGAATAAGCAAAAAGCAGTGAACGATCAACAACACATCATAATGCTTAATAATTTTTTTTCCCGTCAAATATCAATCGGCAACAACGCATTTCGTTTTTCATATGCAGCGTTATCCGTTTTCGCCATCGGGCTGCTCGTACGCCTATATGTCGGGTTCAATTCAGCCATTATCAATTTAGACGGAATGGTGTACATCAACCAGGCAGCTGCCTTGTACCATGGGCAATTGGATAAAATTTTTTCCTGCACTCTCAACTATCTGCCGCTTAATTCCATGCTCATGGTACCAGCGTATATTCTCTTTAACGATTGGATTATTGCAGGCCGCTTCATATCATTTTTTTTCGGATTTTCATTACTCATACCTGTCTACCTGACACTTAAGGACTTCTTTGAAGAGAAAATCTGCGTTGTTGCCTTGCTGATGATTGCACTTACTCCAACTCTGGTAACAAGAAGCGCCGATCTCCTCAAAGACCCAGTTGCTTGGTTTTTCCTTTCCCTTGCGATTTACGTCTTTGTCAATAATACAAAGATAAAGTCCTTGCTCCATATCTTTCTCTGCAGCATTTTCTTCATTTTATCAGCATGGTCGAGAAATGAATTCATGCTCTTTTACCTGGCAACCCCAATATATATCCTCTTGTATTTTAAAGAGAAAAAAATTACAAACTTATGCATTTTCCTGTTGCCTCTTCTACTTTTGGCAGGCAGTGCCTTTGTTTCCGCCTACCTCTTTGATTTTCACTCTTACACGCTGCATAGATACACAAAAAGCTCTCTTTCAGTATTTAATCTTTTCACTCACTACGGTTCGCTCAAAAATCAGCTC
This sequence comes from uncultured Desulfobulbia bacterium, assembly GCA_964385695.1. Classification (GTDB taxonomy): domain Bacteria; phylum Desulfobacterota; class Desulfobulbia; order Desulfobulbales; family Desulfurivibrionaceae; genus CAYLQA01. The sequence continues at coordinate 1,113 of CAYLQA010000020.1, read as the reverse complement.
ACCACCTTCGCTATAAACGCGCCATGGCCTATTCATTATTTCCTACCTGAGGCGGCAAATCAAAGCCCCCTTATTGCACTGGGTGCAATAATAACACGCTGGCTTGAAGCGACCCTATACCTTTACGGGGCGATTATTGTCATCGGCTACTTCTCGATAAGACAAGCTGGTTCGAAGGATAACAGAATCTACTACTTATTCATGCTTGCAGTTTTGGGGACTGTATTACTCTATAACGAAATGTTAAGAACCTGGGTCGTCGAGTACAGATACTTCGGCATGGTCATCATCCCCTCTGCAGTATTCGCCGGTTATGGTCTTCAAGCCCTCTGTTCATATACCAACAAAAGAACCTCTCTTCAGCAAAACATAATCCTTTTCACAATCGCCATTTTCATACTTCTCCTGGGACTGGGAAAAAACATAAAACCCCGTTACACTGACAAGGCTGTCTTTAAAGAAATCGGGGAATACATTGCGGCTGACGCTGAAATTCAAGCGACAAACTCAATCCAACTGGCTGGAGTTGTCAACAAAAACGCCCTTGAATGGGTTACGTTTTACAGCAACTACCTCAGGGGGGATATATCATGCGGGCGAGACATCAAGTTGCTGAGCCAAAACGATCTTATAGACAGTAAGAAATTGCAAAGGTTGCTCAAGGAAAAACAAATATCCTATTTTTTGGTTGGAGAGTATATTACATTTTTTGGAAACAAGAAAAAATTACATCATTCTTTCAAAGACTTTTCCAGCAAAAATCTTGCTTACCTCACATTGATTAAAGAATGGCAGCAAAAAGGAAATGGTCGTCTTTTACTCTTTAAGACTGATCTATAAAAAGAAAAAATCACTAGTGTCACGTCAACCTTGATATGTTAGCTAAATTCTGGCATGGTATACAAAAATGGAGATGACCATGCCCAAGATTAAGTACCGGTTTTCGTTGACCCAAGATGAGCGCGACGAACTAAAAGCCATTGTTGCCAAAGGGAAACACAGCTCCCAGAAAGTGATCAACGCATTGATTCTCCTCAATTACGACGAGGACGCTCCTAAGCCGAGAACCTTGCCGGAGCAAGAAATCGCTAAAGTGTTGAAAATAAGCGCTAT
>CAYLQA010000019.1:0-57724 GCA_964385695.1 uncultured Desulfobulbia bacterium | reverse complement strand
AACTCTCCAGTTTGAAATCCTATTTCAAGTCCAACACCGCTGACGATGTTGAACCTTTCTTGCAAAAATAAAAATAAAACAGCCAAACTCTTCCTGAAAAGAGCTCGACTCAAGAGCCCATATCTATCTTCTACTATTCAGTTTTCAATGATCGCTGCACTAAGAAAATCTTAGCTTCCCGTCCGAGCGGGAAAGAAGCCAAATTACCCGGAAGCACCCTTCGTGTCAAGAGTTTTTAAAACTCTTTTTTATTGCTTTTCGTCGGGGCCAGTGGGTAATGCGGCGCACAAATTAGCCGAACCGAGACCTGTTGTCAATACGAATATTTTAAAAAAGTGAGAAAAATTACCTATAGCCCCAAAAGGCTTTCGGCAACCCCCTGTTATTCCATCTGTCTGACGATACTTGCCGCCATACACCCAGCCCCAAAACCATTATCGATATTCACTACCGCAACGCCGGGGGCACAGCTATTTAACATACCAAGCAGGGCGGCTATTCCCCCAAAACCTGTGCCGTAGCCAACGCTGGTTGGCACCGCAATCACCGGCTTATCGACCAGTCCGCCCACTACACTGGGCAAGGCTCCCTCCATGCCAGCAACCACGATGAGCACCGCGGCCTTATCCAGTAAATCCTTTTGCGACAAAAGCCGGTGTATTCCAGCAACTCCAACATCATAGAGATATTCTGCTCGATGGCCAAAACAGCGGGCAGTAAGAAGCGCTTCCTCTGCCACGGGAATATCAGAGGTGCCGGCCGAAACAACCAGCACGAGGGGCATATCTTCCCTATCACTCCCCTTGCCAAGCCTGGAGGTCAACATCCTCGCTTCAGCATGATACTCAAGTTCAGAAAGTTCCTGTTGAACGGCCTCTGCTTTTCCAGGGCTGACCCTCGTGGCCATGACAACTTTGGAGTGAAGCAGCATTTGCTTCATAATATCCACAATCTGTTCGGCACTCTTATTCTCACCAAAAACGACTTCCGGAAAACCGGTCCGCAAGCGCCGTTGATGATCCACATGGGCACAGCCAAGCATCTGAGCAGGCCAATGCTTCATGGCCGCCAGTGCCTCTTCACTTGTAGAGACGCCTTTGGCCACATCATCCAACAATTTTTTCAGATCTGATTCATCCATTATATATATGTAGCACCATTTCTATTTTTACGAGAAGGGCGGAACAATCTGTTCCAATCTTGCCAAAACTTGTCCATTGCCGGAGAACAGCCGATCCAGTACAGTATTTTTTTACTATATAGAGAGTATTTGGAAAACCCGAAAAAAACGCCAGCGAAGATTATTAGACTTAAGCAACGCTTTGCCATAAAAAGGAACCCATGTCCCAACAACCAATGACCAAGACCTGGCTCAAGCTGACCATCACCTGCCCACAAGAACAAAGTGATGCCATTGCCTCATTTCTCACCGACCTCACCGGCTGCGGTGTTGAGCAATCCATTTCAAGCGACCAGGATAATACCCCGGAGACCATCACCGGCTATCTGGAGCAAGGGGGTGACTCTACAAGGCAGGAACAAAAACTTGACCAACACCTGCAAAAGGTAGCTGCGGCTTTCCCGGATTTACCGGCACCTTCTCTGACAATCCAAACCTTTGCAGACGAGGATTGGAACAGCAAGTGGAAGGCACAGTTCAAACCCTTTCATATCACCCCGCATCTGGTCATCAAACCGACCTGGGAAGATCATTCGCCGGCGGACGATGACAAGGTAATTGAAATCGATCCGGGCATGGCATTCGGCACCGGGCATCACGCCAGCACCAAGCTGGCCTTGGAGTTCATTGAGTCACTTTTTCTTGACCACCACACCACACCGCAATCAGTACTCGATGTCGGAACAGGAACAGGAATTCTGGCCATGGCAGCCACCCTTTTCGGCGCTGAAAATGTCCTTGCCGTAGATAATGACCCTGAAGCCGTACTGGTGGCCCAGGATAATATTGCACTGAATCGCCTCAGCAATACCATTCAGGCAGCAGATCAGAGACTTGAAACAATTTCTGAGCAATACGATCTGGTGGTGGCGAACATTATCCATGACACCTTGGTCGAACTTGCCCCGCAACTTAGTAGCCGGGTGAAGAGCAATGGCCTTCTCATCCTGGCTGGCATTTTGAGTGGCACGCAGTGCGATAACATATGTAAGGTCTACGCCGAGCTTGGCCTTCACTGCCAAGAAATTCGCACTGAGGGTGAATGGTCTTCAATCCTTCTCAAGGCAGGCCCCCTCGATGCATAGCCGCCGTTTTTTCATTCAGCCTGAGGATATCGCAGGCAACACGGCAACACTGCAAGGGGAAGAAGCACACCATCTGCATACAGTCCTGCGCCTGAAGACCGGAGAAAAAATCACCCTGTTTGACGGCAGTGGCCACCGCTACGAGGCTCAACTCACCGCAATCCGCAAAAAAACGGCAGAGGCCCAGATCGTTGATGTGCGACTTGATCCGGAACCCCGCGTGCAATTGCACCTGGGGCAAGGCCTGCTCAAAGGGCAGAAGATGGACCTTGTCCTGCAAAAGGCAACGGAACTAGGCATTGCCCAATGCATCCCCTTCACCTCGCAGTTCAGTGTGGCGCAGGCCAAGGCGGCAAATAAAAAAGAGAGATGGGAACGTATCATTATAGAAGCGTGCAAACAATGCAACCGCTCCCGCCCCCTTGCCATGCAGCCAGCAAACAGCTTCAACTCCGTACTTAAAACACCGGAGCTGGAATCGGCCCTGAAGCTTATCTTCTGGGAAGAGGAAGATACAATTGGCCTCAAGCAGACCTTTGCAACCTCCCCTCTTCCATCGTCTATTTTTTTCCTCATCGGACCGGAAGGCGGTTTCAGTACCGAGGAGATCAACCTTGCCAAGCAAGCTGGCTTTCAATCCGTTACCCTCGGAGATCTTACCTTGCGGGCGGAAACGGCAGCGGTTTCAGCCATGGCCATTTTACAATTCTTAACCGGCAACCTTGGTGGACAATAGGCACCCAAGCCGAGAATATTAACTCATAAACTTGCGAGACATGCGATGCGCGCGGTAATTCAGCTGGTCAAACAGGCATCCGTTACTGTGGAAGATGAAACATGCGGACAAATAGACACCGGCCTGCTGGTACTTTTGGGCGTGGGCAAAAACGATACTGATAAAGATGCTGCCCTGCTTGTGGACAAGGTGTTGAACCTGCGCATATTTGCCGACGAGACCGGTCTTATGAACCGCTCCCTTCTTGATGCAGGGGGCGACTTGCTGGTTGTCTCGCAATTCACCCTTTTCGGTGACTGCCGCAAAGGGCGCAGGCCTTCTTACTCTACGGCGGCCCCTCCTGATGAAGCCCGCAGGCTCTATGAAGTGTTTATCAATCAGGCGGAGCAACGTGGCGTACGTGTGGCAACCGGGGAATTCCAGGCCATGATGGAAGTATCACTCACCAACAATGGCCCGGTGACACTCCTCATAGATACGGAAAAACTCTTTTGAGCCACCCTTTTTCCTGCGCAAATCACTATTTATTCCCCCCTATTTACAAGCCATTATAACATTGTTAATATATATTACTCATGGAGCACTCGGCGAGTTTTCGCCAAGCGTTTATATTCTTTGTTCTTGCTCTCAGGAGGGGTGGCATGCAGGAACTCTGGTCTAATGACGAGGGGGTCATAATCGAAGAGGTCGAACGCCTTGTTTCAGGGCAAACGCCTCTTACTCTATACCAAAAGGGATTTGACCCGCAGAAGATAGTTCCTCAAAAAATTCTTACAAAGAAAACCTACAAGCTCATTCTTTTTAATAAAAACAAGCCATTCCAGGCTCCCAATGATTCCTGCCTGTTCCTGTACCAAACGAAAAACAGGCCCATGCGGGGATTCCATTCCACACCGCTACTGGATAAAGAAAAAGAACTGGGCATTGCTGTGCCCGGCTCAATCATTGAGATACAACGCCGCAAGCATCCCCGCTATGTCGCAAGTGAGCGCTCCCAGGTCACCTTCACCCGCATGGGAAGCCAGTACATCAACTACGGCATGATTGCGGATATCTGTATTGAGGGAGCCAGGCTGGTGGGGAACTTTTCTGACCACATCAAGGATGGCGACTACCTTAGCCCAATGAGTATGACCCTTCGACTGTCAATAGGCCAATACGAAGAATTGGTAGTGGCCCATGAGGCCTTAGTCAGAAGGGTTGTGGAACTCGGGGACGGGAAGAAGGAGTTGGGAGTCCATTTTATGTTAAAGGGGCCGGATGTGGACAAACTTGAAACCTACCTTTCCATCCGTGCCATAGAAGAGCTTCCACCCAACAGCGCACAAAAAGCGAAATAACCTACTCGCCCACTACCTGTTGAAAAACACCCCTTTGTTCTTCCGCAAACATATCCTGATAGGTTTCCACCACGGCAAGCCAGGCATCCTCATGTCTCACAAAAGACTCCACGAGAGTAGGATCAAAATGCCTGCCCTTTTCCTCAAGTATAATGTTCTTGGCCCTATCAAAGGGGATGGGATCCTTATAACAACGTTGTGAAACAAGGGCATCAAAGACATCTGCCAGAGCCATTATCCTGGCAGAAAGAGGGATCTGCCCCCCTTGCAAGCCGTCAGGATAACCGCCTCCGGCCCAACGCTCATGATGGTAACGGGCAATTTCGTAGGCGAGCTGCAAGAAGGGCGAACCGGATTCCTCATAAATCTCATGCAGCAGATCCCCGCCGAGGACGGCATGCCCCTTCATAACCTCAAACTCTTCCGGGGTAAGCCTGCCTGGTTTCTGCAGGATGCTGTCTGGAATACCCACCTTGCCAATATCGTGCAAAGGACTGACCTTGGCAATTTCTTCGGCAATGGTCTTGGTCAGGCCCAATTCAGGATGACGCTCGACCAAATCCATAGCCAGTAAGCTGCAGTATTCACGCACCCGATGCAGGTGGGAGCCAGTCTCACCACTGCGATAAGCGGCAAGCTTGGTCAGTGAGAAAATCAATTCCTCATGGCCTTCCAACTTCAAGAGCCGCATGGCACCGGTTAAACGCAACAACAATTCATCCTGGAAAACGGGCTTGGAGAGATAATCATCAGCCCCGAGGCTCAGCGCACTGACAATAGCCTCTTTATCGTCCCTGGCAGTAAGGACAATGATATAGGTATAGTTGGTTGCCTGCTGGCGGACGTTTTCGATGAGCTGAAAGCCATCCATAACCGGCATCATAAGATCGGTTACAATCAGGCGGATATCCGGATAGTTCTGGCAAAAACGAATTCCGTCCTTGCCGTTTTCCGCCTCAAATACCTCGTACCCCTGCTTTTCCAGTTGGGTGCGAAGAATACGCCGCTGGACAGCTTCGTCTTCAACTATGAGTATCTTGGTTTTTACAGGAAAAAGCTGCTCTTCCATCGTTGACCCATGTACATGCATTTGCCAAAACCAGCCCCCTTAATCCCTATCAGTGTATGATGACAGAATGCACCATACAAATCCAGCGAAAGTATAACTCCCCAAAATCTTTAGGGTTAAGAACTTGAGAGGATGCCCAGGTGGCAATGGACATGGAAATGCAATCCACCAAGCTCAACCAATATGCAGCCCCCTGATGGAACTCATCAAGGGGAAGGGAAAGAGCTGAACCTGAAATAAAAAAAATCAGGCGGAGGGAGAGTCCTCTTCCTCCTCTTTAGGAAACTGCTGGCTCTTTGTCCACAGGGCAAAGAGCCTCTTTTTTGTCTCCTCGTCCTCCAAACCCGCCAAAACCTTTTGAAAAGCTGCAGCCTTTCCTGGGTCAACAGGCAGGGGCTTTCGCAAAGGTTTACTGCCGCTCTCCCCTTTTCTGCCAGCCTTGGTGTCCAAGTCAAAACGGATATCGGAGATCTTTTCTTCACCTGGAATCTGGCGATTGATCCTCTCCAGCAAAAGTATTTTCTGAAGTTGCAGCTGTTGCATCCAGACAGAATCCGTCACCTTGACCCACAACACGGAATCTCGGATAAGGCTGGGCTTAGTGCGCATGGCAATTTCATCCCCCACGGCCTCGGCCCAGTGATCAAAGACAACATAGAGCCCTAGCTTTTTAGCCCATTTTTTTTCATTGATGATCTGGCTTAAGAATGAACCGAGCCTGGCTGCTTTTTTCGCTGAAGTCATGGGTTTTACGCCTTAATTGAGAACAGGAATAGAAAAGAACGATTGTAATCAAACCTTGCTGCTTTTTAAAGAAATCTGTATATAAAGCCAACTTTAAAACTGTTTTGTCGTAATTTTTCTCAAATTTACCAATAGGAACATATCCCATGGGTTTTCGTTGCGGAATTGTCGGCCTGCCCAATGTTGGCAAATCCACTATATTCAATGCTTTGACTGCTGCCGGTATCGAATCGGCTAACTACCCCTTTTGTACTATTGAGCCCAATGTCGGCATGGTACCGGTGCCGGACAAAAGGCTGGACATCCTGGCCGAGATGGCCAAGACCAAAAACAAGATCAACGCCCAGATGGAATTTGTCGACATTGCAGGCCTTGTTAGCGGAGCCAGCAAAGGCGAAGGACTTGGTAACCAATTTTTGGGCCATATCCGACAGGTTGATGCCATTGCCCATGTCATCCGCTGTTTTGAGGACGGTAACATCGTGCACGTGGACGGCAGCATCGATCCTTTGCGTGACCGTGACGTAATCAACACCGAACTCATCCTCGCTGATCTGGATACAGTGCAAAGACGTCTGACCAAGACCCAATCCCAGGCAAAGTCAGGCGATAAACTCTTCAAGGCTCAAGTTGTTATCCTCGAAGAATTACTGGCCCTGCTCAACGAGGGCAAACCGGCCCGCATGATGGAACTCGACGACACTGGCGCACAGTTGATGAAGGAGTTGTGTCTGCTCACAGTCAAACCGGTGCTCTATGTTGCCAATGTGATCGAAGACGATATCGTGGACGGCAACCCTTTTGTCGACCAACTCAAAGTGGCGGCCAAAGAGGAGGGAGCCTCGGTGGTTATGATCTCCGGCGCTATCGAAGAAGAGCTGAGCAACCTGCCCCCGGAAGAACAGCAGGAGTTTCTGGCAGACATGGGATTAGAGGAATCCGGCCTCAACCGTTTGATCAAGGCGGGTTACGAGTTATTGGGACTTATCAACTATTTCACCGTGGGCGAGAAGGAAACCCGAGCCTGGACCATAAAGAAGGGTTTCAAGGCACCCCAGGCCGCAGGCGTTATTCATACCGATTTCGAACGCGGCTTTATTCGGGCTGAGGTGATCAGCTATGATGACTATGTTGCCTGCGGCGGTGAGGCAGGAGCCAGAGATAAAGGGCTGCTCCGCTCCGAGGGTAAGGAGTATGTCTTCCAGGATGGCGATACCGTCAACTTCCGATTCAATGTCTAAAATTCAGACAAAGGAAAGCCCACATGATCAAGACCAATGAGAAACAGCTGGTATGCCAATCGGTCATCGGTGAGATCACCTCACCTTTGGGTGGCGTAAATCCCTACCGCATAAATCCGGACGGCCACTCTGATGTCTACCCCGGAGTTGGCGGCATTACCTACAATCTTCGAATTGGTGATCTGGCCGGAGAAAAGTTCGGTGACCATGTTGAGCCCGGCGTTTCCATCAGCAACCTGAGCAAACGCGGCGGCCAAGAAGGACCCAACCGGGCGTTGAATATCTTTTCCTGTGTCGGCAATGTGGCCAAGGTGGTCTCAGGGGACGCCAAGGGTAAGACCGGTCGTGTGACCGGCAAGCATGGCGGCATTGAACATGTGCTTATCGACTTCACCCCGGCGGTGCTTGAAAAGCTCACCATTGGCGACAAGATCCAGATCAAGGCATGCGGCGTAGGGCTGCAGCTCCCTGATTTTTCCGGGGTTAAGATTATGAATTTGGACCCAGCCCTGGCCCAAGCCATCCCCATGAAAAAACTCAAAGATGGTCGTCTGCAAGTCCCGGTCACCCATAAGATACCGGCCAAAATTATGGGCTCGGGCATCGGGTCCATGCATAGTCATACGGGCGACTATGATATTCAGATGTTTGATGAGCCCACGGTCAAGGAATACGGGCTTGAAGACCTGCGCCTCGGCGACCTGGTAGCCATTATCGATGCCGATGCAACATACGGCCGTATCTACCGAAGCGGCAGCATCGTTATCGGTATCGTGGCCCACGCAAGCTGCGTTTTGGCCGGGCACGGCCCAGGAGTGATGATTGCCATGAGCTCTAAAGAGGGTCTGCTGGCACCCAAGATTACAAAAAATGCCAACCTCAAGACCTATTTTAAAAAGATGAAATAAGATTCCGGCCTCGCAGTTCATGCCGCTATCTTTTACAATGCAGAGAAATCCGCCAAATCTTTTCAATTTTCAAAAGGACAGAAACCTGTGAGCGAAAGAGAACAACTCAAACAACTGCTTCTTGATAAATCATACCGCAAAGGCACCTTTACCCTCTCCTCCGGCAAGGAGTCTGACTTTTATATCGACGGCAAACAGACAACCCTTTCCGCCGAAGGTGCATACCTCTGCGGCAAGCTCATCTTTGAGTTGATCAAAGAAAACCCCACCAAGATCGACGCAGTGGGCGGCATGACCCTTGGAGCCGATCCCCTGGTTACAGCCGCCTCCATGGTAAGCTTCCTTGAAAAAGCCCCCATTCCCGCCTTCATCGTCCGTAAAGAGTCCAAGGGCCACGGTACCGAGCAATACATCGAAGGATTAAGCAATATGCCCAAAGGATGCACCGTTGCCCTACTGGAAGATGTGGTTACCACCGGCGGCACCCTGCTCCAGGTCATTGAGCGTGTTGAGGCGGTGGGCTTTAAGGTTGGCCTGGTTGTTACCGTTGTCGATCGTCAGGAAGGCGGAGCTGAGACTTTGGCTGAAAAAGGCTACCCTTTGGCCGCCATCTTCACCCGCGAATCGCTTCTCAGCTAAGTAAAGATCACAACCATGCAGTGTAAAAAATGTCCCGGCAAACTCGAGGTCGCACGCTCCTGCAGGCGTATCCGCATGAAATGCAGCACTTGCGGCCACGAGTATCAGGTCCATGAAGTAGCAGATATACTGGACGAGGAGACCGAAGAAATCCTCTCCCGTTGGACCTGTATCATTTATGATTAGATGATGTGGTTTGCACCGTGTTCTTGCGCGGTGCAAACTGCCTTTTAAAGACTTTTTCCCTGCCCGCCTCCTGCCTTACCCACTATTTCTTTTTGTATGACCCTCAAAAAAATACAGAATCATACCTATTTATTTTATTTTCAATCCACGTATAGTGCCCCTTCTCGTTATAATTTAGAAAAAAATTAACTACTGTTCTATACTGTTCGATATGCCCGCCAAACACTCCCAACATACTCTGCGTAAACGGTTTAAGGCACTGACCACTGCCAGTGTCTGCGCTGTTATTTTGTTTTCCTTTATGGGTTTCTGGCGCATACAACTCTTTAACGACAAGCTTTTTGTCCTCAGGGAGTCGTCACATCAATTGGAGTCCGCACTGCAGGAAAATTTCGATAACACCAAGCTGGTGGGGGATATTCACACAAATATCAGGCTCTACATGCAATCTGCCGAACCGGCCCTGCTCACTAAAATACGCCATGACGCGGACGATCTTTCCGCATATCTTCCAGAAAAATTCGATGTAAACCTGAAACATTTCCTCGAGATGGTGGATGTTCTTGAGGTTCGAATGAAATCGCTTCGCGAGAACAGCCAAAAGGTATATCAAAGCGAGCAGAACATCATGCGGGTCAACCGAACTTTGCTGGACAGTGTTGACCGCTCCTACTTTTTCATGATCCAGCCTTTAACGAGCAAATCCTGCCTCAAGCACCATAACCTCTATGTCTCTTCCCTGCTCACAGGCCAAGTGGATACTCTCAAGCATATCCAGGCTGAGACAACAGACTTTTTCAAAGAGCTGTATGAGAAACTGGGCAATTTGGTCGAAGAGTTGCCGCGGGAGAAACAAAAACAGTTAGCCCGGGAGCTGACAGGCACTTATTACGAACTGGAAGACGCTGTCTCAACCATCACGGCCATCCGCCTCACAGCGCTCTCCACCCGGATCGAGCTTGAAAAAGAATTGGATAGCATTGGCGAGGAAATCGCCGAATACTCGCTTTCGCAGAATAGCGCGGCTACCCTGTTGGTAAGTGAAGGCTTGGGCCTTGCAAAGGACAACTTCAGCCTGCTGCTGCTGAGCCTCATAGGCGTTACTTTTCTTTTTAGCGGTATCGCCTATTACCTGAACAGCAACATGGTTGCCCCGCTCATCTCCTTTGTGGAACTACTCAAAAAAACGGCTCATGTCCTGGTCGGCATCCGAAAACAGCGCGTTGAAGAGGATGAGACATTTCAGGCCTTGAATCTGATCAGCACCGAGCGCAAAGATGAAATCGGCGAAATGGCCGGGGCCGTCAAATCCCTGATTGTGCGGATGAAGGATCTCTTTATCTTCAGGCAGGGTATTGAGGCGGATGAATCTCCTTCTGAGATATACGAACGGCTGGCTCGCATCTGTTCGGAAAAATTCGGCCTTGAAAAACTGGTCATCTACGAAAAAAGCCCGGACTCCGAATCATTGGAGGTCGTTCTTGTGCAACCGCCGGAAATGGCAGATGAACTTCCCAGCCTGAGAGAGGCCAATGTCTGCCGGGCCAACCGTACCGGCAATGTGATCTCCTCCCTGGATGATGCTCACGCCTGCCCGCTTTTCCCCTTTCGCGATGTTTTGGACCATGTCTGTGTGCCCATGCTGGTCGGCGGCAATGTAATCGGGGTTATGGAATTTCTCTTCCCCTTGGACCTGCAGGTGGCGGAGCGAACCAAAATCAGAAGCAATATCGAGGAGGCAACCTACTTTATTGCAGAGGCATTGCCTGTGCTGCAAAGTAAGCATCTTGCCAATAAGTTGCAGGAAATAGCCGTAGAGGATCAGCTTACAGGGCTCTATAACCGGCGTTACCTTTCGGAGGTGCTTCCCCAGTTGTCGGCCAGCGTCATCCGCCGGGAGAGTAAGGTGGGCATCCTCTTATGCGACCTTGATGTCTTTAAGGAGATCAACGACAACCACGGCCATGATGCAGGAGACGCTGTGCTGAGTCAGTTTGCCAGGGTACTCACCAACTGTGTACGCAAAACCGATCTGGTCATACGTTTCGGCGGCGAGGAATTTTTAATACTACTCATGGACTGTGATGCCGAAAAGGCGATGGCCATGGGGGAAAAGGTCCGAAGAACCGTGGAGAGCTACCGTTTCCATACGGGCCGAGCCAACCTGCAAAAAACACTCAGCATCGGGGTCACAGAATTCCCTACGGCTGAGAACACGGATATCCAAGAGGCAATAAGATATGCCGATCTTGCCCTATATAAAGCAAAGCAGGGGGGACGCAACCAGGTGGTCTTCTATGAGCACAGCATGGAACAGGAAGCCCTGAAGTAACTACCTTACAGCCCACTACCACTCAATACGCAGAATATTATCCAGTACATCGACCCGTGCCACCTTCACCCGGACGGTATCGCCCGGACGGGCCTTCACTCCCTGGCTGGGCGGCAGGTCAATATCCAGCAAGCATTCCAGAAGCACCAAGTTGACACGCTTGGGCCCCTTGTTGATTATGATGGCCTCAACCCGTTGCCCGACCTTGGCGGAAAAATACTTCAGTAGCCAGTATCGATGCCTTAAAAAACGGACTTGGTTCACCTTGCTGAGTGTGGTGTTGATGGTCGCAGCCATGGCCGTCAGGGTGTCCTCGTTAAAGAGCGGGCCGCGCCCCTTAAGCAGGTTATGAACCTGGTGCTGCATGACAAGATCGAGATAGCGCCTGATGGGCGAGGTTATGGTCGTATACTGGGGCACCCCGACTCCGCTATGGGCCTTTGGCCGGGTGAGCAATTCGCCGCGTTTAAGCTGCTTGCGCTGTCGCCAGATAGGGTAAATCTCCTTTTCAATGCCGCGCACGATACGTTGGTACGGTTCACCTTGAGCCCGAAACAATCCTGGCTCCTGACGATCGGCAATAAACTCACCGGCCAGGGTGTTGGCCAGCACCATATACTCAGCCACCAGGCTGCGTGTTTTCGTATCAACAGGAGAAAGGCTGAGTGACACCTCGCCCTCGTCATCTATATCGACAACCACATCCGGGACCGGCAACACCAAGGCACCGTTCTCAATACGCCGCTGTCGAAGTTGCTCTGCCAGGCGGGAGAGGTCACGCAACTCCGGATCATCCATGACATGGGCCTCACTCTCTTCGTATGAGAGCTGACGTTTGACCGTCACCACACTGGGTACGACCTCAAACTCCAGCACCTCACCCCGTGGGGAGAGCAAGACCAGAAAACTCATGGCAGCCCGGACCTTGTTGGCGATCAGGCTGCAGACTCCTTCGGAGAGTTCCGGCGGCAGCATGGGAACCACACCGTCGGCAAAATAGATGGAAGTCATGCGCCGGGCAGCCTCATCATACAGAGGATGACCTGGCTTTACATAATTGGCCACATCCGAGATATGGATACCGACCAGAAAATTTCCGTCTTTTTTTTCGATATGCAGGGCATCGTCATAATCCCGGGTCGCACTGCCATCAAGAGTCAGCAGAGGCAGGCTTCGCAGGTCCCGCCGCTTTTGGGCCAAGAGTTCTTGCGCATCGGGTTCGGCTACGGAAACATCGGCTAAGACATCTTCAGCAAACTGACTGGGCAGTTCATAGCGCAGCAGTGGGATATTCTCGTCTGGTTGCCACACCCCGGCCTTTTTCAGAAGGCGGAGAGGATCGTGGGGCCGATTTAGCCCTGCCCGTTTGAGCAGTTCCTTGGTTGTTGCGGCCTCCTCGGCATCATTGGCAAAGAGATAGTAGTCGCGGATCATTGCCAGGCAGTGTTCCTGCTCAGCCCAGGGTTGGCTTAAATGCCCTTCCCAAAACTGCCGCAATGCCTGGGCGCCATGGGTAAGCAACTCTTCGACCAACCGCTCCTTTTCTTGTTTTACACGCAGCTGCTCGACCACCTCGGCAGAGTGGGCAAGTATTTTTCCTTCCTTATACTTAAAGAACAAACGGTCGGAAAAGATACTGCGTAAAAAAGCGGCAACATGGTCATCATCGGCGGTCTCGCCAAAAGACAGTTCTGCCAAAAAACGGGGGGTAAAGGCCGCGCCTTCCTCCTCCATGGCAAGCTGCCAGATGTCTTCAAGCTGGATCTTCGGTAAAAACTCCTGGCGGGACAGGTCCCGTTCCTTGAGTTCGCGTATGGTATCATCCCGCCCCAAGCTGCTTGGCAAAAAGGCCTCGGTGCAATGGATCACCCGAGCAACGGGCAAGTTCAACTCCCGCCCGTTTTGGTTGAGAAGCTTCAGGCGTTTGCCGCTTTCACCAAGCACGGCGGCACAGATAAATTTACCCTGCTCGATGTATTCGACGACCTTTCCAGTTTGCAGCATATTGTCAGCCCGATGCTTTTCCGTGTGTATTAGCGCCAAAGAGGTGCTATAGTGCTAAAGTTTAGAGGCGCGTTATACTGTGTTTGCCATGGAAAGGCAAACTTACAGCTCTTTTTCAAAAAGTTTTATCCGCGCTCGTATTAACCCAAAAGACAGCTCCCTATATCGTAATGAATTTTTCTTTAAACGAAGACGTTAAATCAGGCATTGTTTCTCTGGTCGGTCCGCCAAACGTAGGCAAATCGACCCTGCTCAACAATCTGCTGGGCCAGAAGATATCCATTGTCTCACCCAAGCCGCAGACAACCCGCAACCGAATTTTAGGCATAGTCAACGGGCCTGATCACCAGATCGTCATGCTGGATACCCCGGGGATCCACAATGCCAGAAGTCCTCTTAACCAGGAGATGGTCAAGGTTGCGTTGGAAAGCCTGGCCGAGGTTGATGTGATCGTCTTTATCATCGACGTCACCATGCCTCTGCCTGAGCCGGAAAAAGCACCGACCAAATACCTCAAAGGCACAAAGACGCCGACCATTCTGTTGATCAACAAGGTTGACTTGGTGGACAAGGACAAACTTTTGCCTGTTATTGCCGCCTACCAGGAGTTCCACTCCTTTTCTGCTATCCTGCCTATCTCAGCCCTGAAAAGCGATGGGACAAGCCTTGTGATTGAGGAGCTCTGCAAACTGCTGCCCAGCGGCCCGCGCCTCTATCCGGAGGACATTCCCACAGACGCGACAGAGCGATTCATCGTTGCCGAAATCATCCGGGAAAAGGTTTTTTTACATACCGGCCAGGAGATCCCCTATTCATCCGCGGTTACGGTGGAGAGTTTTAAGGAAAACCGCAAGAAACAGATCACCACCATCCATGCCACCATCCACCTGGAGCGAAGCTCGCAAAAGGGAATGGTCATCGGCAAGGGCGGAAAAAAACTCCAGGCCATCGGCCAGGCTGCCAGGACAGAGATAGAAACATTGCTGGACCAGAAGGTGCTCTTGAAACTATGGGTCAAGGTGCAAAAGGATTGGTCAAAGAACCCGCGTTTTCTTAAAGAGCTCGGCGGCTTTTAGGCAGGCAGAAAAGTAAATTTTGCCCAGGACACGGCAAGAAAAGAATAAAAAAAAGGGAGATGCCTTATCTTGGCATCTCCCTTTTAGCGTTTATCAGGAAAAATCTCACACAACAACGTCTATTCGGCCGCGGTCTTGCTCAGGCGGCTCAGGGGGAGGCTCCGGCGGCCTTTGCTCGACCCTCCTTTCCGAAGCACGAACAGCATCCTCTGTGGGGGTGTCATCGGCAGGTTGTGGTGCCTGAGTCGCTGCTCTGGATGCTTCGAGGGCAGCGGCAGAGACATTGTTCACCACATCCGGACTGACCTCGCTGGTCTGCCCTGCCTCTGGCCGTTCGGGACGGGCCCTGTTGGTTTGTTCGACGCCGGTATTAATCGGCTCAGGGCGTTCTGTACGAATGTTGGGTTGCGCGGAGATTGTGCTCGGATCAAGAACCATGATACCCCTCCTCTTTTACAGAGGATTTTGCTGCGCCAGGGATTGTCCTATACAACCACCATGGGCTAACAGCGCGATCATACGTTAATATCATAGTATAATGCCGAGAAAAATTAAATCAATATCTCGACCTGGATAAATTGCACGTGTCCTGAACCGAAATCGGCATAATCTTTTTTATTTCACGAACATCCTATTGAAGATCCAGGCAAAACAATTTATAAAAGCAATCTTTAATATAGGTTACTTATTCTGCCGAAAGCGCGACTCTTTTCGTTTTACGGCATGAAATATCCACAAAGGAGAAATCCATGTCTGAAGTTCGCTTACGCTTCCCTCCCAGTCCCACCGGCTATTTGCACATCGGTGGCGCCCGCACTGCAATTTACAACTGGCTCTATGCCAAAAAGCATGGGGGCAAACTCATCCTCCGCATCGAGGATACCGATGCCGAGCGCTCCACCCAAGAGTCCATCGAGGGTATTCTCGAAGGGCTTGAATGGCTGGGAATCGACTGGGACGAAGGCCCCTATTTTCAGACAGATTTTTCCGACGAGCATGTTGCAGCAGCAAATCGGCTCCTGGCAGAAGGCCATGCCTACAAATGTTTCTGCACCAAGGAAGAGCTTGATGCGAAAAGGGAACAGGCATTGGCGGCAAAGCAGGATGTGAAGTATGACGGCACCTGCCGCAACCTAAGCCCTGATGAGATAGCGGCTAAAGAAGCTGCCGGTGTTCCTGCTGTGGTCCGCTTCAAGGTGCCGGAGCAGGAAGGTTCCGTTGGCTACGACGACAAGGTTTTGGGCCGCATTGAGCAGGCCTACAGCGAGATTGCCGATTTTGTCATCGTCCGCTCCAACGGCAAGCCCCTCTATCTGTTGTGCAATGTCGTGGACGATATCCGTGACCGCATCAGCCATATCGTCCGCGGTCAAGACCATAAAGACAACACCAACCGCCAGATCCTGCTGTATGAGGCGCTGGGCGCACCGGTGCCGGTTTTCGCCCACATGCCGCTGACCATGGATCTCAAGGGAGCCAAGATCTCTAAACGCAGCCACGGTGAGATCGTTGCCGTTCAGTTTTACAAGAAGAACGGCTTCTTGCCCTGGGCCTTGGTGAACTTTTTGGTTCTGCTCGGCTGGTCACCCGGTGACGATAGGGAGATTTTCTCCAAAGAAGAATTGCTTGAGGCCTTTACCCTGGAACGCATCAACAAATCCAGCTCCATCTTTAACCACAAAAAGGATGATCCGAAGTTCTTCACAGACCCCAAGGCTATCAATACCAATGCCCATTACCTGCGGAGTATGCCCGTCGAAGAGCTCGCCGGGCTGGTGAAAAAAGAGTTTGAGGCCGAAGGCATCTGGGATGCTGCCTATGATGGCGAGAAAAAAGAGTGGTTCCACACGGTGCTTGATATGACCAGGGAACGCTTCCATACGCTGAAGGATTTTGCCAGCCTGGGTCGGGCCTATTTTGCCGATGACTTTGCCATGGACCCCAAAGCGCTTAAGAAAAACGTCAAAAAGCATCCGGACCTGAAGGAATGGCTGCCTGAACTGGCCGATCGTTTTGCAACACTTGCCGAATTCAACAAAGAGACCGCCGAGCAGGTTGCCCGTGATTTTGCCGAGGAAAAAGAAATAAAGGTCGGTATTCCGGTAAACGCCTCCCGTGCCGTCATCACCGGGCAGATCAAAGGACCGAGCATGTTTGAGATCTTTGAACTCATGGGCAAAGAGCGGGTTGTCTCCCGCCTCAAGGATGTGGCAAAATACTTTGAGTAACAGGTAAGAGAACGGAGTGAGACTCCGAGTGACAAGTAAATAGTGACGAGCTTTTTTTCGCACTTGTCACTTGTCACTTGTCACTTGTCACGAACAGATTATAAAAAAGTCAAACGAGCCTAAACTAACTGAGTATTTTATGAGCGACGACACCCCTTCAAAAGACTTTATCCGCACCATCATCGACGATGATTTGCAAAGCGGCAAACACACGAAGATTATCACCCGCTTTCCGCCCGAGCCTAATGGCTATTTGCATATTGGTCATGCAAAGTCCATCTGCCTCAACTTCGGAATCAGCGTTGAAAATGAGGGCGCGCGCTGCCACCTGCGTTTTGACGACACCAACCCGAGCAAGGAAGAGCAGGAGTATGTGGATTCCATCCAGGCCGATGTCAGCTGGCTTGGCTTTGACTGGAACGAGCACCTGTATTACGCGTCCGATTATTTTGACCAGCTTTACGAATACGCCGAGCACCTGATCGAAGAGGGCAAGGCCTTTGTCTGTGACCTCACGCCGGAAGAGATGCGTGAATACCGCGGCACCCTTACCGAACCCGGTAAAGAAAGCCCATACCGCAACAGGAGCCCTGAAGAAAATCTGGACCTGTTTAGACGGATGCGTGATGGTGAATTCCCTGACGGCACCCGGGTTTTGCGGGCCAAGATCGATATGAGTTCCGGTAACATCAATATGCGTGATCCAGTCCTCTATCGCATCCTTCGGGCCACGCATCACCGCACCGGTGACAAATGGTGTATTTACCCGATGTATGATTACACCCACCCCATCTCCGATGCCCTTGAGGATATTACCCACTCGCTGTGCACCTTGGAGTTTGAGGACCACCGCCCCCTTTACGACTGGACCTTGGACAACCTGCCCGTTCCCTGCCACCCAAGGCAAATCGAATTTGCCCGACTGAACCTGAGCTACACCGTGGTCAGCAAGCGCAAGCTGCGGCAACTGGTGGATGAGGGCCATGTTAATGGCTGGGATGATCCGCGAATGCCCACCCTTTCCGGCATCCGGCGCCGGGGATTTCCTGCGGTTGCGCTGAGGAACTTTTGCGAGAGGATCGGCGTTGCTAAGAAGGACAGCGTTGTAGACGTTGCCCTGCTGGAGCATTGCGTGCGTGACGACTTAAACGAAAAAGCCCCTCGGGTGATGGGGGTCTTAAAGCCGCTGAAGGTGGTTATCACAAACTACCCCGAGGGTCAGGTAGAAGAGCTTACGGCCCAAAACCATCCGCAAAACCCGGAGATGGGCACCAGAAAGGTTCCCTTTTCCAGGGAGATCTATGTGGAGCAGGATGATTTCATGGAGGAGCCGCCGAAAAAATTCTTCCGCCTCGGACCAGGGCGGGAGGTACGGTTGCGTTATGCCTACTTCATTACCTGCCAGGAAATCATCAAGGATGAAAACGGCCAGGTCGTGGAGCTCAGGTGCACCTATGACCCGGAGACCCTGGGCGGCAACGCCCCGGATGGCCGCAAGGTAAAGGGAACCATCCACTGGGTCTCAGCCCAGCATGCGCTGCCGGCCGAAGTACGCCTGTATGACCGGCTTTTCACGGAAGAAAGCCCGGACAGCGGTGATGACCTCACCGCCAGCCTCAACCCTGATTCACTGGTCACCCTGAACAATTGCCTGGTGGAACCGAGCCTGGCCAACAGCGAACCTGAAAGTTTCTGCCAGTTTGAACGCCAGGGCTATTTCTGTATCGATAATAAAGATTCCGGCCCGGAAAAGTTGGTCTTCAATCGCACAGTCACCCTGCGCGACAGTTGGGCCAAAAAGAACAAATAAGAACGAACGTTCCGTTTCAAATCATACTGCGCAGGATTAAGGGAAAGTATTCTTCCTTAATCCTGCCGCAGCCGCAGAGCTTTCGCTCCTATTTCCTTACTCCCGCAAACTCCTCAAACTTTTCCACGTCGTGCTTGCTGCCGATAATCAGTGGCACTCGTTCATGCAGTTCAGAAGGCTGAATATCGGAAATATTGCGGCCATCGTCGGTAACAGCCCGGCCACCTGCCTGCTCGGCAAGAAAGGCCAGGGGAGCCGCCTCATAGAGAAGGCGTAACTTGCCATTGGGTTTGGCCGGGTTTCTTTTGTCCCTCGGATAGAGGAAAATTCCACCGGCAATGATGTTCCGGTGAAAATCGGCAACCAACGAGCCGATGTAGCGGGAACTGTATGGCCGACCGCTTGCCTTATCTTCTTCCTTCAGGTAATTGATATACTCCGTTACTCCATCAAGCCAGTACAGAGAGTTGCCTTCGTTGATGCTGTAATATTTGCTCTTTTCCGGAATCCTGATGTTCGGGTGGGAGAGATAAAACTCACCCACACTGGGGTCCAGGGTAAAACCATGCACCCCCTCGCCGGTGGTGAAAACCATCATGGTGCTGGAGCCGTAAATAATATAACCGGCCGCAACCTGCACGCTGCCCTTTTGCAGAAGGTCGTTCTCATCCCCGGAACATGAATCCAGCGGAGAGAGCCTGCGGTGGATGGAAAAAATTGTGCCGATGTTCACGTTCACATCAATGTTGGATGATCCGTCCAAGGGGTCAAAGGCCAAGGTATACTTGCCCTCGCAGCCCTCGGTGACCGGAATGGCATCTGCCTCCTCTTCCGAGGTCATGGCACAGATATAACCGCAGCGGGCCATGCGCCGCTTGATGGTGTTGTTGGAAAACTCATCAAGCTTCTGGACATTCTCGCCCTGGATATTGGTCTTGCCGCTCATGCCGAGAATATCGGCAAGCCCGGCCATATTGACCTCGGCGGAAATGGTCTTTGCGGCAACGATCAACTCATTCAACAGGCCGGAAAGTTCCCCTGTCGCTTCGGGGTGCAAGCGCTGACTGTCCATGATATGGCGGCTTACTGTAATACCGAGGGGCTTATTACTCATCTTCACTCCTTTATCAACTTCTCCTCGGGAAAGAACCACAAGAGAAGCTGGCTTAACGGTTTTTAAAAACTTTGTAGATAGTAAGAGAGAAAGCCTGATAGGTCAAACAAATTTGCTTAATTTTCAACTCGTTGCGGCCTCCCATGTTGACAGGCCGGAACACTTATGAAACATATAATCATATGCGGACAACCACCCCGACTCCAGCCAACAAAGAAGACCGGCCCTACCTTGCGGTTCACCATTGGCGTTCCTATGTAATATTCCTTTCCAGAAACGCCCCCTACCGCCTTTTCTGGCTCTCCGGTATTATCAGCCAGTTGGGCAACTGGTTTAATTATATTGCCATATTCGTCCTGCTCACCAAACTCACCGGATCCGGCCATGCAGTAAGCTGGTTTCTCATTGCCAAATTTATTCCCACCAGCTTTCTTGGCCCTGCTGCAGGAGTCATAGCAGACCGTTTTTCCAGAAAGACCATCATGATCGTGAGCGATCTTTCCCGGGCACTCATTGTTTTGGGATTTCTTTTTGTCCGTGAGGCACATCAGGTCTGGCTGGTCTATGCCCTGGCCCTGGTGCAGGAATCGATCTGGACTTTTTATGATCCCGCCCGCCGGGCCTCGGTTCCGCAACTATGCGAAAAAGATGAGTTGAACCTGGCCAATGCCTTGAGTGGCGCCACCTGGTCGATGATGCTTGCCGTAGGGGCTGCCCTGGGCGGCTTTGTCTCAGCCTGGTTCGGTTGGCAAACGGCAATCGTACTTGATGCCCTGACTTTTTTGATCTCCGCCTCCATGATCAGTCGCGTCAGTCTATCAACCAGTCACATAAAAAAACGTAACCATGTCGGCTGGAAAGATTATCTCGGCTATAACGACCTGAAAGAGGGCACCCGCTATGTCGCGGCAAACCCAAAGATAGGCTCCGTGCTGCTGGTAAAAAGCGGCTGGGCCCTATCCGGGGGAATACTGGTTTTGCTCACGGTGTTCGGCGAACAGGTCTTTACCATTCCCGGGGGTGAAGGAGGTGGCAGCGGAATACTCTACAGTTTTCGAGGGGTGGGAGCAGCGCTCGGCCCTATCTTGGCCTGGCGTATACTTGGCGAAACCAAGCCGGGGATGTACCGGGCAATCGGCTTTTCCTTTTTTATCTCCTCAGCAAGCTACATCCTTTTCAGCCAGGCGCAGACAATGCTCTGGGCCGCACCTCTAGTCCTGGTTGGGCATATTGGCGGCTCCATTCAGTGGGTGTTCAGCACCAATCTTTTGCAACACTCAGTGCCCAATGAGTTCCGAGGCCGTGTCTTTGCTGCGGAAATGGCTTTGCTCACCTTCATTCTCAGCCTGTCCACCTATTTTACTGGCGCCGCCTTGGCCGAGGGTATTGATCCTCGTGTCATTTGCCAGAGGCTTGCTCTCATCTTTTTAGTGCCTGGCAGCATCTGGCTTGCCTATGTCTATACTAGAAAACCATATAAGTAGACTTTGGGGCGGATCGTAAAAAACTCGCTCTCAGGGCTTGAGCTGCCGGGCTAGACGCTGCACAAAAAAAGCCCGCTGAATTCGCGGGCTTTTACAGACTCTTTATTTCCAGATTAAATTTCAACTGAACATCTGTTCGATCTTGGCTCGAAAATCTTCCTTACTGAAGGGCTTGGTGATAAAGTCATTTACGCCCGCCTCTCTCGCAATATCTGACTGAGTCTTTTCCGATTCGGTCGTTGCCATCAAAATCGGCATACTTCCCCACTCATCACGCTTTCTGATCTCGCGGGTCAACTCGATGCCATCCATGTTGGGCATATTCATATCAGTGATAATCAGATCAAATTCACTATCGATCTGCATGTAGTCAAATGCCTTCTTGCCGTCTTCAACGGTAACGAGATCGACTCCCATATCCGCTGCCACACCTTTATAAAAGAAGAGCATTGCCTTGGAGTCATCAGCCGCCAAAATGCGTTTCTCAGATACCCCGGTGTCCTCAAGGCTCAGCTTCTCAAGATCTGCGGCGACACTGTCTCCCTCTATTTTTTCAAGCTCGGCTCTAAATGCTCCCACAGCCTCTTTGTCACCAGAGGATTTGATGCTTTGAATGAGGGTATCGGCATGGGTGCCATCCTTGTACATGGCGGCAAAAAGGTTGCGGGCATGGGAAGTGATGATAGCGCCCAACACTCGTTTGCTCTGCTCATCGCCTTTGCCGACACAGTTGTTCAGAGCGTTCACAACACCAGGGTTACAAAGATGATCCAGGCTAGTTGTCACTGCAATCAGCACGAGTTCTTCCTGCTCTGCCAAACCGTCGTTCAGGCCTACGATGCTCTTCATGGAGGTGATACGACCAAGGGCCTCGTAAATGGCAAACTTCAGGTTCGAGTCATCGGCGCTTTCCAGCATCTCAACGAGCAGATCCGCTCCTTTTTTGTGGCCGGTCATACCGATGATGTTGGCGGCCATGATCTTTTCATCCTTGTCCCCGCTCTCAAGGCACTTGGTAAGTGGAGCCAGAACACCTTCACCGATTGAGGCCAAGGAGGTGATGACAACCCGGCGAAAGGAGGGATTTGAGTGATGGATATAACCGATGATAAAGTCAGTGGTTTCCGCGTCATTAAAAGAAGCGAGATTTTCAACGGCTAAGGCTGTCCTGAGATCGCAGCCTGCAGCGGCTCCCTGCACCTCTTTACTGGTGGTAATCATTTCCTTGAGGGCATCACGAACCTTTTCGTCGTGAATTTCCGCAAGAACACGCATAGCCCAGGCAACAACGGCATAATCATCATGCTTTAAAAACGGCAACAAGGTGTCGACCAAGCCAGGATCTTTATAGACTGCCAGAGCCCGTATAATCTCCGAGGCATGTTCGTGACTTGCCTTTTTCGCAAGCAGATCGACCAAGGCAGCTTTCACTCCGTCGGAACCACTATCGGCCGCCCTGCGAACACAGAGAAGCTGTACATCCTCAGATACATGTGAAAAACCGGCAATGATATCCCGCTCCTGATCCGCCATAAGATCAAAGAGGGTATGGTAAACCATTTCGTCCACCGCCTGATCACCTAAGGGGTTGGCATAAAGATCCAACAGGGCGGGGATTGCCTCCGCCTTACTCCCTTCTTTAATCTCATCCAAAATGGTGATCTGCTCGATCATATCTTTTTGGGCAAAATCGTTTAAGAGATCCATATTTCTCCCTATCGCTTTCATTACATTGAGACGACCGCTTCATCCACTCAAAGCGTTCATCTTCAAGAAATTTTCCGTATTAAATATGTATTGTACAGATTCCACTTTTCAGAATCAAATGTTTATAAACGAACAACATGGGACGCGATCTGCTCAAGCCCCATAATCTTTTCGGCCCCGCCAAGTGCAATGGCCTCTTTGGGCATACCAAATACCACGCAACTGGCCTCATCCTGGGCCACGGTATTGGCTCCGGCCTCTTTCATCTCCAGCATTCCGCGGGCGCCGTCATCGCCCATACCGGTCATGATAACTCCAACGGCATTTTTTCCGGCATATCGCGCAGTGGAGCGAAACAATACGTCCACCGAGGGCCGGTGACGACAAACAAGCGGGCCATCTTTTATTTCTACATAATAGCGGGCTCCACTCCTTTTCAAGAGCATATGTTTATTTCCCGGAGCGATCAAGGCTTGGCCGCGCAACACAGAGTCGCCGTCCCGAGCCTCTTTAATCCGAATGCGACAGATGCTGTTCAAACGTTCGGAAAATGCCTTGGTAAACCCTTCCGGCATATGCTGAACTATCACGATGCCCGAGCAATCGCCTGGCAATGCCTCCAAAAAGATACGCAAGGCCTCGGTTCCGCCAGTAGAGGCACCGACCGCAATCACCCGTTCCGTGGTCTGGACCATGGCTTTAGTAGGGGCTGCCAGAACCGCATCTGCGGTGAGTTTCTTTTCAATATGCCGTGGTTTTGCCGAAATACGCTTTACATGAACCCGCGCTGCCGCCTTAACGGCATCACAGATGCGAATACGGGACTCTTCCAGAAATTTCTTGGTCCCGAGCTTCGGTTTCTGGATAATGTCTATGGCACCATATTCCAGGGCCTTCAATGTTGTCTCCGCTCCCTTTTCCGTCAAGGTCGAACACATAACAACCGGAATCGGATGCTGACTCATGATCTTATGCAAAAAGGTTATTCCGTCCATGCGCGGCATCTCAACATCAAGCACGATGACATCCGGCACCTCTTTGGCAATTATATCCGCTGCCACATAAGGGTCTCGTGCGGCACCCATGATTTTAATCAAAGGGTCGGTTTCAAGAGTATCAGTTAAGGTCTGCCGAACAACGGCTGAATCATCGACCAATAATACTTTTATTTTTTTCCCCATTTGCGTTCCTTAATCAAATGAGCGTTGAAGACGCTTTATAAAAACTTCACCGGTGTGGGTGTAAAAAAAGAGCTTACGGCCATGGACTCCCCCTACCTTTTCAACGGATATGGGAACATCTTGCTTCTCCAGAGCCTTCCTGGCCGACTCGATATTTAACGCTCCTATGGTCTTGGATTTTTTTCCCATGGCAAAACTCACTTCCAACACATCAGCCCCACCAAAAAGCTTCGCCACCAAGTGTGCTGCAGGGCAAATTTTTCGCCCCTTGGTTAAAATATCCACCATGTAGCGAATAGAACTGTCAACAAAACGGAAGCTGTCTTCCACAGCATCTTTCCGTTCCGGCATTACCCCATGACACATTGCGCCAATTTTCTGCTGCGGGCAGAATAGGCACACTGAAACGCATGAGCCTAAAATGGTTGTGATGATCGTCGGTTCCTGGGCAATAAACAACTCACCTGGATGAAGATTAACGACCGGTAGACCGCCCTGCTCGGCGCCTGCTATTACATTTTGCATTTATATACCGCCGAGGAAACTCTCTCGACTTTATCAACTATCATTCCGTCAAGAGACTCTGAATGTCCTGTAAAGAGATAGCCACCGGGATTGAATTGCCCGTAAAATTTTTCAAACAGGGAGCATTGGGTTTTTCTGTCAAAATAAATAATTACATTGCGACAAAAGATTATATCCATCTGATCTTTTAAAGAAAATTTACTATCCATAAAATTCAGGCGTTGCAACGTCACCTTGCGCCGTAATTCCGGGATAACCCTGTGAAACCCCTTGTGGTTTCCCTTACCCTTCATCAAGTATTTATGACGAAAGGGAACCGGTACCGGGGCCACGGTCTCGTCGGTATAAATGGCATCCTGTGCCTTATTCAACACCTCGGTATTGATGTCCGTACCCAGTATTGAATAATTCAAGCCCGGATATTTGGAAAAAAAGTCATCAAGGACCATGGCCAGAGTATAAGGTTCCTCACCACTTGAACACCCAGCACTCCAAACCTGCAGGGTTTTACGAGAACTGTGGGTCATCCGGTTGGCAAACTCCGGCAAGACCCTGGATGTCATGATGTCAAAATGTTTAGCCTCTCGGAAAAACTCGGTCTTGTTGGTGCTCACCACGTCTATCATGTGGCAAAGCTCTTTGGCCTGTCCTTCCGGACTCAAGACATAATCAAAGTACTCAGAATAATTTCGAATTTTGAGACGCCGCAATCTTTTTTGCAACCGCGCGGAGAGCATGGTTTTTTTGATTGGCGGCAATTTGATTCCGCATACATCATAAATGAATGCGCTTATCTTTTTAAAATCGCGATCCGAAAGGCTCGCGGTTTTATCAAAGGCACCACGGGTATTCTCTGAAGCTCCAGTCATCTAAATTCACACCACCTGCAATTTCTTGTTGCTTAAGGACTGTGCAAAAAGAAGTGTCATAACCTTGCTTGTTTTTTTATCCATATCCTGCGTTACGAAAACAGTTACATAGCACTGCTATGCGCCTGTTTTCGTGTCTTGGCTATGAACAAAAATCCGGCGCAACCTTGTAACACTTATTTCCTTACTGTCCCTTATGCACTTACCGCTGCTTCTGCCGCAGCCTCAACCGGGGCCTGGGGCACGTCGCCACCTTCCATGTCGCGCAGCACCGCCTCTCCCTCACTGGCAAGAACCATGTCGATATCGAGAATGATCAAAAATTTATCATCCCTCTGGCGCCCCATACCTTTAATAAATTCAGTATTGAGGTTGGTTCCCATTCTTGGCACGGACTCAATATCCTCAGACTGTAAATCCAAAACCATCTGAACAGAGTCTGTCAGCACGCCCATTTCAACCATGTTGCCCTCGATCTCAAGCTCCACGATCATAATACAGGTGTTTTTTGTGTGAGAAATAATACCCATGCCAAGCTTTTGGCCGAGGTCCATGACCGGGACAACGTTCCCACGCAGATTGATAACCCCGCTCAAATACTCGGGCATACGCGGAATCCGGGTCATGGTTGTTACATCAAGAACCTCACGCACCTTGGCAATCTCGACGGCAAAACCTTCCTCACGGAGTGTGAAGGTCAGGTACTGGGTCGTATTCAACTGGATGTTTTCTTGCTGTTCACTCATTGTTTTCCTCCAAACTTCATCATCACCTCAAGAAGTACAACTTCTTAGTTGTATCTATAAAATAAGACTTAGCTTCCTATGATTTCATGCTCTTCCACTTGGGCCCACTTCATGATGTCCGGAACATCAAGTATCAAGGCAACCTCGCCGTTACCGAGAATCGTAGAACCGGACAGTCCTGTGGCATTACGATATACCCAGCCCAGAGATTTCAGCACTGTTTGATGCTCACCGATAACATCATCGAGCACTAGGCCGAATCTC
Organism: uncultured Desulfobulbia bacterium; assembly: GCA_964385695.1. Classification (GTDB taxonomy): domain Bacteria; phylum Desulfobacterota; class Desulfobulbia; order Desulfobulbales; family Desulfurivibrionaceae; genus CAYLQA01. Next base: position 31,256 of record CAYLQA010000019.1, on the reverse strand, counting down.
TCATTATTGATCCTCACAATGACCATCTGCTCAAGTTCAGGCCGCTCTCCCGGGATTTGGAAAAAATCCCGCAAGCGAACATAAGGCACCAACTGATCCCTTACCGGCAACATCCTTCTGTCGTGAAACTTGGCAATGTCTTTTGAGGTCAACTCCACGCACTCTTCAACTTGGGAAAGTGCCAGGACCAGGTAGGTATCTTCGACCCGGATCAAGAGGCCGTCAATGATCGCCAGGGTCAACGGCAAAGTAATATTGACCGTTGTTCCTTCATCTTTCACACTTTTTGCAACATTGACAGAACCTTTCAGCCCATCAATGGTACTTTTCACAACATCCATTCCCACTCCGCGACCGGAAACACTGGTAACCGTTTGGGCTGTGGAAAGTCCGGGCATGAAAATGGTATTAAAAACTTCCGTGTCCGTATGCTCATCCTCACTTCGCAACAGCCCCTTTTCCAAGGCCTTTTGCCGGATAAGCTCCCGGTCCAGTCCTTTGCCGTCATCGGTAACGGTTATGACAACATTAGCCCCGGAATGGGTGGCGGATAAATGAATGGTTCCCTTTCTGGTCTTACCGAGTCCTTCACGCTCCTCGGGTGATTCCAGGCCATGGTCAATACTGTTCCGAATCAGATGGACCAATGGATCATTGAGCTGATCAATCACATTTTTATCAAGCTCGGTTTCCGCACCCTCGGTATTAAGTTGCACCTCCTTGCCAAGCTCTGCGGAGAGATCTCGCACCAGTCGTTGGAAGCGGGCAAAGGTCGTTCCTATGGGTACCATGCGGATATTGAGCACACAGTCGCGCAGTTCGGCAGTAAGCCGCTCCACCTCTTCTACTGGCTCAACTAAATCCGTATCCCCATGTTGAGAAGAAACCTGGGTCAGGCGGGCCTGGGTCACAACCAACTCACCAACCAGGTTGATAAGATGATCAAGCTTGTCAGCCCCAACCCGGATACTCTCGGCACCTTTGCTGATCTTGGCCTTGGTTTTGGTCTTCTTGACCACTTCCTGCTCGGCCAGGGCTGAAGCGATCTTTTCCTTGGTGACCAATTTTTCTTCGACCAACAATTCACCAAGGGGCTTTTGCTTACTGAGAACCTCCTGCAACTCCTCGGTGGAAATCTCACCTTTTTCAATCAAAATTTCACCAAGCCTCTTATGCTCGGTAAAATCCTCTTCGCCCTCAACGGCTACGATATCAACCCTCACCTCACAGCTTGATTCGGCAAAGACCAGTACATCCTCTACACCGTTGAGTCCTTTGTCGGTGGTGAGCAGAACCTCCCAGTGGCCTTTTAGCTCGCGGCCGGACGCATCAACCTTTTCCTCTTTTTCATGGGGAAAAACCGTAGACTCACCAAGTGCCGCCAACTCTGTAAGGAGTTGCTCAATCTCATTGCCTTCCACAAAGAAGTCCTGTGAAGGCCGAATACTGATGCGAAAATGGGCATGCTTACCGGCAGTGTGATCGAGTTCTTCTTCCGGCTCAGCAACGGCCTCTTCTACTTCCGGCTCAGCAGCAGCCTCAGCCGGAGCACCGCCCCCCACCAAGGCCTGCAAAGAATCGATAATCTGCTGTCCTTCTTCCACATCGGCTTCACCTTCACCGGTTGCCGCATCGAGCAGGGCATAAATATGGTCCCGCGAGGTCAGAGTCAGGTCGATAAGCTCCTTGGTAACAGGCACAGTGCCATCACGGACTTTATCGAGTACCGTTTCCACATGGTGGGTAAAGCTGGAGATGTCATCGAAGCCGAACATGGCCCCCGAGCCTTTGATGGTATGCATGGCCCGGAATACCCGGCTCACAATTTTCAGGTCGCTTGGGTCACTTTCCAGCTCAAGCAGGGAACTCTCAAGCTCCTCAAGTAACTCTACCGCTTCCTCACGAAATATCTCACCATATTCTGATTCAGCCATGTTCTACCCTTTCCGCATGCTTTAAATTATGGAGTGCTTCTCCATCTTCATAAACAAAATTAGTAGCGCTCAAAATCACCGCCGTGAGGATCCTTCAAGTTAATCTGCGCACCGGGAGCATCTTGGGCTTGAAGATTTCCACTCTCTGCCGATGGGCCTGCTTGGGGCGGCAATGCCAATGGCTGGCCCGACGGTGTGGCTGTTACGCTATAACCAACATCCGCCACACGTCCGGTCTCACCAACCTTGAAGTAAGCAATGGACTCCTGCAGCCGGGCTGCTTGTGCGGTCAACTCTTCACTTGTTGAGGCCATCTCCTCGGCTGCGGCGCTGTTGCCTTGAATAACCTGATCAAACTGTTCAATGGCCTTGGAGTTTTCTTCGATGCCCCTCGCCTGCTCGTTGCTCGCGGCATCGATTTCCTGAACCAGCTCCGCGGTCTTCCTGATCTGTGGTACGATTTCTTCAATCTTTCTCCCTGCGCTGGCTGCGGTTTCAACACTGGCGCTGGCCACACCGCGAATCTCCTGGGCCGAGCCCTGGCTACGCTCTGCCAATTTACGAACCTCGGAAGCAACAACTGCAAAGCCCTTGCCGTGCTCACCTGCCCTTGCTGCCTCAATAGCCGCGTTCAGGGCCAACAGATTAGTTTGCCGGGCAATCTCTTCAATCACCTCGATTTTTTCAGCAATATGGGTCATGGCCTCAACGGTCTCGGCAACAACCTTACCGCCCTCTTCTGCGTCAATCGCTGTCTGGGCGGCAATGGTCGTGGTTTGGCGAGCGTTATCAGCGCTTTGTGCTACCGTGCTGGCGAGTTCTTCCATGGAGCTTGAGATCTCTTCCACGGAAGCAGCCTGCTCACTCGCCCCCTGCGAGACCTCTTGCGAGGTGCTGGAGAGCTCATAACTGCCAGAAGCCACCTGATCAGATGCCATACGCACATCCTGAATGGTATCACGCAATCGTTTTGTCATTGCATCAAGGGCTCTGGCAAGCTGGCCTATCTCATCTTCCCGATCCACCGCCATTCCCGTATGGACAAGATCACCTTCAGCAATGTCTTCCGCAAGCTTCACCATCTTCGTCAGGGCATCAGCGATGCGGCCGGAAAAGATCATGGCCAAGGTGATGGTGAAAATTATCACCGCCAAGGTGATGATTATGCTTGTGATGTTATTTGTCTGGATAGATTTTGTAGCAGCCTGAATACTACTCGAGGCTTCAGCCTCCATCTCTCCTTCCAGTTCATCTAAGCGCTTTCCAATATCAGCAGCGAAAGCATCAAACTCTGCCATTGCTTCATTACCTTTTTCAGGCCCGCCTTCGATATATTCTCCTGCCATCCATTTGCCTTTTTCATAAAAGGCATTAAAGGATGCCAGGATACCTTCAAGGTTATCTTTGTCATCGGGGTGGAGCTCAATCAATTCCTTGATATGTTTACGGCATAACACTGCAAATTTTTCGGCCTCAGCAAAGCCATCATCATACCCCTCAGCAGCCCTGGTGGCGCTTATATCGGTCAACCATTGCTGTACCTGAATCACATCGAGCTTGATTTCCATGGCCAGTTCATTGCCGCCATACCCTTTATCCCGCGCATAATTTACGGACTTAACCACCTGGGATTGAAAATAACTTGTCACAAGAAGCTGCAGCAACAAGGCCACACCCACACCACCAAAGGCCAACAACATTTTATTCCTGATGTTCTTTTTCATCTACCCCTCTCTTCATTGTTTATTGGTTCCCCCCTCAATTAACAGTTACCAGTGGCAGCTGGTAACGGTCGAAATCACTGTATGAAAATCAAGGTCCTTTTTCCCGCCTCCCTTCGCTGCAAGGTCAAGTTTCACTCCGGGTTCACCTGCTGTAGGTTTCAAGGCTGCAGGTCCGTCATTTTCCCCATTTCATTGATCTGATATCCGGCCAAGGCGACAAAGATAATTACGACAGCCAGAAAACCACCCATGAACTGCTTGCCATGCTTCAAATCCGCGAGTTTCGTTGCTCCATCTTTTTTTCACCAAAATCCAAAAAAAATGAAGCATTTCAAATGCCTTATAGGAAAGTATAGGTGAATAAAAAAAGCGATGTCAAACCATAAAGCATGGAAAGAACAGTCAAGAAAGCCAGCCAACAGTTCCCAGTACAAATACCTAAGCCGAATCACGTCGCAAAAAAAGGGACATCCCTTTCGGGATAATCCCTTTTGCTTATCGTTTATTTCAGTGTTTCACACTTATCATGTTCGCTCAAACCCCATATCCATCCAGTCGCCTGCAGGCAATTGCGAAGCCTCCGAGGTCTCTTTTTCTGAACGCAACTTTTGGTTATACACCGGCGAAGGCCGCGTGCCACCTTCAACTCGCTCAGATTCACTCAACGGAAAATGGATCTGTTTTTCTCCTCCATTCACCTTAAAAAAGGCAATGGCATCCTGCAGTGAATAGGCCTGGGCAGAAAGCTCTTCACAGGTTGCAGCCATCTCGCCAGCAGCAGCATTATTGGTTTGAATAACACTGTCGAGCTGCTCAATGGCCTTGGCGTTTTCGTCAATCCCCTTTGCCTGCTCACTGCTTGAGGCATCGATTTCCTGCACAAGTTCAGCAGTATTTTGGATCTGTGGAACAATCTCTTCGATGAGTTTTCCTGCCTCCATGGCCGTTTCCACGCTGGAGCTGGCCACCGTGCTGATCTCCTGAGCGGAAAACTGGCTCCGCTCGGCAAGCTTCCTCACCTCGGAGGCTACCACGGCAAAGCCCTTGCCGTGGTCCCCCGCCCGCGCCGCCTCAATCGCGGCATTTAGAGCAAGCAAATTTGTCTGTCTGGCGATCTCCTCGATCACCTCGATCTTTTCCGCAATATGCTGCATGGCGTCCACGGTTGCAGATACCGCCTTACCGCCAGCCTCGGCGCTCTCGGCGGATTTATTGGCGATGGTTGCCGTCTGTCTGGCGCTTTCCGCGGTCTGGCTCACCGTGCTGGACAACTCCTCCATGGAGCTAGAAATCTGTTCAATGGAGGCGGCCTGCTTGCTTACGCCATCGGAGACCTCTTGCGAACCACTGTTGAGCTGTTGACTTCCTGCGGCGACCTGGTCTGCGGCCATACGCACGTCCTGGATGATTGACTGCAGCTTTTCAATCATCATGGTCAAGGATTTGCCAAACACATCTTTATCACTGAGCATATCCACCTGCACATCCAATTCCCCGGCTGCAATCATCTCCGCCTTTTGCGCAACATTTCTTAGGTTATTCACCATGTTGGTCAAAGATTTCCCAAGTTTGTCTTTTTCGGAGAGTACCTGAATCTCCACATCGAGATCCCCTGTTGCGATTTGCTCTGCCATTTCCGCTGTCAGGCGTAGGTTTGCGACCATATCCTGCATTGCAATAAGCAACTGGCCGATTTCATTTTGATTCTCAACCTCAATTTCCGCTTCAAGGTCACCCAAAGCAATCATTTTCACCTTGCTCACGGCATCTTGCAATGGCCTGATTGTTTTGCGAATGGAAAGCGAGGCAATAGTCCCAATAACCAGCAATGTGGCGAGGCTCAGCAAGGCAATCTTCAAAATAATACTATTTACTTCGGACTCTTCCGCAAGCTTGGCCTTCTCAATAACCTGGGCTATATGCTGTTTTACCTGGGCAGCATTTTTATTTACCGCATCCTTATTCAGACCTATTTTTACACTACCAATCATTTGCTCGTTTACTAAAATGTCCTTCACAACGTGCTGCTGAGATGAACGCATCACATCGACATTTTCAGCAGTCAAAGGTTTGCCGTCTTTGCCGTAAAAGGCCACGTAATCGATATCCGAATCCTTGATTGCACTCTGGACAATCTGCTCTAAAAAAGCATACTCATAATTCAGGATCAGGTTCTGCCCAACATCAGCAAGCATGGTTGCAAGGGACTGACCTTTTTGAGAAAGCCCATTACTGAGCAATTTTTCTTCTTGCACCTGTTGATTTTGCAGGATGTTGATGAAGGTGTCACCCTGCCTGGTGAGAGCGGAATTTACTGATGAGGTGAGAGCCACTGTCATTATCAGCAACATGACGAGCACGGTACTGACGACCGTACTGTTGAGCTTTGTAGCAATGCCGGCATCACGGAGTTTCGTGGTAAACATAACCCCTCCTTAGCTTGTTTTCGGCCCATCCCCAATGGAAAACACCAAAAGGTTAAGGAACCAACTCATTAAAAAAGATTCCGTACTTTTTCTGCCAGGCAGTGTCTACGCTGCCCAGAAAACTACCAAGGCACAAAAAGACGAAAATTATTTGCTGAATGGAACCGAAAAAAACAATAGATAAACAGATCCCAACTCAACACCTTTCTTCCCATTACTTTCGTAATAGGATTGAGCCCCAAACCGCTTAATTAAGAAAAACAAGCCCAACTGCCTAGCCAACCCAATCAGCCTATAACAAACAGTAGGTGTTGGTCAATCACAAAAAAAGGGCCTCCCCATACGAGAGACCCTTTTTAGAAAACGCCTTATTCCAGAGAGTTAATATCGTTCAAAATCCCCTTTATCCAACTCCTCAAGAGAAATATTGGCCCCTAGCGCCTGCTGCTCCTGGGCCGCTTTTTTTACCGGTTCAGGGCTGGAAAGCCGATTCTGAGGGGCGAGATTTTGCCCACCATTTTGAGGTAATGCATGCACCTGGCTCCCGGCAAAGGACCCAACATTGAAAAAGGACATAATTTCCTGCAGGTGCCCTGCCTGGGCAGTCAGCTCTTCACTTGTTGAAGCCATCTCTTCGGCAACGGTAGAGTTTGATTGAACCACATTATCAAATTGCTCAATGGCCTTGGAATTCTCCTCAATGCCGCGGGCCTGCTCCGTGCTGGCGGCGTCGATCTCCTGCACCAGGTCTGAGGTTTTCTTAATTTGCGGGACAATATCACCAATAAGCATACCGGCATTGGAGGCTATCTCCACGCTGGAGGTGGCAACTTCACGGATATCCTGGGCAGAAAGCGCGCTACGCTCTGCAAGTTTCCGTACCTCGGAGGCAACCACGGCAAAGCCCTTGCCGTGTTCCCCAGCACGGGCCGCCTCAATGGCCGCGTTGAGGGCCAGCATGTTCGTCTGCCGGGAGATCTCCTCAATGACCTCAATCTTTTCAGCAATATGCTCCATGGCGCCAACGGTTTGACTCATTGCCTTCCCCCCCACTTCAGCATCGCCGGACGCCTTGGTGGCAATGGAGGTAGTCTGGCGGGCGCTGTCCGCACTCTGGGCCACGGTACTGGCCAACTCTTCCATGGCGCTGGATATCTGCTCAATGGAGGCGGCCTGTTCACTTGCCCCCTGGGAAACCTCCTGGGAGCTGCCGGAAAGCTGCTGGCTGCCTGAGGCGACCTGATCTGCGGCAACACGCACATCATGGATAATGGAGCGCAGTTTTTCAATCATCAGGGAAAGGGATTTGCCAAAACTATCCCTATCACTCAATAAATCGATCTCCACAGTAAGGTCGCCGTTGGCAATATGCTCTGCCTTTTCCGCCATGCCTCTGAGGTTTTCGAGCATCTTGCTCTGGGCCTTGCCAAGTTTGTCTTTATCCGACTCAATGGTACTCTCTACTCCCAGATCACCAAGAGCGATCTGCTCAGCAACATCCGCCTTAGCTCGAAGGCTATTAATCATCTTGGTCAGGGAATGGCCAAGCTCATCTCGTTCAGAGAGCAGTTCTACATCAGTTTCCAAGTTACCTTGGGCAATTTCCTCCGCCTCTAAGGCCGTACTTTTAAGCCCCTTGACCATCTTTTTCAGGGCTTTGCCGAGCTTGTCTTTTTCAGAAAGAAGCTCGACCTCGACATTGAGATCACCGAGAGCCAGTTGAGAGGCCTTGTCTGCCGTGCCCTGAAAGCTTCCCACCATCTTATCCAAAGCCTTCCCGAGCTTATCCTTGTCTGAAAGGATATCTACCTGGACATCGAGATCTCCTGTAGAAATTTGCTCCGCCATCACTGCCGTGCCGCGTAAATTTCCCACCATATCCTGCATGGCTGAAAGGACCTGGCCGATCTCATCCTGACTCTGGATCGCAATCTCAGTGTCAAGATCACCCAAGGCAATGCTTTTCACCTTAGGCACAGCGTTCTTCAAGGGTTTAATAATCAAACGGATGGTGAAAGAAACGATCAGAGCAATAATGGCAATTACAGCGGCGGAAAAAATGCCGATATTGGTGACAATACCCTGAACCGCTGCTTCCTGTGACTGTGTGGATTTACTTATGACCTTGCTGATTTGCCCGGCCACATATTTAATGGTTTGGCTGACCGAGGCAAGATTCAGGGCAAGCTCGACAGAGCCAACCTTCTCTTCATTGATCATAATCTCCTTAACGATCTTTTTCTGAAGCTTGCTTTCGGTGATGATACTCGCATCAGTAAGCGCCCTGCCGTCCTGATCATAGAACACGACATAGTCTATATCCGGATCCTTGATGGCATTCTGGACAATCTGCTCAAGGAAGGCGAACTCGTAATTCACAATGAGATTCTGCCCCAGACCGGCCATCAAATCAATGAATGACTGCCCTTTTTGCTCAAGCCCCTTATTGAGCAACTTCTCCTCACTGGACTGTTGCTCTTTCAGCGAGGCGACAAAGGTGGTTCCCTGTTCCTCAAGAGCCGTTTGCACTGCTGAGTTAATGGCAAAGGCCATACCCAACAGCATCACCAAAACCGTGATAACGATCGCAGCGTTCAACTTGGTGGCGATTCCAAAATTCCGTAACTTTTCTTTGAGCATGACCCACTCCTTGATTTTGACAAAAACCCCACTCTTTTCCTCTGTGCCTTCAACACAATAAAATTATAGACACAGGAGGAAAACGAGGTCAAACCAAAAGGATGTGGGATCAAGGAGTTGCTAGGACAAGGTGTGCTTACTCTTCCCGATAACGGGCGGCGATTTCAAGATAATCCTGCCCTTCTTCATGGCGGTCATGCTTGATGCAGCCTTCGCCATAGATGGTACATTTGCGAACAAGCTCAGCGGCGGCAAGGTTGTATTGCTCTTTGCTGAGTGCAGGGTCTGACAAAACGTTCAGGATGGCCTGGACACGAAATCTATCCATGCCGATGCGGTACTGGCTGGAGACCTGATCCTCCCTACCACCGTTTTTCAAGGTGAGGGGCTCATCTACCAATAAAAAGGGATGACTGATACTGGCCCGCAACCACAGGTCATAATCCTCGCAACAGGGCAGATCTTCATCAAAAAGTCCCACCAATTCAAAAAAACCGCGGCGTACCATGATGGTGGACATACCCACCGCGCAGAGACGGAGACTTTGGCGAAAAATATCGCCGCTGTTTTTTTGGTGGATCTTCTTTTGATTGAGGTGCTTGCCTTTACGGAACCAAGTCTCCTGGGTATGGGAGATAAGGATCTCCGGGTACTTCCCCATTTGGGCGACTTGGAGCTTCAGCTTATCTTTATGAAACCAGTCATCGGAATCCAAAAAGGCGAGCAGTTCATGTTGCGCCGCTGCAATACCAACGTTACGGGCCGCTGCCGGGCCTTCATTTTTCTCTTTCTGAATGTAGCGAAGTTTCAGGCCGTAGGCGGAAACAATCTCCGGCGTTTCGTCGTTTGAACCGTCATCGACCACTATCAATTCAAAGTGTGGATAAGACTGGGTAAGAACAGAATCAATGGCCGCCTCTAAAAATGCGGCCCGATTAAAGGTAGGGATGATGACGCTGACATGGGGCAACATGGGACTCTATCCTACTCGTCACAGTAGATGATTTCACCGGCGTTTTCCACGCTGGTTGTACCATCGTCGAGGTGCTTTAAAACCAAGCCGCCGCCAGGATCTATGCCCTGGACCAGTGCCTTAAATTGCGGGCTTTTCTGGACATCGTAACCGAATAAAACCCTGCGCCCGACCGTGTCGCTTAAGGCTTCCCATTGCTGCAAAAGGAGATTGTCATCACTCTCATCCCGCAACTGCAAGGCCTCTGCATAATGCAACAGGCCGATGGTCCATGAGAGCTTAGCCAGCAAGCGCGCTGTACACTGGGTGAGGTCGTTCTCGGAGTGCAGCTCGTTTTTCATGGAGGTGGCGATCCCGGCAAGCTCATCGGGGAACTCATCGTTGTTCACATTCAGGCCAATGCCGATGAGGATAAACTCCTCACCATGCTTTTTGCTACGATAGGTTTCCGTCAATATCCCGGCAATTTTCTTGCCGGCCACATGCACATCATTGACCCACTTCACATGGGCCTCAACGCCATACTGCCTTACCAACTCGCAGCAAGCCAACCCAGCGGCCAGGGGATAAAAACGGGTAAATTCGGGAAGCAGGGTATTACCCAAGACCAGGGTCAGCCAGATACCGCCTTGAGGGGCATGCCAAAAGCGGGCAAAACGTCCCTTGCTCTCGGTCAGCTCATCGGCAGTGTATGCTGTACCGGAGGCAAAGGCCCCGCCATCTTCCTCAGCTTGGTCAATGGCCTTTTTCGCCTCGTCCATACAACGACCATGACGGGCGTACTGCACCACGGTGCTGCCTATAGGTGCGCCGTAACGGTAGACGGAGTCAACCATCTCTCGATCAAAAAGAGCAAGACGCCGGGGTATGTCTTCCTGGGAAATAACCTGACGGATGAGGGAAGGGGAAAGGGTCTCCATTAACAGAGTCCGTGAGCGTTTGTAAGCGGCCTGGATGCACCCTGAAGGGCATAAACACGGAGGAAACGATTTTGATTATCCTTGTGCGATATCAAGAGTTCCCGACAGGTAAGCGAGCTTGCGAGACTCCGCAGCAGGCGGCATACTTTAATTATGATAAAAATGATTCTCAGGGATAAATCAGACGCTGTCTTCAAAGGTCTGGAAAAAGGCAATGCTTATTCGATTCGAGCCGTCACGGTCCCTGTTACTATTCCCATTCAGCCTTGACGCGGGTTATGATCTTCTGGATGAGAGGAAGCCGCTCTTCCGGGCAGATACCAAGGATGGGCTCACCCTGCTCCATAGTCGCGCCGGGCTTAAAGTACACGGAGTGAATAATGCCGGGTTCCCCCTCGTAAAAGACAGGGGTATCACGCTTCATCAACGACATGGTCAGGATCTCATCACCTGGGTTGATGGAAACACCGCGCTGGCCGTACTTGTCGATCTTGGACTGCAACTCTAAAGAAAAAAAGTACTTGGCCCGTTCCGGAGCATCAAACGGGGTCAAGACCTGACGCAGGATGCTTTCGATAATCTCCCGTTTCTTCAACGGATGCTTGATGGTGAGAATCTTTTCCCCTGCCTCGACAAACTGTCCCTCAAGCTCAGACTTCACAAAGGAAATCTCACCGTTGGTCTTGGAAGAAACCCGCTTTTGGTTGCCTTCGCGCAGAATTTCGTAGAGCAGGGTGCCGGGAATATGGTGCCACTCACCTGAAGTGCCGTCCACCGGCGAATCCTCACGGACCTTAAAACGAATCTGTCCGGTATGAATGGTGTGTACGTCAACGTACTCAAATGGATCAGAGCGATACTGGCTGATTATGGCGTCAAAATCGATTTCCTGTGTCATGGTAAACCGTTCTATCTCACATTAGTTAGCGGGCATCTTTAAAAATTGCTCTTTTGCCCGATTACTGCGTCATATCAAAAAAGAAAAATGCTCACATATGACTCATATGCTGCGCTTTATCTTTTTTGCCGTTCCTTGTCCTTGAACAAAATATCTAATTTTTCAAGTTACCCTAGCGGTAATAAAGGTTGCTGCCGCCCATGGTCAACAATGATTTATGGAGATTCCTGCGGAACTCCCGGCGGTCCCAGATGCCTTGAATATGCCCACGCTGCAGGGCCTTTCTGGCGTAATGATAATCCGGTGGAATATCCTCGCCCGTGGTGTCCCGAATAACCCGCGGGCCGGCAAAACCGATGCGGCTGGAGCGGATGGCGAACTGGTACGGAGAACAGCCCAGGAAGCTGGCCACCGGGCCGGCATAGGAGTTGTTGTCATAGACCACGATGTACAATCCACCGTTGTCAATATACTCACGCACGGCCATGGTACATTTCGGCATCTGGGCCACACCCAAGGTGCCCTCATGGATACGAATACCGCCGGTGGTGTGGACATAGGCCAAAAGCGGGCGCCGTTTCAGCTTAGCTGCCTCGCAGGCGCGGACAAATTTTTCGCCCTCGGCCGAACCAACGGTACCGTTACGGAAGTCGCTGTACAGCATGGCCACCACCAGATCAACGCCCATGACCCGGGCATCAAAGGTGATAATCCCGCTGCGGCGACCGGTCTTTTCGACTGCGGCCTTGATCTTTTTCTCAAAGCCGGGATAGGACAGCGGGTTTCCTGAAGAGATTCCGCTGTTGAATTCCCGGATGGAATCAGGGTCAAAAAGATGCTTTAGATACCACTGATATTCCAAAGGAAAGTGATGACCGCAGGTCTCACAGACTCCGCAAAACTCGCCATAGAGGTCTGGAACCCAGAGATCCTTGCAGTTCTGTTTTTCCGCATTGGGGCAGGTGACGGTCCGGTCTTCGTTGGCCAAGGGGCTGGTGTAGATATCTCCGAATTCGATAAACTCTTCACCGCCACTGGAAGGCAAGGCAAGGCGCCCGCCCTTCATACCCGGCTTTTTCTTGATAAAGTCATAGGCTGCGGAAAAAGGTGATGAAACATGCTTAAGCAGAACCGAACCCTCGCTGGAGACATCATGCAGCACCTTCTTCACCTGCTTGTGCTGGCTCTTTAAAACATCATAGCGAAAGGTGTAGTAAAGCTTGGACAGGTTCTTTTTCACCTTCTGGCACAAATCGGAACAGGCTGTGGACTTTTCGGTAAAGCCCATGAGCGACATGGAGCGATATTTTTTGGAGCGCAGGGCCAGCAGACGTTTGATCTCATCGCTGTTAAGCTCCCAGGTGATATCAATATGCGGCTCTTCCTCGGAAGAATCCTCGGCCTTTTTCATCTTGAGCTCATAGGCTCTGAAGGCGCGCAAGCTCTTGGTCTTGAGCACCACCTCATCGGTGGCACGGATGACCTCTGTTTTCACCTGGCGGAAAAAGCCGAAATCATCGCGTTTTGCCCCAAGGGGCGGCTCATAAATAACGCGGTCAATGGTCCCAAGCTTGAGGTTTTCCTCTGCCGTAATATTCAACCGCTCGGCACAGGCTTCAACCAGCTCCTTGGGCATTTTTTCGCCTTCGCGAATCTTGCCCTCAATGGCAGCGGCACCCTCGGGTGAGATGACAGAATAGTAACCATGGGAGAACATCAGGCGGGTATCTGCCATACCTACGGCTTCTGCCCCGCCGGATCCACCCTCGGAGGTGATGGCGATCATGGGGACCCGCAACTTGGCCATGACATAGAGGTTTCTTGCAATCTGCTGGGCCGCGCCGGGGTAATCCTCCACCGGAAAGGAACCGGGGGTAAAGACGAAGAAATGGATGGGAATACCCTCGGTCTCGGCAACGCGCATATACCTGAGAGCTTTTTCGTTCCCCCAGGGCTTGCTGCTGCCGCCGTTGCGAAACTCCTCGCCGTGCCCCTTCTCATGGCCGATAACCATGACCTGTTGCATGACGTTCTTGTTTTTCACCCGGCGCATGATGCTGGCCCGGGCCGCGACCATGGATGGATCGATACTCACATCCTCGGCTCCGCCCAACTCGGTGTAATCCTCGTAGACGTTCTCCAGGATATCCTTCAGGGAAAAGCGCAAAGGACTGCGCACGATGCGTACCCGCTCCATGGAGGTCAGGCTTTCCTCGCTCCGCGCCTCCAAAAAGGAGATCGAGTCCTCAAGATTGCGAATATGCTCGCCGATCTTGTCTTCGCTGAGATCGTAATAATCATCTTTAAGACGGGTCAGCTTTTCGGCAAGGCCGGAGAGGTTGCCCCACTCACTGCCCTCTTTGAGCTGGGTGAGGTAGTTGATCCGTTCTTCCGTCTTTAAAATACGTTTTATAAAATCGTCCATTTATATTCTGCCTTTTTCACTCATCAAAAGGTGAGAAGTCGGTCGATGTTTTCAATAAGGTAGGGGATGTTGGTCATGATCGGCTCACCCGTGGCATTGCTTCCTTCGATAACCACCTCGGATATAAACTGCCTGCCGCGCTCCTTGGCCTCATCCATGTCCTTACCCCACACCAGGGCCAGGGCCAGGTTCGGGTCATAATCGCTGGGAATCACGTAAGACCGGTCAGTGGGCACATGGGAGTACACTGCCGACCAATCATACTGGGGATATGAAAAATTGGAAATCGTCCCGATCCATGGGGCAAAGCCGCGATGGGTGTCCTCGGCCACGATCCTGAACTCGATACTGGCCCCCCTGAAATCCACATCCTCCTGGGAAAAACCAATGCGGTCTCCCAGGGCCAGGCGAATCTGCTCCCGAATCAGATTGGGGTGCTTATCATTGAGGTAGCTGATACGGGCGGAGACATCATTTTCCACCTGAATCCTGGTATTTACTTCCAGGAGGTAGGGCTGACCATCTCTTGTTACGATCCACTCCCAGGTGCCGACATTATCGTAGCGCACGTGGCTGGCCAACTTGAGGGAATACTCGACAACCTTATCGAGCACCTCATTGGCATCGAAATCGTAATTGAAACAGGAATTATCAAAACCCGGTGCCGCCTCAAGGCGTTTCTGGCGGCCGGTACTCTGGATGGTGCAATTTCTGGTGCCGAAATGAACCCGCTCGCCATGGCGGCTGCAGGTCAGCTGGACCTCAAGATGGTTGAAATCGCGGATGCATTGCTCAATGAGCACACCGCCGTCGCCGAACTGGCGCTTGGCATAGTTTTGGATCTGGCGGTAGGTCCGCCGAAACTGCTCGATCTGGCTGACCTCTTCGATACCCATACCGCCGCCACCGGCGGCCGCCTTCACCAGGATGGAAGGATTCTTGATCTTCCTCTCCACCTGATCGGCAAGAAGATGCCGGGCGATATCTTCGGCCTCCATCTCATTATAGATGGGGCTGTCCGTACCAGGGATAGTGGGGATGCCAAGTTTATTGGCCACCCGCTTGGTGTTGATCTTGTCGCCAAGATCTTTGACCACCTCCCAGTTGGGGCCGATAAAGGTAAGGGGCCGGTTGCGCACCGTTACACGGCGGGCAAAACGGAAATCCTCTGAGAAGAACCCATATCCCGGATGGATGGCCGTACACTTGGTATGGTCGGCCACTGCGAGAATATCGTTCGGATCGGTATAGCTGGAGACCCGCCATGCTCGGCGTGTATTGGATGTGCTGTCCAGGTTACGTTGGACATGCTCCGAGCCCTCATCGGCAGCGGTATAGACCACCACATAATCGAGACCCAGATCCTTACAGGCCTCCATAATGCGAAGGGCAATCTCCCCTCGATTTGCAATCAAGACCTTTTCTTTCAACTTCACCCTCGGTATTGTCTGCGGGGCAGTGGGAATGCACACACCACCGTTTCCCCATAAAAACAAAAGGAATGAGCCAACGATATCTCGATCAGCTATTCCCTTTCTTTAACGTACTTACCCGCTTCCTGGTCAAATGAAAAGGATGAATTTTCCTTAGTAGGAAGACCCGATTCTTTCACCAAGAGCAATCTGTTTGAAACACCATACAGCCGTATGGTATATTGAATTTGACTTTTTTATCGTCAGCAAAGAAATTTACTTTATTGTTCATGATTTAAAGTGTGGCACTTATACCGATTTTCCAAACAAACGTCAATTTTTTTTCTTGACACACTTGGGTAATTCCTTTAGCCAATGCAACTTGCAATAATAATAATTTCAAACAATTCAGCTATTTTTTTTAGAGTCGGAAACGGCTTATATCTACCATCGGGAAAATAGGTACCAAATACCTTTTATGGACACACCCTCTCCTAAAGACGCAAACGACTCGCCCTTTCAACGCTTTCTACACTTTTTAGGTCTGGACAATCGCCCCGCCGACAGCACGGAAGTACTCGAGCAAGAGATCCAGGAGATCATTGACGAGGGCGAAGAACAGGGATTGATCTCTGCCGAAGAAGGTCAGATGATTACCTCTATTCTGGACTTTCGGGACACATTGGTCCGCGAGATCATGACCCCGCGCAGCGAGGTGGAAGCGGCCGAATCTTCTGTCAGTGCCAATGAGCTTATCGAGCTGATTACGGAAAAAGGCTTTACCCGAATTCCAATTTATGAAGAATCGCCGGACAACATCGTCGGCATCATCCACGCCAAAGATCTCCTGCCCTACTGCCTTAAAACAGCCGTCATACCGGCGGCCGCAGAGTTGATAAAACCGGCTTTTTTCGTGCTGGACACCAGGAAGATCGTCAATCTGCTGAAGGATTTCCAGGACCAAAAGATCCACATGGCCATTGTCACGGATGAGTTCGGCAGTGTCCGCGGCCTGGTGACCCTGGAAGATGTGGTCGAAGAGATTGTCGGCGAGATACGAGACGAGTACGACAAGGCTGAAAAGCGCTGGAAGATGATCGACGAAAATGTCATTTTGACCGATGCAAAAGTCGACATTGAGGAGATTGAAGAGTTTTTTGACCAAGAGCTGCCTGAAGGCCCCTATGAATCCGTCGGCGGCCTCGTTATTCACTTTTTGGACCGTGTCCCGGAACCCGGCGCCACCATGCTCATCAACGACCTGGTTTTTGAGGTGGTCTCGGCCGATCAACGCCGGGTCAGCACCATAAAAATCCAGCGCAAGCCGGACTAACGGTTAAACCGCACTCCATGTCCCTTGAAATCGAGCTGAACAATCCACCACCCAAAGGGCTTGGCTGGGGGGCTCTCTGCGCCCCACTCTCCGCCCTACTGCTTCTTTTGGCCTCCCCCGGTAATGTCGAGTTTCCTTTGCTCGCCTGGCTGGCCCTTGTTCCATTCCTTTTGCGGCTGCCTTTGCTTACCCCCAAGAGGGCCTTTTTTTTCGGTCTTGCCACTGGCCTGTGCTATTACCTGCCTTTACTCTATTGGATTATCATTGTCCTTTCGACATACGGCCAGGTGCCCTTTTATTTTGCCGTCCCCGGCCTCTTCTTTCTTGCCCTGTACATGAGCCTTTACACGGCTCTTTTTGCTTTTTTAGGCAACCGTTTCAGCCGCTCCACCTTGCCGCTCATTCTCTGGGCCCCGGTCCTTTGGGTCAGCCTGGACTTTATCCGCAGTAAACTGCTCACCGGCTTTCCCTGGATTGACCTTGCCTATACCCAGTACTCATTGCCGCAGTTTATTCAGGCCGCCGACATTTTCGGCCATTACGGCATTACCTTCATCATTGTGCTTGTAAACTGCCTCTTCTCCAGCCTGTTGCACCGTTTTACAGCCAGCTCCAGTTATTACCCTTCGCGCAGCAGCCTGCTGGCGTCCATCGCGATCCTTGTCCTTTTCTTCAGCTACAACAAGCAGCAGTGGAAAGGGTTGGCCACTGCCATGGGATTGGGCCAAACGGCCAGGGTTACCGTGGTCCAGGGCAATATTGGGCAGGATAAAAAATGGATGCCCTCCGTCCAGCAGGAGACCATTGATACCTATATTAAATTGAGCCGTAAGGCCATAGAGCAAGAGAACACCGAGCTTCTTATCTGGCCGGAAACAGCCCTGCCCTTTTACCCCATGGGGCATCCGCTCTTTACCACTGTCACGGCCAACCTTGTCTATCCCTATAAAATACCGCTCCTTACCGGAGCCCCGCATCGCCAACCAACAGCCACTGGAAACAGAGTTGAATACTTTAACTCCGCCTTTCTTATTGCTCCGGACGGTCGAGTAAAGGGCCGCTATGACAAGCAGCACCTGGTGCCCTTTGGCGAGTTCATTCCCTTTCGCTCCATACTCGCCTTTGCCTCTCCTGTAGTAAAGACCTTGGGCGATTTTTCACCGGGCAAACCACAGCCTCCGCTTGCTTGCCAGAAGCTTAGAATTGGGGTATTAATCTGCTTTGAATCCATCTTCCCGGACCTGGCCAGAGAGCAGGTAAAACAGGGGGCGGATCTCTTGGTAAACATTACCAACGATGCCTGGTTCGGCAGGTCAAGCGCACCACACCAGCATCTGGCCATGGCTGTTTTCCGGGCCGTGGAAAACCGGCGCAGTTTGGCTAGGGCAGCAAATACCGGCATCAGCTGCTTCATTGGCCCGGGTGGCAGGATCTCACAACGCTCGCAACTGTTCAGCCCTTTTGTCGGGAGCGGCAAGCTACCGGTTATTAAAAAAAGCACAACCTATGTACGCTGGGGCCACTTCTTTCCCCTTGCCTGTCTTGTGTTCACTCTTCTTTTGGGAGTGGCGGCAAGAAAACAAAAAAAACGTATCTTTAACGATTTCACATAAAGGAGTTGTTCCCATGTCCGCAGAGCTCAGACAAAAAATACAGAACCTTAAGGCTCGCCTTCTCACCCTACGGGACCATCTTTGAATTAGATCAGAAGAAAGAGCGTATAGCCGAGCTTGAGCAGCTCACCCTCACCCCCAACTTTTGGGATAATCAGGAAGAGGCCCAGAAGGTCCAGAAAGAACAGGGTGGCCTGCAAAATGCCGTGGAGGGTTGGGAGTCGTGCCATGCCGAATTGGAAGAGGCAGAACTTCTTCTTGAGCTTGCCGTAAGTGAGCAGGATGCGGATACCGAGCACGAGGTGGCCAAAGAACTCAATGCCCTGTATGACCGTATTGAAACCGTTGAGATGGAGTGCATGTTCACCGGCGAACATGACGCAAGCAATGCCATGCTCACCATCCATGCCGGAGCGGGCGGAACCGAAGCCCAGGACTGGGTGGAAATCCTTTTGCGTATGTATCTGCGCTGGAACGAGGATAAAGGCTTTGCCACAGATATCCTTGATCACCAGCCCGGTGACGAGGCAGGCGTCAAAAGCGTTACCATTTTGATCAAAGGCCATAACGCCTATGGTTTACTGCGCTCGGAGATGGGGATCCATCGTCTGGTGCGCATCTCCCCCTTTGATACAAGCGGCCGTCGCCATACATCCTTTGCCTCTGTCTTTATCTTCCCGGAGTTGGACGACAACATCGAGGTAGACGTTAACGAAAAGGATCTGCGCATCGACACATACCGGGCCAGTGGTGCCGGTGGCCAGCATGTAAACAAGACAAGCTCGGCCATCCGCATTACCCATCTGCCCACCAATATCGTGGTGCAGTGCCAAAATGAGCGAAGCCAGCACCGCAACAGGGACATGGCCATGAAAATGCTCAAGGCCAGGCTCTATGAGAAAGAAAGGGAGGCCCAGAAAGAGCAACACGAGGAGATCTCCGGAGAGAAAAAAGAGATCGCCTGGGGCAGCCAAATACGCTCCTATGTTATGCAGCCCTATCGCCTGGTCAAGGATCACCGCACCAACCAGGAATCCGGCAATGTAGACAGCGTACTCGACGGCAATCTGGACCCCTTTATCAAGTCATACCTTTTGTGGCAGCGATAGACTTCGCCAGTGACAAGTTTTTTTTAACTCGTCACTCGTCACTCGCCACTCGTTACTCATTATGAGCCGGTCCATGAAAAAGTCTGAACGCTGCGCAAAATGCGGGGCCTGCACCACGGTCTGTCCCCTTTACCAGGCAACCGGCCAAGAACC
Organism: uncultured Desulfobulbia bacterium; assembly: GCA_964385695.1. Classification (GTDB taxonomy): domain Bacteria; phylum Desulfobacterota; class Desulfobulbia; order Desulfobulbales; family Desulfurivibrionaceae; genus CAYLQA01. Next base: position 11,696 of record CAYLQA010000019.1, on the reverse strand, counting down.
GGTTACAGCCCGCGGCAAGCTGCACCTGCTCGCAAAACTTGATCCGGCTGCAGCCTCGGCCACCTACGCAGAAATACTCTCGCAATGCATGCTCTGCGGGGCCTGCACTGATGTGTGTTCCCGCAAGCTGGACCCTTCGCAACTGTTTCGCGCAGCCCGTAGCCAACTTAATCGTACAGCCGGGCAACACGCCTTTTTGCGTCTGGCTGCGCAAAAGGTACTTCATAAGCCGGATCTCTTAAAAAATATCACCGCACTGGGAAAAAACCTGCTCAAAATCCTTCCGGCCGAAAGCGGTCTCCGCTTGCGCCTGGGGCTGCCGCCCGAAGGTGAAAAACACACTCGCACACGGCCCACACCTAGACAGGAAACGTCACCCCCCACAAACATTGGCTATTTTTCGGGCTGCTATGCAAGCTATATGGAACCGGCAATCGCCCAGGCAACCCACGAACTTCTGTCTGTTTGCGGCCTTACAGCTTGGCAGCCGTCAGGCCAACAATGTTGCGGACTGGCAGCCTCTGGCATCGGGGACCTTGGCAATGCAAGAGAACTTGCCCGCAGCAACATTGCACTGTTTGAGCAAAGCAGCACCATCCTCACAAGTTGCAGCTCCTGCTACAGCCACTTGCGCTCCTATCCTGAACTCTTTGCCGATGACAATGCCATGCGCTTAAAAGCGGAAGAGTTCAGCGCAAAGGTGGTGGAATTCTCCACCTTTTTCAGTGAGCGTTTGCCGGCAAGCGGCGCGAAATTTTCCGCATCATCCCCTGCGCAAAAAGTCCTCTACCATGACCCATGCCACCTCCGGTTCGGCCCGAACATAACAGCCCAGCCCCGCACACTCCTCAAGCTGATTCCGAACCTCGATCTTGTTGAACCGGAAAACGGCCCGCATTGCTGCGGCCAGGGTGGGCTTTTTTCCCTGGCTCAGCCGCATCTCAGCAAACAGGTTACAGGACACTGGCTGAACGCCATGCCCACAGAGCCGACACAAACGGTCAGCACCGGCTGCAGCGGCTGCCTGCTCCATCTCAGGCAATCACTGGCCTTTAGTGCACAGGCTGTACAGGTCACTCACCCCGCCCTTTTGTTAGCCGAGGCCTTGAAAAAATAACTTCTATTTCGCTCCCGGCTGCTTGCACAAAAAAATGTGAAAGATATAATGGTTAACTGTTTCACTTGACTTGTTTTTTTTGATTTCGTTCAGGAACAAAATACCCTAGCGGGTGTCTTAAAATTGCCAATCTATAGACAGCCACCCAAAACTACGAGGAGATCAATGCTCAACTTTCACCGTTTTAAATCCGCATTGCTTGTTCTGGCCCTGACTTTTTGCATAGTTCAGCCTGTCTTTGCCGAAGTCGAAACTACGGTACGCAAAACATATAAGGCTGCGGCCTCCCCCCTTGACGTGAGCGCATCCACTGACGGCATATGGCTCTATGTTCTGAACAAAGGCGGCAAGTTGCAAATTCTTTCCACAGACGGACGGGTCAATGAGATTGTCAATGTTGACCCAAACATGGATCGCATCGCCTCAGCCGGTTTGGAACCGGCCAACATCCCGGAACGCATTTTCTTAAGCAACAGCAAGACCGGCACAATTCAAGAAATTTTCATCGAGCATTCCGTAGAGATTAATACCAGCGGCGACCCGTTCCTTGGTTCGGCAACGGCCAAGGTGGAGATCGTTGAGTTCAGCGATTTTGAGTGCCCTTACTGCAGCAAGGTCGGCGCCCTGTTTGAGGAGATTCTGGCCCTCTACCCGGATCAAGTAAAGATCGTCTTCAAACAGTTCCCCTTGAGTTTTCACAAAAAAGCGCTGCCTGCCGCGCAGGCAGCGCTGGCAGCGCACAAGCAGGGGAAATTCTGGCAATACCATGACCTGCTTTTTGAAAACCAAAAAACTCTCAGCGAGGCAAAATACCTGGAATTTGCCAAGGAGTTGCAGCTTGACATCAACCGCTTTAACCAGGACCGGAAGGGCCTGGAGGTACGCAAACAGGTTGAACGCGACATGCGGGCCGCCCGTCAAATTGGAGTAAAAGGAACTCCTGCCATCTTCATTAACGGCTGGAGTCTCAAAAACCGTAGTGTGCCAGCCATGCAGAAGATGATCGATAAAGCTCTGACCCAAAACAAGTAAGACGCATCCGCAAACCAGGAGAGTTTTCTTGAGCAAAAAACAAGTCGTATTTTCAGACAATGAAACCGCGCTCACGGTTTGTGGTGATCTCAACAAAAATCTTTCTACCATTGAAGAAGCCACGGGTGTCAAGATTCAGGTGCGTGGAGCAACGGTATCGCTCTCCGGCCTGGCTCACGAGGTTGATTTGGCAGCCTCGGTACTCATCAAAGTCGAGGAGTTGATTAAGGCAGGCTACCCCATCTACCCCCCCGATATGGCCTATGCCCTGCGTATTCTGGAATCTTCTCCCTCGGCCAACCTGAAAGATATCTTTCTCGACCAGGTCTACATTACAGCCGAGCAGAAAGTGATCTCCCCCAAGAGCCTCAACCAGAAGCTCTATATTGACAATATCCGCAACAACGACATTGTTTTCGGCATCGGTCCGGCCGGGACCGGCAAAACATACCTTGCCGTGGCCATGGCGGTTTCCGCCTTTGTCAACAGGGAGGTACGTTCGATCATCCTGGCCCGCCCTGCGGTTGAGGCCGGCGAGCGGCTCGGCTTTTTACCCGGAGATATGGCGCAAAAGGTCAACCCCTACCTGCGCCCTTTGCATGACGCACTCAACGATATGCTGGGCCTGGAAAAGGTGCAGGACCTCATGGACCAGGGCTTTATCGAAATCGCCCCCCTTGCCTTTATGCGCGGCCGCACCCTAAGCAACGCCTTTGTCCTGCTTGATGAGGCGCAGAACACCACCCATGAACAGATGAAGATGTTCCTCACCCGTTTAGGATTTAACTCCCAGGCCGTGATTACCGGAGATATCACCCAGATTGATCTGCCGGATCGCCGTATGTCCGGCCTGATCGAGGCCTCGAAAATACTTAAAAAAATAAAAGGGATCGCCTTCAACAGTTTTTCCGATGTTGATGTGGTGCGCCATCGCTTGGTGCAACACATTATCCTGGCCTACGACAAGGCGGAAAACCCGCGTACGAAACGCCCAAACACCAAGAAAAAATAACCGCATTCAAAGCCCATGCCTGTATTTCTTAATTGCGACCTGAACTCCCCCCTGCCGGTGAATCTGAAGCAGATTGAGCGGCGCGGCCAACTCTTGCTCAAGCTTTGCGGGGTGAGTGATCGTGAACTGAGCATTGCCTTGGTGGACGACAAACATATGGCCGAACTCAATGAGGGCTACCGGAGTAAAAAAGGCCCCACCAATGTTCTGGCCTTTGCCATGCAAGAGGGAGAAGGGCCGGAAAACGAACTCTTGGGAGATGTGATTATCTCCCTTGATACCGCAGCAAAAGAAGCGCATCGCGATAAAATCACCTTACACAAACGAGTTTGCATCCTTCTTATACATGGCCTCTTGCACCTTCTTGGCCATGACCATGAACGCTCGGAAGAGGATGCCAAAATAATGCTGGCCGAGGAGCAAGAACTCCTTGTTCGCCTGGCAGAAGAAGAGAGGAGAGGACGTATGTTACATCTGGCTATCAATGTGGATCATGTTGCAACCTTACGGCAGGCCCGTGGGATAGATGAACCAGACCCGGTACTTGCCGCAGGCATTTGTGAGCTGGCAGGAGCCCAGGGCATTGTCGTCCATCTGCGTGAAGACCGGCGGCACATCCAGGATCGGGATGTCTATCTGCTCAGGCAGACGGTAAAAACCAAGCTCAATCTTGAAATGGGCGCAACAAAAGAGATCATTAACATTGCCCTGGATGTGAAGCCGGATATGGTTACTCTGGTGCCGGAAAAACGCAAAGAGCTGACCACGGAAGGCGGGCTCAATGTGGCCGGGCAAAAGAAAAAGCTCAAAGAGGCCATTGCCAAGATGACCAAGGCAGGCATTCCGGTCAGCCTGTTTATCGATCCCGACTCCAAACAGATCAAGGCCTCAAAGGATGTGGGCGCTACCTTTGTAGAAATTCATACCGGCCGCTATTGCGATGCAACTTCAGAAGCGGAACAAAATGAAGAGTTTGAGCTGATAGAGTCGGCTGCGGAAGAGGCATATGAGGCGGGGTTACGGGTTAATGCCGGACACGGCCTCAACTACCTTAACACCCAGCGGATTGCAGAGCTGGAAACCATTGAGGAGCTCAGTATCGGCCATGCGGTCATGGCCCGGGCCATCTTTGTCGGGCTGGATCAGGCCGTGCGCGAAATGCTGGCTCTGTTACCTTGTTAAAAGAGTTATGGCACCATATCTTCACCCAACTACGGTTGTCCGCATAGCAAAACTATAGCCTACAACCGTAGTAGTGCAAATCTATAGCACCCTAACTCTTTTAAATTCATTTACTTTTCGTGTTTTTTCGTGGATTTCGTGGCTAAAAGGTCTTTTAGCTCTCAGGTTGCAACTAGTAATTCGCGGGCATCTCGTTGCGTTCTTTGTCGGTCATCTTGCGGACCAGGATCTGCTGGGAGGATTTATCAAAGGTAACGACCACCTGCTGCTCCTCCAAGCTGATTGTGCGGGACACGTTGCCAAGGCGGACGATGACCCCAGGGTAGAGGGTGCCATAAACATAAACACACTCATTGACCATCCTCTCCAGATCCTCTTCCAATGCTGCACTTGACTCGGTGAGCTGGTTGACCTTGTCCATGGCCTTGGGCATGGCAGTCTGGCATTTTGTAAGCAGGGCGGCCTTATCCTCAGGCAGCTTGCCGCCTCCCTCCTTCTTCATCTTCTCCAGGGCGCTGATATTTTTGATGATCTCGTTCATGCGGTCGGACCAGAGCTGCATGTCCTCATCAAGCTGTTGCTTTTTGGCCTGCAGAGAGGGAACAATACCTACGCTGATATCGGTGATAACCTCGGCATCGGACCCCAGCTCTTTCACATGCATGGAACCGGCAATGGTGAATTTCCCGCCAATAATGGTCCCTTTGCCTTTGGTGGCCAGGATATTTTTGCCAACCTTGGCCTCGGTCTGAACCAGAAAGTCGTTTACAAATAAAGAGCTGGCAGTTTCGATCTTTGGCCCGTTCTCAACAAAATCCACATTGATATCGCCCTTGGCCCGCAGCACGGAATCCTCGCCGACAACACCGCCGGATATGGCTAAATTCCCACCAGCCATCAAAAAGCCGTTATTCACACCCTGGCGAATCGTGATGTCGCCCCGGCACTTGACGTTAAAACCGGGCAACACCTCGCCATTGACTGTAATGTGAGAGCCGGCAAAGGCAATATTGCCGACCTTGAGATCAACATCGCCGGATATAATATGCTCGGCATGAACCGATGGTTTGCCCTCGGCCATGACAAATTTGCCGTCCAGGCTGGAAAAAACCTTCATCTCGTTTTCCGAGAGATAGACCCCCTTGCCATATTTAAGCTTCCGGTCTTTTCCTGGCTTGGCAGGGATTGCCGCGCCAAAGACATCCTTGCCGGCCTCTCCCGGAGTGGGGGGAATTTTTTCCAGCAGCAATCGATCCTTGGCAACATTGACAATGGAACCCAGTTCCCGAAAATCCACCATGTCCGTGGAGGCGTCTTTACGCTTGGGCACATGAACCATGGCAGGCTTGACATGCATTTTGGCCTTGGAGTTTTCCCCCTGAATCGGAGGGACACCTTTGGCAACACAGAGTGAGCCGGCACCAACAGGCTCCAAATCGGCAAGGAGAACAGCCTCTATGTTGTTTTCCTTGAGTTCTCTGGCCAACCGCTCAGGATCGAGCTTGGCATTTGCCTTCATGTCTTTGGGGGTGACAACGGCCTGCAGGCGGTCCTTCGTTACCTTCAAAATAAAGGTCCCGTCATGGATTTCAACACCCTTTAGAGCTTGTTCATTGGCCATGGGAATCTACCAACACCTGCAGAAAATCATTATATGCGTCATCTAAAAAAAGAGTCTTTTTACAAACAGCGTATCGGTTGCTGAAAGAAAAACTGTAACTGCCTAATATCCTTTTATTATCCTAGCGAACTCATAACAGCTTTTCAAGCTCTGTAATTTGAGCGTGCTCTCCGAGAACGATAAGGATGTCCCCTGCCAGGATTTCACTTTGGGGAGTGGGGTTAAAAAGCATCTCCCCGTGATCACGCTTTATTGCCACGACTATCAGGTCAAACTGCTTCCTGATCCCCGAGTGCATCAAGCTTTGATTGGCGAATGTCGAATCTTTGGAAACACGTAATTCTTCAAGGCGCAGGCCAAGTTCACCCCCATGGACAGTCAGGTCGAGAAAATCAACAACCGTTGGCCGTACTACCAACTGGGCCATACGACAGGCCCCGATAAAATATGGGGAAATCACCTTGTCCGCCCCTGCCCTGAGCAGTTTTGTTTCCGAGCCGCCCTCGCCACTTGAGCGGGCCATAGTGAACAGGTTGGGGTTCAACCCTTTGGCGGAAAGTATGATATAGACATTATCCGCATCCGAAGAGACGACCGCGATGAGCCCCTTGGCAGCGTTTATTCCGGCCGATATGAGAATTTCGTCATCCGAGGCATTGCCTTCAAGGCCCAGATAGCCGAGTTCATCAATCTCATTGAGAGCCTGATGGTCGGTTTCGATGACGACAAAAGGCAGACCGCTGTCCTGCAAATTTTTACAGATTACCTTCCCGATACGGCCAAAACCGCAAACAATATAGTGATCACCCAAGGCCGCGACCTTTTTCTTCATTACATCTCTCCCAAAAAACCTTTTCAAACCGCCTTCGACCATGGTCTGTGTCACATCACCGACCATATAAATGACAAAGCTGACACCGATCAAAATCAGGAAAATGGTAAAGCTCTTCCCGAGTGGGCTCAGCGGTAAAACCTCGCCATACCCCACTGTGGTTACAGTGATAACCGCCATATACAGACTATCGAGAAAAGAGCCTCCCTCAATCCACATATAGCCCCCAGTGCCAAAGAGCAGTATGGCGGTCAGTAATAAACAGCTGAAGAAAATCTTTTTCATGGCGTGTAGCTTGGTCACTCCCCCAAAATAATGTAAACACTTTTTATTCTAACCACATTCGGCGGTATTTTTCCAATATTATCCAATAGCTGCAAAACTTCAGACAGCATAGAGATACAGATTTCCATCAAGTATTTTCCAATATGCACCGATGAGTTATGCAAATGGCGTTGTTATCGGCGTGACGATGAACACCTTCAAAAGGGGGTTGAATGACACCCAGGAAAGCCATTAAAATTCTCATGCAGAGCCCTTTTTACTTTCGGCTGGATCTTGCCGCCAGAAGGCTTTTGATCAAGGAATTTTGCTCATTGCACAACAAGGCCTAAGCTAACAGGCGTACCTCACTGCACAAAACGAATTAATTACCTCTTTGCTTTTCCCCTACCCCATTATTCCACTCCTCACCTATCATCAAGCAACCGCTAAACACCTCAACAAAGGCACCCATATATTTTGTTGGCATCACTCGCCAATTGGATTATAGGTTATAGTCGATTTGCTTTTGATTCTCTTGCAGCCGATCGGCTGTAAGTCTACTGGTATCCGGGAAAATACCTAGAAAGCAACTTCCTGTTCGGCAAACATTTTACCGTTCTTGCGGAATGAAAAATTGATGGACGCGTAAAAAGGTAAAGCCGCACCAGGTCCGTAATGATAAAATAACGAGTTACATCGTAATAACTCGATAAGATCGTATTTTTACGATCTTATCAAACTTATAGAAAAAGGAGCGGTTATGAACATTTTGGTTTTTGGTCCGAACGGCAGCGGTAAAGGTACCCAGGGTGCAATCATTCAAAAGAAATACAACTTTGCCCACATCGAGTCCGGCGCAATCTTTCGCGAGAACATCGGCGGCGGCACCGAGCTTGGCAAGGCTGCCAAGGAGTATATTGATCGCGGCGACCTGGTCCCCGACGACATCACCATCCCCATGATCCTTGATCGTCTGAAAGCTGATGACTGCAAAGGCGGTTGGATCCTCGACGGTTTCCCTCGCAATAAGGTACAGGGCGAGACCCTGGCCAAAGCCCTGGCCGACGAAAACATGCCTCTGGATTACGTTGTTGAGATCGTTCTGCCCCGCGATGTTGCCAAGCTGCGCATCACCGGTCGCCGTCTGTGCGAGAACGATAACAACCACCCCAACCACATCGCCTTTGACGCAATCAAGCCTGTTGAGAAAGATGGCGAGTTGGTTTGCCGTGTTTGCGGTGGCGCTCTTAAAACCCGCCCTGACGATCAGGACGATACTGCAATCGATAAGCGTCACGACATCTACTACGACGACAACACCGGCACCATGGCCGCTGTAAACTTCTTTAAAGGTGCGGGAGGAAGCGCCAAGGTCATCTCCGTTGACGGCCAGCCCTCCATCCAGGATGTTTCCGACGCCATCATGAAAGATCTTGCCTAATTTTATTTGGGTATAGTGTAGTCATTGAAACGGGGGTGCTTGAGCGCTCCGTTTTTTTATTTCTCCGAACAAAATCCGAGGATGGCGGTATGGAACCACAGGAGAAAAAAGAGCTTTTAGAAAAAATTCAGGCAGCGATTGAGACCACGGTAAAGGATATTGCGGCTCTGGAAAAACTAACCAAACCCATTGCTCCGGACGTGGCAATAGGTCGGCTCTCCCGCATGGAGGCGATCAACGCAAAAAGTGTGAATGAGGCTACGCTTAATACGGCAAGACACAGGTTGGTAAAGCTTAAGTATGCCCTGGCCAACCTGGATAACCCTGATTTCGGGATCTGCATGGACTGCGGCGACCCTATCCCCGTTGGCCGCATCATGGCCATGCCCGAGAGCAATCTTTGTGTACAATGTGCCGAGTGACTCCGGCATTCTTAGCTCATAGCTAAAAATGGGGAAGGCGTTAAAAGCCACCTTCCCCCCTCTTTGCTTACCGTCCTAAAATGGCATCAACCTCTGCCTGGGTCAAGACCTGTGCTTCGTAGTTTCCAACGCCGATGATGTTCTCAATGTTTTGCACATAAGAAACAAGGTGGCTTTTGGAACCATCTACCAAATGGGTGTACATGGTCTGCAGCGCTGCCTCATCGGTATATTCGAGTCCACACTGCCCGGCATCGATTCCATTATCGGTTTCCACGATAACTTTGGGGCAACCAACGATATCAAGCATATCCAGTTCTTCTATGAATGCGCCGACATAGAGAGCGTCCAGAAGGCTCTGGGAGCCCCAGGCAACCAATTGGTCAAATTTTTCCGTAAAATACCAACCGTAATCCCCTCCGGTAAACACGCCGATGCTGGCAGGCAGGTTGTTGGCTTCGGGGTTGGGATCGGGCAGACCGTACTGCTCAAGCATGTCCCGCACTATATCTGTGTGGGTCTGCTCGGAATTGTCACCGATGTTAGAGAATACTGCCGCATCAGGATATTGTTGCTGGAGAGTCATGTACACATCACGAGCAAGCTTCTCTTCTTCACGCATGAAGGTAAGGTGGTGTGACTCGCCGCTATCAAGTTGTGCAGCAAATGTTGGTGTGGTGACGGTTACGGTTGCCAGAACCAGCGCGGAAATAACTTTTTTCATCTTTTGTGTTCTCTTTGGGTTAAGTAGTAAAAATTACCATTACCAGCAAGATACATGGTTTTCTTTCCCAGACAATGCGGTTAATTGTCGCATCATCATTTTGTGAGGATCCCAACAAGCCCTTTACTATCAAGTCATTGCCAAGGGACCATCTGCAAAAAAAATACGTTAACAACGAAAGGTCAAAGAGATGAATTATTGCAAGTCCTTTGGGTTTTCAAAGTAAAAACGATGAAGCACGCAAAGGATCTGCGACAGAAATTACTGACAAATAATGATTTTTCGGTTATATACGCACCTCCAACGGAACAAATCATAGCAAAATCCCGCCCTTGTAGTGTGACCTGATCACACAGCTGTGCGATGTAAAAATAAAAGGCATAAAAGTGAGCAGTACACTTCAGAAAGAAATAGAACGTCGTCGTACTTTCGGTATCATCAGCCATCCCGATGCTGGGAAAACCACCCTTACGGAAAAACTCTTGCTCTTTGGCGGTGCTATTCAAATGGCAGGCGCTGTAAAATCCCGTAAGACCGACAACCATGCGGTAAGCGACTGGATGAGCATCGAGCAGGAGCGCGGCATCTCCGTAACCTCCTCGGTGATGAAGTTCGACTACAGTGATTACGAGATCAATCTGCTGGACACCCCGGGCCATCAAGACTTTTCTGAAGATACCTATCGGGTGCTTACTGCGGTTGACAGCGCTTTAATGGTCATTGACTCTGCCAAAGGGGTTGAAGCCCAGACCATGAAACTGATGGAGGTCTGCCGGATGCGCAACACGCCGGTTATCACCTTTATCAATAAAATGGACCGCGAAGGCATGGACCCCTTGGAGATCATGAGCGAGATCGAAGATAAATTGCAGATCGAATGCGCCCCTCTCTCTTGGCCCATAGGCATGGGAAAAGGTTTCAAGGGGGTGTACAACCTCTTTCGCAAGGAGCTGCAAATCTTCACCCCGAGCCAGGACACCCGCCCTCAGGACGGCATTACGCTCAAAGATCTGGATGACCCGGTGCTTGATGAATTATTGGGTAGCCATGCCGACACCCTGCGTGAGGACTTGGAGTTGCTGGAAGGTGCAGCCAACCCCTTTGAAATTGACGAATTTCTCAAGGCAAGCCAGACTCCCGTCTTCTTCGGCAGCGCCATTAACAATTTCGGAGTCAAAGAGTTGCTGGACGCCTTTGTTGAGCTGGCCCCAGCTCCGGGCCCACGAGAGACTGCAAGCCGCGCTGTTGAGCCCTACGAAACTCCTTTTTCCGGTTTTACCTTTAAAATTCAGGCAAACATGAACCCTGCCCACCGAGACAGAATCGCTTTTTTCCGCATTTGCTCAGGCAAATTTACCCGCGGTATGAAGGTACGCCATCACCGCTTGGGCAAAGAGGTTTCACTGGCCAACGCCACCATCTTCATGGCCCAGGACCGCAGCAATGTGGAGGAGGCCTACCCCGGCGACATCATCGGCATCCACAACCACGGCACTATCAAAATCGGTGATACCTTTACCGACAAAGAAGAGTTGTGTTTCACCGGTATCCCAAGCTTTGCACCGGAGCATTTCCGCCGGGTAATACTCAAAAATCCTCTCAAGACCAAACAGCTCAATAAGGGATTGGTCCAGCTGGCCGAAGAAGGGGCGGTACAGATGTTTCGCCCGCTCATGGGCAGCGATTATATTTTAGGAGCTGTGGGTGTGTTACAGTTTGATGTAACCATGGCACGGCTCAAGGCCGAGTATGGGGTGGATGCGATTTACGAAGGGATCAACTATGCCACCGCACGCTGGGTGACCTGTGACGACCGGAAAAAACTCGATGAGTTTACTGCCAAGAACCAAGGCAACCTTGCCATGGATGCGGAAGGACACCTCTCTTATCTTGCGGACAGCGAGTGGCGCTTAGGCCGCGCCATGGAGCTCTTCCCGGACATCGTTTTCCACAAGACCCGCGAACACCATAGCTCCGCCGCATAAACAGGGCATAAAAAAAGGTTCTTCGCAGATTAGCGGGAAAGTTGAGAATAGAAACAGCGGAAAG